>NZ_VFMM01000004.1:0-600000 GCF_006715085.1 Kribbella jejuensis | reverse complement strand
CTCGACGTTGCCGCCGACGGCGAAGACCGAGCGGCCCCAGCGGGTCCGTCGTACGGCCAGGTCCGTGACCACGACCAGCGCGAGGAACAGCAGGAACATCGACGAGACGCCACGGTCGCCGTTGAGGACCAGAACCGGGACGAGCAGTACGACAGCGAGGCCTGCCGCCTTCGCCGCGATGAACGACGTCGGCGCCGCGGACAGCCCCGCCGCGGCGCGAGCGCTCCGGCCCTGCAGCCTGGTCAGGGTGTAGACCACGACGACCAGAGCGACCAGTCCATATGCGATCGCGGGAGACAGGAAGCTGCGGGTCGCGAAGCCGACGAGCGGCGAGTCGTACGGCAGGTTGATCGTGCCGTCCTTGCCGAGCACCAGCAACTGCAGCCCGAGGAACCCGAGCAACCCGGCGAGCGTGATCACGAAGCTCGGTACGCCGAACCGCGTGTAGAGCAGGCCGTAGAACAGACCGACCACGATGCCCAGCACGACGCCGGCCAGCAACGACAGCACGATCGGCCAGCCCTGGTTGACGAACGTGACCCCGACGACCGCGCCGGCGAAACCGCTGACCGAACCGACCGACAGGTCGATCTCACCGAGCAGCAGCACCAGAACGATGCCGAGGGCAATCACCCCGACCGACGTCGTCTGCAGGGTCAGGTTGACCAGGTTGCGGCTGGACAGGAACGAGCTGTTCGCGATCTGGAAGACCACCCAGATGATGATCAGCCCGATCACCACCGGTACCGAACCGAGGTCGCCGGAGCGCAGCCGGGAAGTGAACGCGCCGACCGCGCCGCTCAGGCCGCGGCTGGCGATCAGCCGCTCGTCCTGCAGATCCGCGGGCAGCTGCACCGAATCCGGGGCCGAATCCAGGGCCGGATCCTGGGCCGGATCCTGGGCCGAGTCCTGCAGGGTCATGATGGCTCCTCTGGGTTCCGGCGCGCGGCGCGCTCGGAGACCGCGTTGTCGACCGCGCCGGTGATGGCCGCGATGATGTCCTGCGTCCGGGTCTCGCTGACGACGAAGACCCCGTTGTTCCGGCCGAGCCGCAGTACCGCGACCCGGTCGGCGACCGCCATCACGTCGGCCATGTTGTGGCTGATCAGGATCACGGCCAGGCCGCGTTCGCGCAGCCGCTCGACCAGGTTGAGGACCTCGGCGGTCTGAGCGACGCCGAGAGCCGCGGTCGGTTCGTCGAGCATCACGACCTTGGGCTTGCCGAGCAGGCTGCGGGCGATCGCGACGGTCTGCCGCTGGCCGCCGGACAGGCTGGCGACCGGGATCCGCACCGACGGGATCTTCGCGGACAGCTGCCGGAGCAGTTCCCAGGACTGGCGTTCCATCTCGACCTCGTCCAGCGCGCCGGCCTTCTCGAGCTCGCGACCGAGGTACAGGTTCGCGACCACGTCGAGGTTGTCGCAGAGCGCCAGGTCCTGGAACACGGTGGCGATGCCCAGCTGCTGTGCCTCGGCCGGACTGCCGACCCGGACCGGGCGGCCGTCGAAGACCATCGTGCCGTCGTCGGCGGTGTACACGCCGGCGATCGTCTTCACCAGCGTGGACTTGCCGGCGCCGTTGTCGCCCACCAGGGCGAGCACTTCACCGGCCCGGACGTCGAGTTCGATGTTCTTCAGGGCCTGGACGGCGCCGAACCGCTTGGAAATTCCCTGCAGCGACAGCACCGTACCGGCGCCGACGTCGGGGGGAGCGGGGGTAACAGTCACACGATCAGCCTCCTGAACTGAAACGTAGACCTAAGCTTGCCCCCGCACCTCACTGCGGGGGCAAGCTCGGGGGGCGGTCAGTTGTTCGACAGTCCGGCTGCGGCGCAGGCTGCCGCGAATGCTGCCGTACAGATGTCCGAGATCTTGTAGATGTTGTCCTTGACAACGGTGTCCTTGATGTTCGCCTTGGTCACCGCGACCGGGTCGAGGATCGTCGACGGGACACCGTTCTTGTCGGTGGTGGACTCCGGCTTGTTTCCGTTGGCCAGCGCCACGGCGCCCTTGGCGGCGGCTTCGGCCTGCGGCTTGACCGCCTTGTAGATGGTCATCGCCTGGTCGCCGGACACGATCCGCTGGATCGCGGCGAGTTCGGAGTCCTGGCCGGTGACCGGCGGGAGCGGCTTGACGCCACCACCCTTGAGCGCCGCGATCGCACCGCCCGCGGTGCCGTCGTTGGCGGCGTACACCCCGACCAGACCGTTCTTGATCGCGCTCAGCTGGCCTTCCATCCAGGCCTGCGCCTTGTCCGGGCTCCAGTCCGGGGTGTCGAACTCGGCGGCGATCTTGAAGCCGCTCGAGTCGAGCACGCTGTGCGCGCCCTTCTTGAAGTCGGCCGCGTTCGGGTCGGTGGGCGAGCCGTTGATCATCGCGATGTTGCCGGACGTCTTACCGGCCGCCTTGAGCGTGTCGACCAGCGTCTGCGCCTGCAACTTGCCGACCGCCTCGTTCTCGAACGACACGTAGTAGTTGGCGTTCTCGATGAACCGGTCGTACGCGACCACCGGTACGTTCTGGCCCTTCGCCGACGCGGCGATCGCGGCGGCGGCCTTACCGTCGACCGGGTCGAGCACCAGGACGTTCGCGCCCTGGGTCAGTGCGGCCTCGGCCTGCTGTTGTTGCTTCGACGCGTCCTGGTCGGCGTTGCTGTAGATCAGCTCGCACTTCGCGCAGGCGGCCTTCAGCGCCTCGGTGAACAGCGGACGGTCGAGCGCCTCGTACCGGGTGGTCTTGGACTCGGGCAGCAACAGCGCGATCTTCTTCGCGCTGCCTGAGCCGCTGCCGGAGTCGTTCGACCCACAGGCCACCAGCGAGACGGCAAGGGCCGACACGGCGAGGCCGAGACCGACGAGACGGGTAACGGGGACGGACATAGGCAACTCCTTGACAAGGCAGGCCCCAATTGGCCTGCCCGAAGTCAAGCTCTCCGCGGTCTTGTCGTCAAGACTTGAATTCAAGAAATGGAGATATTGGTATGACTCAGTACCGACGCGCGGTGGATCGCGCCGATGATGTCGGCCGCGTCTCCGAGCTCGGCCGGGCGCAGTTCGACGGTCGCGGCGGCGCTCGGGATCGCGCACCGGTCGAGCGCCTCGCGGAGCGGGCCGAGGATGAGGTCACCGGCCTCGGCCATCAGGCCGCCGACCACGATCACCTCCGGATTCAGCAGGTTCACCACCCCTGCGACGGCCACACCGACCCGGCGGCCGGCGTCCTCGATCACCCGGCGGCAGCCGATGTCGCCGGCCAGCGCGCGGGTGACGATGTCCTTCAGTCGCAGCGGTCCGTGGGAGGCGGCCAGGCTGTTGATCAGCGCCCGTGATCCGACGAACGTGTCCAGGCAGCCGCGATTGCCGCAGCGGCAGATCGGGCCGTTCTCGTCGATCGTGACGTGGCCGATCTCACCCGCCGTACCGGCCGAGCCGCGGAACACCTCGCCGTCGATCACGATCCCTGCGCCGACGCCGTACGAGAACTTCAGGTAGCAGCCGTTCCGGACGCCGCGGAGCGCGCCGGCGCGGAGTTCGCCGAGCGCGGCCAGGTTGGCGGTGTTGTCGAGCGCGACCGGGGCGCGCAGGTACGCCGACATCGCCTCGGTGACGTTCACGCCGCGCCAGCCGGGCAGTACGGCGTCCGACCCGGCCTCGCCGCTGATCGCGTCCACCGGCATCGGCAGGCCGAAACCGACCGCGGAGATGTCTTCGACGCCGGAGCTGACCGTCTCGGCCAGGTCGGCGAGCAGCCGGGCCGCGCGTTCCATGCCCTCGTCGGCGACGTGGTCGGCCTGCAGCGGCATGAGTTGCTGGGCGAGGATCTCGCGAGACCCGTTGGCGACCGCGACCCGGACGTCGCGCTCTCCGAACGCGACACCGGCGAGCAGGCCGCCACCGGAGGCGAGCGACACGAGTACGGCGCGGCGGCCGTTGCGGATGCTCCGGGAGAGGCCGACCATGCCGGCTTGGTCCAGCTCCTTGACCATGTTCGACACGGTGGCGGCGGACAGGCCGGACGCGGCGGCGATCTCGACCTGGGTGAGCGGGCCGTGCTGACGGACGACGCTGAGAACGCGCGCACGGTTGGCTTCGCGCAGCGAAGTCTGCGAGCCGGGCGCCGGGCGGGTTGCGTTCATTACATAAAGATAACGGATCGCGGGGCGTACCCGGCCGCCCACGTGTCGTCAACCACAAACATCAGCTGCAACCTCGCCGTCACTACCCCACTTGATCGTTCCATCGGCGACAGTAGACCACCGTGGTGGCGGGGCGGTGGAGGTGAGCGCTCACACGGTCAGGGCGATGCTCAGAAGGGCTACCGGAAGGGCCAGTTCGACCGTCGCGCCGAGGACATCACCGGTGGTCCCGCCGAGTTTCCTGGTTGCTGTCCGGCTGATGAGGAAACTGATGGCAACCGCCAACAGCACGGCGCCTGCGCCACCGCTGAGGTGAAGCCAGTTGGGTGTGCTGAGGTCCTGCCGGGTGGGGGCTGCGGCGTCGGTGAGCTCGAGCCAGGTGGTGGGTGTGAGGTCTTGGTGGGTGGGGGCTGTGGCGGCGGTGGGGTGGAGCGAGGTGGGTGTGTTGAGGTGCTGGTGGGTGGGGGCTGTGGCGGCGGTGGGGCGGGGCGAGGTGGGTGTGTTGAGGTGCTGGTGGGTGGGGGGTGTGGCGCCGGCGGCATCGTGTCGGACCACTTGGTAATCGACGCGTTCGTGTTGGACGGCTTGGTGTTGGGCGGTCTGGTGGGGGACGGCCTGGTGTTGGGTGGCCTGGTGGGGCTGCCAGGTGAGGGCGGTGGTTGCGGCGAGGACGAGGGCTGTGGCGAAGGTGGCGGTGATGGGGCGGACGGTGGCGGCGACGATGGTGCCGAGGCCGTCGGGGCGGGCGGCGGGGATCGTCGTACGGCAGGACCAGGGGAGGGTGAGGCGGCTCGCGACGGTGGCGATCAGGATGGCCTGCCAGCCGAAGCCCGCCTGTACGCAGGCGGTCAGCGCGGCGACGTCGACGAGCAGTACGCCGACGATCGCGACCACCCCGAACGGTCCGATGTCGCTCTGCTTCATGATCCGCAACATCGTCTCCGGATCCCGCCGCGAACCGAGCGCATCCGCAAAGTCCGCCAGTCCGTCGAGGTGCAGACCGCCCGACAGCCCTGCCACCACCAGCACCCCGAGCACCGCCGCGAGCAGCTCGGCGTCGGGCCGCACAAGCTGAGCCAGTGCCACCACAGCCGCCGCAACCCCGCCCACCACCACCCCCACCAAAGGCGCCAACACCATCGCGCGCCCACCCACCCCTCGATCCACCCGCCGAGGAATCCCTGCGGGCAACACCGTGAGCGTCCCGAACGCCAACCGCACCCCATCAACCCACGACCCCCGCGCTGAAGGTGTAGCGGCGCTCTGTGCGGGAGGTGTAGCGGCGCTCTGCACGGGCGGGCTGGCTGCGGTGTGCACGGGCGGGGTGGCTGCGGTCCGCGGGCGCGGGGTGGTAGCCGGGCGGCCGCCGGCGGGCTGGTCACCGTCGGACCGGTCAGCGCCGGCTGCTTCACCGGCCGGGCGGCCGGCCGCCGGCGTGGCGGGGGTTGGTGGGTTGTTCTCGGCGGGGTTTTCGTTGGGTGGGGTGGTCATGTCAGGGGGAGGGTTCGGCCGGCGATGGTCCAGAGGACTTGGGTGGAGGACAGGGAGATGGTGGTGTTGAGGCGGCCCATCAGGTCGCGGAACAGGCGGGTGCCGGGGTCGGCGGGGACGATTCCGGAGCCGACATCGTTGCTGACGGCAACCACACGGCGGGGCGTCGAGGCCCAGGCATCAGCCAGCCGGACGATCTCCTGCTCGAGCAGGTCGACAGCCGTCGGTTGACGCTCGGCCGGGTCGGCCGGGTCGGCCGGGTTGGCCGCACCCGTGGGGTCCGCCGGGCCTGTGGGGTCCGCCGGGCCTGTGGGGTCCGCCGGGTCCGTGGGGTTCGCCAGGCCCGTGGGATCTGTGGGGGCCGTGGGGATGGGGTGGGAGAGGTTATCCCAGACGTTGAGGGTGTCCATGGTGCGGGAGAGCCAGAGGGTTAGGCAGTCGATCAGGAGGGGTGGGCCGGGGGACTGCAGGAGGGGGATCAGGTCGATGGTTTCGGCCAGGCTCCAGGTGGGTGGGCGGCGGGCTCGGTGCTTGGCGATGCGGGCGGCCCATTCGGGGCTGCCGGCGTCGTCGCCGCCGGTGGCGACGTATACGACGTCCGGTACATCGGCCAGTAGCCGTTCGGCCGCGATCGACTTGCCGGAGCGGGCGCCGCCCAGCACCAACGTACGGTCAGGCATCCGTCCTCCTGGGTTCGAAGACCACCGGCGCCTCGAACGCCGCCTTGCGGGCGGTACGCCGGAATGCGTTGAGAATCGGCCGTCCGAGCACCAGTACCAGCACCGCGCAGAGGATCCCGCGCGGAATGTCCCACCCGAGCGAGGTCGCGATCACGAACAGGAAGTACCGGTGCAGGTTGTCGGCCAGCGAGTCACCCGGCACGAACGAGAAGTCGCTCCCGAACGTCGCGTACGGCCAGAACCAGAGGTTCATGATCACGCCGTACAGCACCCCGGACACCAGCGAGTACGCCGCCAGCAGCAGCAGCTCGAGCCGCCCGCCGGCCCGTGGCAGCAACCCGGCCAGGCAACCGACCCACGCGCAGGCGAACATCTGGAACGGCATCCACGGCCCGACCCCGCCGCTGATCAGCGCCCCGCCGAGCAGCGACACCGCCCCGAGGACGAACCCGAACCCGGCGCCGAACGCCCGCCCTGCCAGCACCAGCAGGAAGAACCCGGGCTCGAGTCCCGCCGTACCAGGGCCCAACGCCCGCAGTGCCGCACCGACCGCGGCGAGCATGCCGACGAGCGAGATCACCTTCGCGTCGATGCCGGCCTCGGAGAGCTCCGCAAGTACGACGGCCACCAGCAGCGGGAGCAGCAACACGAAGAGCCACGGAGCGTCGGTGGTGTGCCCGATCGCCGACTCGCCTGCTTGCGACGTCTGGAAGAAGAGCGGCCAGGCGAAGGCGAGCACACCGACGAGAGAGGCGACGAACAACGCGACGGTGCTGCGAGGCTTGAGCCGGATGAGGTTCATGAGGCTCGGTCCAGGGCGTCGGCAACCTCGCCGACGGTTAGGAACGGTAGCGGTGCCAGGATCTTCGCGACCTGGGGTGCGAACGCCGGCGATCCGGCGATCACCTCGGCGGTCGGGCCGTCGCTGACCAGTTCACCCTCGGCGAGCACCATCACCCGGGTGGCGACCTCGGCCACCATCTCCACGTCGTGCGTCGACAGCACCACCGCGTGTCCCGCGGCGGCGAGCTCGCCCAGTATTGCCACCAGCCGCCGCTTGGCGCCGTAGTCCAGTCCGCGCGTCGGCTCGTCCAGCAACAGGAGCGGCGGCGCTCCACACAGTACGACGGCCAGCGCCAGGCACAGCCGTTGTCCCTCGGACAGGTCCCGCGGGTGCATGTCCAATGCCACGTCAGGCGCGAGCCGTTCTAACAGCGCTCGGCAGCTACCAGCGGGCACCTTGAAGTCCGAGTCGGCGCTAGAGCACTCGTCCGCGACCGTAGCGGCGTACAGGAGGTCTGCGGGCTCCTGCGGTACCAGTCCGACGGCCTTGACGAGCTGCTTCGGTTTGGTGCGGTGAGGGTCGGTACCAGCGGCAACCGCCGTACCGGAGCGGACCGGGACGATGCCGACCAATGCGTTGAGCAGCGTGGATTTGCCCGCGCCGTTGCGACCCATCAGCGCGACCACCTCGCCGGCCCTGACGCTGATGGAAACGCCACGCAGTGCAGTGACGGTGCCGTAGCTCACCACCAGGTCCTTGCAGTGGGCAAGCTCCGGTCCGAGCTGTCCAACACCACGCGGAGGGGGAGGAGAGTCCAGCTGCTTTCGCAACGTCACAGCCGCCCGCCGTGCGTCTCGCACGGACAGCGGAAGCGGTGACCAGCCAGCCAGTCGTCCGAGCTCCACGACAGGTGGTGCGACCGGTGCCGTCACCATGCGCTCGGCAGGCAGCCCAGTCGACACAGCAGCAGCTCCGCCCGGTACTTCGATCACACGGTCGGCGTACTGGATCACCCTCTCCAGCCGGTGCTCAGCCATCACCACCGTGACACCCAGGTCGTGCACCAGCCGCTGCAGCGCGGCCAGCACCTCCTCGGCCGCCTGAGGATCGAGCGCCGACGTCGGCTCGTCCAGTACGAGTACGGCGGGATGCGACGTCAGCGCCGCACCGATCGCGGTCCGTTGCCGCTGACCGCCCGACAACGACGTGAGCGCCCGGTCGCGTACGTCGGCCAGCCCGAGCAGGTCGAGCGTCTCCTCGACGCGCCGGCGCATCACGTCCGGCGGCACGCCGAGCGACTCCATGCTGTACGCGAGCTCGTCCTCGACCGTGTCGGTGACGAACCCGGCCATCGGGTCCTGCCCGACCATCCCGACCACGTCGGCAAGATCCCGCGGCCGGTACGCCCGGGTGTCCCGCCCGTCCACCAGCACCCGTCCGGCGAGCGCGCCGCCGGTGAAGTGCGGCACCAAGCCGTTGATTGCCCGGAGCAACGTCGACTTACCGGACCCGGTCCGCCCGATCACCAGCGCGAGCTCACCTTCCGGCACGGTGAAGCTCACGTCCTGCAGGGCGGGCGCACGCGCTCCGTCGTACGTCACGGTCACCTGGTCGAACTCGATCATGCGGCGCCCTTCTTGAGCGGTGGTGCGGCCAGCGCGGGCACCAGTCCGACCAGTACGCCGACCACTGGCAACACCGGCACCGGTGGAATCACCAACGGACCGGCCAGGAGCAGACCGTCCACGCCACGGACCGCCGCGGTCACCATGGCGCCTGCAGCAACAGCACCGGCCGCTACGACCAGCCACTCGGGCAGGGCCCACGGGTCGGGTCGGTAGCGCGTCCGGCTGACCCGCTGACGTCCCACTACCATCGCAGCGACTGCCAGGAGTACACCGATCGCCAGCGTGGCCGCGGCCAGTGGGAACGCCATGGAGTCCGTCAGCAACGCGTAGACACCGAGCAGGATCCCCAGCAGACCGAGCAGCACGCACAGCGCTGTGAGCCGACGCTGGCTCCGAGGAGCTTGCGCCGTGCGCCCGTATCCACGGGAGTCCATCGCAGCGGCCAGCTCCACCGACCTGTCCAGTGCACCTTCGAGAACCGGCATGGCCGTCGTACGGAAGCCGGCGCGAGTACGGCCGCGGAGGCGGCGAGCGGCCCGGATACGGCGGCCGTCCGTGACCAGCTGTGGCGCGAAGGTCAGCGCCACGACACAGGCGACGCCCATCTCGTACAGGGCCCCGGGCAACGACTTCAGCAACCGGCGTGGGCTCGCCAGCGCATTGGCCGCGCCGACGCAGCACAGCATGACGGCCAGTTGACCACCGTCGTACAGAGCCGTCACCAGAGCCTCTGCGGTCACTTGGCCGCCAAGCTTCACGCCGGCAGCCCAGTCAGGCAACGGGATCTGCGGCAGTGTGAACAGCACCGTGTTGCCCTGCGAGCGGGTGGACAGCAAGGCCTGCAGGACAACGCGGATCCCGATGACGAGCAGACCGAGCTTCAAGAACGCCGTGAAGCTGTGCGCCCAGGGCGCGTCGCTCCGGCGGGCAGCCACGACGAACCCCGTCACAGCGAGGATGAGGACCAGCAGGATCGGGTTGCGCGTCCGGCTGGCCGCAACAGCCATGCAGAGCGCCCACAACCACCAGGCCCCCGGGTGCAGCGCCCGGGGGAGTGTGAGGTGGTGTACGGCGCGCATCTACTTGGTCGCGGTACGCCGACGGGTCAGGTAGAACCCGCCGCCGGCCAGGAGGACGACCACGATCATCGCGATGATGATGCCGGTCCACGGCGTACCACTCTTGTCCGGCGCCGCCGGAGCGGGCGCGGAGGAACCGACGGCCGCCTTGATCTGCAGTGTGACCGGGGGGTCGGTGGCCGGGACCTTGATGTTCTTCACCTGGTCGCCGCAGCCCTTGGCCGGGTACCCCGCGATGCCGCAGGTCAGGCCCTTCTCGATCCGTACCGGACCGGTCGCGGCCAGGATCTGCGCGCCGGTCGACTTCGGGTCGGTCACCACGCAGGTCCCGCTGGCCTGCCCCGGGGTCTCACCGGCGACCGCGTCCTCCGGTGTCCCCGGGTCGACCACCAACGCCACCCGCTTCTTCCCGGTCTCCGCCGGGGTCTTGCCGCAGATCGCGTCGAAGTCGCCGGCAGCCCGCGGGACCCGCGGCTTCGCGCCGCCCAGGGCGAATCGCCAGCCCTCCACCGCCCCGTCCGGCGGGACGTAGGCGTCAGCGCCCTTCTGCGAGAAGGCCCACTGGCCGTTGGTCCACTGGTAGTAGCCCCAGAAGCGGTAGCCGTCCTCGGCCCTGGCGCTGGTTGCAACGGTCCCAGCCAGCAGGAGACCCGCCAGCAGGCTGAGGACCAGTCGTAAGGTCCGGCGATGTGCAGTCATTGTGGTTCCTCGGTCGGGCCGCAGCCCGGTGGAGGAGGTCCCGCCTGCACCGGCAGGGTAGGGGCTCCACCCGCGGGCCACGGCGGGTAGTTGAGCCTGACCGCCTGCGTCACAGTGTTCCGGCTCGCCACCAGGAGCGGTGGCCTACGGTTGCGGGTCAGCGCCGGACTCGGACCGGCTTCCCTGTGACACAGGCGTGTGGTTCGACCGAACTCTACTCTGCTGCCGACAAACTCATCGGCCCGTACACCTCACGGCCGTCCTCCAGCAGGTACACCTGACCGACGCCGCGGTCGGCCAGGTCCCGCCAGACCTCGCCCAGCCAGCTCTCCGCGTCGCCCTGGGCGGAGAAGTCCGCGCCGCCGACCTCGCCCGGGTCGACCAGTGCACCGGTAGCGGTCTCGAACCGCCAGGTCCAGCTCACGAGTTCGGCCGCTTCTGCGGGGCGTTCTGCGCGGTCTTCGCCGGGTCGCTCTCGACGATGTGGCCGAGCACCTCGTCGATCCGCTTCAGCAGGTCGTCCTCGAGCTTCACGCCGGAGGCCTTGACGTTCTCGGTGACCTGCTCGGGCCGGGAGGCACCGATGATCGCGGAGGCGACGTTCTGGTTCTGCAGCACCCAGGCGATCGCCAGCTGCGACAGCGACAGGTCGACCTCGTCGGCGAGCGGCTTGAGCTCCTGGACCCGGGTCAGTACGTCGTCGGTGAGGAACCGCTTGATGAAGTTCGACCCCGCCGCGTCGGTGGCCCGGGAGCCCTCCGGCGGCTGCTGGCCGGGCAGGTACTTGCCGGTGAGCACACCCTGTGCGATCGGCGAGAACACCACCTGGCTGATCCCGAGCTCCTCCGAGGTCGGGACCACCTCGGCCTCGATCACCCGCCAGAGCATGCTGTACTGCGGCTGGTTCGAGACGAACGGGATGCGCAGCTCGCGGGCCAGCCGGTGGCCCTCCTGGAGCTGCTCCGCGGTCCACTCCGACACGCCGATGTAGAGCGCCTTGCCCTGCCGGACGACGTCGGCGAACGCCTCCATCGTCTCCTCGAGCGGCGTCTCGGTGTCGTACCGGTGCGCCTGGTACAGGTCGACGTAGTCGGTGCCGAGCCGCTTCAGCGAGCCGTTGATCGACTCGTGGATGTGCTTGCGGGACAGGCCGGTGTCGTTCGGTCCGCCGGGGCCGGTCGGCCAGTACACCTTGGTGAAGATCTCCAGTGACTCGCGGCGCTCGCCGGCCAGCGCCTCACCGAGCACCGACTCGGCCTTGGTGTTGGCGTAGGTGTCGGCGGTGTCGAACGTCGTGATGCCGGCGTCCAGGGCCGCCCGCACGCAGGCCTTGGCCTGCTCGTTCTCCACCTGGGACCCGTGCGTGAGCCAGTTCCCGTACGAGATCTCACTGACCTTCAGACCGCTGTTGCCGAGATAGCGAAAGTCCATACCCCGACCCTACTGCCTCGGTCAGGACGGTTTCTCGCCACGCTTGACCATCGGCTTCGGCAGCCGCCAGCGGCGCATCTGCATGGTCCGCCGGACCGCGTAGAAGCCGATGCCCTTGGTGGACTCCTTCGGGAACTTGATCCCGATCTGCTTCTTCAGTCCCTGCGTGAGCAGGAACCAGTCCGCCGCGATCAGCAGGATCATCAGCAGGAACAGCAGGTTCACCATCCCGGCCAGCCACGGGAACTGCGGCGAGAACACCACGCCGACCAGCGACACCACGAGCAGGATCGGCAGCGCGAACTCCATCACCGAGTAGCGGGCGTCCACGTAGTCGCGGGCGAACCGCCGGACCGGGCCCTTGTCGGCGGCCGGCAGGTACCGGTCGTCGCCGGTCTGCATGGCCTGCTGCATCTTGGCCCGCTCGGTCCGCATCTTCTCCCGCCGGATCGAGGAGGCCTCCTTGCGGTTGCGCGGCTTCTTGAACGCCGCCTTCCGGGCCGCCTCCGCCTCCTTGCGGCTCGGCGTGGGACGGCCCTTGCCGCCCGGCTTGCCCTGGGGCTCGGCAGGTACGGTGGTAGCTGTCTCAGACTTGGTACGACGGAACACGGGGTCAGAACCTCATTCGCAAGGGCAGGTCGCGAGTCGGGGTGGTCCCCGGACCTTCCGACTACTTTATCGGGGCCTGTCCCGATGGTGTGGTGACCCGGTGGCACATAGGGTGGAAGGCACGCACGCCGGGTCGTCAGTCCGGCACAGAAGGGGTACGGATATCGATGAGCATCTTCAAGCGGATGTCGACGATCTTCAAGGCCAAGGCGAACTCCGCCCTGGACAAGGCCGAGGATCCTCGCGAAACCCTTGACTACTCGTATCAGAAGCAGCTCGAGCTGCTCCAGAAGGTCCGCCGGGGCGTGGCCGACGTGGCCACCAGCCGTAAGCGGGTGGAGCTGCAGGCCTCCCAGCTGCAGTCGCAGTCGGCCAAGCTCCAGGAGCAGGCGCAGAAGGCGCTCTCGATGGGCCGCGAGGACCTGGCCCGGGAGGCCCTGACCCGCAAGTCCGGGCTGCAGGGCCAGATCGACGACCTGCAGACCCAGCACGCGCAGCTGCAGGGTGAGGAGGAGAAGCTCACGCTCGCCTCCCAGCGGCTGCAGGCCAAGGTCGAGTCCTTCCGGACCCGCAAGGAGACCATCAAGGCCACCTACACCGCGGCCGAGGCGCAGACCCGGATCAACGAGGCGTTCTCCGGCATCTCCGAGGAGATGTCCGACGTCGGCCTCGCGGTCCAGCGGGCCGAGGACAAGACCCAGCAGATGCAGGCCCGGGCCGGCGCGATCGACGAGCTGCTCGCCTCCGGCGCGCTCGACGACGCCTCCGGTACCAGCAAGGACAACATCACGCTCGAGCTCGAGCGGATGTCGTCGGGTTCCGACGTGGAGAGCGAGCTGGCCGCGATGAAGGCCCAGCTGTCCGGGGGCAGCGCGCCCAAGGAGCTCTCCGGTGAGGGCCAGCAGACCGCCCAGCAGCCCGCCCAGCCAGTGCAGCAGCCGGCCACCCAACCAGCCGCCCAACCTGCCTCAGAGCCGGCGCGACCTCAGGACGGAGATGTTCGGTGATCGTTCGCATCATGGGTGAGGGCCAGTGGCGACTGGCCGACGACAAGGTCGACGCGCTGAACGCGGTCGACGGCGACCTGGAGAAGGCCGTGTCGTCCGGCGACGAGGCGGCCTACCAGACCGCCTTCGCCGCTCTGCTGGACTTCGTCCGTTCCGGCGAGAAGGTGCCGGACGACGAGCTGCACGACTCCGACGCGATCCTGCCCCCGTCGGACAGCTCGCTCGCGGAGATGCGCGAACTGATCAGCGGCGACGGCCTGATCGCCGGCTGAGGCAGAGCCGACCTGGGCGGTGCCGACTGACGCTTGACCGATCGGTGCCCCGACCCGGCAACTGATCACTTGAAGTAGTCGTTTGAGACCCCTGGGAATCCGGAAACGGGTTCCCGGGGTCTCGGCATTTTCGGAACCTGGCAGTCGCATTGCCCGCAGGTAAACACTCGCGTCCGGTGCTGTCTTCTGCCGCGGCCACGTAGTACTCTCTGGTTCACGTCGTTGTGGGGGCGACGTTGGACGAGGTCCGTGACGGGGAGTGGGTTGGTCACGGGTTTCGCTTCTCACCTGTGGGGGGTGACTGTGCGTGACTGAATTCGTCATGTCCGAGGGGTTGGCCGATCCGGCTGACTTACGGCCGGCGCCGTCGGGGGAGCGTCGTCGGCCGGTCTGGGTGGTACCGGACGAAGTACCGGCGATCGTGCCGCGATCGGCACGGTCCACCGAGGCGCGCTGGGTCGCGAAGTACCGGTGGGCCGCGCTCGCCGGCGACCTGGGAGCCGCGCTGTTCGGTGTGTCGCTGGCGCTGCTGGTCCGGTTCGGGGCCCAGATCGACCTCGGCTACGTTCTGCTGGGCGCGGCGTTGCCGGTCGCCTGGCTGGTCTGTGTGGCGCTGGAGCGGGGTTATGAGACCCGCTACTTCGGCACCGGGCCGGAGGAGTTCCGATCGATCATCCGGGCCGCTGTCGCGCTGACAGCGGTGGTCGCCGTGACGTCGTACGCGACGAAGAGCCAGGTTGCGCGTGGCTTTGTCGTCCTGGCGGTGCCGATGACCTGTCTGGCGGCGATGTTCGCCCGCTGGCTGCTGCACCGGCAGATCTCCAAGCGGCGGTTCCTGAACCGCTGCATGCGCCAGGTGCTCGTTGTCGGCCGCAACGACCAGGTGACCACCTTGCGGCGGCACCTGGAGGAGCGCAAGACCGACGGGTACGTCGTGGTGGCGAGCTGTCTGCCGCGCGGTGACGCCTTCGAGGAGCCGGAACCGGAGCGGCTGGGCCGTGCCGAGATGGACATCCTCAAAGCCGTCGACGAGTGGGAGGTCGACGTCGTCGCGGTGGCCGCCGACCCGGAGCTCACCGGGCACTCGCTGCGCAAGCTGTCCTGGGCGCTCGAACAGCGCGGCGTCGAGCTGATCGTGTCGCCGGGCATCGTCGAGGTGGCCGGCCCGCGGATCTCGATCCGTCCGGTCGCCGGGCTGTCGCTGCTGCATCTGGAGCGGCCGTCGGTGAGCGGTGGACCGCACGTGCTGAAGAACGTCTTCGACCGGGTCGTCGGCTGCCTGATGTTGCTGGCGCTGGCGCCGTTGCTGCTGGTCACGGCGATCGTCGTGAAGCTCACCAGCCGCGGACCGGTGCTGTTCAAGCAGACCCGGGTCGGGCGTGGCGGCGAGCAGTTCAAGATGCTGAAGTTCCGCACGATGGTGGTCGACGCCGAGGAACGCAAGGCCGAGCTGCACGCGCTGAACGAGGGCAACGGCATCCTGTTCAAACTCCGCGACGACCCGCGGATCACCAAGGTCGGCAAGTACCTGCGCCGGTTCTCGATCGACGAACTGCCGCAGCTGGTGAACGTGCTCCGGGGGGACATGTCACTGGTCGGCCCGCGTCCGCCGCTTCCGGCCGAGGTGGCGCAGTACCAGATCGACGACGCCCGCCGGATGCTCGTGAAACCAGGGCTGACCGGCCTGTGGCAGGTCAGCGGTCGCAGTGACCTGACCTGGGAGGAGTCGATGCGGCTCGACCTGCGGTACGCCGACAACTGGTCGATCGCGCTGGACCTGCTGATTCTGTGGAAGACCGCGCGTGCCGTGCTGGGGAGCGACGGCGCGTACTAGGCGGGTTCGCAGTACCGAAAATGCTGTGCATTCCCGAGGGGGGAATTCGTGACCGTAGTAATGGAGAGGTCGGCCACCGACCGGTCCGACGCCGCGACGCTGGTGATCCAGGCGGCGGCCGGGGACCAGGGGGCGTGGAGCCGGTTGGTCGACCACTATGCCCGGCTCGTCTGGGCCGTGACCCGCAGCTTCCGCCTGACCGACAGCGACGCCGCTGACGTCTCGCAGATGGTCTGGCTGCGGCTGCTCGAACACATCAACCGCGTCGACCCCGAGCGGGTCGGCGCCTGGCTGGTCGTCACCACACGCCGGGAATGCCTGCGGGTGCTGGCGTTCCGCAAGCGCGTGCTGCTGACCTACGAGTCGACCGCGTTCGAGGAGGTGGCCGGTGACCAGCCCGAGCTGGACGCCGACCTGCTGGCCGGCGAACGCGCGGACGACGTCCGGCGGGCGCTGGAGAGCCTGCCGGACCGCTGGCAGCAACTCCTCGGCATGTTGATGGCCGACCCGCCGGCGCCGTACGCCGAGATCTCCGCGACGATCGGCATCCCGATCGGCAGCATCGGGCCGATCCGCGGCCGCTGCCTGGACAAACTCAGACTGCTGCTTGCCTCCTGAGGCAGCAGGCCACCCGGTCCGGACCGCCACCAGGGATCACAAGATGATCCAGGCGGTCCGGACCGGTCGTTGGGTACCACCGGGCCACCGCAACAGGAAGCTGACCAGCCGGTTGGCCTCGTCCCCGCGGGACTCCACCACCACGGGCGCGGCCGGCGACACCCGCAGCTCCACGCCTTCCGGCGTGCGCTGGACGTCGAGCGTGACGCCGTGCCCGGCGAAGCGCAGCCGGCGTACCCCGGCGGCTCCGGGGGTGTCGATCAGGCTGTCGAAGACCAGGTCGAGGACGTCGAGGTCCCGCTCGTGCCGGCCGAACGCGGCGTACCCGACCGAGCGGAGCAGTGCGATCTGCTCGCCGGCGGCCCGCTCCGGAGGCACAGTCGTCATCGTGGTCAGCGCTCCCCGTTGACCTTGATCACGCTGTCCTGGTCCTGCCCGTACGGGGCGCCCTGCCAGGCGGCCCAGTTCACCGCATTGCCCTGCTCGTGCACCATGAACTTCCACGGGCCGCTGTAGGTGTTGGAGAAGAACCGGTTGCCCTGGTGGAACGTGATCGAGTCCTCGACGGTACGGGCCTTGTACGGCGACCACTCCGGGAACGTGCCCCAGTTCGAGAAGATGCCGTTGTAGCCACAGCCGCTCCGCGAAGCGCACTTGTCGCCGAGATTGTCCGGGTCCAGGCTGAACACGTTGTCGTGCACGCGGACGTTCTGGGTCCGCCAGCGGCAGTCACCGACGTACGGCTCGTTCTTGATGTTCTGGGCGTTGCAGCTCGCGTTGTTGACCACGGATGGGTTCACCAGCGTGCTGGAACCGCTGCTGGTGTTGGCGGCGGACCCGGCGAACCGGTCCGCGTTCTCCCACAGGATCACGCCGGCCCAGTTGTCGGTGAAGACGTTGCCGCTGACCTCGAAGGTCTGGTTGAACATGCCGGGCACCCGCTTGTCGGCGCCGGACTCGGAGATGTACAGCGCCGGGGTCGGGAATCCGGTGTTGGTCGGGCCCTTGCCGATCCCGTTCCGGATGAACGTGTTGCCGCGGATCGAGGCGTTGTAGCTGATCTCGTAGACGATGCCCTCGGCGTAGTTGCCGGCGATGTAGTTGCCCTCGATCGCGAACGCGGTGTTGTTGGTGTCCGCCCACATCCCGGCGCCGCGGTTGTCGTGGATCCAGTTGCCGCGCACGATCGCTCCGCTGACCGCCCAGAACTTCCCGCCGCCGGTGCAGCCGCAGCCGGGCCGGACGGTCTCCCAGTCGTCGGTGTTGTTGCCGGTGATCTCGTTGCCCTGGAGCGTGATGCTCGCGACCCGCTGCGGGCTGTACGCGTTGAACCCGTACTGCCCGTTGTCCTTGAGGCAGTTACCGCGGAGCACGTTCTTGCTGCCGAGCATCACGCCGGCGCCCGCGTTGTGCTGGATCGTGTTGGCCTCGACGGTCCAGCCGGTGCCGGAGTCGTGGTTCACCACACCCTCGTCGTTGTTGCCACGGACCTTCCCGAAGTTCTGGATGGTCAGGTGGCTGATCACGACGTCCTTGGCGTACCCGGTGAACGCGTAGCGGTTCCGGTTGGCGCCGTCGAGGATGGCGCCGGGCGCGCCGATGTAGTGATTGCCGTCCTTCGGGACGACCTGGACGAACTCGTCGTTGGTCAGCCGGTGCCGACCGGGCGACAGCCAGAACGTCGTACCGGCAGGGGATTGCGCAGTCAGTGTCGACAGGTTCTGCGACGTACTGACGACGACCGCGCCGGCCGGCGCCTGTGCCGGTCCGGTCAGGAGTTTGGTGTTCCCGCAGACCTTGGCCGGGGGCGTGACCGGTGCCTTGACCGCTGCCACCGTGGCGGATGCGCCCGGCGGCGCCGGCTTCGCCTTGTGGGCCGGATCGCCGTCCGCGACCAGCACAGCCGTCGTGGAGAGCCCGCCGACGAGCAGGAGGATGCCGCCGGCAACGAGGTTGCGTCGTCGGCGGTACCACGCGGCCGGAGGGCCGTTCGGGGCGCGCTGTTCCATGGTGTTCCTTCGGGGGTCTTCCTTCGGGGGCCTGGCGAGGTGCTACGGGGTGGGCACCGGGTTCGCCACCGCGAACCGGTAGATGTCGAGCAGTTGCCGCAGGTTGCGTTGCGGGTCGTGCCGGTTCTCGTACGTCGACCGCGCGTTCCGGCCGAGTTCGGCGTACCGGTCGGGGGCGGTGTCGACGTCGAGCAGCAGCTTGGCCAGCTCGTCCGGGCGGCGCGGATCGAACAGGGCGCCGTCGACGCCGTCGGTGACGAGTTCCGGGAACGACCCGTGGCTCGAGGCGAGCAGCGGCACGCCGACGGCCATCGCCTCGACCACCACCAGCCCGAACGTCTCCTCCCACTCCGACGGCAGCACGACGGCCCGCGACTCGCGCATCAGCTCGAACACGTCGGGTTTGCGCATCAGACCGCGCAGGTCGACCGACGGCCGGTCGGCGGCCCAGGCGGTCACCTCGTCGAGCAGCGGGCCGCCACCCGCGATGACGAGTCGGAGCGCGTCGTCGCCGGCGATCTCGCGGTACGCGTCCCAGCCCTTCATCAGCAGCGGCGCGCCCTTGGCCGCGTCGAGCCGGCCGACGTACGTGACCTGGCGTTTCGGTGTCCCGCCCAGCGGTCCGTCGTACGGCACGTAGTTGTAACGAACGAAGCTGCGGTCCTGGTCGAAATCCATGCCGGCCAGCAGCTTCCGTTGTGATTCCGAGATGAACAGGTACGCCGAGACGAGGTTGCGCCACGTACGACGATGGGACCTCGTGTTGAGCACCGTCGTCGCCGTGGCGAGCTTGGAGCCGCGGTAGCAGCCGTGTTTGACCGCAGGCACGGGGCTACCGCCTGCACAGTCGTGGCAGACCGCACCGTCACGGTAGAAGTCACCGCTCGCGCACAGGAGCTTGTAGTTGTGCAGTGTGATCACTACGGGCACCTTGGCCTCGCGGCAGGCGTAGACCACGGCGGGGCTCAGCACGGGGAAGGTGTTGTGGATGTGCACCACGTCCGGTCGGAAGGCGCGCAGCGTGACGGCCAGATCGCGTTTGCTGGCAGGGTTCCACACCACCCGGGCCGGCAGCGTGGCCTTCTTCCAGGCCGGCCAGTCCTCGAGCTCGTCGCTGTGCCGTTCGAAGAGGCCGACGTCGTGGCCGAGTGCTGTGAGTGCTTCACGTTCCTGGTCGACGACCCGGTTCTCACCGCTCGGTGCAGTCGAGCGGTACCTGTTGTGCACCAGCAGGATCCTCATTCGACACCCTCCTGCGGTGGACGGGAGTACACGAGCGAAGCGGCAAGCGTGAGTTCGAGCAGGTACGGCGATGCCTCGCTCAGGCCGCTCTCGGTGAACGAGGCGACGACGCAGTACGCGACGATGAAGAGGGCTACCGCACGGCGTGGTCCCTGGGGTGTGAACCAGGCGCCCACGAAGACGAACAGCACCATCGCGATACAGAACGAGACGCCGAGCACGCCGGTGTCGTAGTACGTACCGAGCCAGTTGCTGTCGATCGGCAGGCCGTTGAACGACTTGTTGGACAGCCCGAAGCCGAACAGGGTCTGCCAGGTCGTGCGCTGTTGCGCGATGATCGCGTCCCAGACGAACGTGCGTCCGGTCAGAGCGGTCACCTGCTCGGTGTCCTGGCCGCGGGCGAGCCACGTCGTCACCAGCGAGCCCGCGGTGAGTGCACCGACCGAGAAGACTCCGATGCCGATCGCGAAGAACTTGCGGACCCGGGAGCGCGCGGTGAACAGGCTGAGACCTGCGACCACCGAACCGACGAGAAGGGCGATCAGTGCCGTGCGCGTGTGGGTAAGGAGGAGCACCGGGACTGCTGTGAGCACACTGGCGAGCGCGGCGTTGCGTTTGAGTAGCCCTGCCATCCACAGGACGACCGTGAGTCCAGCAGCCATTGCCGCGTAGTGCCCGGTCTGCGTGGGCGGGATCGGCCAGACCATCCCGACGAGCCTGCCGTCCGGCCTCGACGCACCGGGCGCGATCAGGAAGCCGAACACCACCGAGCCGACGATGAACCACAGCACGATCAGATGCGTCCGTACCAGCAGCAGATCCTTGCGGGTCCACCACGGTGTGAGCAGCCACAGTACGACGACGAACAGGAACAGACGGGTCGACCGGTACAGCGCACTGATCAGGAACTCCGACCGGAGGCTCGCCATGACCGCCTCGGTGACGAGCAGGCTGGCCAGGAAGATGTAGACACTCGGCCGGACCCGGGCCGGCCGGTTGACCGTCAGCACCAGCAGCAGGGCCAGCGGCAACGCGCCCTGCGCGATCAGCTTGCCGACGATCCCGGGGAACGGGATCAGTTGCAATGAGCCCGGGAAGTACGTCATCACGTTCATCACCAGCAGCGCCCAGACCAGCTGGACCCGCCGGCGCCGGCGGCGCTCCGGGGAGACCTCGCGGAACCCGGGCTTCGGCCCGAGCCGCGTCCGGATCGCGGTAACAGTGCTCATCGCGCGAACATCTCGAGGTCGGCGGTCGTGGTCGAGGCCTCCGCGTCCGCGACCCCCACGCCTTCGTCGGTCCGGTCCGCGTTCAGTACGATCGCGGAATCGATGTCGAGGCCGGCCAGCCGCAGCATCTCGCCGGTCGCCCGGACCTTGGCCGACGTCGACTTGCCCGCCGTCACCACCACGGCCGCACGCGACGCCCAGCTGCCGAGGTGGTCGGCGCCGATCGCCGGCGACAGCGTGGCGAGCGTCAGCACCAGGTCCGCGACGTCCCAGGCCGCGTCGAGCTGGACGTCGGCCGAACCGCTCGGCCGGTTGTTCTCACCGAGCCGCAGGTAGCAGCCCTCAGGCGGCAGCCCGTCCGGGTCCGGGACGAAGACGTCGATCCGCCGGCCGGCCTCGCTGAACTGCGACTCCCGGGTGCCGAGCTCCTTGACGCCCAGCCGGTGCGCGAGCGCGCCGGTCCCGGTCAGGTCCGCGACCAGGACGTGCTTGCCCTCGTCGGCCAGCGCCACCGCGAGCGACGCGACCGCGAGCGCACATGCCGGTACGTCGTCCACGCTGATCACGGCCAGCGCCGGAGTCGGCCGCTTCGACCAGACGATCCGCTGACCGAGGTGCTGCGACAGCAACCGGATCTCCGGGTGCCGCGACTGTGACGGGCGGAGCGCATTGGCGAACGGCAACAAGCTGCGCGGCGGACGTCCCGTGCTGAGCCGCACCCGCGCACCCAGCGCGTTCGACACGTCCTGCCGTTTCCACAGCCGGTCCGAGAGCAACGCCCGGACGACGATGAACCCGATGCCGAGGAACAGCCCGGCGATGAGTCCGGTACCGGCCTTGATCGCCAGCACGCGCTTGGCGTGGACGAGCACCGGGGACGGCGTGTCGAGCAACCGGCTGGCGTTCATCTTCGAGGCCCGGGTGGTCTGGTCGAGCAGCTGCTGCTGGACGAACCGGAACTTGTCGCCGGCCGCGTTGAACCGCGCGACCTCCGGGCTGTTCGGGTGCTGCGGGTTGTTCGGGTCGTCGCCGGCGGCAACGACCGCCTGCCGGGCCAGGGTCAGGTCGTTCTGTGCCGCGGTCAGGTCCTTGCGCAGCGGGCCCTCGTCGAGGCCGATCTGCTCGCGCCGGAAGATCAGGTAGGTCTGGGCGAGGATCGTGGCCAGCTTTGTGGCCTGGTCGTCGGTCTTCGCCTGCGCCTGGATCTGCAGCACGCGATCGGTCAGCATCGTCGCGGTGTACTCGCCGAGCAGTTCGTCCGGGGTCTCGGGCAGGCCGAGCAGCGCGATCGTGCGCTCCGCCACGGTCCGGCTGGTGGCCAGGCTGATCTCGGTCGCCATCGCCTTCACCGGGTCGTCGCCCTCGCGGGTGGTGACCAGCAACCGGGCCGCCGCCTGGTGCGGCGCGGGCAGCAGGAAGTACGTCGCCAGGCCGCCGGTGAACCCGATCACCGCGAGCACGATCCAGATCCGCATGTGCCGCACCACGGCGTCGCGCAGGTACCGCAGCGTGACGAGTCCCTCCGGCGGATGCGCGGTCGACCGGTCGTCGGCGAACAGGCCGTCGTCGTCCTCGGCCCAACCGGCGATCGTGCCGGGCTGCTCGGAGATCTGCTGGTTCGTCATCGGGTCCGCCTTGCCGTGCCGGTGAGAAGCGTCGGGAGCCGCGAGCTGGAGCGGCGCTGCGCCTGCGCGACCCGGCCGATCGTGCGGTCGAACGGATCCGGATCGGTGACCACCAGGCCGTCGATCGTGCGGTCGTCGGCGGCGGTCGCGACCGCCAGCCGGGCCAGTTCCTCGGCGGTCACGGTGCCGGCCGAGAGCGCGATGATGGTGCGGGTGGTGTGTTCGGTGTGGTCCAGGTGCGGTGCGTCGCGGTCGACGAGCACCAGGTGGATCTCCAGCGCGACCTGACCGGACGGCTTCTCGTGGTGCTGGTCGATCACCAGCGACGTCGAGATCCCGACCGTACCGGCGAACGCCGCGAGCTGCGGGCCGAGCGGCCGGGCCTTGTTGTCGTCCGCGAACGAGAGCACGGTCAGCGAGACCTGCTGCCCGGTCTTCGCGTCCAGCGCAAGGTTGTGCAGAACCTTGCGGAGCGCCCAGGCGTCGACCGCGGTCGGCGAGTAGTGCTCCAGCAGGTTCGCCCAGTCGGACGGATCGGTCGCCTGGTACGACGAGAC
Organism: Kribbella jejuensis; assembly: GCF_006715085.1. Taxonomy (NCBI): domain Bacteria; kingdom Bacillati; phylum Actinomycetota; class Actinomycetes; order Propionibacteriales; family Kribbellaceae; genus Kribbella; species Kribbella jejuensis. The sequence goes on along the minus strand of NZ_VFMM01000004.1, from coordinate 577,072 downwards.
CGAGGCGAGCACCGGGAGGCCGACGGCGTCGGCGATCTCGTCGCGCAACCGCAGCCGGCGATCGCCGCGCGCCCTGGCGAGCACCAGGATCGCACCGGCGATGGCGCCGAGGATCGCGCCCAGGCCGCCGTAGATGCCCATGTGGACGAGCATGCTGCCGCCGTGCGCGTTGACTGCCTCCTCGAGGATCCGGGCGCCGGTGCGTTTGCCCAGGTCACCGGGCAGTTTCTGGTCGGTCGTGATGAAGACCAGGTAGACCTCCGCGACCGCGTTGGCCAGCTGGGTGGCCTGCTTGGCCGACGTACCCTTCGCGTCGATGCGGATGACGTCCTCGGTGACGGCGGTCGCCTTCACCCGGGTCCGCGTCACCTCGGTGGTCAGCGTCGGCGTGACGTTCTGGCCGGCGCTTCGCAGGACCGGTCCGCTCTCCGCGATGTACACCTGGGTGTCGATGCTCTGCGTCTTCGTCGACGCACCGGAGGCGGACTCCGGCGGCGGCGGGAGGACGACGAGCGCCGAGGCGCTGTACATCGGCGGCTGCAGCAACGCGTAGCCGATCCCCGCCAGCAGACCGACGGCGGCGACCGCGGCCACCAGCAGCCGATGCCGGCGAATGGCTTGCCACGACTTCTTCACGTCCAACTGCTGCGCGCTCACAGGCCCCCTCCAGGATCCGTCTGCACTAATAGAGGGTCGGACCCTGGTGCTGATACACCCGTTAGAAGCGGAAGATGCTGGTAGCCGGTGTGTCAGCAGTTATCGTTCCGTCGCCGACGAGCGTCGTAGTCGGGACTTTGTGGCCGAATCGCGGTGAGTACCAGCCCAGCAACGGATCGTCGCTGCCGTGGTACGTCGTCCACTTGAGGTTGGTGGGCAGCTCGACGGATGCCGAGCCGGTCGGCCAGTGCAGACGGCCGGTCGCCAGGTCGATCTCTACTTCCGGGCCCAGGTGCCAGGCGATTCTTACGTCGGCGGTCGCGTCCAGGTGATCCTCCACGCGGAGCACGCCGTTCTCGAGTTCCGCCGTACGTCTATGGGTCACGGGGGCATAGCCGTCGTGTTCGGCTTCCCAGGTGCTGGGGGAGTGCCGCAGTACCTTGCCGGTCGCGCCGCGCAGCCAGAGGAACGCACCGCCCCAGGTTGACTGTTCGGTGCGAGCTACTTCGACTGTGTTGTGGGCGATCGTGGAGCGGAAGTAGTTCCGCCACTCCTCTTCACCGTGGTAGCAGTACGTGCCGGGGTCCGCCAGGATGTCCACACCGTCGGCGCGTACCTCGAGGGAGAGCGCATCGGAGTGTGCGTGCGCTGCAATGGAGAGGAAGCCGTGCGGACCGGCGTCTGCACGGCACCAGACGGTCTTGTCCCGAAGAATGGTCAGACCGGCGTCGCTGAAGTGACCTGGCCGTTCAGCAGGACGGTCCCCTTGCTGACCGTTCACCAGCGAGCCGACGATGACCGAGGTCGCCGTCGGTGGACTGTCTGGCCACCACGGTGCTTTGCCTACAACAGCAGCGCCGAGAGAGAGGTACGCCGACCAGCTGCTCGCGTCCGGTGGATCCAGTACCAGGACCATGCCCTCGTCGTCGTCACCCTGGCGTGGTGGACGTAGCCGGCTGTCGACGATCGCTGCGGCCACGTCGACGGTGCGGGTCAGTAGCGACCACGTGTCCTGACTCAGTGGGTGGCCGGCGTTGTCTGCTTCGAGTGCGGCGTACAGGCCGAGCTCCGAGACGAAGCGGTGGTAGTCCGTCGCGAGCTCACGGTTGACGCCGGATGGGAACGTGTTGGCGGCCAGCTCCTTCTCCAGTAGGGCTGCGGCGTTCGCGCGCCAGCGGTCGCTCTTGCTGAACCAGGGAAATGCGCACGCGCCGACGAGCTGTCCGGCCGCTTCCGCGATCACATGGTTGTTCGCAGAGGAGCCGTGGCTCTGGAACGCGGCCAGGTAACGCTGGTGCCAGTACAGCTGCTGCAGCGCGAGTTCGTTGTGCTCGAAGAGGCTGGTGATCTCGGGCCAGTCGTTGAGCAGCCGGCGGATCCAGGTCCAGCTGATCAGCCGCAGGCCGACCTCGATACCGCTCGCCCAGTGCACACCGGAAAGGAACGGGTTGGAACGCCACCAGTCGTTGAGGTGCTCGGCCACGCGTTCGGCGTACCGGTCGTCGTGGGTCAGGTACCACGCGGCGGACAGCTGGGTGAGGTGGTGGTGCCGGGACAGCTCCCACACCTGCTTGATGTTCCCGACCGCCTGTTCGTTGCGGTGGTTCAGCTTGAACACGTACTGCGCCGGGTCCGAGCGGCGGCCGGTGACCGGGTCGCGGAACCAGTCCGGTGCACGCAGGTCGGTCCGGTCGACGCCCAGTACTTCGAGGTTGCCGGCCAGGATCGCGTCGGCTTGCTCGATGACTGCCTTGCGGGCTTCCTCCGGTACGGCACAGGCGGTCTGCGGGGCGAGCGTCGTACGGAAGGTTCGCTCGCCGCGGAGTGGGAGGGTCGGCTGTGCGTCCTGCCCGGGCCTGACCTGCTGGTAGGCCCAGGCAGTACGCCGTCCGGCATCGCTGGTGCGCTGGATGAGTTCGGTGGGGGACATCCGGCGCAGGCGGCGGACGTACCAGCCCAAGGGCTGGCGGGTCACACGACTTCCGGTTTGCCGGAGGCCAGGCTGCGGTCCACTGCGATGGTGGCGCGGGTGGTGGCGACCAGTTGCTCGAACGGGATCGGCATCGGGCCGCCGGACTTCACGGCGGCGACGAAGCGCTCGAGTTCGGTGCGCTGGCCCTTGTCGGTACTGCGGGACTTGCGGGTAGCAGGCTTGCGCCCGGTCCAGACCGACGCTGCCTGGAAGTTGTCGAACCGGGCGTTGCGGCCGCCGCCGGTGATGTCGATAGTCTCCTTCGGGAACCGCGCGTTGCCGCCGCCGACGTACGCGATCGTGCCGACGGAGCCGTTGGCGAACCGGAGCGTGACGAGGACGTCGCCGGTGTCCGGGCCGGGTACGGCGTACACCTCGGTCGGGAGGCTGTTCAGCCACCAGGTGAGCGTGTCGATGAAGTGACCGCCCTCACCGGCGAACCGGCTGCCTTCCTTGCCGGCGTCGAGGTACCAGCTGGTGGAGTCGAGCTTGCCGGCGTTCACCAGGTACCTCACCGAGCTGTTGCCGCCCGGGGTGCCGAAGCGGTGCTTCAGGTCGGTCAGCAGCGGCGCGAACCGGCGGTTGAACCCGACCATCAGCCGGTCGTTGCCGGTGGCATCCACCGTGGCGACGATCCGGTCCAGCTCGTCGTCGGTCAGAGCCAGCGGTTTCTCGACGAAGACAGCCTTCCCGGTCTCCAGCGCACGGCAGGCCAGCTCCGCATGCGAACTGTGCCGAGTCACCACGAACACCGCATCCAGACTCTCGTCTGCGAGCACCTCGTCCGCGTTGGTCGACACCGCCTCGAACCCGAACCGCCGCTGAGCATTAGCTGCCGACAAACTCTTGTTGGTAGCAACCCGCCCCAGCACCGCGCGCTCATCCTTCTGCAGCTGCGGCAGAAGCATGCTGGACGCGTAGTTCCCCGCTCCCACAAACCCCACCCGCACGACGCCGGCGGGAGCCGGCCGACCGGCCGGCTCCCGCCGGCGGCTGTTTGTAAGACCCGCGCTGTCTCGCAGGTCCGGAGTGGCCTCGGGGCCCGCGGCGGCCCCCGGCCGCTCGTCTGCTCCGACCGCTCCCGCCGCGCTCTCCACTCCGACGTCCGCCGCGCGGAGCGCGGCGCCTTCTTCTTCTTTTGGGTACTCGAAGAGGAAGCCGACGCCTGGGTAGGTGCCGGTGCTGAGCTTTTGGTAGACGTCGGTGGCGTCGGCGATGGGGAAGGTGTTGGCGATGAGGGAGCCTACGTCGATCTGTTCGCGGGCGATCAGGTCGACGAAGCAGGCGAGGTTGCGGCGTTCGGTCCAGCGGACGTAGCCGGCCGGGTAGTCGATGCCCTGCAGTTCGTACCGGTCGTCGTACCGCCCCGGACCGTACGACCGGGAGAACCGGACGTCCAGTTCCTTGTCGTAGTACGCGTTCCACGGCAGGTCGAGCTTCGTCTTGCCGATGTCGACGACCCGGGCCCGGTCGCGGGCCAGCCGGGCCGCGGTCTCCACCGGTCCGTTGGAATGCCCACCGGCGGCCAGCAGGATGTGGTCCGCGCCCAGTCCGTTCGATGCCTGCAGCAACGACCGCTCGAGGGCGTCGATGTCGTCGGGGGAGGAGCAGGCGAGCGCGCCGGCCTTCTCCGCCATCCGGCAGCGGTCGGCGACGGTGTCGATCCCCCACACCCGGACGCCCGCCGCGACCAGCAGCCGGACGACGAGCTGCCCGACCAGCCCGAGCCCGATCACGACCGCGGTGTCACCCAGCTGGACCTCGGCCTGCCGCACACCCTGCATCGCGATCGCACCAACGGTGGAGAACGCGGCCTGCTCGGCCGGCACTCCGTCCGGCACCGGTACGCACAGGTTCAACGGCACCCAGTTGTACTCCGCGTGCAACGCGTACTCGTTCCCCGCGGCGGCCACGAGCTGCCCGACACTGAACTCCTCGGCGCCGGCGCCGACCTCGACCACCACACCACACAGCGAGTACCCGAGCGGGGTGTACGAGTCGAGCTTGTTCATCACCTTCTTGTACGTGCTCATCACACCCTGCTGCGCAACGGTGTCGAGCACCTTGCGGACCTGGTCCGGGCGCGCCTTCGCCTTGCCGACCAGCGACAGCTTGGCCTCGCCGACCTTCATCAGCTCGGTCCCGGTGGAGATCAGCGAGTACAGCGAACGCACCAGCACCCCACCCGGCGCACAACCCGGCGGGGGTACGTCGAGCACCGCCAGCTCGCCGGACTTGTAGTTCTGGGCAACCTGCTTCATAGCCGTCCTTAAGAAGTAATCGTCACGCCGAGGTCCCGCATGTGGCGGGTCCAGGTCTCCAGCGTCAGCAACTGCCAGATCTGCTTGGAGTAGTCCTCGCGCCCGGCGCGCTCGTCGTCGACGAGCTTCTGGACGGCGCTCTGCCGCAGGAACCCGCTCCCGACCAGCTCACCGCGCAGCAGTACGTCGTCGACCAGTTCCCGGAGGTCGTTGCGGACCCACGCCCGCAGCGGCGCGCTGAACGACGCCTTCGGCCGGTAGATGATCTCCTTCGGCAACCACGCCTCGGCCGCCTTCTTCAGCGCGAGCTTGCTGACCCGGCGGTGGATCTTGGCGCTGCCGGGGATCGAGAACGCGGCCCGGGCCACGACCGGGTCGACGAACGGTGTCCGTACCTCGGTCGACGCGGCCATGCTCGCGCGGTCGGTGTAGGTGAGGTTCAGTCCCGGCAGGAACATCCGCGAGTCCGCCAGGCACATCCGGTTCACGTGATCGTCGAGCGCGTTGTCGTGGTAGATGTCGCTGTGCTCGGCGAGCAGCTTGCCGACGTACGGGTCCAGGTCCGGGCTGAGCAGTCCCGCAAGCTGGTCTGCGTCGTACATCGTGTAGCTGCGCCGGAACGCCTCTTCCTCACCCAGGTTCGCGAACGTCTCGAACCGCTTCGCCCAGCGCGCGTACCGCAGGCCGCGCCCGTTCACGGTCACCGGCAGCCGTCGGACGGCGGGCCCGATCAGCCCGTTGCGCAGTACGCCGGGCAGTCGCTGGTACTGCGCGCCCATCACGCACGCGAGGTGCTTGCGGTAACCGCCGAACAGCTCGTCGGCGCCCATCCCGGACAGCAGCACCTTCACACCGGCGTCGCGCGCGGTGTCGCACATCAGCAACGTGTTGATCGCGGCCGGGTCGCCGATCGGCTCGTCCAGGATGTCGACGATCCGCGGCAGCAGCTCGACGACGTCCGGCGCGATCTCGATCTCGTGCAGGTCGATACCGAACTGCTGCGCGAGCTTGCGCGCGTAGATCGCGTCGTCCGGCATCGCCTCGAGCTTCTGGTCCTGCGCGCGGAACGTGATCGTGTAGGAGTCGACAGCCGGATCCAGCTGCTTCGCCAGCACGGTCACCAGACTGGAGTCGAGACCGCCGCTGAGGAACGTGGAGACCGGGACATCGGCGACCATGTGCGCGGCGACGGACTCCTCGATGATCGTCCGCAGCTCGGCCGGCGGACCGGCCGCGGCCTCGGTCGCCACGTCGGTCACCCGCCAGTACGTCTCGTGCCGGGTGCCGCCGTCCGGCCGGAACTCCGCCCACGAACCCGCCGGCAGCTTCTCGACGCCGTCGATCGCGCAGCGCTGCTCGGGCAACCAGTAGTAGAGCATCGACGCGATCAGCGCGCCGGGCTCGGTACGCAGCTCGGAGCCGACCGCGGAGACCAGTGCCTTCAGCTCGGACGCGAACAGTACGCCGTCCTGCCGGCGCAGGAAGTACAGCGGCTTGATGCCGAACGGGTCGCGGGCCAGGTACAGGCTGCCGCTCTCCTCGTCCAGCATCGCGAACGCGAACATGCCGCGGAACCGCTTCAGCGCGTCCGGACCCCACCGCCGCCAGGCCTCGAGCACGACCTCGGTGTCGCCCGCGGTGCGGAAGTGCACGCCGTACTTCGACAGCTCGGCCCGGAGCTCCTTGTAGTTGTAGAGCTCGCCGTTGTAGCAGATCGTCAGGCCCTGCTTGCTGAACGGCTGGTCGGCGGCCGACGACAGGTCGATGATCGACAGTCTGCGATGCGCCAGGAACGCCCGGACATCACCCTCGTCGAACGCGTACACCCGGTGCGCGTCCGGACCGCGATGCGCGATCCGGTTGCTCATCAGCTCGGTCAGCGCGAACCCGTCGCGCTGCTGGTAGCAGCCCGCGATGCCGCACACGTCAGGACCCCGTCCTGACGCCGGTGACCACGCCGACGTGGCTGACGTGCCCGGTGAGCTGGTCGTACACCTCGAGGTACGCCTTCTGCTGGTGCTTCCAGGCGAGTACCTGCTCGACGCGTTCGCGGCCGAGTTTCGCCATCCGGCGCCGGCGGACCTCGTCGTCGAGCAGGTCGACGATCGCCTCGCCGTACTTCGCGACATCGTTCGGCTCGACGTACACCGCGGCAGCACCGGCGGACACCTTGGTCTCCACCAGGTCGAAGGCGACGACCGGCAGCTCGAACGCCATGTACTCCATGGTCTTGTTCATCGTCGACACGTCGTTGAGCGGGTTCTTCGGGTCGGGGGAGAGGCCGGCATCCGCGGTCGACATCACCGCGCGCACGGTCTCGTCCGGCACCCGGCCGGTGAACTCGACGTACTCGCCGAGCCCCAGCTCGTCCCGCAGCGCGACCACGTCGTCGTACGAGTCGCCGCCACCCATCAGCGTGAACGCGATGTCGGTGCGGCCGAGCGTGTTGACGATGTGGTCCGCCGCGCGGACGACGATGTCGACGCCGTCCTGCGGACCCATCACACCGATGTACGTAACCAGGTAGCGGTGACCGCGGCGCAGCGACTCGTCCGCTGCCCCGCGGAGCAACTTGTCCGGGTCCGGCCCGGTGCGGACCACGGTGACGTCGTGGTTCGCCTTGCCGCTGCGGGTGATCGCGATCCGGCGGTACGAGTCGTTCGTCGAGATCACGTGGTCGGCCTGGCGGTGCGTGGTCCGCTCGAGGAAGCGCAGTCCCTTGTACGGCAGGCTCGCCGTACCCCCGAAGCGGGACTGGAACAGCTCCGGGCACAGGTCGTGGTGGTCGAACACGAACCGCGTGCCGTCGAGGCGGCGCAGCAGCATCGCGATCGGCCAGAAGATGTCCGGCGGGTTGCACGCCTGCAGCACGCGGAACTTGCCGGCCTTGCGGGCCCGGAACACCAGCCGCAGCGTCATCAGGAACGAGTACGCGTACTCCCAGACGAAGCTGACCTTGCTGCCACCGGGCGCGTACGCCTTGTACTTGTGCACGGTGACGCCGTCGATCATGTCGTACGACGGATCGCCCGGACCCTTCGGGCAGACGACGGTGACGTCGTACCCGGCCGCGACGAGCGCCTGGCACTCGAGCCAGACGCGGCGGTCGAACGGTACCCAGAGGTTCTGGATGATGATCAACACCCGGGGACCGGTCACCAGCCCACTCCTTCGTATCCGGCCAGTGCCTCGACGTCGGCGCCGAGCCGGCCGCTCAGGTCGATGGTCCGCGGCGGTGGCGTCTCCAGCAGTGCGTTGATCGCGCCGCGATCGGTCGCCGAGACGATCGCCACGTCGGCGCCCTTGAGCGCCGCGTTCGGGTCGTCGGTGAGGACGCGCTGCAGGTGCGGAAGCTTGGACTGGACGTGGCGCAGGTTGGCACCGACCAAGCGGGTCGGGTTCACGATCGCGTCGTAGATGCGCAGGTTGTAGCCCTTGCCGATCAGCCGTTCGGCGAGCTCGACGTTCGGGCTCTCCCGCAGGTCGTCGGTGGCGTGCTTGAAGCTCAGGCCGAGCAGTGCGATCTCCCGGCCGGGGCCGGCGATCACCCGGTCGACGACGTCGCGGACACTGCGCTCGTTGGTCGCCAGCGCGCCGGAGAGCAGCGGCAGCTCGGTGTCGTTCATCCGGGCCAGGTGCAGGACGCTGCGCAGGTCCTTCGGCAGGCACGAGCCGCCGAACGCGAAGCCGGGTTTGAGGTAGTACGGCGAGATGTTCAGGCTGGTGTCCTGGACGAAGATCTTCATCACCTCGCGCGAGTCCACGGCGAAGTGCCGGAAGATCCGGCCCATCTCGTTCGCGAACGAGACCTTGGTGGCGTGGAACGCGTTGCACGCGTACTTCAGCGCCTCGGCCGTCCGGACGTCGACGAGCTGGACCTCCTTGCCGAGGAACGCGAACAAGTCGGTCAGAGCGGTACCGACTTTCGGGTTGCCCGTCCCGACGACGACGAACGGCGGCTCGTAGAAGTCCGCCAGCCCCGATCCCTCGCGCAGGAACTCCGGGCACATCGCCGTACCGAAGGTGAGCCCCTCGGGCGGCGGTACCTCGTCGAGCACCTGCGCGACGACCTCGTCCACGGTGCCCGGCGGGACCGTACTACGGACCACGATGCTGTGGAACCCGGACTCCGGCCGGACGACGACCTGCGCCGCCTCGGCGATGTCCCGCACCGCGCGCTTGATGTAGGTGAGATCGGTACTGCCCGCCGGCGTCGACGGCGTACCGACACAGATCAGCGAGACATCGGCCCCCTCCAGCGCCAACCGTGGATCGGTCGTCGCCCGCAGCCGCCCCGAGGTGGCGCCGTCCGCGACGAGCTCGTCCAGCCCCGGCTCGACCACCGGGCTGTGCCCTTCGGCGATCGGCTGCACCTTGGCGGTGTCGACATCCACCCCCCACACCTCGTGCCCGGCAGCAGCCAGACAAGCCGCGGTCACCGACCCCACGTACCCCAAGCCGAACACGGCAACCTTCATAACGCCCCCCACAGGCTCATTTGCGACGTCCCCACACCCCCGGCGCCCATGAGAGCAACCACCGCACCCCGCTGATACATCTGCCGCGGAAATCTCTGCTGAGAAATTGCCTGTATCAGGGAGCCCGCCCGGTGATCTTTATGGGCGACGGGATGTGGGCCGGTGTGAGGGGAATCGGGATGAAGGTTCTGGTGGCGGGGGATCGGGGTTACATCGGGGCGGTGATGGTGCCGTTCCTGCGCAGTGCTGGGCATCAGGTGGCCGGGCTCGACTCCGGGTTGTACGAAGGGTGCGACCTGCTGGGTGGACCGGAGCCGATCGGACAGCGGGCGCCGCGGGACCTGCGGGACGTGACCGCGCAGGAACTGAGCGGGTTCGACGCCGTGGTCTGTCTGGCCGCGTTGTCGAACGATCCGCTCGGCAACCTGGACAAGGCGGCGACGTACTCGGTCAACCTCGACGGCACGCTGAACCTGGCCCGGGCCGCGAAGGACGCCGGGATCGAGCGGTTCCTGTTCGCGTCGTCCTGCAGCCTGTACGGCGCGGCCGGGTCGGAGGCCGTCGGTGAGGACGCCGAGATGTTCCCGGTGACCGCGTACGGCGAGACCAAGGCGCTGGCCGAGCAGGAGCTGTCGAAGCTCGCCGACGACAACTTCAGCCCGACGTACCTGCGGAACGCGACCGCGTACGGCGCGTCGACGCGGCTGCGGCTGGACATCGTCGTCAACAATCTGACCGCGATCGCGGCGACCACCGGCCAGGTCCGGCTGGAGAGCGACGGCACGCCGTGGCGGCCGCTCGTGCACATCGAGGACATCAGCCGGGCGTTCCTGCAGGTCCTGGAGTCGCCGCGGGAGACGGTCCACGACGAGGCGTTCAACGTCGGCCGGTCCGAGGACGTCGTCCAGGTCCGCGACATCGCCGAGATGGTCCGCGAGGCGGTCCCCGGCTCGACGCTGTCGATCGCCGACGGCGCCGGACCGGACCTGCGCAACTACAAGGTCGACTTCAGCAAGCTCAACGACACCTTCCCGGACCTGAACCTGCAGTGGTCGGTCCGCACGGGCGTCGACGAGCTGTACGACGCCTACCAGCGGCACGGCCTCACGCTCGACGACTTCAACTCCGCGCAGTTCGTCCGGCTGCGCCGGATCCAGCAGCTGCTGGACGCGAACCTCGTCGACGGCAACCTGCGCCGCCAGACCGACGCGCCGTTCCCGGGACCGAAGGAGATGAACTGATGGCCGACCAGATCGCCTGCCGCCTGTGCGGTGAGCCGTTGACGCAGACGTTCGTCGATCTCGGCATGTCGCCGCCCTGCGAGAGCTACCTGCGCGCCGACCAGCTCGACATCGGCGAGACGTTCTACCCGCTGCACGTCCGGATCTGCGGGAACTGCCTGCTCGTCCAGCTGCCGGCCTACGTCGCGGCCGATGACGTGTTCAGCGACTACCTCTACTTCTCGTCGTACTCGACCAGCTGGGTCGAGCATGCACGCCGATTCGTCGTCGACATGCAGGAGCGGCTGAACCTCGACGAGCACAGCCTGATCGTCGAGGCTGCCAGCAACGACGGCTACCTGCTGCAGCACGCCGTTGCCGAAGGCATCCCGGTGCTCGGCATCGAGCCGGCCGCGAACATCGCGAAGATCGCGAACGAGAAGGGCATCCGGACCGAGAGCTACTTCCTCGGCGAGGCGACCGGCCAGGACGCGGCGGCCCGGCACGGCAAGGCGGACCTCGTCGTCGGCAACAACGTGTTCGCGCACGTGCCGGACATCGTCGACTTCGCGAAGGGCCTGCGGGCGCTGGTGAAGGACGACGGTCTGGTGTCGCTGGAGTTCCCGCACCTGCTCCGGCTGATCGAGAACCGCCAGTACGACACGATCTACCACGAGCACTACCAGTACCTGACCCTGAAGACCGCCGCCGCGGCACTCGCGAAGGCCGGGCTCACGGTCGTCGACGTACAGGAACTGCAGAGTCACGGGGGCTCGCTCCGGGTGTTCTCCAGCCCGACCGGCGAGCCGACCGAGCTCGTCGGCAAGGTGCTACAGGACGAGAAGGACGCCGGCCTGCACACCGTCGAGGGCCATCTGGGCTTCGCCGACGAGGTGTTCACGATCAAGTCCGACCTGCTGGAGTTCCTGGTCCAGGCGCGCCGCGACGGCAAGTCGGTCGCCGGGTACGGCGCTCCCGGCAAGGGGAACACGCTGCTCAACCACTGCGGCATCCGGGAGGACCTGCTGCCGTACACGGTGGACCGCAGCCCGCACAAGCACGGGATGTTCCTGCCCGGCACGCACATCCCGATCCACGCCCCGGAGCGCCTGGCCGAGACGCGCCCCGACTACATCGTGATCCTGCCGTGGAACCTGCGCGCGGAGATCGTCCACCAGCTCGGCTACGCACGGGAGTGGGGCGCGAAGTTCGTCGTACCGATCCCACGTCTCGAAGTGATCTGAAAAACCCCGGGGGGAAGGGAAATACCGAGATGAAGGTCGTGATCTTCTGTGGGGGGCACGGACTGCGGATGCGCAGTGGCGTGGATTCCGCACCGAAGCCGATGATGACGATCGGCGACCGGCCGGTCCTGTGGCACGTGATGCGGTACTACGCGCACTTCGGTCACACCGAGTTCATCCTGCCGCTGGGGTTCGGCGGGGCCTCGGTGAAGGAGTACTTCCTGCGCTACGAGGAGACCGTCTCCAACGACTTCGTGATGACCAAGGGCGGCCAGCACATCGAGCTGCTCGAGTCCGACATCAGCGAGTGGAAGATCACCTTCGTCGACACCGGGATCGACACCAGCATCGGTGAGCGGTTGCGCCGGGTGCGCCCGTACCTGGAGGACGACGACGCGTTCCTGGCCAACTACGGCGACGTGCTGACCGACGCGCCGATGGACAGGATCGTCGACCACGTGATGACCAGCGACATCACCGCGAGCCTGCTCGCGGTGCCGCCGCAGGACTCGTTCCACGTGGTCGAGTTCGGCACCGACTCCCGGGTCACCGGGCTGCGCTCGGCGACCGATCTGAACGTCTGGATCAACGGCGGCTACTTCGTGCTGAAGAAGGAGATCTTCGACGTCCTGCACGAGGGCGAGGACCTGGTCGGCGACGCCTTCCCGCGGCTGGCCGCGATGAGCAAGCTGGAGGCGATCCCGCACCACGGGTTCTGGGCGCCGATGGACACGCTCAAGGAGCGCAGCATGCTCGAGGACCTGTACCGCTCGGGCAAGAAGCCGTGGGCGTTGTGGAGCCGCTCGTCGCGCAACTCCGACGCGGTGGCGGTCTGATGCTGCCCTTCCAGCTCGGCCTGATCGACGGCCCGGTGCACCTCGTTGCCTTGGGCGCCCATCCGGACGACATCGAGATCGGCTGCGGTGGCACGCTGCTCAAGCTGGCCGAGTCGGTCCCGGAGCTGTCCGCCGAGTTCGTGATCGCGACCGGTACGCCGGTCCGCCTGGAGGAGGCGCGCCGGGCGGCAGAGCTGTTCCTGCCCGAGTGCGAGGTGACCGTGACGTCGGCCGAGCTCCCCGACGGGCGGCTGCCGGCGTACTGGAACCAGACCAAGGAGTTGCTGGAGGCAACGGCCCGGAGCAGTCGGCGCGCCGACCTGGTACTTGCCCCGAGCAAGCATGACGCGCACCAGGACCACCGGCTGATCGCCGAGCTGGCGCCGACGGTCTGGCGCAACCACCTGGTGCTGCACTACGAGATCCCCAAATGGGACGGCGACTTCGGCCGGCCGTGGCTGTACGTCGAACTCACCGAGGAGCAGCTGCGCGAGAAGGTCGCGCTGCTGCACAAGGCGTACCCGTCGCAGGTTCCGCACGACTGGTTCGACGAAGAGGTGTTCGCCGGGCTGGCCCGGTTGCGCGGGATGGAATGCCGGGCGCCGTACGCGGAAGCCTTCACGACAGGCAAGGCCACGCTGACATGGTGATCGAGGGGGATGCAGTGACCTTCAAGTGCCGAGGGTGTGCGGCCGACGATGTCGTACCGGTGGTGGACGTCGGCGATCAGCCGTGCGCCGACTACTTCCCGCCGGCGGAGGCGCCGGGGCCCGATCCGCGGTGGCCGCTCGCGCTCTGGTTGTGCCGGGCGTGCACGCTCGTGCAGCTCGGTCCGGTTCAGCCGCAGCTGCCCGAGGAACCGTTGGCGGTCGAGTCGGCGACCAGCCGTTCGCACGCGGAGGCTTCGGTCAAGGAGATCCTCGGTGATTTCCCGGAACTGAGCGGTGCGGTGGTGTTCGAGTTCGGCAGTCCCCATGGCGGGTCCTGGCTCGACCACCTGTACGCCGCTGGGTGCCGGCTCGCGGGGGACGCGGAGAAGGCGGATCTCGTCGTCGACGTGCACGGGATCGTGCACGAGCCGGAGTACGGCGAGATGCTGCGGCTGCGGGCCGAGCGGCTCGCGCCCGGCGGGCTGCTGGTGATGGAGTTCCACCACCTGCTGCCGCTGTTCATCGGCAACCAGTTCGACACGATCCGGCACGGCCACTGGGTGTACATGTCGCTGCGTGCGCTGCGGAACCTCGCCGCGCTGCACGGTCTGACGGTCGAGTCGGTCCGGCAGGTCGAGATGTACGGCGGCAGCCTGATGGTGATGCTCCGGCACACTGCGGACGCGAAGCCGGACGCGTCGGTCGACGTGGTACTCGAGGACGAGGAAGCCGCGGGAATCGCCGACGAGGTCCAGCTCGGCACGCTCCAGGAGGCCGCGTGGCACGCGGCCGGTGCGCTGCACGACGAGCTCGTCCGGCACCGCGCCGCGGGCCGTACTGTCCTCGGCTACGGCGCCCCGTCCAAGGCGCCGCTGCTGCTCGACCTGAGCAAGGTCACCACGGACCTGCTGCCGTTCACCGTGGACCTTGCCCCGGGCAAGCACGGCCGCCGGATCCCCGGCGCCGGCATGGTCCCGATCCGCCCCATCGACGACCTCGTCAAAGCCCAGCCCGACGTCGTGCTCGTCCTCACCTGGGACATCGCCGACGAGATCATCACCCAGTTGGAGGCCGGCGGCGGCTGGGGTACGACGTACCTCGTCCCGCTCCCCGAACCGCACGAGAGGGGGCGCTGACGCATGGAGGTCATCGAAGTACCGGGGATCGCCGGCGTACTGCTCTTCCGCCCAGCGCCGCATCGCGACGAGCGCGGGTTCTTCTCCCGGACGTTCGACCGGGACGTCGTCGCGAAGGCAGGGCTCGACCCGGACGCGTTCGTCCAGGACAGCATCTCCCGCTCCCGCAAGGGCGTCGTCCGGGGCATGCACACCCGCGCCGGACAGGGCGAGGCGAAGCTGGTGCGGTGCTCGTACGGCGCGGTGTTCGACGTCGTCGTCGACCTCCGGCCGGGCTCGCCGACGTACCGGAACCGGGAGACGTTCGACCTGACCGGTGACAACCAGGTGACCGTGTACGTACCGGCCGGCTGCGCGCACGGGTTCCAGGCGCTGACCGAACCGGCCGACGTCTCGTACCGCATCGACCGCGCGCACGACCCGTCCGAGGACGTGGCGATCCGGTTCGACGACCCCGATCTGGACATCCCGTGGCCGCTCCCGGTGACGCTGATGTCCGAACGCGACAAGGCCGCGGCACCACTCGCCCTGGCAACTGCGAGGCTCACATGAAGGCTTTCGAGAAGTCCGTCGCCGCGAACAAGCGGCTGCACGACCTGATCCCCGGCGGCGCGCACACCTACGCCAAGGGTGAGGACCAGTACCCCGAGGACATGGCGCCGGTGATCGAGCGTGGCGACGGCGCCCACGTCTTCGATGTCGACGGCAACGAGTACATCGAGTACGGGTCCGGCCTGCGCGCGGTCAGCCTCGGCCACCGGCATCCGCGGGTGCTCGAGGCCGTCCGGCGCGAGATCGACCGCGGCAGCAACTTCGTCCGCCCGAGCATCGTCGAGCTCGAGGCCGCCGAACGCTTCCTCACCTCGGTACCGACCGCGGAGATGGTGAAGTTCGGCAAGAACGGGTCCGACGCGACCACCGCCGCGGTGAAGCTCGCCCGCGCGGTCACCGGCCGGCCGCTGGTCGCGCTCTGCAGCGACCACGCGTTCTTCTCGATCGACGACTGGTTCATCGCCCGGACGCCGATGTCGGCCGGCATCCCGGACGCGATCGCCGACCTGACCGTCGGCTTCCCGTACGGCGACCTGGGCGCGACCGAGGAACTGTTCCGCCGGCACGACGGGCAGATCGCCTGCCTGATCCTGGAGGCCGCGACCCAGTACGACCCGCCGCCCGGCTACCTGGAAGGCCTGCGCGACCTGGCGCACCGCCACGGCGCGCTGCTGATCTTCGACGAGATGATCACCGGCTTCCGGTTCTCCGAGGCCGGCGCCCAGGGCCTGTACGGCGTGACGCCCGACCTCTCGACCTTCGGCAAGGCGCTCGGCAACGGTTTCGCGGTCAGCGCACTGGCCGGCAAGCGCGAGTACATGGAGCGCGGCGGCCTGCGGGACGTCAACGAGCGGGTCTTCCTGTTGTCGACGACCCACGGCGCCGAGACCCACGCGCTCGCGGCCGCGATCGCCGTGATGGACGTCTACGCGGAAGAGGGCATCGCGGCGCGGCTGCACGAGCGGGGCGAGCGGCTGACCCGGGGCGTCCGCGAGGTGGCGGCAGCGGCCGGCGTACAGGATCACGTCCTGGTCCGTGGCCGGCCGAGCAACCTGGTGTTCGCGACCCTCGACGAGGACCTGCAGCCGTCGCAGCCGTACCGCACGCTGTTCCTCCGCGAACTGCTGCTCGGCGGGGTGATCGGACCGTCGTTCGTGGTCAGCAGCGCCCTCACCGACGAAGACATCGACCGCACGGTCGAGGTCGTGGCCGGCGCCTGCCGCGTCTACCGCCAGGCCCTCGACGGGCAGAACGTCCTCGAGCTCCTCGGCGGCCGCCCCGTCAAGCCGGTCTTCCGCCGGTTCGTCTAGTTTCGTCCAGTTAGGAATCACGATGTCCACAGCGACCCCCCGACTGAGCGTCGGTCTGCCGGTCTACAACGGCGAGGAGTACCTGCGGCCGGCGCTGGACGCGGTGCTCGGGCAGACGTACACCGACTTCGAGCTGGTCATCTCGAGCAACGCCTCGACCGACAGCACCGACGCGATCTGCCAGGAGTACGCCGCGCGTGATCCGCGGATCCGGTTCTTCCGGCAGGAGCGGAACATCGGCGCCGCGCCGAACCACGACTACGTGTTCCGGCAGAGCCGCGGCGAGCTGTTCAAGTGGGTCTCGTCCGACGACCTGTACGCGCGGGACCTGTTCGAGCGGTGCATCGCGCTGCTCGACAAGCACCCCGAAGCCGTCCTGGCGCACGCGTGGGGAGCCGCGATCGATGGCGACGGCAACGTGACGCAGGCACTCGAGTACCCGCTGAACACGGAGTCGCCGCGCCCGTCGGAGCGGCTGCGGAGCATGATGCTCGACGGCGACACCCCAGGCGCGTTGTGTGCGGACGACTTCTACGGCGTGATCCGCTCCGACGCGCTGCGCAGCGTCAAGCCGCACGGCAGCTACTACCACGCCGACTACACGTTCACCGCGCAGCTGGCGTTGCTCGGTACGTTCGTGCAGGTCCCCGACTGGTTGTACTTCCGCCGGCACCACTCGGGCCGGCTGTCGCTGTCGGGCATCCAGACCGCCTGCGCGAACCTCGACCCGAAGCGGTCGAATCGGCGCCGCAACCCCGCGGTCCGGCTGGTGGCCGAATACCTGCTGAGCTGGTTCACCGCGGTCGGCCGGGCGCCGTTGCCGGTCCGCGAGCGGATCGCCTGCTACGGCCAGATCTTCCGCTGGATCGGGAGCCGGGTGTCGCGGCGGCTGCGCGGCTGGTACCCGGCGGAGCCGCCGTCCACGTTCGGCAAGGTCGACGGACTGTCGGTGCGCGCGGTAGTGGCCGGACAGGAGGCGAGCTGAGTGCCGCACGAGCAGGTCCAGCAGCGGGTGGGGTTGTTCGGGCGGATCGGCGCCGGCAACCTCGGGAACGACGCGAGCCTGGAAGCCGTGCTGCAGTACCTGCGCCGGGAGCACCCGGACGCCGTGCTCGACGCGATGTTCACCGGTCCGGAACCGGTCGGTGACCGGTACGGTCTACGGGTCACCCGGCTGAACTGGTTGCGTCCGGCGGGCAGGTCGCGCTCGCGGCTGCTGCACATCGTGCTGACGATGCTGCGGATCGGCATCGGAGCGGTCGCCGACGCGATCTGGATCGGCGCCTGGGTCTCGGGGCACGACGTGGTGATCCTGCCGGGGATGGGACTGTTCGAGACCGACCTTGCGCAACGGCCGTGGGAGTTCCCGTACTCGTTGTTCCTGGTGTCCGCGGCCGGACGGCTGTTCGGTACCAAGGTCGCCTACGTCAGCGTCGGCGCGACCGCGACCGAGCAGCCCGTCACCGGCCGGCTGCTCCGGGCCGCCTGCCGGCTCGCGCACTACCGGTCGTTCCGCGACCAGTCGTCGCTCGACGCGGCGCGCCGGATGCGGATGGCCGGCCCGGACGATCGCGTCTACCCGGACCTCGTGTTCGCACTGCCCGTACCGCCCGCTCGCCCGGAGCCCACCGGCGCGGTCGCGGTCGGCGTGATGGCGTACGACGGGACGCCGTCGGACCGCAACCGGGCCGCCGAGGTGCGTTCGGCGTACGTTGGCAAGATGACGCAGCTCGTCCGGTCGCTGATCGACGACGGGCACCGGGTCCGGCTGATGATCGGCGACTTCAACGACCTGCCGGTGGTGGAGGAGATCCTCGCCGACGCGCGGTCGCGGTGGACCGGGCCGGGCGAGCCGCCGGTGGTTTTCGAAGAACTGTCGACGATCGACGAGGTGATGGACCAGCTCAGCCAGGTCGACCTCGTCGTCGGCACCCGGTTCCACACCGTGCTGGTCGCGCTGATGCTCGGCAAGCCGACGGTCGCGATCGCGTACGGGCGCAAGCACACCGAGCTGATGAACGAGATGGGCGTCGGCGACTGGGTCCAGCAGATCGCCGACCTGGACGCGGACCTGCTGGAGAAGCAGGTCGCCTCCCTCTCGAACGATCGTGCCCGGATCACGCAGATCCTGACCGCACGAGCCACCCGGAACCGCGAACAGCTGGACGAACAGTTCGCCCGCCTGTCCACCGAGCTGCTCAACACCCCGAGCCGCGCATGACCGCCAACCACGGCCGCCACGCCGCCGGCCGCTCACCCGAGCCGGTCGAGCCGGGCCTGCCGGTCGAGCCGAGTCAGGGGGTCGAGTCGGGTCCGCCGGCCGAGCCAGGCCTGCGGGTTTCCGCGGCGCCCTCGGTTCAGCCGGGGCGCCGCGGTGTTGCCGGGCGGCTGGGGTGGGGGATTGCCGACCAGGCGGTGTCGAGCATCGGCAACTTCCTGCTCGGGGTCTTCGTCGCCCGGTTGCTCGGGGCAACTGGACTCGGCGCGCTCGGGCTCGCGTTCCTCGCGTACTCGGTGGCATTGAACTGCTCGCGCGCGTTGTCGACAGACGCCCTGATGGTGCGGTTCAGCGTGTCGGGGCGCAGTGACCGCCGGCAGGCCGTCGCCGCGGCCGGCGGCGTCGCGCTGCTGGTCGGAATCGCCGGCGGTCTGATCTGCGTACTGATCGGGATCGTCCTGCGGCTGATGACGCCGCACTCCGAGCCGGGTGCCGCTTTCATTGCCCTGGGCATCGTTCTGCCCGGGTTGACGTTGCAGGACAGCTGGCGCTCCGCGTTCTTCTCCGCCGGCCAGGGCGCGAAGACGTTCGCGAACGACGCCTTGTGGACAGTCCTCATGTTGACAGTCCTGTTCGCCGGTCGCTACCTGGACTTCGGCATCACCGCCGCCCTGCTCACCTTCGGCGGGACGGCGGCGGTCGCCGGCCTGTACGGGATCCGGCAGTCCGGGGTGATGCCGCGTCCGGCGGGTGCGGTCGGCTGGATGCGCAGCCACAGCGATCTCGGACTGCGCTTCCTGGTCGAGAACGTCGTCCTCGGAGCAGGTGGTCAGATCCGCACGCTGATCGTCGCGGCCAGTGGTGGGCTCGCCGCGGCCGGTGCGATCCGCGGAGCCGAGATGCTGATCGGCCCGGTCGCGGCGCTGCTGATGGGCGTCGGCCAGGTCGCCGTACCCGAAGCGGCGCGGGCGCTGGCGCGTGGCACCCACGTGTTGTGGCGGTTGTGCGCCCTGCTGAGTGGTGGACTGTCGGCGATCGCCTTGTCGTGGGGCCTGGTGATCCTGGTCGTCTTCCCGCTCGGCCTCGGTGAGGTCGTCCTGGGCAGTGTGTGGCGCGACGCCCACGCGCTGGTGCTGGGCGTGATAATCAGCGCGGCCGCCGGTTGCCTGTACGTCGGGCCGTCGGCGGGACTGCGGGCGCTCGGGCGCGCGGATCAGACCATGCAGTGCCAGATCGCCGTCACCACGATGTTCGTCGTACTGGCCACGCTCAGCGGCGTGTTCTGGCAGGCACAGGGCGTCGTGTGGGGTTCGGCGATCGCCTCGGTGCTCGGGATCGGCGTCTGGTGGAGCCGGCTGGTGAAGGCGCGACGCCAACACGTCGCGACCCCGGAAGAGAGTGCGGCGGTATGAGCGAGCAGACGAAGAGCGCAGGCAAGCCGGTCGTCGTGGGAGCGGATCGCGAGATCGTCATCGCGACGCCCATGCGGCCGACCGGTACGTCGGGGCTGCAGAGTCACGTGCGCACGTTCCACGAATACCTGGACGACGCGTCCCGGCCGGCGAGCGTGATCAGCCCGTTCTCGCTGCGGTCGCTGACGATGAAGCCGATGTTCGGCGCCCGCCTCGCGATCCGCCCGGTCAGCAAGCCGGCCGGCGTCTGGTGGTACCGGTACTGGCACGCCTACTACCTGCAGAAGGCGCTCGAGCAGCGGATTGCCGGCAATCCGAATGCCGTCATCTACACCCAGTGCCCGGTGTCCGCGGGGGCCGCGATGCGTGCCCGGACGACGCAGCCGGTGGTGATGGCCGCGCACCTGAACGTGTCGCAGGCCGACGAGTGGGCGGGCAAGGGCGAGCTCCCCGAGGGTGGCCGGCTGTACCGCTCGATCCGTGCGTACGAGGAGTCCTTGCTGCCGCGGCTCGACGGCATCGTCTATGTGTCCGACTTCGCGCGCTCGGTGCTGGAGGAGCGGATCCCGGCACTGCGGAACGTGCCGTCCGTCGTCGTCCCGAACCCGGTGAGCGCGTCGACGGCTGCGCCGACCACCGACCCAGCGGATCTGATCACGGTCGGGTTCCTGGAGTCCCGCAAGAACCACGCGTACCTGATCGACGTCCTCGGCGCCGCCGCCCGCCGCGGGCACCGGTACACGCTCGACATCATCGGCAGCGGCCCCGACCGCCGCGCGCTCGAGGCCCGCGCCGACGGCCACGGCATCGGCGACCAGGTCCGCTTCCTCGGCTACCAGGCCGACCCGCCCGCGCTGCTGCCCGGCCACCGCCTCTACTGCCACACCGCGATCATCGAGAACCTGCCGATCGCACTACTCGAGGCCATGGCCGCCGGGCTACCGGTCCTGGCCGGCGCCGTCGGCGGCATCCCGGAGATGGTCCGCCCCGGTGTCGAGGGTCAGTTCTGGCCGCTCGACGACGCCGAGACAGCAGCCGGCGTACTCATCGAGACCCTCCAGGACGAGGGTCGCCGGACGGCGATGGCCGCCGCCGCGCGGCTTCGTGCCGAAACCGAGTTCTCCCGCGAAGTCGTCGGGCGCCGCCTCACCGACTTCCTGGACGCGACCGAGCTCCGCTGAGGAACCTTGCCGGGCTGATCGTCCTTGTCGAAACTTCTTGACAAGTGGATGTCCCCTGCGTCGCTGACGCCCCGACCTCGTAGTAATCTTCGGTGACTCGGCGACGACGCGCGGGTGAACAAGGACACGCTGCACGCCGCGCCGGACACTGTTAGTGACGGGGCCGTTGCAGGAGGGAACGAGGGGCCGCTGTGAGCGGAGCAGAAGCGCCGGACGCTGTAGACAGCCGTCGGCCGCTCTGGGTTGTCCCGCACGAGGTGCCGGCGATCGTTCCGTTGCCGTCGCGGTCGACCGAACCACGCTGGGTCGGGGTGTATCGCTGGGCCGCGGTGGGTGGGGACCTGCTCGCGGCGATGCTCGGCGTCTCGATCGCGCTGCTGACCCGCTTCGGGTACCACGTCGGCTCCAGTTATCTCGTCGTCAGCAGCCTGTTGCCGCTGGCCTGGGTCGCCGTCGTCGGCCTCTCCAAGGGATACGACCCCCGGTTCTTCGGCGCCGGGCCGGACGAGTTCCGCTCGCTGATCCGGGCCGGCGTCGGGCTGACCGCGGCGGTCGCGATGACGTCGTACGTGACCAAGGCCGAGATCGCCCGCGGGTTCGTGGTGCTGGCGATTCCGGTGATGGTCGGTTCCGCCTTGCTGCTGCGGTACGCGCTGCGGAAGGACCTGCACCGGCACCGCGTGCGAGGTCGGTGCATGCACAGGGTTCTCGTGGTCGGGCGAAGTGGCCCGGCCGCGACTCTGTGTGAGCACTTGGAGAGCCGCCCGACCGATGGTTACCGGGTGGTGGCGACGTGCCGCCCGCGCGGTGAGTCCGGTGAGGTCGAGGCCCTGGACGAGCCCGACATCCTGGCGGCCGCCGACCGGCACGCCGTCGAGGTGGTGGCGATCGCGACCGACCCGGAGTTGGCCGGTCAGTCGCTGCGCCGGCTGTCCTGGGCGCTCGAACAGCGTGGCGTGGAGTTGATCGTCTCGCCGGGCATTATCGAGGTGGCCGGTCCGCGGATCTCGGTGCGCCCGGTGGCTGGGTTGTCGCTGCTGCATCTGGAGCGGCCGTCGGTCAGCGGCGGTCCGCACCTGATGAAGGCTGTCTTCGACCGTGTGGTTGCTCTGGGCATCATCGTGTTGTTGTCGCCGGTGCTGATCGGGCTGGCGCTCGCGGTGAAGCTGACCAGCGCCGGGCCGGTGTTGTTCCGCCAGCAGCGCGTGGGGCGTGCCGGTGTCGAGTTCACGATGTTGAAGTTCCGCAGCATGTACGTCGACGCCGAGCAGCGGCTCAGTGACCTGTATGCGTTGAGCGACGGCAACGGCGTGATTTTCAAGATGCGCAACGATCCGCGGATGACGCCGATGGGTCGGTGGATCCGCCGGTTCTCGCTGGACGAGTTGCCGCAGTTGTTCAACGTGTTGCGCGGTGACATGTCGCTGGTCGGGCCGCGACCGCCGCTGGCCGAGGAGGTCGCGCTGTATGCCGCGGACGACTCGCGGCGGATGCTGGTGAAGCCCGGCATGACAGGTCTGTGGCAGGTCAGTGGCCGCAGCGACCTGTCGTGGGACGAGTCGGTCCGTCTGGACTTGCGGTATGTCGACAACTGGTCGATGACGCTGGATCTGCTGATTCTCTGGAAGACCGTGCGCGCGGTGATCTACGGCGCGGGAGCTTATTAATGGATTTTCATGCACCGGTGTATGTGGCCGGCCATCGTGGTCTGGTCGGTTCGGCGATCTGGCGGCGCTTGGACGCGGCCGGGTACACGAATCTGATCGGCGCGTCATCGGCGGAGCTGGATCTGCGGGATCGTGAGCAGACGTTCGCGTTCCTGCGCGAACATCGGCCGGTCACTGTCATCGACGCGGCGGCGCGGGTCGGTGGCATCCTCGCGAACCGGGACCATCCGACGGAGTTCCTCAGCGACAACCTGCGCATCCAGGTGAACCTGATGGACGCCGCCCTCGAGGTCCGCACGCCGCGGCTGCTGTTCCTGGGTTCGTCGTGTATCTACCCGAAGTACGCCGAGCAGCCGATCCGCGAGTCGAGTCTGCTGACCGGGGAGCTGGAGCCGACCAACGACGCGTACGCGATCGCGAAGATCGCCGGGATCATGCAGGTCCAGGCGGTCCGCCGGCAGTACGGTCTGCGCTGGATCTCGGCGATGCCGACCAACCTGTACGGGCCGAACGACAACTTCGACCCGACCAGCTCGCATGTGCTGCCCGCGCTGATCCGCCGCTTCCACGAAGCCAAGACGACCGCCGCGGAGGAAGTCGTGCTGTGGGGGAGTGGCACACCGCGCCGGGAGTTCCTGCATGTCGACGACCTGGCCGATGCGTGTCTGCACCTGCTGGAGCACTACGACGAACCGGAGCCGATCAACGTCGGGGTCGGCGCGGACGTGACGATCCGCGAGCTGGCCGAGTTGGTCGCCCGGACCGTGGGCTACACCGGTGCGATCAGCAACGATCTGTCCAAGCCGGACGGCACGCCGCGCAAGCTGCTCGACGTGAGCCGGCTGCAGGCGCTGGGTTGGAAGCCCTCGATTTCGTTGGAAGACGGTGTGGCCGCCACCTACCGCTGGTATGTGGAGAGCTTGGAGCGCACCGCATGAAGAAGGCCTTCATCACCGGTATCACCGGCCAGGACGGTTCCTATCTGGCCGAGTTGCTGCTGTCCAAGGGGTATGAGGTGCACGGCCTGATCCGCCGCGCTTCGACCTTCAATACGAAGCGGATCGACCATCTGTACGAGGATCCGCACGCGCAGGACCAGCGGCTGTTCCTGCACTACGGCGATCTGACCGACGGGTCGCGGCTCGTCACGCTGCTGGCGGCGATCCAGCCGGCCGAGGTGTACCACCTGGCCGCGCAGTCGCATGTACGGGTGAGCTTCGACGAGCCGGAGTACACCGGTGACACGACCGGGATGGGTACGACGCGGCTGCTCGAGGCGATCCGGATGATCGGGCTGGACTGCCGGTTCTACCAGGCGTCGAGTTCGGAGATGTTCGGCGCGACGCCCCCGCCGCAGAACGAGGACACCCCGTTCTACCCGCGCTCGCCGTACGGCGCCGCGAAGCTCTACGGGTACTGGATGACCCGGAACTACCGCGAGGCGTACGACATGTTCGCGGTGAACGGGATCTTGTTCAACCACGAGTCCCCGCGGCGCGGCGAGACGTTCGTGACCCGCAAGATCACCCGCGCGGTCGCGGCGATCAAGACCGGGCGCCAGGACCGGTTGTACCTGGGCAACCTGGACGCGTGCCGGGACTGGGGCTACGCCCCGGAGTACGTCGAGGGCATGTGGCGGATGCTGCAGCACAACACCCCCGCGGACTACGTGATCGCGACCGGTACGTCGTACTCCGTGCGCGACTTCGTCTCGCTCGCGTTCGAGCACGTCGGGCTGGACTGGGAACAGTACGTCGACCACGACCAACGCTACGAGCGGCCGACCGAGGTCGACTCGCTGATCGGCGACGCCACCAAGGCCGCCGTGGAACTCGGCTGGAAGGCCCAGGTGCACGTACCCGAACTCGTCCGGATCATGGTCGACGCCGACCTCGCAGCGTTGTCAGGGCTGGAAGGAGAGGACCGATGACCGACCTTCACGCGGAGCCCACAACCTCCACTGTCGCGCAGCGTGTCGACGTTCTCGGTATCCACGTCAGCGTGACGAACCTCGACCACACGGTCCAGACCTTCGCCGGCTGGATCGAGCGTGGCGAGCGGCAGCTGGTCTGCGTCACCGACATGAACGCGCTGCTGCACGCCCGCGCCGACGAGCGGCTGACCGAGGTCTACAACACGTCCGGGCTGACCGTCCCGGACGGGATGCCGCTCGTGTGGGCCGGGAAGAAGGCCGGCTTCGAGCAGATGGACCGGGTCGCCGGGCCGGACCTGCTCGAACGGGTGCTGGCCGAGGCCGCCGAGCGCGGCTGGACGCAGTACTTCTACGGCGGCGCCGACGGCGTGGCCGAGGAGCTGCGGGAGCGGTTCCAGCAACGGCACCCCGCGTTGAAAGTCGTCGGCGTCGAGTGCCCGCCGTACCGGGCGCTGACCGAGGCCGAGGACGCGGAGACCGTCGCGCGGCTCAACGAGGCGCGCCCGGACATCGTCTGGGTGGGGCTCGGCGCGCCGAAACAGGAGCGCTGGATGGCCGAGCACCGCGACCGGCTGAACGCGGCCATCCTGATCGGCGTCGGCGCGGCGTTCGACTTCCACACCGGCCGGCTGGACCGCGCGCCGCGCTGGATGCAGCGCGCCGGACTGGAGTGGAGCTACCGGCTGTACAAGGAGCCGCGGCGGCTCTGGAAGCGGTACGTGCTCGGCATCCCGCGATTCCTCCTGGGCGTCCTGCGCCATCCACCACGCGCCCTCTAGAGTGAGCCGGTGAAGTTCCGGCGGCCGAAGCTGCGTCGGCTGGCCGGACCGGCCGGTCGCGCCACCTGGGGTTTGGCCGACCAGGCGCTCTCCAGCCTGAGCAACCTCGCCGTCGGAGTGGTCGTCGCGCGCTCGAGCACGGTCGCCGACTTCGGCGTGTACGCCCTCGCGTTCGGCGGCTACACCATCGCCCTCAACGTCTCCAGAGCCGTCTCCACAGAACCCCTGGCCGTCCGCCACTCCGGCACCAGAACCCCGGAGTGGCAACGAGCAGTCCGGGCAAGTACGGCAACCGCCATGTTGTGCGGTCTCCTGGCCATGTTGGTGGGCCTCCTGATCGCCGCAGTCCCGGGCGTTCCGTCAAAGGGTGTCCTCATCGCCTTCGCCCTCACCATGCCCGGCCTGCTACTACAGGATGCGTGGCGCTGGGCCTTCTTCGTCGTCGGCGAAGGGCAGAAAGCCTTCGTCAACGACCTGATCTGGCTACTCGCCATGCTCGCGATCTTCGGCGGCCTCTACCTCACCAAGACCACCTCGGCCTTCACCCTCACGTTCGCCTGGGGCCTCGGCGCGGTGATCGCGGCGATCGCCGGCCGCTTCCAGGCAGGCGTCGCCCCGCGCCGGCAGCTGATCCGGGAATGGGTGAAACGCAACTGGGACCTGAGCCCGAAGTACGTCGGCGAGATGCTCGCCGTCTCCGGCACCATCCAGGTCTACATGCTCGGCATCACCGCGGCCGCTGGGTTGGTCGCCACCGCGGGCATCCGCGGCGCCCAGGTCCTGCTCGGCCCGGTGAACGTCCTGAACCAGGGCATCCGGATGATCTCGGTCCCCGAGGCCGCGCGGGCCTTGAGGCACTCGTACCGCCGCCTGTGGCTGGTCGGTCTGGCGATCTCACTCGGCGTCGGCGCCGGCGCACTGGCCTGGGGCGCGATCTTCCTGCTGCTGCCGGCCGTCGTCGGCCGCGAGCTGCTCGGCCCGGGCGTCTGGAACCAGGCGCACCCCGTCCTGATCCCGGTGATCCTGCTACAGGCCCTCGGCGCCTCGAACGCCGGCGCCTTCGCGATCCTGCGCGCACTGACGGCAGCGACCCGCGGCCTGCGGGTCCGACTGATCTCGTCGGTCGTACTGATCACCTGCGGGATCACCGGCGCCTACGCCTGGGGCCCGAAGGGCGCGGCGTGGGGGCTGGCCGGAGCCTCGTTCGCCACGTTGTTGCTGTGGTGGAACGAGGCACACCGTGCCATCGCCGCGCACCGGCGGCTCAGCGCACCCTGACGGTCGCGTAGCCGCCGCGGACGACGTGATGTCCGTCGAAGACCTCGATCCGGTAGGCCTGAGTGGTCCCGGACGGCGCCGCGGTGTCGGTGAGCGTGATGCTGGGCCGGTACCAGAACGAGGAGCTGACCGTGGTCGCGGCGACGACGGTGTTCGTCCGCCCGCGGAGCAGCCGGTACGTGAGCCGTATGTCGTCGTTGTCGAGCGATGCCCTGACGGTGGCGTTCACCCGATGGACCCTGGTGCTGGACAGCGCCGGCGCCGGCGGGGTCAGCGGTGCGGCCCCGGGACCGAAGTTGGTGAACCGGGTCAGGCCCTCCTGACCGACGCCGTTGATCTCGGTGAAGTCGCCGCCGATCCACAGGTCGCTGCCGCCGCTGACCGCGACCAGTGGACCGACCAACGTCGGCGGCCCGCCGTTCGCGTTCGGGAACCACGGCCCCAGGGCGCCGGTCGCGGGATTCTGCAGCAGCAGGAAGTGGGTGCCGCTGCCGTCGGCGAACGTGTGCGGACAACTGTGCGCGTGCGACCCCTTGAACAGCCATCCGTCGACCATCGCCAGCGCCTCGGTCGCGCCCAGGCAGTTGCTCCTCCACAGCAGCTTGCCGGTGGCAACGTCCGCGGCCCAGGTCCCGTCGAAGCAGCCCCAGCCGTCACCGGCGTCGGCGAAGAAGACCCGGCTCCCGGACGTCTCGATGTCCTTCACCCGCGAGGTGCACGAGTCGTTCGGCAGCGGTACGGCGGACGCGGCCGGGAACGGCAGCGCCGCACCGGTGGAAGTGTTGACGCTGGCAACTGCCCAGTGATCCGTCCCGCGCAGCGTCGAGAACGTCCCGCCCACGTAGACCTTCGAGTTGTCGTCGGCGACATCGATCGCGTAGACGTCGTCGTCCGCGTCCGGATTCCACGGCAGCAGGGCGCCGGTGACGGTACTGATCGCGGCCACCCGGTTCCGGGTCACGCCGTTCACCTGCTCGAAGGAACCACCGAAGTACAGACTGTTCCGGCCGATCGCGAGCGCCTTCACCCGGTACGAGACCTGCGGCGCGATGTTCGCGACGAGCCGGCCGGTCGCGGTGTCGAAGGCGGCGAGCCGGTTCCGGACCAGACCGTCGACGCGGGTGAAGTCGCCCCCGACGTACACCCGGGAACCGTCGGGCGAGGCCACCACCGCCCAGACGAATCCGTCCAGCTCGTGGTTCATCGCGGCATCGAGCGCTCCCGTGCGCTCGTCGAACGCGGCCAGGTAGGTCCGGGTCACCTCGCGAGTGCCGGCCGGCGCGCCGGGCGGACGGACCGTGGTGAACCGGCCGCCGACGTACACCTTGCCCTTGGCAACGGCCAGGCCGAGCACGCTGGCATTGGTCTGCCAGCTGGCGGCAGCGATCGCCGTCAGCCGTGCTCCGGTGCTCAGCGCGGGCTGCGGTGACAGCACCGCGAGGACCAGCCCACTGATGCCCAGCGCAACGAAAAGTCTTCTCATGGTCGGCACTCCCAGTCATCAAGCTACGACCGAGAGTACCGATCGGGATAGAGCAGTTACGGGATCTTGATGCTGGCCGTGGCGCCCTTCATGATGTTGCGACCGTCGTGCACCTCGACGTGGTACGAGTACGTCGAGCCGCGCTTGAGGCCGCGGTCGACCACCTGGTAGGTCTTCCGGGGCTGCCAGAAGTAGGTCGTGTACCGGTTCGAGCCGATGTTCAGCGCGCCGCGGAACACGTTGTACGTCAGGGTGAGGTTGTCCAGGTCGTAGGAGTCGCTGTAGCTGACGTACACCCGGCCGGCCGACGTCGCGGTCAGCCTCGGCGCCTTCGGTACGGCGGGAGCCGCGCCGCCCGGCGTGTTCGTGAACCGGGTGATACCGACCTGGAGCTGGCCGTTGACGTGCAGGAAGTCGCCCCCGACCCACAGGTCCGTGGCGGTGCCGGCCATCGCCAGCGGACCGACCTTCGTGGTGCTCTTCGGGTTCGCGTCGGTGTTCGGGAACCAGGATCCGAGGTAGCCGTTGATCGTGCTCTCGACCAGCAGGTAGTGCGTCCCGGTGCCGTTGCCGAAGCCGTTCGGGGTCGAGGTGCAGTCATGGGCGTGCGAACCCTTGTAGAGCCAGTTGCCGATCGCCTTGATCGCCTCGGTCGCGCCCAGACACTTGTTCTGCCAGAGCAGTTTGCCGGTCGACACCGACGCGGCGAGAACACCGTCGTAGCAGCCGGAACCGTCGCCGCCGTTGGACACGTACACGTTGTCGCCGAGGGTGTCGATGTCCTTGACCCGGGTGGTGCAGGTCGGCGTCGGCTTCGGGATCGCCGCGGCGGCCGGGAAGGCGAAGGCCGCGCCGTTGGTGTTGTTCAGCATCGCCAGCGCGTAGTGGTCCTTGCCGTTGATCGTGCTGAACGGGCCGCCGACGAAGACCCGGGTGCCGTTGTCGGAGACGTCGATCGCGTACACGTCGGCGTTGGCGTTCGGGTTCCACGGCAGCAGATCACCCTGGATCAGCCGGACCGCGCCGAGCCGGTTGCGGACCACGCCGTCGATCTTGCCGAACGCGCCGCCGATGAACACGCTGTTGCCGTAGATGGCCAGCGCCTTCACGCGGGCCGCGACGACCGGGTCCCAGGCGGCGACGAGCTTGCCGGTGGCGACCGAGAACATCGCGATCTTGCTGCGCCGGACCCCGTTGACCATGGTGAAGTCGCCGCCGATCACGACCCACTTGCCGTCCGGGCTGGTCGCGATCGCGTACACCGGGCCGTTCAGCACCGGCGCGAACGCGGTCGGCGCACCGGTCGTCCGGTTGAACGCGGCGACGTACGTGCGCTTCGCCTCCGGCGCCTGACCCGAGGCCTTGCCGGGCTGGCGGAGCCGGGTGAACAGACCGCCCGCGAACACGGTGTTCCCGGAGATCGCCAGCGCGTTCACGCTGTTGTTGGTCTGCCACGACGGCTGCTTGATCGCTGACACCGCGGTCGCGAACCCCGGGGTCGCCGCCTGGACAGGCGGTCCGGAGGGGATCAGCGCGGCGGCCAGAACGGCCGCACCGGTGACAAGGGCCAGCACTAACTTCTTCATTGATGTCCTAACACAGGCGGGGCCTCACAGCGCGTGCCTCATCACGCACCAGCGTCGGACACTAGCGCTGCAGGAGGCCCACCGGAAGCGGGCCCCCTGATCGCGTTATGACTTTGTGCCAGAGAAGCCTTTTCACCTGGCCGCGTAGTGAGACTGCACCTGCAGCGGCGACAGGGCGTACGGGTAGACGGCCGCCTCGTCGATGCCCATACCGGTCTGGGTCGCTCCGCCGCCGGGCCACGAGTTGGTCAGGTCGTACCCGACTCGCCACCAGCCGTAGTAGATCGACGCGGGGCCGACGAGCGCACTGCCGCTCAGCACGCCGTCGACGTACAGCTTCATGCTGCCGTTGTCGTAGGTACCGACGACGTGGTGCCAGTTGCCGTCGTTCTTCCCGGACGAGCTGGTCAAGGTCCGCTGCGCGCCGTCGTTGACGCCGAACACGATCGAGCCGTTCGTCCGCATGTAGAGCATCCGGTCGCCGCCGCCACCGCTGTTCCCGGTCTTCGAGTTGCCGAAGCCGATGATCCGGCCGCCGCGGTTGAAGCCGCTCTGCTTGACCCAGGCCTCGACGGTGAACTGCTGCGGCATGCTGTACGCCTTCTCGCCGACCATCCGTCCGGTGCTGGTGCTGGTGGTCATCGCGGTGTTGCCCGCGATCGCACCGGCGCTGCCGAGCGTGACACCGGTGAAGGTGCCGTTGTTGCTCTGCCCGGAGGAGTCCACCGAGGTCGTCGTACCTGCGGGCTCGCCGAGGCGCCAGTACGCCTGTGGGCCGTCGGCGTTGACGATCTGGTCGTAGGCCG
The DNA here is from genome assembly GCF_006715085.1 of Kribbella jejuensis. Lineage (NCBI taxonomy): Bacteria > Bacillati > Actinomycetota > Actinomycetes > Propionibacteriales > Kribbellaceae > Kribbella > Kribbella jejuensis. Next base: position 546,413 of record NZ_VFMM01000004.1, on the reverse strand, counting down.
TGGACGCCGTCGAGGCGACCGTGAGCGGGTCGGAGTAGTTGCCGCGGACAGTCGTGGTGCCGTCGCTGACCTCGACGCGGTAGTTCGTCACCTCACCGGGTGCCGAGGAGGTGTCGGTGTAGCTCAGCCAGGGCCGGTCCCACGGCGTCGACTTGGCCGTCCAGGTCGCGATCGTGGTGTTGGTGAACCCCTTCAGCAGCCGGTACGTCAGCGTGCTGTCGTCGTTGTCGACGACGGTCGGGAAGTGGATCTGGACCACGCCGGGCTGGACGCTGTACGGCAGCAGCTTGGCGGGCTTGGCCGGCGCGGCCCCGGGGCCGGCGTTGGTGAAGTGCGTGAGGCCTTGCTGGCCGCTGCCGTTCACGTTCAGGAAGTCGCCGCCGACCCACAGGTCGCTGCCGCCGGTCGCGAAGGCCAGCGGGCCGACGTTCGTCACGCTGTTCGGGTCGGCGTCGGTGTTCGGGAACCAGGGACCCAGCGAGCCGTCGGTCAGCTTCTCCGAGAGCAGGAAGTGGTACCCGAAGCCCTGCGGGAAGCCGCCGGCGCCCTGGTTGGCGCAGTCGTGCGCGTGCGAGCCCTTGTACAGCCAGCCGTTGACGACCTTGACCGCTTCGGTCGCACCGAGGCACTGGTTCTTCCACTTGAGCGTGTTGGTGGCGATGTCGACCGCCCAGGTGCCGTCGAAGCAGCCGCCGCCGTCACCGCCGTTGCCGAAGTACACCGTGTCGCCGCTGGCGTCGATGCTCTTCACCCGGGTCGTGCAGGACCCGGTCGGCAGCGGCACGGCCGAGGCGCCCGGGAAGGGCAGCACGGCGCCGGTCACCGGGTCGAGGCTGGTCACGGTGTTCTGGTTGGTGCCGTTGACCGTACTGAACTGACCACCCGCGTACACCTTGGACGCGTCGTCGGCGACGTCCACGGCGTAGACGTCGCCGTTCACGTCCGGCGCCCACGGCAACAGCGCGCCGGTGTCGGTGGTGACCGCGGCGAGCCGGTTGCGGGTCAGGCCGTTGACCAGGCCGAACGAGCCGCCGAAGTACACCGTCGTCCCGGACACGGCGATGGACTTCACCCGGTACGACACCGAGGGCTTCCAGTCCGCCACCAGGGCGCCGGTGGCCGTGTCGAACGCGGCGATCCGGTTCCGGGTCTGGCCGTTCACGGTGGTGAAGTCACCGCCGACGAAGATCCGCGACCCGTCCGCCGAGGCGGCGACCGCGTAGACCTGGCCGTTCAGCACCGGGGTGAAGGTGGTGACCAGCGCGCCGGTCGATGCGTCGAAGGCGGCCAGGTACGCCTGGGCCACCTCACCGGTCCCGGCGGCGGCGCCCGGCGGGCGGACGCTGGTGAAGCGGCCCCCGGCGTACGCCTTGCCTGCTGCGACCGCCAGCGCCTGGACACTGGCGTTGGTCTGCCAGGTCGAGGTGTTGACCGCCGAGAGCGAGGCCTCGACGCTCTGCGCCGGCGGCGCGATGAGCAGCGTTCCTGCGATCGCCAGGATGGTTCCGGCGATCCCCAGCCGCGTGAACAGCCGTCGTTTCGTCAATGTCCCCCCTAGGACACAATCCGGCGCCGCCTCACGGCGCCGTACCCCAGATCTTCGGTCGAAGCTCCCCCGGAACAGAGAGTAAGGCACCGGAGCGGGATCGTGTACGCGGGCCACCCGGCGCTGTGGATATCCTGGGTCGCCGGCCCCCAGCGGGTCGGGGCGGATCGAGGCGGATCGAGGTAGTAGATGGAACCCGGCACTGTGGTCTGGCGGGAGACCGCTCAGTCACTGTTGCGGCAGAAATGGCTCATCCTCGGCTGTGTACTGCTCGGACTGCTCGGCGCCTCGGTGTTCGCGCTCTCCCAGACGACCCGCTGGACGGCCTCGAGCCAGCTGGTGATCGGCCCGGCCGTCCCGCCCGCGCTGGTCGGGAAGCTGTCCACCGGCGCCGACAAGACCGGCCCGCTCGGCATGGACCTGCCGGCCGAGACCCAGGCCCGGGTGATGGCCAGCCCGACGCTGCTCGCCGCGGTGGTGAAGTCGCTCGGCATGCCGAACACCGACAAGACCATCCAGGGCCTGGCCGCGGTGACCCGGGTGAAAGCGGTCACCGACAACGCGTACCTGGTGACCACCGACGGCCCGACCGCGCAGCAGGCGGTCGACCGCGCGAACGCGATCGCCACGATCTACCTGACCCAGCGCAACAACGAGGCGAAGGCGCTGCTCACCAACCTGGCCGAGCAGGCGCAGGGCCGGTCGAAGACCGCGACCCAGCAGTCCCGCAGCCTGATCAGCCAGATCAACGAAGCGGTCGGCCGCGGCGACAACCAGACCGCGGCGGCGCTCCGCGACCAGCGCGTCGGCCTGGCGACCGAGGCCCGGCAGGCCGCTGACGACGCGGCCGCGATGCTGAAGGCGCTGACCGCCGTCGGCGCCGGGAGCCAGCTCGTCACACCGGCCACCACCGACACCGCCACGTCGTCGCCGATCGTTGCGCGCGACATCCTGGTCGGCGGCATCCTCGGCCTGGTGCTCGGCTTCGGCCTGGCCCTGCTCCGGTCGCACCTGACGCCGTACATCCTGACCCGCGACCAGGCGGCCCGGGCCGCCAGCGCGCCGGTGATGGCGGCCTCCGAGGGACATCGCCGCCGGTTCTGGCAGCGGTCCGCCCCGGAGCTCCCGCAGTACGAGATCACAGCCCTCGGCGCCGAGGCGAGCGGTGCGCTGGCCCGGCGCGAGCTGAACCCGCGAGCGGTCGCGGGCGGCAGCCCCGGAGCGTTGCTGGTGGTGTCGGCGTCCCCGACGCCGAACTCCGCGGGCATCGCGCTCGCGATGGCCGAGGCGAACGCGCGCGACGGCCGCGAGACCCTGCTCGTGCTGGCCGACATCGAAGGTCCGCCGGTGCTGCCGCACCTCACCGGGCACGAAGGGCTCACCGACCTGGTCAACGAGCCGGCCGCGACCCGCGCGATCCGCGCCCGCAAGCTGTTCCGGCCCGGCACCGTCGCCGACCTGTACGTGCTACCGCCCGGCCTGAACCACGAGGAGACCGCCGAGGCCGTCGGGCCGTCGCTCGTCCCGGGCATCGTCGCGGACCTGCCCCCGGGATACTCCGTCGTCATCCACGGCCCGGCCTCGGTCGGGCGGCACGGGATCAGCCCGCTCGCCGCCGCGGTCGACGCCTCGGTGCTCGTCGTCCAGGTCGGCCTCGACAAGGAGATGGACGTCGCCCGGCTGACCGGCGCCCTGCAGTTCGCCGGCGCTCCGGTGCTCGGCGTCGTGCTGATCGGTACGGCGGCGCAGGACGAGACGCTCGGCATCCCGCTGAACTACAAGCCGCTGGACTGATGTCCGTGTCGCTCGGGACCTTGGCACCTCCCGTTCCAGGCACGGTCGAGAACGTCGACGAGCGACCGGCCTGGTTCTGGCTGATGCTGTGGTGCCTGTTCGTCCTCGGTGTGCAGCCGTGGTCGTCACGGGTCGCGGCGCCGCAGGGTACGACGGGGTCCACGAACAGCATGGCGAAAGGCGTGCTGCTCGGAGTGGTGTTCCTGGTCGCGGTCGCGGCGACCAGGCCGGGCTTCCGGACCCGGGTGAATCCGGCCAGCTGGCTCTACGTGATGTACGTGCTGTTCGCCTGCGCGACAGCGTTCCTGCTGGCCGAGCCGATGGGTCCGCTGACCCGGTTGGCCCGGTTCCTGATCGGACTGGTCTTCGTCTTCCTGCTCTGGCGGCCGCTGATCCAGGTACCGGAGCGGCTGGTCCGGGCGCACCTGTGGGCCCATGTGTTGCTGGCGGCAACCGTCGTGCTGAGCCTCGCGTACTCGCCGTCGCAGGCGTGGCGGCCGCTCCGTTCGCTCGGCGCCGGGTCCCGGCTGCAGGGTGTCATCATCCCGATGCTGCCGCCGCGGGTCGGCGAGGTCGGCGCGATCCTGCTCGGGCTCGCGCTGATCGGGCTGTTCGCCCGGAAGCTGTCGGCGCTGCCGGCGTTCGCGCTGATCGGCCTCGGCGGCGTACTGATCGCGGCCAGCCGGACCCGTACGTCGGCCGCGGCGGTCGCGTTCGGGCTGGTGATCGCCCTCATCATCACCCGGAAGACGTGGCTCGGCCGGATCGCGTGCCTCGCCGTACCGGCGTTGCTCGGGCTCGCGTTCCTGACCATCGGCTCGTTGCACACCTGGCTGCTGCGCGGTCAGGGCACCCGGCAGATCACGTCGCTGAGCGGCCGGACGACGAGCTGGCACGCGGTCGTGGACGAGAAGGTGTCGACGCAGACCGCGATCATCGGCCACGGCCTCGGGAACAAGCGGGTCCTGCTGACCCGCGGCGAGGGCGACGTCGACGTGATGGCGATCGACAACAGCTGGCTCGGCCTGTACTGGGAGACCGGGCTGCTCGCCGTCGCGATCGTCGCGCTGGCGCTGATCCTGGCCTGGGTGTCCGTGCTGCGCGCGCCCACGCCGTACATCAGGGCCTGTGGCGCGCTGCTGCTCGGGTACGTGACCGCGGCCTCGCTCAACGAGAGCGGCCTGTCCGACCTGTCCTCGATGACGGTGCACCTGCTGGTCGCCGCGGCGATCTGCGACGCCGACCGGCTGAGACAGCGAAGACGGGCGCTAGCTGCTCACTGAGTCCTGGTCGAAGCCGGACTGCTGCCACTGCGACCAGGTGAGGGTCTTGCCGCGGTAAGCGAACTTCCCGGCGCCCTGGTAGCTGTTCCGGCGGAAGGTGACCGCACCCGGCTGTGTCGGCGACTTCTTGTTCTCGACCACGCCGAGCGACGCCGACGGGTCCGTCATCACGAACAGGTTGCCCTCGACGAGCACGTTGCTGAGGACGTACGTCCCGCGCGGCCCTTCGCCCCGGGTCCGCGACTGGATCGACAGCGCGTTCCGGTTGTCCTTGATCAGGTTGCCCCGCACCTGCACGTCGGACGAGGTGTTGACGTTGATACCGCCGCCGTCCCAGAGCGTGCCGCCGGAGCCGCGACCGGTACCGAAACCGTTGTGCTCGACGACGTTCTGGTCGATCACGCCGGTGTAGCTGATCTCGTATCGGATGCCGTCCGCGGCGTTGTCCCGGATCCGGTTCCCGGTGATCCGGCGGTCGTACTCCGCGATGTCGCTCCAGATCCCGACGCCGGTGTTCGCGACCACGTCGTTGCCGCTGACCTCGCCGGACGACCGGGTGGACTTGATCCCGCCGGACTCCCAGTCCGCGATCCAGAACCCGTCGGTGTTGTTCCGGGTGACCAGGTTCGCGCTGATCCGGACGTCCTTCGACTTGTACTGACCGATGCCGAGCTGGCCGTTTTCCGCGACCGTGTTCCGGCTGACCTCGGCGTTGTCGCCCTCGATCACCATGATCCCGACGGCGTGGTTCCAGCGGACCTCGTTCGACACGACCTTCCAGCCGGGACCGGCCTGCAGCGCGCCGGCCTGCGGGCGGCCGGCGAAGTACTCGATCGTCAGCCCGGTCACGGTCACGTTGTCGGCGGACTTGTCGATCGCGGTCTGCGTCCGCGACATCTCGACGACGTGACCGGCCGGATCAGCTCCGACGTAGACGGTGTTGGTCGTGTAGTCGCCGTAGAAGGTGCCGGGCTTGAGCTCTTGGAGGCTCATGACTCGGGTCAGGTGCTTGCCGTCGACGAACAGCTGCTCGCCCCGTTGACACGGGTTGGTCCTGTTGTCCTCGCACTGGCCCTTGAGCGGATAGGGGCTTGGTAGGACACCGTGTACCGACCAGCTCGTGCCGGTGTGCTTCCAGCCGGTCAACCTGACGGCTCCGCTCAGCACCGCGCCGAGTTGTCCGCCGAGCGTGTCACCCCTTTTCGGCTGGATCGCGCGGATCAGCCGGTGCACACCCTTCGCGAAGCAGAACGTCGTGCCTCCGGGGGCGGCGTCGATGACAGGCTGCGGGTCGGTCCCGACCGGAATCGCCGTACCTGTGCAGGGCTTCGCCGTACTCGGGCCGGTCGGTCCGAGCACGGCGGCAGCGGCGGCAGGTGGGCCGGTGGGGACCGTCACTGTGGACGTGGGGGTTCCGGCCGGGTGTCCGGCGTTCTGGTCGCCGTCGGTGCACCCCGTCAGGAGCACCAGCGCGACGCCCGCCGTCGCGGCCACACGACCCCTCATCTCAGTCCCTTCCAGGCGCATGTCCGGACGCTCGGCGAACCGGACCTCCGGGGACCCTACCTTGTCGCAGTAGCAGCGGCGTGAGACCCCGGAGTCGGTAGAGTGCTGAGCTCTTCGGCGGGGGCAGGTACTAGGACGGATCGATCAATGGTGCGCATACCCGGGTTCTGGCGGTCACGTCGAGGCGCCGCTGCCACAACGTCTGCCGCGACGTCTGGCGCTGGGTCGAAGCGGGATGCTCGGGGGGTCGAAGCGATCAGCCCGGAGCTCGCACTGGGCGCGGGTTTCCTGATCGAGACCGCCGCGGACGGGCTGCACCTGCATGCGCCGCGGGTGGACCTTCGGGCCGAGCGGCTGGTCGCACTGGTCGTCGAGCCTGGTGAGCGCGGCCCGATGCTTGCCTACCGGGTGTTCGACCCGGATCGGCAGGCGGCCGACAAGGCGTACGACATGCACTGGAGCGAGGGGAGCAGCGGCGGACTCTGGGAGGAGTCGGTCAAGTCGAAGCTCCTTGCCGCCGAGTCGCCGAGGCTTCCGATCGGCTCTCGACTGGCTGACGCGGGCTTCGAGCAGGTCTCCGACGGCATCTGGCGGCACAGCCGGTTCGGCAGCACGATCACCGCGGTCGTGCGCGACGGCGAGGTCGGCTTCTACACTCCCACCGGCAACGCCGCGATCGATGACGTGATCCGGCGTTCCCGCGTCGTCGGACCCGTACAGGTGCAGACGTACAGGGGTCCGCAGCCGGCACTCAGGCTGAGTGGGGAGTGGATGACCTACACACTGGAACAGCCCTTCACCCATCCCCTGGACGTCGAGATGACGCGCCCCGCGACGCGTGCCGAACTCGGCCTGCCCGAGGTGACGCTGCCCGACGCCCCGGCAGCCGGCGACGAGACCGAGCGGATCCTCGGCCTGACCGAGATCGACGGCCGGCCGGTCCGGGAACTCGAGGCCTGGATGCGCCCGTTCGATCCGGATCGGCCCTCGGAACCGGTGGACTTCAATCGTTCGCAGGAAGGATTCCTCGGCCCCCGGGACAGCCTGTTGCGGACCCTGGCTCGCGACAACGAGGTGGTCCGCAGACTCGGCCTGACCCACGAGGAGCTCGCGGTGACCGTCGAGAACGCGACCACGGCGTCCGCCCGGTTCGCCGTCAAGCAGTACGTCGGGCCCGATCACCATCGCTACCGGATCGAGGCGAACGGATCGATGGGCGTGCAGCCGTCGCCGTTCCGCGACGGCGGGGTCGGCAGCAGCGACTACCGGGTGGTCAACGAGCGGACCGGGTCCGCGCTCGAGCTCTCGGACCTGACGGCGTCGATGGCTCGTCGCGGTTTCTACCAGGGACCCGGGACGTCGTACCGATCCGCGCCTGAGGACATCGTTCGTACCTTCACCCAGCTGTCCGAGAAGGCCGGTGGCGAGCAGAAGATCGCGCAGGTCGTCGCCGAGGTCGACGCGTACTTCTCCACCCTCGATGCGGTGGACAGATCGTCCGCTGCCGGTGAGCTCCGGCCGTCCGCGCCGGCGGTGGCCGACCCGGACCGCCCGGGCGGCCGGTCGGCCAACGGCCGGACCTCGCGGGCACCGGACGTTCCGGGACGCTAGCGGCGACGCTGCCCCCCACGGGCAGTCAGGAGAGGTACGTGTCCTTCGCGAGGTCGTACGCGAGGGCCTTCGCGACCTGCAGCGCGTCGTCCTCGTCCAGACGGTGTTGGACGACGAGGTTGGCCAGGTACCCGGCGTCGATCCGGCGGGCCAGGTCGTGCCGGGCCGGGATCGACAGGTACGCGCGGGTGTCGTCGACGAAGCCCGACATGTTGTAGAAGCCGGCCGTCTCGGTGACCAGCTCGCGGAACCGGCGCATCCCGTCCGGGCTGTCCAGGAACCACCACGGCGCCCCGAGCCGTACGGCCGGGTAGACGCCCGCGAGCGGCGCGAGCTCCCTGCTGTACACGGTCTCGTCGACGGTGAACAGCACGAGCCGGAAGCCCTCGGCGTGCCCGAACCGCTCGAGCAACGGTCGCAGCGAGCGGGTGAACTCGGCCGCCACCGGGATGTCGTGGCCCTGGTCCGGCCCGTACGTCGCGAAGATCGCCGGGTCGTGGTCGCGCAGTACGCCGGGGTGCAGCTGCATGACCAACCCGTCCTCGGCCGACATCACCGCGAACTGGTACAGCATGTGCCCGGCGAACGCCTGGGCGTCCTGCGCCGTGACGTCGCCCTTGAGCGCGCCCGCGTAGATCCGGGCCGCCTCGGCGTCGGTCAGCGGTACGGCGGCCGCGCTCAGGTGACCGTGATCGGTGGCCCGCGCGCCGGCCGCGATGAAGGCCCGCCGGCGTTGCCGCAGTGCCTGCAGGAAGCCGTCGTACGTCGTGGTGTCGACGTCGGCCAGCTTGCCGAGCTGCGCGATCAGGCCGGGCCAGCCGTCCCGGTCGACGTGGGCCACAGCGTCGGGGCGGAACGTCGGGACCACGCGGCCGGGCAGCTCCTGGTCGAGGCTCGCGTGCTGCGCGAGGTCGTCGGTGGCCGCGTCGGTGGTGGAGATCAGCTCGATGTTGAACCGGTCGAGCAGCGCGCGCGGGCGGAAGCCGGGCTCGGCGATCCGGGCCATGATCCGGTCGTACAGGTCGTCGGCGGTCTCCGCGGACGGGTGGACGTCGAGTCCGAGAACCTCGGCGAACTCGTGCTCCAGCCAGTACCGGCTCGGCGTACCGAGGAACAGGTGCCAGTTGGCGCAGAACTCCCGCCAGACCTCCCGCGGCTGTGCCTGGGCGGTCTGCTCACCGTGACGGCGGGGAAGGCCCAGCTTGTCAGGGGAGACGCCCTGGGAGATCAGCATCCGGGTCACGTAGTGGTCCGGGACGACGAGCAGGTCGGCCGGGTTGCCGAACGGTGCGTCGGTGGCGAACAGCCCGATGTCGACGTGTCCGTGCAGGCAGAGCAGCGGCAGGTCCTTCGTCGAGGCGTGGATCCGGCGTGCGACGTCACGGGCCGGGCCGGCCGGCAGGGCTCGGTCCGGATGGGGCTGCAAAGCCTTCGGCATCTGTCCTCCGATGAGCGGTTGGTGAAACAGCACTGCAAAGGATTGCAGTCCATGCCTGCCCGCACAATACCCCGGTCCTTGACACAAGCTGCAACCGATTGCAGACTCGATCCGCTCACCCTCACCCTCGCTTCGCCCGGGACGGAGGGGAGCGGGGTCGGTGCTTGGTGCGGGAGGTGAGCGTGGCGGCGACGATTCGGGATGTGGCGCGGTTGGCCGGCGTCTCGCCGTCGACCGTGTCGCGGGCGCTCTCGCTGCCGGGGATGGTGAACGCGACGACCCGCGCCCGGGTGGCGGCCGCCGTCGAACAGCTCGGGTACGAGCCGAACCGCGCCGCGCGCGGGCTGATCACCGGCCGGACCGGGACCATCGGACTGGTCGTGCCGGATCTGGCCAACCCGTTCTTCGCCGGCCTGACCAAGGGCGTGCAGGCCCGCGCCCGTCGCCACGATGTCGCGGTCTTCGTGGCGGACACCGACGAGGACCCGGGCGTCGAGGCCGGGCTGGTCCGGGCGCTGGCCAAGCAGGTCGACGGCGTCGTCCTGTGCTCGCCGCGTGCCGGTGACGCCGAGCTTGCGGCGATCGCCCAGGAGACCACCGTGGTGCTGGTCAACCGCGCCGCCGAGGGCCTGCCGGGGATCAACTTCGACAACGAGGACGGCATGCGTCAGTCCGTCGCCCATCTTGTTGCCCTCGGCCACCGTCGGATCGCCTGGGTGGGCGGACCGGCGTCGTCGTGGTCCACGCAGCACCGCGGCCTCGGTCTCCGGAACGCCGCCGAGGCGCTCGGCGCCCAGCTCGTGCCGGTCGGCAACTTCGCCCCGACCTACGAGGGCGGTATGGCGGCCGCGGACCAGGTGGTCGCGACGGGTGCCACCGCGGTGGTCGCGTACAACGACCTGGTCGCGGTCGGCTTGCTGGCCCGGCTGCACAGCCGCGGCATCTCGGTGCCCGGCGACCTGAGCGTCGTCGGCGTCGACGACATTGCGATGTCGGGAATGGCCCGGCCGGCGCTGACCACGGTCCGGCTGCCGACGCAGGAGGCCGGCCGGCTCGCGGTCGAACTGTTGCTCGCGATGCTCGACGACCCGTCAGCCGCCTTTGCGGCACACCGGGACCTGCACGGGGAACTGATCGTCCGGGACTCGACCGGACCGGCTCGTGACCCGGGTGACGGAAGAACCCACGGATCGAAAGGTAGTTCCGCTTGAACAGGCTGAGCCTCACCAACCTGCCCCTCGCCCCGGCGGTCGACCCGAACGCGTTGTCGGTCGGCATCGTGCACCTCGGGATCGGCGCGTTCCACCGCGCCCACCAGGCCGTCGTCACCGAACGCGCGGCGGTCGCGACCGGCGAGACCCGCTGGGGGATCACCGGGGTGAGCCAGCGCTCGACCACGGTCCGCGACCAGCTCGCGCCCCAGGACGGCCTGTACTCCGTCCTCGAACGCGGCCTCGGCGAGCCGTCGATCCAGGTGATCGGCAGCGTCCGCGACGTTCTCACGGCGCCCGAGGACCCCGAAGCGGTGGTCGCGCGGATCGCGGACCCGGCGGTCTCGGTGGTGACGCTGACCGTGACCGAGAAGGGGTACCGGGCGGCGGGCGATGGGCTCAACCTGGACGACCCGGAGATCCAGGCCGACCTGACCGGCCGCCCGCCGCGCACGGTGATCGGCCAGCTGGCGGCCGCGATCGCCCGGCGGGACGAGCCGCTGACGATCCTGTCCTGCGACAATCTGGTCGCCAACGGCCCGTTCCTGCGCAGGCTGATGACCGACTACATCGAGGCGCTCGGCAAAGTCCCGCCTGCGTTCGACGGTACGCGGTTCCCGGCCGGCATGGTGGACCGCATCGTCCCGGCGACGACCGAGGCAGACCGCGACGACGCCGCCCGGATGCTCGGCGTACGGGACGAGGCCGTGGTGGTGGCGGAGCCGTTCCTGCAGTGGGTGATCGAGGACGACTTCGCCGGTGCGCGGCCCGCGTGGGAGCGGGGCGGCGCGGTGCTCACGTCCGACGTCGCGCCGTGGGAGCAGGCGAAGCTGCGGATGCTCAACGCCACCCACTCGATGCTCGCCTACCTCGGCGCCTTGCGCGGCTACGAGACGATCGCCGAGGCGGTCCGCGACGACGAGCTGGGCGGCCTCGCGCGCCGCTTGATGACCGAGGACGTCATCCCGACCCTGACCGCACCCGACGGCCTCGACCTGACGGCGTACGGCGCCACCGTCCTCGAACGCTTCGAGAACCCGGCCCTCAAACACCGCACCCGCCAGGTCGCGATGGACGGCTCGGTCAAACTCCCGGTCCGGATGCTCGGCACCGTCCGGGACCGCCTGGCCACCGGCGCCGAGCCCGAGGTGATCTCCCTGGCCGTCGCTGCCTGGATGGTCTACGTGCTCCGCACCCCGGACCTGGACGATCCCCAGGCCGCCCGCCTGCAGACCGCCGTGAGTGGTATCACCGACCCCGCCAAACTGGTCGACGCCCTACGGGCCGTCGACACGATCTTCACGCCCGACCTCCGCGACTCGGACGTCTTCCGTGGCCTCCTCGTCAACCACGTAACGGCTCTGACGCGCTAGCTCGCCGGGAGGACGGTCAGGATGCCGGTGGCGTCCAGGACTGCCTTGCCGATGGTGAAGAGGCTGGTGGTGTCCTGGCCGGTGTTCTGCCATTGCTTGGCGGTGTACCACTCACCGGTCTTCTGGAACCGTTCGGCGCCGAGGCTGTCCAGGATGTAGGAGTTGTCGTTCATCGTGACCTCGCCGGCCGGGATCACCGCGCCGGCGTTCTGCACCATGCCGGTCGCCGTGGTCCCGCCGCGCATGGTCACGCGGTTGCCGGAGACCACGATGTCGCGGAGCACGTTGGTCCCCCACGGTCCGGAGCCGCGGGTCCGGGACTGGATCGCGATCCCGTTCACGTTGTTCGCGACGATGTTGTCGCGGACCTGCACGTTCGACGACGTGTTCACGTTGATCCCGCCGCCGTCCCACAGCGACGTACCGGAACCGCGGCCGGTGCCGAACCCGTTGCCGCTGATCACGTTGTCCTCGATCACACCGTTGCGGCCGATCTCGTAGCGGATCCCGTCCGCGGCGTTGTCGGCGATCTGGTTGTTGGCGAACGTACGGCTGTCGTCGTACGCGTCGCTCCACAGCCCGACACCGAGGTTGTCCTCGATCAGGTTGCCGCTCACCGAACCGCCGCTCGACCAGGTGGTCTTGATCCCGCCGGACTCCCAGTCCGCGATCCAGAATCCGTCGGTGTTGTTGCCGCTCACCTCGTTGGCGGTGATCGTGCCCTTCAGCGTGCTGTACTGGCCGACGCCGAGCTGCCCGTTGTCGTGGATCCGGTTCCGCTCCAGGACGGCGCTGTCGGCGTTGATCAGCATCGCTCCGACGGCGTGGTTCCAGCCGATGTCGTTCCCGTATACGTGCCAGCCCAGCCCGAGCACGATCGCGCCGCCCTGCGGGGGAGTGGCGAAGTGTTCGATCGTCAACCCGCGGACGATCACGTTGTTGCCACCCGGCTCGATCGCGGTCGGCGTACTGGACATCTCGATCGCATGCCCGTACGGCGAGTCGCCGAGGTAGACCGCGTTCGCCGCGTAGTCCGCGTAGAAGGTGCCGGGGGCAACCTTCTCGCGGGATGCCACCCGGGTCAGGTGCGTGTCGTCGCGGAACACCTGCTCGCGGAGGTAGCAGATGTTCGCCTGGTTGTCCTCGCACTGCCCGGTCCGCGGGTACGCCGGCGGCAGCACCCCGGTGGTCACCCAAGCACGGTTCACGCCGGCCGGGGAGGTGGTGTTCGAGGGTGACCAGCGGGTGAGGGGGACGGAGCCGGTGAGCACGGCGCCGCGGTCGCTGGCGAGCACCTGATTCGCCTTCGGCTGGATCGGTTTGCTGATCCGGTGCAGGCCGGCAGTGAAGCAGAACGTCGTACCGGCCGGCGCCTGGTCGACGATCGCGGCGGCATCGTCGTCCGTACCGATCGTGACCCCGGTGCACGACGGCGCCACCGCCGGTCCGGTCCGAAAGGACCCGTCCCGTGGGGGCGTGGTCACCACCTGCGGCTCGTCGTCAGGCGGTGCGCTGTTCGCGGGTAATGGGCCGACAGCAACCAGACTGGTGCCGACGACAACAACTGCCAGAACTGCCTTCTTCATAGCGGAGCCTCCGGTGGCACAGGTAGCCCTGAGCGCACCCCCCATGGCGCGGCTTCGTAGGCAGGTTACCCCTACGTCACGTAGTCATGGCAATACGTAGCGCACAAACATGTTGCGAAAGGCAAGCGATAGCCTCGCGACGAGTGCTCAGTTGGCGAGGAAGCTGCTGATCTTGTCGAGGCCGGCCTGGCGCCAGCCGGCCGCGGTCAGTTTGGTGCCGAAGCGGGCGAAGCGCTGGGTGCCGAGGCTGTCGAGGACGTATTTGTTGCCGCTGAACACGACCTCGCCGGCCGGCACCTCGGCGCCGGAGTTCTGGACCATGCCGGTCGCCTGGGTGCCGGACGTCATCTCGATGACGTTGCCGCTGACCTGGATGTCGCGCAGCAGGTACGTGCCCCACGGGCCGCTGCCGCGGGTCCGCGACTGGATCGTCACGCCGTTGACGTTGCCCGAGACCCGGTTGTCCTTGATCGTGACACCGGTCGAGGTGTTCACGTTGATCCCGCCGCCGTCCCACAGCGACGTACCCGAGCCACGCCCGGTGCCGAACCCGTTGCCCATCACGGTGTTGCCCTCGATGGTGCCGTTGCGGCTGATCTCGTACCGGATGCCGTCGGCCGCGTTGCCGACGATCTGATTGCCGGCGATCACCCGGCCGTCGTCGGCGACGTCGGCCCACATCCCGATGCCCTTGTTGGCCTTGATCACGTTGCCGCTCACGGTCCCGGACGAGCGGGTGGACTTGATCCCGCCGGACTCCCAGTCGGCGATCCAGAAGCCGTCGGTGTTGTTCGAGCTGATCACGTTCCGGGTCACGTCGGCCGCGGCCGAGCTGTACTGCCCGAGGCCGAGCTGTCCGTTGTGGTGGATCAGGTTCTTGTCGACGATCGTCTTGTCCGCATCGACCAGCATCACGCCGACGGCGTGGTTCCAGGAGACGTCGTTCGCCGTCACTTTCCAGCCCGGCCCGGACACGAGCGCCCCGGCCTGGGGCGCGCTGGCGAAGTGCTGGATCGTCAGACCACGGACGACCACACCGGAAGCGTTCGACTCGATCGCGGTCGCGGTCTTCGACATCTCGACGTCGTGCCCGACAGGGTTGCTGCCGAGATAGATCGCGTTCGCTGCGTAGTCGGCGTAGAACGTCCCCGCCTTCACGGCCGAGGCGCTCGCGACCCGCGTCAGGTGCGTGCCGTCCAGGAACAGCTGCTCGCGCAGGTAGCAGATGTTCGCCTTGTCGTCCTCGCACTGACCGCTCTTGCCGTACGCCGCCGGCAGCGCGCCGCGGGCCACCCACGCCGACCCCGAGCGGACCCAGCCGCTCAGCGGCACGGACCCGGTCAGTACGGCGCGCTGCGCGCTCGCGAGGACCTGGTTCGCCTTCGGCCGGATCGTCGAGCTGATCCGGTGCACACCGGCGGCGAAGCAGAACGTCGTACCGGCCGGCTTGGAGTTGACGATCGAGGCCGCGTCCTGGCCCGGCTTGATCACCACGCCGCTGCACGGACCGGCGACGGCCGGTCCGGCCTCGTCGGAGCTGACCGCCGGCGGCTTGGGGAGCTTGGGCTCGACCGGTTTCGTCGTGGTGGTGGTCGAGGACGTCGGCTTCCGCGTCGGACCCGGCTTCGTCGACGGGGTAGGCACAGTTGAGGTGGCAGTCGGCTTGGTCGCACGCGGCGCAGGCGTCGAGCCCGACTTGCCGGGGCGGTGCGAAGGCAGCACCCGGCCGGCTGCCTGCTCCGACTCCTGGAACTTCGCCGTCGTCGTTGCCTTGTTCTCGTTGGCGATCACCGGCACAGCAACGGCGACAACCGTCAGCGCTCCGGCACCGAGCGCCACCGACCACAACTTCCTCAATGCACTTCTCCTGGGAACAGGCGAGAGACCAGGTGTAGCCAAGAGCAATCGCCAAGGGACTTAAGGTAGTGCCATGCGGGTCGCCATGCTGCACAACCGTTACCGGACCGGTCAACCCAGTGGTGAGAACACGGTTGTCGCGCAAACGGTTGATTTGTTGCGTAACTCAGGACATGAAGTCGACCTGTACGCGCGGAACAGCGACGACATCGCCGATCTCGGCCGAAAAGATCGCGCACTGTTACCGTTTCGATCCGTTTGGTCATTTTCGGCGGAACGCGATTTAACACAGCTATTGCAAGCGCAACGGCCCGATGTGGTGCACGTCCACAACACGTTCCCGTTGTTCAGCGCCTCCGTACTGCGCGCGGCGTACCGGCTGGATCTCCCGGTCGTGGCGACCCTGCACAACTTCCGGCTGCTCTGCGCCAACGCGGTCCTGCAGCGCGACGGCCGGCCGTGCGAGTCGTGTATCGGCAAGTTGCCGCTGGCCGCGGTACGGCACGCGTGCTACCGGGAGTCGCGCGTGCAGACCTTGCCGCTGGCGACGAGCATCGGCGTCCACAACACGCTCCACACCTGGCAGCGGTACGTCGACACGTTCGTCGTACCGTCCGGCTTCGTCCGGGACCGGTACGTGGCGGCCGGGTTCGACGCGGAGCGGTTCGTGGTGAAGCCCCACGCCGTACCGCACGAAGGTCCGGCCAGGTCCGGTCCCGGCGATGCGGTGGTGTTCCTCGGGCGGCTGAGCGAGGACAAGGGTTTCGCCGATCTCCTGCAGGCATGGGATTCCACGCTCGGCCGGCTCGTCGTCGTCGGTGACGGTCCATTGCGGGCGGAGGCCGAGGAACGGGCCCGGAAAGACCTGTCCGTTCAGGTGCTTGGTCAACTACCGTGGGCTTCCGGCATGGATGTGCTGAGAACCGCGCGCGTCGCCGTCGTACCGGCTCGTTCGTATGAGAGCTTCGGACTCGTGGTGGTTGAGGCTTTCGCGCACGGCGTACCGGTGGTCGCCTCCCGGTTGGGTGCGCTGGCCGAGCTCGTCGACGACGGAGAGACCGGAGCGCTGACCGAGCCCGGCGACCCGGAATCGCTGCGGAAGGCGATCGGGTTGATGGCTGATCCCGTGACTTCGATAGCCTGCGGCGAACGAGCCCGTCAGGTCTACCTGGAGCGCTTCACTCCGGAGCGTGACCAAGTGGCCACGGAAAGGATCTACACGGATGCGATCGCCCGGCACGCCGCCCGCGACCGGTCGCGCGCGGGACGTTGGGCGGGTCGTGCCCCCCGGGTATAAAGTCACCCCCGACGCGGGGGGCAGCGTCGGGCATCAGGGAACGCAGGAGTTCGTGTTGGGGGAAAGTGTGCCGCGCACCGGATGCGTCGCCGGAGTCTTCGACCTGTTCCATGTCGGGCACATCGACGTGCTCGAGCGGGCGCGCAAGGTCTGTGACCGGCTGGTCGTGGCGGTGCTGTCCGACGAGTGGGCGCTGGACGCGTGGGGCGGGCGGCCGTTCGTACCGCTGCTCGAGCGGGCGCAGATCCTCGAGCACCTGCGCTGTGTCGACGAGGTCGTCGCCGTCGACGGCGTACAGCCTGGCTGGCTGACCGAGGTGCTGGGGGCGCAGACCGTCTTCGCCGCCACCGGTCTGGACGGCGTACTGGGCGTGGGCGAACTGTCCGGGATCCCGGCCGAGCTGATCACCGTGCTGCCGGCGGGCCGCGGCTCGCGCAGCACGATCCTGCGCGCCGCGATCGACCAGCGCCAGTCCCGCAGCTCGGTCGCATGAGCGCGCTGCGGGATACGGTCGCGCGACTCTCCCAGGCGCAGAAGCCGTCGGCCGGTACGCCGGCGTACTCGCGATTCGTTAATCGCCGGATCGGCCGGGTGTTCGCCGCTGCGGCGTACCTAGCAGGACGGACGCCGAACCAGGTCAGCCTGGCATCCGGATTCTGCTCGCTGGTCGGGATCGTGCTGGTGGCAACCGTTCGGCCGTCGTGGTGGCTCGCCCTGCTGGTGACCGCACTGCTCGTCCTCGGGTACGGGCTGGACTCCGCCGACGGGCAACTGGCCCGGTTGCGCGGCGGCGGCTCGCCGTTGGGGGAGTGGCTCGACCACATGATCGACGCGGTGAAGATCGTGCTGCTGCACAGCGCCGTACTGATCTCGTTCTACCGCTTCGATGCCTTCAGCAATCATCTCGTACTGCTCGTCCCGCTGGCCTACGTCTGCATGTCGTCGGTACTGTTCTTCGGGCTGATCCTGATCGACCAGCTCCGCCGCCGGCACGGCGCGGCCGCGAAACCCAACGAGCGCGGGGATTCCGTGGTCAAGTCGTTGCTGATCGCACCGACCGACTACGGCGTCCTCTGCCTGGTCTTCCTTGCCTTCGGCACCCCGGCGGTCTTCGTCGTGCTGTACGGCGCTCTGCTCGTGCTGAACCTGCTGTTCCTGGCCGCCGCGGTCGGGAAGTGGTACCGCGAGATGTCCGTCCTGGGGGTTCAGGCGTGACGATCGTCGGCTACGCGCCCGGGGTGTACGACATGTTCCACATCGGCCACCTGAACATCCTCCGCCGGGCCCGGGAGCACTGCGACCACCTGATCGCCGGCGTCGTCGAGGACGACGTGGTGGCGCGGATCAAGGGCCGCCCGCCGGTCGTGCCGCACCAGGAACGGATGGACGTGATCCGGGCGCTCGACCTGGTCGACGACGTGGTCAGCGACTGGTCCAGCGACAAGTTCGAGATGTGGCAGCAGCTGCGGTACGACATCCTGTTCAAAGGGGATGACTGGAAGGGAACCGAAAAGGGGACCAGACTGGAACGGTTGCTGGGTGAGGTCGGCGCACAGGTGCACTACTTCCCGTACACCGCCTCCACCTCGAGCACCGATCTGCGGAGGCTTCTGGAGGGGATGAGCTGATGCCTGACCGGCCGAAGGTATTGCTCAGCGCGTACGCCTGCCGGCCGTCGGGCGGGTCGGAGCCGGGCGCGGGGTGGGCGTGGGCGAAGGCCGCGGCGCGCGACCACGACGTGTGGCTGCTGACCCGGGGCAAGTTCGTGCACGAGATCCACGAGGAGCTCGCGGCCCGGCCGGTGCCCGGGCTGACCGTCGTACCGCTGGAGCTGCCGCGGTGGATCCTCCGGCTCCGGCGGCGGCCTTCGGACGTGTACTGGTACTACCCGCTGTGGCAGGGGCTGGCTCGCCGTACGGCGCGGGAGCTGCACGCGCGGCACTCGTTCGACGTGATCCATCACCTGACGTTCGCGGTCGACTGGATGGGCGCCGGCGTGGTCGAGCAGTCGTCGGCGAAGGTGATCTGGGGACCGGTCGGCGGGTCCACGACGGCACCGCTGTCGATGGCGCACTGGCTCGGCGCGCGCGGCGTCCTCGGGGAGCTGGTACGCCGCGCCTACACCGGCGCCCGGCGGCGCCTGACCGGCCGCCGGATGGCGCAGACCGCCGACCTGATGGTTGCCCAGAACAACGATGTGGCGGAGGCGTTCGCGCCGTACGCACAGCAGATCGTGGTCCAGCCGAACGTCGCGATCCGGCGCTTCACGGCCTCCGGGCCGTACGAACCGTTCAGCGCCGGCGTGAAGACGGCGCTGTTCGTCGGGCGGCTGATTCCCTGGAAGGGCGTGCTGCTCGCGATCAGCGCGCTGGCCCGCTCGGAGGCGGCCGGCTGGGAGCTCCGGATCATCGGCGACGGCCCGGACTGGGGTCGCGCCGAGAGCCTCGCGTGGCAGCTGGGTGTGCGCGATCGGGTGGAGTTCATGGGTGCGCTGCCGCGCGAGGAGGTGCTGGCCGCGATGTTTCGCGCGGACGCGCTGCTGGCCCCGGCGTTCCGCGAGGCGGCCGGCTGGGCCGTCACCGAGGCGCTCGCGTCCGGCTGCCCCGTGGTGTGTGTGGACCGCGGCGGCCCGGCCGTCATCGTCGGCCCGGACGAAGGCGTCAGCGTTCCGTGGCGCGGCGACGTCGTCGGTGAACTGGCGAAGGGGCTGGCGTCGTTGCGCGGCCGGATCACGCCGGTGGACCGCTGGGGTCCGGACCGCCTCCCGGACCTACTCGCCGACTGGTACGCGCCGGCGAAAGTCCCCGCGGACTGAGGCGTGGAACGGGGTACCTGCAAAAAGTGCCGGTCCCGTTCACAGAAAGGCCACCATGTCCGCGAATCTCGCTGCCACCGTCCTCGGAACTCCGGATCCACCCAGGCTGGCGGATTTCTACCGGGAACTGCTGGGGTGGGTCGAGGTGAGCCGAGAGCCGGAGTGGGTCCGGCTACGGCCTCCCGAGTCGGAAAGGCCCGGCCTCAGCTTCCAGTTGGAGACGGACCACGTCCCGCCGATCTGGCCGCAGCAACCCGGTTCCCAGCAGATGCAGGCCCATCTCGACATCGCGGTCGACGACCTCGACCGTGAGGTGGAGCATGCGGTGAGCATGGGCGCGAGCGTGGAGTCGTACCAGCCGCAACCGGAAGGGGTCCGGGTCATGCGCGACCCGGACGGGCACCTGTTCTGCCTGTTCCTGCCCGGCTTCTGAGGGTACAGGCGGGTCGTGTTCGAAGAATTCGTACTGGAGTACGTCGAGCTCGAGGGCCAGCGGATCCGCGTGCGGTACGGCGGCACCGGACCCGCGGTCGTGTTGCTGCACGGCCACCCGCGGACCCATACGACCTGGTACGCCGTGGCGCCGCGGCTCGCGGCGGCCGGGTACACCGTCGTCTGTCCGGATCTGCGCGGCTACGGGCAGTCGGGCAAACCGGTGACCGACGCGGACCACATGCCGTACTCGAAACGGGCGATGGCGCTGGACGTCGTACGGCTGATGGACGCGCTCGGGCATGACCGCTTCGCGGTCGCCGGGCACGATCGCGGTTCGTACGTCGCCTACCGCACCGCGCTCGACCACCCGGAGCGGGTCAGCAAGCTGGTCGTGATGGACAGCGTGCCGGTCGTCGAGGCGCTGGAGCGGTGCGGTGCCGAGTTCGCCGCGGCCTGGTGGCACTGGTGGTTCTTCGCCCAGCAGGAGAAGCCGGCCGAGCGGGTGATCTGC
Source organism: Kribbella jejuensis (assembly GCF_006715085.1). Classification (NCBI taxonomy): domain Bacteria; kingdom Bacillati; phylum Actinomycetota; class Actinomycetes; order Propionibacteriales; family Kribbellaceae; genus Kribbella; species Kribbella jejuensis. Next base: position 526,150 of record NZ_VFMM01000004.1, on the reverse strand, counting down.
GCGGATCCGGAAACCTGGTACAACGCGTGGACGACGAATTCGCCGCAGGCACTCGGCCCGGAGAACCACGCCGACTTCCTGGCCGCCATCCGCAATCCCGCGACCGTGCACGCGATGGTCGAGGACTACCGCGCCGGGCTGACCGTTGACCGCGGCAACGACGAGGCGGACCGGGCCGCGGGACGCCGGATCGAATGCCCGACTCTGGCGCTGTGGTCGACCGACGACGACATGGAGCAGATCTACGGCGATGTGGTCGCGGTCTGGCGGCCGTGGTGCCGGCAGGTCGAGGGCCACGGCATCAAGTCCACCCACCACATCGCCGAACGCAATCCGGAAGACCTCGTCCGAAGCCTCCGCGACTTCCTCTGATCAGTCCTTGGCGGTCTTGCCCGGGAGGGCGAGCATCTGGTCGAGCGCGACCTTGGCGTAGTGCTCGGTGTCGGGGTCGACCTTGATCGGGTTCACGACGTGGCCGGCGACCAGGTTCTCCAGGGTCCAGACGAAGTGCGGAAGGTCGATCCGGTTCATCGTCGCGCAGTAGCAGACCGTCTTGTCGAGGAACACGATGTTCTTCTCGGGGTGCTGCTTCGCCAGCCGCTGGACCAGGTTGAGCTCGGTGCCGACGGCCCACGACGTACCGGGCTCGGCGGTTTCGAGGGCCTTGATGATGTACTCCGTGGAGCCCACCTGGTCGGCCTTCGTGACGACCTCGTGGCGGCACTCGGGATGGACGATCACGTTCACCCCTGGCACCCGGGAGCGGACGTCGTCGACCGACTCGGCGGTGAAGCGGCCGTGGACCGAGCAGTGCCCGCGCCACAGGATCATCTTCGCCGCCGCGAGTTGCTCCTTGGTCAGGCCGCCGCCCGGCTTGTGCGGGTCGTACACCACGCAGTCCTCGAGCGACATGCCCAGCTGCAGTACGGCGGTGTTGCGGCCGAGGTGCTGATCGGGGAGGAACAGCACCTTCTCGCCCTGCTCGAACGCCCAGTTCAGCGCGGTTTCGGCGTTGCTCGACGTACACACGACACCGCCGTGGCGGCCGCAGAACGCCTTGATGTCGGCGCTCGAGTTCATGTACGTCACGGGCACCGTGACATCGGCGACGCCGGCGTCGGCCAGCGCGTCCCAGGCCGCCTCGACCTGCTGGATCCGGGCCATGTCCGCCATCGAGCAGCCGGCCGCGAGGTCCGGGAGGATCACGGTCTGCTGGTCGTTGGTGAGGATGTCGGCCGACTCGGCCATGAAGTGCACCCCGCAGAACACGATGTACGGCGCGTCCGGGCGGGCCGCCGCGTCCCGGGCCAGCTTGAACGAGTCACCGGTGACGTCCGCGAACTGGATCACCTCGTCGCGCTGGTAGTGGTGCCCGAGCACGAACACCTGGTCGCCGAGCGCCGCCTTCGCCGTCAGCGCCCGCTCCACCAGATCCGGGTCGGACGCCGGCGGGAGCGCGCCCGGGCACTCGACGCCGCGCTCGGAGTGCGGGTCCGTGTTCTGCCCCAGAAACAGCAACGGAAGGGACTTCGAGCCGTCTGCGATCGTCGTCACGGCAGACATGCTCCCACGCGTCTCGCCGGACACCGCGTGGTGGACGTCACTGCCCGAACTGTGAAATCAGTACGCTGCCGCTGTGAAGATCGCAGGCCTGCTCCTGGCCGCGGGCGCCGGTCACCGCATGGGCACCCCCAAGGCCCTCATCCGCGACCCGTCCGGCGTGCCGTGGGTGGTCCGCACCGCCCGCCTCCTCGCGGAAGCCGGCTGCACTCCGGTAGTTGTCGTAGTGGGCGCCGCCGCCGAAACAGCCCGAGCTTCACTGACCTCCGAACCGGTCGAGGTCGTAGAAGCAGTCGACTGGCCCGAGGGCATGAGCGCCTCCCTCCGCACGGGTCTGACCCACCTGGAGTCCAGTCCGGCGGAGGCGGTTGTGGTTGTGCCGGTGGACGTTCCGGGGTTGACCGTTGCAGCTGTGCAGCGGGTGATGTCCCGGGCTGGTGCGGGGGTCCTGGTTCGGGCGACGTACGACGGGGCTCCGGGACATCCGGTGACGATCGGGCGGGATCACTGGAACGCGGTGCTCGCCTCGGCGCGAGGCGACGAAGGCGCCCGCACGTACTTGCGGTCGCACCGCGCCAACTTGGTGGAATGCGCGGACATTGCCGACGGAGCAGACGTCGACACGCCAGACCGCCTTCCCGCAGGACACGGTGCCGGTGGACAGGGGTCGGGTGGGTAGCGCGGTGTGGGGGAGGATGTGCGTATGCGGATTCTGATTGCGCCGGACAAGTTCGCGGGGACGTTGACGGCTGTGGAGGCGGCGGCGGCGATCGAGGAAGGCTGGCGGCGGCGCGACCCCGAGGCCGAGGTGCTGGTGGCGCCGATGGCCGACGGCGGGCCCGGATTCATCGACGTACTGTCGGCGGTCGTGGACGGGAAGTTGCTGTCCGTCACGGTCCGCGGGCCGCTCGGCGACGAGACCCCGGCGACGGTGCTGCTGGCGGGAGAGACGGCGTACGTCGAGACCGCTCAAGCCTGCGGGCTGCATCTGGTGGAGCCGAAGAACCGGCGCCCGGAGGATGCGTCGACGTACGGCGTCGGCCAGCTGATCACCGCGGCCGTGGACGCCGGCGCGAAGCGGATCATCCTCGGCCTCGGCGGCTCGGGCACGAACGACGCGGGCGCCGGCCTCCTCGCTGCCCTCGGCGCGACAGCCGAGTCGGGTGGGCTGGATGCCGGCGCGGCCGGGCTCGCCACGCTGACCTCCGTCGACCTGGCCCCAGCTCGTGAGCGGGTTAGGGGTATCGAGTTCGTGGCGGCGAGTGATGTCGAGAATCCGATGCTCGGGCTGCGGGGCGCGACCAGCGTGTTCGGGGCGCAGAAGGGGATCCCGGACGAACGGAAGCCCGTGGTGGACGGGTGGCTGACGCATTTCGCGGAGCTGGCCGACCGGAAGACCGCCGACCAGAAGGGTGCGGGTGCCGCGGGCGGGCTCGGGTACGCGCTGCTGCTGCTCGGTGCCGAGCGGGTCTCCGGGATCGACCTGGTGGCCGAGCTGACCGGGCTGAAGCAGAAGGCGTCGCAGGTGGATCTGGTGATCAGCGGCGAGGGTGCGTTCGACTTCCAGTCGCGCGACGGCAAGGTGATCGCCGGCGTAGCGAAGGTGGCGAACGACGCGATGCGGCCGTGTGTCGTACTCGCCGGTAAGGTGCTGATCGGCTCCCGGGAGATGCGTTCGATGGGCGTCGAGTCCGCGTACGCGCTGGTCGACGCGGTCGGTGAGGAACAGGCGTTCGCCGACGCGCACGGCTCCCTCGCCACGGTCGCCGAGCGCGTCGCCCGGACCTGGGCCCGCTGACCGCGCAGCGGGCGGGATGGTTGATCTGTGAAATTGGTGTGCGACCATGGGAATGAGCGCGGGACGGCAGCTGTTGTCCTGTGCTGACAAGAGACTTCCGTGCCGACGGAGTTCGAGCGTAGGCACTTGAGTAGATGACTGGAGTCAGGAATGACTGAAGCGCAGACCGAGCAGGCTACGGCGACGGGTGTTCTCCTCACCGACGGAGCCGCCTCGAAGGTGAAGGCGCTGCTCGACCAGGAAGGCCGCGACGACCTCGCGCTGCGGGTCGCCGTTCAGCCGGGTGGGTGCTCCGGGCTGCGGTACCAGCTGTTCTTCGACGAGCGTCAGCTCGACGGCGACGTGGTGGCCGACTTCGGCGGTGTGAGCGTCGTCACCGACCGGATGAGCGCGCCGTACCTGAAGGGTGCGACGATCGACTTCGTCGACACGATCGAGAAGCAGGGCTTCACGATCGACAACCCGAACGCCACCGGCTCCTGCGCCTGCGGCGACTCGTTCAACTGAGTTACTCCGGAGCCCCTGGCCGCCGGCACGGTGACCAGGGGCTTCGGCATGTCAGGCATGGCTGACGCTCTCCTCGCGAGCGCGCTTCGGGAGCAGGAACGTCACCGCCAGGCTGACGATGAACAAGCCGATCGCGACCAGGACCGAGGTCTTGGTGGCGCCCAGGAACGCGTGCGCCGGCAGCAGCTGGAAGAAGATCGTGCCGATCACGGCGATGCCGATCGCTCCGCCGTACTGCTGCATGGCGGTGAGTACGCCGGACGCCGATCCCGCGGCCTGGTCGTCGACGGACGCCAGGATGATGTCGAAGAGTGGCGCGAACACCAGGCCGGCGCCGATGCCGGTGGCGAGGGTCGCGGGGACCAGGTTCCAGATCGTGGTCGCGTCGCCGTACGTGTGCAGGGTGAACCAGACGCCGGCCATCGCCAGTGTCATCACCGCGACGCCGAGCTGCAGCGCCTTGCGGCCGAGCTTCGGGGCGAGCAGCGCGGCGGACACCGGTGCGCCGATCGCGATCCCGAGTGAGAACGGCACCATCGCGAGGCCTGCCTTGAGCGGGCTGTAGTGCAGACCGAGCTGGGTGAACAGGTTGAAGACCAGCATGAAGCCGTTCATCGCGAGGAAGAACGTGGTGATCACGCCGAGGCCGGGGACGTACCCACGGCTGCGGAACAGTGACGGGTCGATGACCGGGTTGCCGGACCGGCGCTCCCGCCAGCCGAACAGGGCGAAGACGAGGAGCGAGCTTGCCAGCATGAGGATCGTCCACAGCGGCCAGCCGAGCTCGCGGCCCTGGACGAGTGGGTAGATCAGCAGGCCTGACGCTGCGCTGACCAGTAGTACGCCGATCGTGTCGAGCCGGGTCGCGCCGGGTGTCTTGACCTCGGGCATGAAGCGCAGTGCACCGACCAACGCGGCGGCGCCGATCGGCACGTTGATGAAGAAGATCGTCCGCCAGCCGGCGTCGAACCAGTTGGCGTCGATCAGTACGCCGGCCAGGATCGGGCCCGCGACCGCGGACAGTCCCATCACCGGGCCGAACATGCCGAACGCCTTGCCGAGCTCGTCCGGCGGGAAGATCGACTTCGCGATCGCGAAGCCTTGCGGAATCATCACCGCGCCGAGCAGGCCCTGCGCGACCCGGCTGCCGATCAGCAGTTCCGGGCTGGTGGCCAGCCCGCAGACCGCGGACGCGACCGTGAAGCCGAGGGCGCCGATCACGAACAGCCGCCGGCGGCCGACCAGGTCGCCGAGCCGGCCGAAGGTGATCAGGCCGATCGCGAACGCCAGCGTGTAACCGGCCAGCATCCACTGCATCGCCGACTCCGAGCCGCCGAGCTCGGCCCGGATCGACGGTGCCGCGATGTTGACGATCGTCGAGTCGACCAGGTCCATGATCTCGGCGATCAGGATGGTCGCAAGCACGAGCCAGCGCCAGCGGTACGGCGTACCGCGTGGCGTGGTCGTGGTGTCTGTTTCGAGTGTGGTGCTCATAAGTGCCCCCTTTGTAGTTTTCGAACGGTGTTCGTTGACGAACACTGTTCTATCTACGAACAGTGTTCGTGTCAAGTACGGTGTTCGCTACAGTGGTCGCATGAGTCAATCCCCGTGGCAGCCGATCTCTCCCGCCAAGCCCGTCCGCGAGCGCAAGGCACCGCTCACCCGGGAGCGGATCGTCGACGCGGCGATGGAGGTGCTCCGCAAGGAGGGGTACGACGGGGTCTCGATGCGCAAGGTCGCGCAGGAGCTCAAGACCGGGCCGGCCTCGCTCTATGCCCACGTGGCGAACAAGCGGGAGCTCGATCAGCTCCTGGTCGAGCGGGCCAACGCCCAGATGGTGTTCGACGAGCCGGTCGATCCGACGCGTTGGCAGGAGCAGCTCAAGGCGCTGATGCGCGAGATGCTCCGGGCGATGCGGGCCAACCCAGGGGTGGCACGGGCCGCGATCGGCGCGGTGCCGCTGGGGGAGCGGGCGCTGCAGACCACCGAGCGGATGCTGACCTTGCTGAAGGCCGGCAACCTTCCGGACCAAGCGGCGGCGTGGGCCGTCGACCTGATTCCGCTCTACGTCACCGCCGTGGCCTTCGAGGAGACGGTGCAGAGCGCGTCGGACTGGACGCCTCAGGACGTCGAGGAGTTCGTGAACGGTCTGCGGACGTTCCTCGCCGAGCAGCCGGCCGACCGGTTCCCGTTGGTGGTGGCTCTCGCCGGCCCGTTGACGTCCGGGGCCAGCGGAGACGAGCGTTTCGAATTCGGTATCACGGTCATCACCGCGGGCCTGGCCGCGCTGGCCGACCGGACCTAGAACAACATCCCGAGATCTGGCAGCGACGGGACGGGCCCGACGAGGTCGAGGCCCTTCCACACCGTCACCTGGTTGGCCGTCAGCACGGTCTTGCCGGTCGCGAGCTCCAGGTCGTCGACGATCGCGAGCGTATGCATCGCGGTGTCGGGCACCAGCACCGCCTCGGCATCCGGGTGGTCGGCGGCGTTCACCATGTCGATCACCTGGTCGGCCGTCAGCATGGCGACCTCGGCCGCGGTGAGGATCCCGTTGCTGCCCGTCGACACCACCTCGATGCCGGCCGCGGCCAGGAACCGGACGAAGTGCTGCGTGATGTCCTCCGGGTACGACGCGGCGACGGCGACCTGGTAGATCTCCAGCGACTTGCAGGCGTCCACGAACGCGATCGACGTGGACGATGCCGGTACGCCGACCGCCTGAGCGAGCCCGCCTGCCTGGATGTTGGCACCCTCCCGGCCGAACACGAAACTGCCCGACGTGCACGCCCACATCACCGAGTCCGGCTGCTCCTGCTTGAGCTGCACCGCGCCCTCGGCCAGCCGCTCGGCCCGGCCGAGGTCGAGGAGCGCGTCCACCCGGTGCGCGTCCTCGCCCACCGAGGTGGTCACGACCGGCAACCTGACCTCGCCGTTCAGCCTCGCCGCGAGCGCCTGGTAGTCGTCCTCGGCGCTGTGTCCGGGATACAGCAGGCCCACCGTGACCATCGGACCTCCTGGCTCGAGCCGCACCGGCTGGGTAGATTGTCGGCAATGCTAACCCCAGAGCGGCTGCTCGAAACGCTGCGTCACGAACTCCGGGGCACGGTCAGGGACGATCCCGGGACCCGGGCGCTGTACGCCGCGGACGGCTCGAACTATCGCGCCGTGCCCGACCTGGTCGTCGTACCGGCCGATGCCGACGACCTGGCCGCGGCGGTGGCCCTGACCGCAGCGGCCGGGGCGCCCGTAGTGCTGCGCGGTGGCGGTACGTCGATGGCGGGCAACGCGATCGGCGGCGTGGTCGTCGACGCCTCACGGCACGTGAACCGGATCCTCGACATCGACCCGGTCGGGCGTACCGCGGTGGTCGAGCCGGGCGTCGTACTGACCGACCTGCTGGCGGCGGTGAAACCGTACGGGCTCGCGTTCGGGGCCGACCCGTCGTCGGGGAGCCGGGCGACGCTGGGCGGCATGATCGCGAACAACGCCTGCGGCGCGCACTCGGTCGCCTGGGGTACGACGGCGGACAATCTGCGATCCCTCGACCTGATCGCGGCCAACGGGACTCTGCTGACCGTCGACGCCTCCGCCGATCGTGCGGTCGCGGCGGCGCGACCCGGCTCCGAGGGAGAACTGCACCGCGCGCTCCAGTCGTTCGCGGATCGTCACGAGCTGCTGATCCGCCGGCGGTTCGGGCAGTTCAGCCGGCAGATCTCCGGGTACGCCTTGCACCGGCTGGTCGGCGACTACAACGTGGCCGGCCTGCTGTCCGGCAGCGAGGGCGGACTGGCGGCCACGCTCCGGGCGACCGTCCGGCTGGTCGAGTTGCCCAAGGCAAGGGTTCTCTGTGTACTCGGGTTCGCCGACTCGATCAGCTCGGCGGACTGCGTGCCGGTCGTACTGCGGCACGCGCCGCTGACGATGGAATCGATCAACGACGAACTCGTCCACCGGCTGCCGACCGAGGTCCGCGACGCCGCGGTCCACGCCGGGCTCCCGGACGGGAAGGCCTGGCTGCTCGTCGAGATCGGCGGCGACGACCCCGCGACCGCGGCTGCCCGTGCGGGTGCGATGCTCGAGGAGTTGCAGGATTCCGGCGCGACCGGTGCACTGGTGACCGATCCGAGGGCACAGGCCGTCTTGTGGCGGTGCCGTACCGACGCCGCGGGACTCGCGACCCGCCGCGCGGACGGGGCGGAAGCGTGGGGCGGCTGGGAGGACGCCGCCGTACCGCCGGAACGTCTGGGTGCGTACCTGCGCGGGCTCGACGAACTGCTCGGGCGGCACGGCTTGTCGGGTGCTTCGTACGGGCACTTCGGCGAGGGCTGCATGCACCTGCGGATCGACTTCGATCTGCTGAGCTCGCGGGGAATCGCGACGTACCGGGAGTTCGTCGAGCAGGCCGCGGACCTGGTCGTGGGGCTCGGTGGATCGGTGTCCGGCGAACACGGCGACGGGCGGGCCCGCAGCGAGCTGCTCGCGAAGATGTACGGCGCCGACGGGGTGGCGCTGTTCGCCGAGCTCAAGCGGATCTGGGATCCGGCCACGGTGATGAACCCGGGGATGATCGTCGACCCGCCGCCGCTCGATGCGGCGATCCGGCACGACGGCCCGGCGAAGGATCGCCGGTTGCCGACGATCTTCGGGTACCCGGACGACGGGCACGACTTCGCGCAGGCGCAACGACGCTGTGTCGGGATCGGCAAGTGCCGGCAGACGTCGGGCAGCGTGATGTGCCCGAGCTACCAGGTGACGCGCGAGGAAAAGCATTCGACCCGCGGGCGGGCGCACCTGCTCTGGGAGATGTTGCAGGGCGACCTGATCACCGACGGCTGGCGATCGACCGAGGTACGCGATGGCCTCGACCTCTGCCTGTCCTGCAAGGGCTGTCTGTCCGACTGCCCGGTCAACGTCGACATGGCGACCTACAAGGCCGAGTTCACCCATCACCACTACGCGGGCCGTCCGTGGGCGCGTCCGATGTCGCACTGGTCGATGGGCTGGCTGCCGCTCTGGTCGCGGATCGCGTCGCGGGCGCCGACCGTCGCCAACCGGTTGGCCGGGCTGCCGGTCGCCAAGCGACTCGGTGGAATCGCCCCTGAACGAGACGTCCCGTCCTTCGCGGCGCAGAGCTTCACGGACTGGTTCACGAGCCGCAAGCCGCCGAGCGCCGGTGGCCGGCGGGTGGTGTTGTGGCCGGACACGCTCACCAACTTCTTCGCGCCGGAGATCGGCCGGGATGCCGTTGCCGTCCTCGAGGCGGCAGGACACGAGGTCGTGCTGCCCGGCAAGCCGGTCTGCTGCGGCCTGACCTGGATCTCGACCGGGCAGCTCACGACCGCCCGCCGGGTCCTCAGCCGATCGCTCGCCACGCTCGCTCCCGAGCTCGCCGCGGGCACGCCGATCGTCGGCCTCGAACCCAGCTGTACGGCGGCTCTCCGCCAGGACGGGCCTGCTCTGATCGCCGGCAATCCGCTGGCCGGATCGCTGGCGGCCAACACGCGGACGTTCTCGGAGGTTCTTGTCGAGTCAGGCTGGCAACCCCCGCGGATCGGGGGAGCGGCGTTCGTCCAACCGCACTGTCATCAGCACGCCGTGCTCGGCTTCGACGCGGACCAAAAGGTGATGGCGGCGGCCGGCATCGACGTCGAGCTCGCGGCGCCGGGCTGTTGCGGCCTGGCCGGCAACTTCGGCCTCGAACGCGACCACTACGAGATCTCGAAGGCGGTCGGCGAACGTACCCTGCTGCCCGCGGTCCGCTCGTTGCCGGCGACAACAACCGTGCTCGCCGACGGCTTCAGCTGTCGCACCCAGATCTCCCAGGGCACTCCACGCGCAGCGGAGCACCTGGCCAGGATTCTTGCCCGAGAGCTGGATTCACGCGGTGAGGAACGGCTGCTGTAGTTCGGTGACCCAGCCGGCCGGATCCTCCGGGGTGTCGAGGTAGAGCTCGCGGGCCGGTTCGGCGGCGCTCCGGTCGTTCTCTTCGAGCCAGCGGGCAAGGGCCTGCCAGGACGGCAGGACCTGGTCGATCGGGCCGCGATGTACCAGGGTCGCCGCCCGGATCCCCGGCAGGTCGAGGACTTCGAGGCCGTTGAGGTTGCCTCCGGCATCGACCGCAGCAGGTACGGTCGCCCGTACGACGATCTCGTCGGCTTGTTCGTACAGGCAGGTGAGGCGGCCGGCGGGTCGTACGTCGGAGTCCGGAAGACGTCGGCCGAGTTCCGCGCAGAGCGGGTGGACGACGGGCGTGATGTCGTCGGGCGTGAAGCTCGCGGCGGTCGCGGTCAGACCGACGAGTCGTACGGCGGGCAATTCTTTGACGATGATGTCCGCGGCCGGGATCTCGGCCTCCAGGCCGCGCAGCCGGGCCTCGACCTGCGCGAGCCGGGCGTTGCTCTCGGCAACGGCCGTCTCGAGCTGCGCACGCCGCAGGGTGAGCATCGTACGGAGTTCGGCCGGGCTCGGATCGCCGGCGATCATCGTGGCGACCTGATCGAGGGAGAAACCGAGATCCTTCAGCGCGACGATCCGGTTCAGGTCGGCGAGCTGGGCCGCGGTGTAGCTGCGGTACCCGGTCGCGGGATCGACGTGCGCCGGTCGCAGCAGGCCGATCGCATCGTAGTGCCGCAGCATCCGAATCGACACCCGGCCGTGGCGGGCGAACTCACCGATCGCGAACATGGCTGTCAGTCAACCAGTTGGCCGAGGAGTTCGGCGAAGGTGATGGCGGTGTCGTCCTCGTGCCAGGGGCCGATGACTTGCGCGGCGGTCGGGAGCCCGGCGGCCGTCCGGCCGATCGGCATGCTGAGGGCGGGGTGGCCGATGAGCGACGCGTGCGCGATCCAGAACACCTGCGCCTCGTACGGCCGGCCGTCGATGGTGGTCGAGCCGTGCGGGAACGCGACGGTGAAGCTGGTCGGGCAGAGGAAGACGTCGACGTTCTCGAAGTACTGCTGCCATTTGGCTCTGGCTGCCAGGCGGTTGCGTTCGGTGGTGAGGAGCTGGTCGACGGTCAGCGAGCTGGGTTCGCCGCCGTGCAGGGCGAAGAAGAGTTCGACCTGGCGGCCGAATTCGTCGGCCTGTCCGTTCGGGTCGACGCGGTCCGGCCACTTCTCAACGATCTTCGCACCGCTCTTCGCCAGGACGTCGATCGTGTTGGACAGCGCGTCACCGACCTCCGCGGTGACCGGTGCGGCCGGGTGGTCAGTGACGATTCCTACGCGATAGTCGCTCAGCTGTCGGTGTCGCGGTGGGCGGAGCGTGTACGAGTACGGCGCCTCGGGACCGGCTGTTGCGCGCAGGGCGATCCGGAGATCCGCGGCCGAGCGGGCGAGTGGTCCGAGGGTCGACAAGTTGGGCAGTTCGCTCGGGACGTACGGCGTACCCGGGGGCTGGAAACCGCGTTGCGGGACGAGTCCGTTGGTGGGCTTCAGTCCGTAGACGCCGCAGTACGCCGCGGGCAGCCGGACCGATCCGACCAGGTCGGATCCGTACTCGAGATACGTGAGCCCTACCGCCAGCGCGGCCGCCGCCCCGCCGGACGATCCGCCGGGCGTCCGGGTGAGGTCGGCGGGGTTGTTGGTCCGCCCGTAGATCTCGTTCGTGGTCTGCCCGAAGTCGGCAAGCATCGTGTGAACGTTGGTCTTCCCGACAACAATCGCCCCGGCCCGCTGCAACCGCTCCACCACCACCGCATCCCGCCGAGCCACAAACCCCGCAAACGCCGGATTCCCCCAAGTCGTATGCATCCCCCCGACATCAAAACACTCCTTGACCGTCACCGGCACCCCATGCAAAGCCCCCGACGACCCACCCCCTCTATCGGCTCGATCTGCTGCGCTGAGCGCATACTCCCGCCGCACTTCCACGACCGCGTTAACCGCGGTATCAGCGGCGATCCGGGTAAGGAGCTCTTCAGTGAGCTCTCGTGACGTCGTCTGCCCTACGCGGATCCGCTCCGCAGCCTCTCCTGCTGTCAACATACGAGCTGTCTAATGTCTGACACCGTGTGAGAGTCAACGGACGACCTCGACCCCGTTGTGAAACACCTGGCGGAGCCGCTCCTCCATGGCCGCGCAGTCCAGCGTCGCCCCATCGAGCACCACCAGATCAGCACGCTTGCCAACCGCGATCTCCCCGCGATCCTCCGCCAGCCCGAGCAACCGCGCCGCGTCGATCGTCGCCGCCCGGAATGCCCCGGCCTCGCCCAACCCGGCGGCTGCCAGATGGCTGAGTTCCCGCAACACCTCTGAGTGCGGCCGTACCGGACCATCCGTTCCCATCGCGATCCGCACCCCGGCTTCGATCGCCAGTCGCATCGACTCCCGGTGCGCTTCGGGCGCCCCGTCCGGCCCGTGCTCCGGATCCGACTGAGTAACCGACAAGGTCGGCACGTACCAGGTCCCGCAATCCGCCATCGCAGCTACCGCAGCCTCATCCAGGTAGGTTCCGTGCTCCACGCTCGCCGCCCCGGCGCGCGCCGCAAGCTCGGCCGCCCGCGCCCCATGCGCATGAACCATCACCCGCCGCCCACCCCGCCGGTGCGCCTCATCCACCACCGCAGCCAGCTCGTCGTACGTCAGATGTACATCGTGCACGCCGATCCCGAGCGCCATCGACCCGCTCGCCGTCACCTTGATCCAGTCCGCCCCAGCCTGAACCATCCGCCGTACGACGGCTCGTCCTGCGTCGGCCCCGTCGAAGATCGGATCCGGCAGTGACGGATCCCCGTAGAACTCGAGCGCCCCGGTCCGCGGCGCCCACACGTCGCCGATCGCACCCGTCGTACCGACCTGCCGCAAACTCAGCAGCAGCTCAGGTCCTTCGATCCACCCGTTCTCGATCGCGAGCCGTACGCCGGCGTCGGCGCCCCACGCGTCCCGCACCGTCGTCACCCCGAGCCGCAGCAACGTCCGCAACACCGGTACTGCGGACAGCGTCCGAGCCGACCGCGGCAATTGCAGCGCATCCACGCCAGCAGGCCCGAAGCACACGTGGGTGTGACAGTCGATGAAGCCAGGCACCAGCAACGCGCCTGTGCAGTCGACGCCCTCGTCGCCGTCCAGTCCGATCCCCACATCGGCAATGCGATCGTCGGCAAGCACAACATCGGCCGACCGCACGTCACCCGAACGGACATCAAGCACCGAGCCCGAATGCAGGACCCGCCGACTCACGCCGTCGTACCGAGCAGCCGTAGGGCGATCAACGCATAGGCGCGCGCCGCGGTCACGAGTTCGGCGATTGCGACCGACTCGTCGCCGCGGTGGGCTTGGGTGGTTACTGAGCCGGGGCCTAGGACGACCACCGGGATGCTGAGGTCGCGGGCGATGTAGCCGCCGTCGCAGGCTGCGGTCCAGCCGGCGAGGGGCAGGGGTGGGCCGCCGGCGTCGAAGCGGGCGGACTCGGTGACGCGTACCAGTTCGTGGTCCTCGGAGGTTTCGAAGGCCGGCATTTCCATCGGCATGGAGAGTTCGACGGTCAGCTCACGGTCCTCCAACCGCAGGGCGGCGACCCGGCGGCCCAGGTCGGCGAGTACCTCGGCGGGTGATTCGCCCGGCAGGAGCCGGCGGTCCGCGACCACCACACAGTCGGCCGGCACGATCGAGCCGCCGGTGCCGCCGTTGATCTGGCCGACGCTCCAGGTCGCGGGCCCGAGCAGGGGATGGGGTGCCTGCGCCAGCTCGCCGTGCAGGCGTTCGATCTCCGCGACGACGGCCGCCGCGCCGTAGATCGCGTTGGCGCCACCGTCCGGGTTACCCGCGTGCGAGGCACGCCCGTGCACCGCCACCTGCAAGTACGAGTCGCCGCGCGCCGCGATGATGGTCTGCAGATCGGTCGGCTCGGCTGTGATGCACCCGACGTACTGGTGTTTCGCCCCTGTCCTTTCCGCTTCAAGTCTATCGCTCGGCGAGCTGGTCGGACCGGAGTTATCCACAGGTGCGCGCTGAGCGGACTCGATGAACGCGCGGATCCCCTTGCCCGTCTCCTCTTCGTCGACCACGGCGGCCAGTTCCACCGGACCGCTCAAAGCCGTACCACGCAATGCCGCGAGGGCAGCCAGCGCAGCAGCCAGACCGCCCTTCATGTCGGACGCACCGCGCCCGTAGATCCGCCCGTCGCGCACGAGCCCGCCGTACGGGTCGACCGTCCACCCGTCGCCGACCGGCACGACATCGGTATGACCGAGCAACAGCAGGCCGGGACTGTCGCCACCGGACAGCGTCACCGACACGTTGTCGCGACCTGCCTCGACAGAACGAGTCGTCACGTCGAGGTCGAGGTCGCGTGCGGCCGCCACGAGTGCGGCGACCGTCGCGGCCTCCTCGCCCGGTGGGTTCTGCCCAGGCGCGCGGACCAGTTCCTGTGTGACGCGGATCAGCAGTCGTTCGTCGATCCGTTCCAGTACGTTCTGTTCGGCGGGCGTCAGGCTCATGCCCACCTACCCTAGGCTTCGCGCCCGTCCAGGTACGCGCGCCAGCTGCCCCAGCTGGTGATGTCTTGGGTCGGATCTGCGGCATCCGCAGTGCAGAGGAAGCCGAGCACCTGCTGGCCGTCGGACAGTTCGAGGGGACCGATGGTCAGCGGGGGCGCGATGGTTGACATGAAGCCGGCGAGTTCGGCGGTGGGCAGCTTCCAGACCTCCACTTCGATGCCCGGCCCGGGCTCGTCGTTCAGCGTTCGGGTCAGGCCGGGGCGGGGGCCGTCGACGAGGTACATGCGGTACGACGCCGCAGTACGGGCTGTGTACGCGAGCCGGGCTCCGCGGCGTACGAGTTCGTCGTTGAGCGGTTGGCCGCTGAGGTGCGCGCCGGCGACAGCCAGCAGTACGTCGTCCGAAGCGCGCGGCGGAACCGGTTCACCGCACCACAACGCCGCCAGATCGATCAGCTCATGGTCGTGACCGGCCGGTGCGAGCAGTTGGACCCCGAACGGCAGGCCGTCGGCACGATCCGTTCCAGGAAAGGCGATTGCGCACAGATCCAGCAGGTTCACCATGTTCGTGAACCGGCCCAAGCGGCTGTTCACGCCGATCGGATCGGCCGCGACCTCGGCCAACGTGGGGTGGCCGGGTGTGACCGGCAGCAGCAGCGCATCCACCTCCGTCCACAAGGACGAACTCGCGCGGGCCAGCTCGGCCAGCCGATCGAAACCGGCAAAAGCGGCCGCCGCGGTGAGCGACTCGCCGGCGCGGACGATCGTTCGGACCGCCGGGTCGACGGCCGGATCGTCGTCGAGCTTGTCACCGAAGGCCAGCCAGCGCTCGGCCAGCCACGGCCCGGAGTACAGCAGGTCAGCGGCCTCGAGCAGCGGCCGGACGTCCACCTTGACGACCTCGCCCAGCCGATGTGCCTCGTCGAGCGTCGCCTGCCAGGCCTCGGCATGCAACGGATCCAGGTCGAGCGCCAGGTCCGGTACGCCGATGACGGCCTGGTCGCCGCGTCCGGCCCGGCGCTGCGGCAACAAACCAACTGGCCGCGACCACGCGTCATCGGGGTCGTAGGCAACCATCACGTCGTACGCCGCCCGCGCGGTCGCGACGGTACGCGCCATCACGGTCACACAGTCCAGCGACCGGCAGGCCGGGACCACGCCACGCGCGGACACGAGTCCACGGCTCGGCTTGATGCCGATCAGCCGGTTGAATGCTGCCGGCACCCGGCCGCTCCCGGCCGTGTCGGTGCCGAGCGCGAAATCGACCTGTCCACTCGCCACCGCGACCGCACTGCCCGAACTCGATCCGCCGGACACATGCAGCTCGGAGAACACCGAGTGACAAGGCCCGTACGGCGACCGGGTGCCGACCAGGCCGGTCGCGTACTGGTCCAGGTTCGTCTTGCCCAACGGTACGGCGCCGGCCGCGATCAACCGGTCCACCACGAACGCGTTCCGCTCCGCGGGCCGGGTGTTGCGCGGGTCGCCCGCCGTTGTCGGTACGCCCGCCAGATCGATGTTGTCCTTGACCGCCATCGTCAGCCCGCGCAACGGCCCGGGCTGCGGTGCGACCGGCTCGACCCGGGCGATCCACTCGTGGTTCATGCGCCCCACCGGGCCCGCTCGGCCTCGAACGCGGCGCGGCGCCGGGCCCGTACGGTCGATATCTCCATCGGTGCCTCCTGCTCGATCCGGCGTACGTCGGCGATCGAGAACGTCGCGGGTGCGGTCTTCAGGTCCGCGCGCCCGGCAGCGATCTCGGCCCGCTCGTGCGCGAGCTGCTCCGCGCTCACCGGCGTGAATCTGATCAGGTCGAACTGCCTCAGCAACCATGGTTGCTCGTCGGCGGGGGACAGCCGCCAGACCGGTACGGTACGCCCGACCAACTGGTACCCGCCCGGCCCTTCCATCCCGTACACGCACAGGTAGATCCCGCCGATGCCGACCGCGTTCTGCGGGGTCCAGGTCCGCGCCGGGTTGTACTTCGTGGTGACGAGCCGGTGCCGCGGATCGATCGGTACGGCGACCGGCGCGCCCAAGTACACGTCGCCGAGACCGACCACCAGGTACGTCGCGGCCTGCACGATCTCGAACACCTCGTCGCGTTCGGCCAGATCGTTGACCCGCCGGATGAACTCGACGTTGTCCGGGCACCACGGCGCGTCCGGCCGCACCGACGTGGCGTAGCGGCGCATCGCCTCGTGCGCCTCGGGATGGTCGAACGCGATCGGCAGCAGCACCTCGCGGGCCGGCAGCACCACCGTCTCGGGATCGTCCAGGCCGGCGGCCAGGAACGCGAGCCGCTCGGCGAGCTCGGTCAGCCCGATCCGTGCGGAGTCGACCGCGACGAGCAGCGAGCGCACTCCTTCGACGATCTCGGTGACAGCGGCCGGCCGGTCGTCGCGCAATGCCTGCGCGAGCAGGTGGATCCAGACCCGGACCGTGAGGTCCAGCTCGGCCGGCCCGGCCTCGACCAGCAGGTGCCGTTCGCCCGCGCAGCGGATCGTGTACGACGGTGCCGTCGCGGAGCGCTCGCCGCGGTGCAGCGTCCTCGGGCGGTCCGGCGTACCGACCGAGGCGGCGACCGGAGCCGGATCTTGCCGGAGGTCGGTCAGCCAGCGGCGGCGAGACCGGATCGCCTCGGACGCGACCTCGGGCGTCACCGGGACCAGTTGGACCGAGTCACCGGCGCGCAACTGGCCGAGCATCCAGCGATCGGCCTCGATGACGACGGCGGGTACGACGAAGCCGCCGAGGGACGGGCCGTCCTTGCCGACGATCACCGGGGTGTCGCCGGACAGCATGATGCCGCCGACCGGGTACGCCGAGTCGTGCACGTTCGACGGGTGCAGGCCCGCCTCGCCGCCGTCGGTCCGGGCCCAGCCGGGCGTCGGCCCGATCAGCCGGACGCCGGTGCGGTCCGACCGGTGGTCGACTGTCCACTTGGTGGCGAAGAACGCCTCGACGCCGTCGATCGTCAGGTGCTCGGGCGCCCCGTGGGGTCCCGGGATCACCCGGAGCTGCCAGGCATCCGACAGCACGGGCAGTTCGACCGACTGCGGGGTCAGCAGATTCTCCTGCCGGCCGAGCGGAAGCCGTATGCCGGCCGCGAGCGGCTTGCCGTCGTGGCCGCCGAAGCCGCCGAGGATGAACGTCGACCGGCTGCCGAGGACCCGTGGCACCTCGAGGCCTCCCTGGATCGCCACGTAGCCGCGCATCCCGGGACCGTCGATCGGGCCGACGTCCAGCACCGTACCGGCGGGCCAACGGACGACCAGGCCAGGCCGGAGCCGCCAATTGCCGATGGTCGCATTGCGGACAGCTCCGCCGACGCAGACCAGCCGGTCCTCGTCGCAGGTCAGTACCGGTCCGGTCAGTACGCACTCGAGTCCTGCCGCGGTAGCCGGATTGCCGACCGCGGCGTTGACCAGCGCGAACGTGAGCTCGTCGGCCGCGCCGGACGGCGGTACGCCGACATCCCACAATCCGGGCCGGCCGGCCAGGTCCTGCACGGTGGTTTGGGTGCCTGGAGCAACAACTGTGACGGTCGCCGGCATCCTCACCACCAGCCCAGCAGCTGGATCGGTGTCGGGTTCCAGCCGTTGCAAGGATTGTTGATCTGCGGACAGTTGCTGATCAGCACGAGCAGGTCGCGGCTCGCCGTCAGTTCGACGTACTTCCCGGGCGCGGACAGCCCGTCCTCGAAGGTGAGGCCGCCGTCCGGCGTCACCGGTACGTTCATGAAGAAGTTGATGTTGTGGGTGAGTTGACGCTGCCCGATACCCGCCTGCGCGCCGTACCGCAGGAACGTCTGCCGGCAGGCGTGCTGGTGCCGCGTGGACTCGCCGTACCGGATCACGTTGCTCTCCTGCGAGCACGCGCCGCCGACGGTGTCGTGCCGGCCGCACGTGTCGTCGGTGATCACCGCGAGCTCGTCCAGCCGGGTCGACAGCAGGCGCGATCCGGTGGTCAGGAAGACGGCCCGCTGTTCGCGGATCGTGTCGAACGCGGAGTACCGGTTGTCGATGTCGTGCGCGTCGTAGAACAACGTGTCGACGGCCTGGTTGCCGTACAGGTCGACGATCCGCAACCGGCCACCCGCGGGCACGGTGACGAGCGCGCCGTCGCCGGCGTCCACGACGGTGTCGAGTCCGACGGTGGTCGCGGTGACGGTCATGCGATCAGCTCCCGGGTCAGTCGGAGTGCGCGCTGCGCTTCCTCGCGGAGTTCGGGGTCCTCGGTGTGCTCGGGCGTTTCGATCTGTACGGCGACTCCCGCCCCGGGCAGGTCGGACAGGGCGTGCGGCGTGGTCGAGATGAAGATCAGCAGGTCCTGATCGGCTCGCAGCGTCACCGAGTCACCTGCGGTTGCATGCCCTGGGACGAACTCGAGGGATGCGGAGTCCGAGACGGCGACCTTGCTGAAGAAGTTGATGCAGCCGTGCAGATCGGCCTCGCCGAACCCGTGCTTGGTCAGCTCCAGCAAGAGCAGCCTGCCGGGGAGCGCGCCGGTCAAGCAGTCGTGCCAGTCCAGGGTCGAGTCGAGTACGGTCGCCAGTGCCTGACCACGGTCCGACATCAACACCATGCCTGGCTTGATCCGGGCGGACATCTGCGACTTCAACGTGTCCGGGATGTTCAGGCGATCGAGCCGGTCGGCGCCGACGATCAGCACCGACGCGTTCGCGTTGTCCCCGAGCGCCGTCAGCCGGACGGTGCGTCCCGCACGGACCGGTGCCGACCATGCCGCCGCCGCTGGAAGCTCATGCGTGTGGCTCATGCGCTGATCCCTTCCGGTTCGACGACCGGCTCCGCGACGCGGGCGGGCACTCCGATCGAGGCGAAGTACGCCGGGCGTTGGAAGTAGAAGGCGATCGCGCCACCGACGGCCACGACGCCGAGCGTGATCAGCGGAAGGTAGTGCAGGTACCAGCCGGCGCCCGCCGGGTCGTACACCTCGGCCCGGGGCCAGCCGAGGTTGACCGCCATCGCGAGTCCGTAGCCCACGGCAACGATGTTGACGAGCGGCCCGAACCGGCCGAGCGAGAACAGCGGTCGCCCGTTCTCGTCGGTCCCGCTCGGCAGACCGCCGCCGGTGAGGCGTCGTACCAGCAAGGGCGTGGTGACCATCAGGTACGCGACGTACAGCAGCATGATGCAGACGCTGGCGAGGCCGAGGAACAGGCCGGCGTTGCCGACGTTCACGACCAGGCAGACCGCGGCCAGCACACCCGGAACCACTGTCGCGGCCACCGGCGTGCCGGTCCGCGTGGACACCTTGCGGAGTTGGCGCGAGCCCGGCAGCACGTTGTCGCGGGCCATCGAGAAGATCATCCGGGCGGCCGCGGTCTGGATCGCGAGCGTGCACACGCAGACGGCGAGCGCGACGTCGAGCAACAGCAGCTTGCCGGTGGTCGTACCGAGCCGGCTCGTCAACACGTACGGGAGCCCTTGCGTCGCGAGGTCGCCGTCGGTCAGTGAGGGTGCGGCCATCAGCGCCGCGACGATCAGGAACGCGCCGCCGACCCCGGACGCGACGACCGCGCGGATGATAGTCCGGGGTGTCGTCGCGCGCGGTTTGTGCGTCTCCTCCGACAATTCACCGGCGCTGTCGAAGCCGACGAGCACGTACGCCGCCATCAACGCCGAGATCAGCAGCGGTACGACGTACCCGGTCGAACTGTCGAGGTTCGTGGTGTGCAGGACGACGGACGGGCCGCGCTCGGCTCGGCTCGTCAACAAGATGACGATCAGCACGACGCCGATCAGCTCGCACGTCACGCCGACCGAGTTGACGAGTGCCGTGATCCGCACGCTGGTCGCGTTCAGCAGGGTCGTGGCGGCGAGCAGGATGCAGCCGAGCAGGACGGCGTTCGCGGCGCCGTCCTTGGAGGCCAGGGCGGGGTTGCTGCCAACCAACTGGAAGCCGGGCCAGACCGCGGGCAGTACGACCTGCAGCGCGATGGCTGCCGTCGCCAGCGTGATGATCTGCGCGATCACCATCGTCCAGCCGGCGAACCAGCCGACGACGGCGCCACCGAGGCGTCTGGCCCATTGGTAGATCGCGCTGGACAACGGGTACCGCGCCGCGAGTTCGGCGAAGCACAACGCGACCGTGAGCTGACCGGCGAGAACGGCCGGCCAGGTCCAGAAGAACGCCGTACCGCCGAAACCGAAGCCCAGGCCGAACAGCTGGAACACGGTGGTGAGGATCGAGACGAACGAGAAGCCGGCCGCGAACGAGGCGTAACTGCCGACCCGGCGGGACAGCTGCTGGGCGTAGCCGAACCGGCCGAGATCTCGTGCGCCCAGTTGATCGGTGCTCAGTGTTTCGGGGGATGCTGTTGTTGATCCTGGCATTCCGGCCTCCGCTGGATCGGCCCGGGAATGCACACAGCAGCCCGGGGCCTTTCAAGGCCTCCCGGGCTTTTGTCCCGCCGTGGAACGACACCGTCGCGGCAGACGAATCGCCGGCGGTCTCGCCTCCCCTCTCGGACCAGTCCTGCCCGTCACCTCGACGAGCAGCGGAACCCTAGGGGCGCCCCGCCGTCCCGGCGGGTCCACATCAGTTCAGGACCCGCCGGTTTCAGCTCCGGTCATCGCGTGTAACGCAGAAGTAAAGAAAACCTCTCAGGGATGCGCGCTTCACAGCCCGTGCCTGAAACCTTCGCGCCAGGAGGCGTAGCCGGGTTGCCAGTCGAAGGTCTTCTTGGCGAGGGTGTTGTCGGCGCCGCGGATCTCGGTGAACGCGGCCACGCCGACGTCGCCGACCGCGAGGCGGCCGAGCCAGGCCGGGATGTGCCGAGGTGGCTTCGCGCCGAGAATGCGGGCGAACTCGGGCAGCCACACGGCCGCCTGGGCCGGGTCGTCGTCGGCGATCTGGAACACGCCGGTGACGTCGCTCTCCACGGCCTTCACCGTGGCCGCGGCCGCGTCGTCGTAGTGGATGAACGACCAGACGCCCGTACCGTCGCCGATGATCGGCAGCCGGCGCTTCTGGACCAGCTCGACCATCGAGCCGCCCTTCCCGAGGTCCGCGGTCGGCCCGTAGAAGTTCGCGTACCGCAGCGCGACCCCTTCGAGCCCGTCGGCGTTCAGCACCGCGGACTCCAGGTGTTTGATCGCGGCCATCGTCTGCCGCTGCGCGGGCACCGGGTTCGGGTCGAGCGGGTCGGCCTCGGTCCGGGTGGCCGGCCCGCCGTGCTGCAGGTTCCAGCCGGCGTACGACTGGACGACGAACCGCCGTACGCCGGCAGCTTGGGCGGCGGCGATCAGATTGTCGACACCGATCGTCCGCAGCTTGTTCGTCAGCGCGAAGCTGTCGTCGAAGTGCTTGAAGTCGATGCCGCCCTTGAGCGCCGTCATCTGGTGGACGACGACCTCCGGGCGGACCGACGCCACGGCGGCCCGGACCGCTCCTGAGTCCAGACCGTCCGCGAGTACGACCTCCGCACCGGACGCCCGGACGCCGGCCGCGCCGGACCTGGACCGGATCATCCCGGTCACCTCGTGCCCGGCCGCGACCAGCTGCGGTACCAGCGACCGGCCCAGTCCGCCGGTCGCACCTGCCACCAACACCTTCATCTCTTCCTCCGTCGTCTCAGCTTTCGACCCGGAGGACACGCGACGGCTCAGCTCTGTGACATCGGCTCCGAAACTTCGCTGAACTCGGTCGGTCCGAAGGACACGTTGAGCCTGCCGTCAACGGTCATCCGGCCATCGGCAGCAGGGTCGACGCGGCAGCTGAGCGTCGCGACGAACGGCGTCTCGACCCAGCGGAACGTCGCGACGAACGCGTCACCGTCGCCGTACGCGCTGGTCAGGATCCGTTCGCCGGTCTCCGGCCCGGCGTCGGCGACCGTCCCCGGCGCAGTCTGTTCCCGCCAGGGGCCGGCCGCACAGACGAGTTCGTGCGTCCCGCCGCGTGGGTCCTCGAACGTGAACGTGCCGGTGCCGTCCGCATCCAGCCGGACAGCGGTCAGCCCGGTCGCGTTGGATCCGGCGAAGCGGTACGTCTGCCCGTCGCCGGGCGCCGGTGCTGCGCCGCTGGGCGGCGGCAGCTCCAGCTGCGATGGGCGCGGCACCACGGGGACGTCCTTGCCCTCGAGCGCCGGCAGCAGGTACTCCCACGCGGTGTTCAGGATCGCCTGCATGTCCCCGGTCGCACTGGTCGTGACGAGCACGGCGTCGTACTCCGGGAAGACCAGGACGAACTGCCCGAAGGCGCCGTCGGCGCGGTACGTGTTGTGCCGGCCGCGCCAGAACTGAAAGCCGTACCCCTGCTTCCAGTCCGGGTTCTCCTCGTTGTCGTTGGGGACCTGCCTCGAGGTGGCCGCCTCGAACCACTCGGCCGGGACGAGCTGCTTGCCGTCCCATTCGCCGTGCTGCAGGAGCAGCTGCCCGAAGCAGGCCAGCGACTCTGTGTTCAGGCTGAGGCCCCAGCCGCCGACGACGATGCCCTCCTGCGACACCTGCCAGATCGCCTCGGTCGCGCCGAGCGGCTCGAACAGCCGCGGCCGCAGGTAGTCGAGCAGGTTCTCCCCGGCGAGCCGTTGCAGGATTGCCGACAACATGTACGTCGCGCCGCTGTTGTAGACGAACACGGTCCCAGGCTCGTGCACGACCTCGAGGCCCAGGAAGACCTTCACCATCCGGCGGTCCCGGCTGAGCGCGTCGACGGTGTCCTTCGAGTGTCCGGTCGTCATTGTCAGCAGGTGCCGGACCGTCATCGCGGCGAGGTTGTCGCTGATCGTCTCCGGCAGCTCGTCCGCGGTGAAGAACGAGATGACCCGATCGTCGAGGGTCAGCAGTCCGGCGTCGACCGCGAGCCCGATCGCGGTCGAGGTGAAACTTTTGGACACCGAGAACAACAGGTGCCGGTCGTCGGCCCGGTACGGCGCCCACGCCTCCTCGAGCACCACGTGTCCGTGCCGTACTACAGTGACTGTCTGGATCTCGGGCTGCCCGGCGTCGAGCGCTCCGACGAAACTGTCGAGCGCAGCGGCGGACAGATCCTGGGCTTCTGGCGTACTCCGTGGAAGTCTGCTCACCGACAGCACGCTATCTCTCCGAACGGTGGAATATCAGGTGAGTTCTGCCAGACGGGCAGCCGTAATCGTGAACCCGATCAAGGTCGACGGCGACACCTTCCGTGAAACGGTCGGGCAGGCGCTCCGCGATCGTGGGTTCGCCGAGCCGTTGTGGCTCGAGACGACCGCCGACGACGCCGGGATGACGATGGCCCGGCGCGCCGTCGACGACCAGGTGGACCTGGTCCTCGTCGCGGGCGGTGACGGCACGGTCCGGGTGGTCTGCGCCGAGCTGGCGCGGACCGGGATCCCGGTCGCCGTACTGCCGGGCGGCACCGGCAACCTGCTGGCGCGCAATCTCGGCATCCCGCTCCGGCTGGAGGATGCGGTGGCGGCGCTGCTCGACGGTTCGGAACAGCGGATCGACAGCGTGCTGATCAAGGGCGACCAACTGGA
The DNA here is from genome assembly GCF_006715085.1 of Kribbella jejuensis. NCBI lineage: Bacteria > Bacillati > Actinomycetota > Actinomycetes > Propionibacteriales > Kribbellaceae > Kribbella > Kribbella jejuensis. The sequence continues at coordinate 502,361 of NZ_VFMM01000004.1, read as the reverse complement.
CGTCGACCGTTTCGTGGTGATGGCAGGCCTCGGGCTGGACGCCGCGATCATCGAAGACGCCCCCGACGAACTGAAGAAGCGCGTCGGGTGGGCCGCGTACGTCGTCTCGACGCTGAAGAACCTGAACCATCCGTTCGTCCAGGTGGAGATCACCGTCGACGACCACCCGCCGGTACGCCGTCGCGCGCGCACCGTGGTGATCGGCAACGTCGGCACGCTGCAGGCGAACATCCCGCTGCTGCCGGACGCGGTCCCCGACGACGGCCGGATCGACCTGGTCGTCCTCGCCCCACGCCGGATCGCCCACTGGCCGCGGCTCGCCCTCGGTCTGCTGATCAAGTCCTGGCGCGAACGGCACGTCGAACGCTTCACCGGCCACCGCTTCCAGGTCCAGGCCGAACGCCCAGTACGCCGCCAACTCGACGGCGACACCATCCCCGACGGCGCCACCCTCGTAGCCGAAGTAGACGAGTCAGCCCTGGTCGTCCGAGTACCGTGACGGCTGGACGTGCGTGAGCTTGTCCGGGTTCACGACGCCGTGCACAGCGTCGATCCGGCCCTCGGTAACGACGAACGACCAGACCGCTACGGTGCGGTCGGCGGCGTCGTGAATCCGTAGCGCTGGTTGACCGCCGATGTGCACGGGCTCGGTCGCCAGGCCGCGGAACTTGCCGAAGGCGCCGATCACCAACCGCGCGACGTTGCCGGCACCGTGGACCGGGCGGGGGAAGCCGCCCTTACCGCCGCCGTCGCCGGTGAACGTCGCATCCGGGGTGAGGAGCGCGACCAACGCGTCCAGTTCGCCGTCCTCGGCGGCCGCGACGAAGCGCCGTACCTCCGAGAGCGCGGCCCGGTCCGCCAGGTCGACGTACTCGTCCACGGCAGGTTCCGGCAGCCATGGACCGAAGTACTGCTCACGCTGTCGCCTGGCGGACCGCAGTTGGTCGATCGCGAGCCGGGTGGTGACCGTGGTCAGGAACGACTTCGGCGACGTCACCTCGGGCTCGCGATGCAGCCGCAGATACGCCTCCTGAACGACGTCCTCAGCGTCACCGAACGTCCCGAGCATCCGGTACGCGATCGACAGCAGCAGCGGCCTGAGTTCCTCCATCACAACCATCTCAGACGATCGACAGGGTCACGCAGTGACAGTGTCACCCAGGGGATCGCCGGATCGTCAACAATCCTCATGAACATCATCGTCTGGATCTTCACCGGATTGCTGGCAGTTGTCTTCACGATCTCCGGCGTGCTGAAGGCGACCATGTCGCGTGCCCGCCTGATCGCCACCGGTCAGACGGGCATCGCCCCGTTCCCCATGCCACTGGTCCGCCTGGTGGCTGTCTGCGAACTGCTGGCGGTCATCGGGCTCCTCGCGCCCTGGCTCACCGATACGGCCCGTGTACTCACGCCGCTTGCAGCTGTCGGCCTGTGCGTCGTGATGGTCGGCGCCGCAACCTCGCACTCCTCACTGCGTGAGCCGCGGTCCACGGCCGCCAATGCCGTTCTGCTGGCATTGGCGGCCTTCGTGGCGGCGGCTCGGTTCGCCGCGCTTTAGTGTTGGACCAGTACGGCGACCGTGCGCGGTGGGACTGTTGCTGTGGCAGTGGTTGCTGACCAGGTTGTCTGCTTGACTACCGGGTCTGAACCAGCTGCCTGGATCGGCGACAGGGTGAGGTTGGCGCCGGTCAACCCAGGGACCTGCTGTGTGACGGCGGCGTTGGTGGAGTTGAAGACGACCAGGACGCCCTTCAACGCAGGGTCGACGTCCGCGCCGACTGTGTCGTCGATCCGCATCGTGATCACGCCAGGCGTCGTACCGCTCACCGGGAACGTGAGCTTCTGGTTGATCAGGTCCGCGGTCCCCAGCCGGAACAGCGGAGTGGAGAACCGCAGCTTCAGCAGGTCGGCCGCGGCCGCGGAAGCGGTGGCGACGTCAGCCGCGGACGGCTTGAGGGCCGGGTTGGCGAGCAGTGGCTTCATGAACGGCCACTTGGCCTCGTTGTCGGCCTTCGGCGGCAGGCCGTGACCGAACCCGTTGTCCGTGCCGGTCCAGTCGAGCGTGTTGAACCAGTCACCGGAGTCGTACGAGTTGCGGTCCAGCGACTTGCTTCGCAGCAGGTCGGCGCCGGCGTGCCAGAACGACGGCGTCTGCGCCAGCGCGGTCGTTGCCAACGACAACGTGTTCATCCGGATCCGGTCCGGCATCGGCAGATCGGCCGGCAGCTTGTACGTCAGCGTGTCCCACAGCGTTTCGTTGTCGTGGGCATCGACGTACGTCACCACCTCGTCGGGCTGGTCGGCGTACCCGGCCGGCGTGCCGTTGTAGTCGACCTGGTCGCCGCGGACGTCCGCGCCCGACGAGACCGACTTGAACGTGAACGAGCGCAGGTTCCCGGCCAGTCCGAGCTGAACCAGGTCGGTGTCGTGGGCGAGCCGCTTCGTGCGGTCGGCCGGCGTACCGTTCACCGCGGCACCGTTCGGGTCGCTCGCCTCGCCGGAGCCGAAGCCCTGGATCCGCGGGTCGTCGTCGAACGGCCCGCCGCCGCGGACCGCGTCCCGCAGCCGGTCCGAGAACGTACCGATCCCGGTGCCGCCGAGATTGCCCTGCCGGGCCTGGACGAACAGCGCGTCGTCGGCCACCTCGCCGAAGTTCCAGCCCTCGCCGTACAGGTAGATCGACTTGCCGTCGACGCCGTCCTTCGCCAGGGTCAGCTTGTTCAGCGCGGCGCGGACCTTGAGCATGTTCGCCTTGGAGTGGTGGCCCATCAGGTCGTACCGGAAGCCGTCCACGTGGTAGTTGCGGGCCCAGCTGACCGTGCCGTCGACCATGATCTTCTCGGCCATCGCGTGCTCGGTGGCGATATTGCTGCAGCACGTCGAGTTCTCGACCTTGCCGGTCGCGTCCAGCCGCTGGTAGTACCCGGGCACGATCTGGTCGAGCACCGACGTCGGCGCCTCACCGGCGGCCGGGGTGTGGTTGTAGACCTGGTCCAACACCACACGCAGGCCGGACTTGTGCAGTGCGCCCACCATCGTGCGGAACTCGGCTACTCGTGGCAGGCCGTCCTTCTGTGTTGCGTACGACCCCTCCGGCGCCAGCCAGTGGAACGGGTCGTAGCCCCAGTTGAAACCGTCCTTGGCTGCCACGGCCGTCACACAGGCTTGCTGCTGGTCGGAGTCGGCCGGCATGGACTTCAGGTCGCAGGCAGGCGTTTGCTGGTTGGTCTCAGGGATCGACGCGATGTCGAAGGTGGGTAGCAGGTGCACGGTGTTGAGCCCGGCGGCTGCCAGCGAGCGCAGGTGCTTCGTGCCGTTGCCGTTGTCCGCGAAGGCCAGGTAGGTACCGCGGTGTGCCGCAGGCACCGTGCTGTCGTTGATGGAGAAGTCCCGCACGTGCAGCTCGTAGATCGTCGAGTCGACACGTCGTGCAAGCTTCGGCGAAGGAGTGCTCGACCACAACGCCGGCTTCCCCGCCGGATCACTCAGATCCGCCGCCACCGAGTAGGTCGAGTCCGTCGTCAACGCAACCGAGTACGGATCCGTGACAACGTTCTTCTCTACCTTTCCAGTACTGGGCGCGAAGACCGTGACCTCGAAACGGTACGAAGCGTTCTTCCAAGAGCGCGGTCCAGCGATCGCCCAGGACCCATCTGAATTGCGGTGCATCGGCACAGCCGAGGTGCCGACCAGCAGACGGACGTTCTGGGCAGTGGGGGCCCACACCGTGAAGGTGGGCTTGCCTGCTTGCCACGTGACACCGTACGAGCGGTTGACGGCGCCTGCGTACACGTCGTCGAGCACACCCGGGATCTGTACGCCGGTGGCATCCAACAGACGCCCTGTGTCGTCGTACTGCGCCAGTCCCAGCTGCCCAGTGAGGATCTTCTCGACGTCGGCATGGTCCAGTCGCAGCGTGGTGTACCCAGGCTTGACGACCGCAGGGTCGTAGCTCAGGGCCGTCGACGAACCACCGATGTCGTCCGCGTCGACCTTCAGCGAACCGGTGTCCGACCAGTGCAGGCGCCACCGGTACCGCTCCGGGTGGTCGACGGCCGGTACGGCGAGGGTGTCCCGGTCGATCCAGTACGCCTTCGCCTGGCTGAGGTCCGGGTGCGCACCGGGCTTGGAGGTGGTCACCGTGAACTGGTGGGTCGCGAGCACGTACGAGAACGTGACGACCAGCCCGTCGCTCGGTACCACAACCGGCACGTTCTGAGCCGGGTAGCTCTCGTCCCAGGACAGGTTGTGCGCCACCTTCGCCTCATAGTTGCCCGCCTTCAGTTCGCTGGTGGACCACGTGTAGGTCCCGTCACCGTCCTCGTCGGTCAACCAGGGTCGCATGCACGCCGGGTCCCAGTCGGCCGAGCAGCCCAGTGCCTTCTGGTACGAACCCGGCGCGGTGATGATCGGCCCCTGCGCACTCGACGTGACGTAGTGCCGCCCGTGCTCGTAGTAGAAGGTGACTGGTCCGGTCGGTGCGGTGTAGGAGATGTTGGCGCCGTTCTGCACACCACCGGCTCCGTAGTTGACGTCCCAGGTCTTGTTGATGGCCGCCTTGTAGGCGTGCTCACCAGCCGGGAGCGTGTACGTGCCCTTCCACACCTTGTCGTTCGGGTCCAGCTTCAGCTGTGCCTGGTCGCAGTCCGGCGCCCAGTCCGCTGCGCAGCCCATCTCGGTGTTGTGGTCACCCGGCACGGACACGTTGGCCGGCTGGACGACCGGTCCGGTGGAACCGCCGCCACCACCCGGTGCGGCAGCGTCACCGACAACGCCGTACGAGCCGGACACCGAGTAGTTGCCGGATCCGTCACGCAGCACGGCGCGGTACTCGAGCAGCGTGCCCTTGGGCAGCCCGCTGACGTCCTGGAACACCCGGTACGGCGCGTTGTCGTCGGACCCGAGCCGCTTCCACTCCGTCGTACCCACGGGACGGTAGCCGAACGTCACAGTGGCCGGGGTGTTCTCAGGGACCGCTGCGGCGATCTCCGCGCGTCCACCGACGGTCGCGCCGAGCTCAGGCGAGCTCATGTAGACGTTGGGCGCCTTGGCGCGCGGCGGGACCTTCGACTGAGCCTGGTACACGGTCACGGACAGCGGACCCTGGCTGACGGAGACCCTGCCTTCACGGTCGGTCTTGATCGAACGAGAAAGGCCGTAGACAGGCTTGAACCACGTGTTCTGCCCGTACGTCGGTACGGTCGCGGACGCCGCCGTCTTGGAGTTGTTCGCCACCACGAGATACTCGACGTTGTCGCTGCCCAGCCGACTGAACGCGTACAGCCCGATGTTGTTGGACGCGTACCTGTTCACCTGGCGCCCGTCGGACAGCGCAGGGTACTTCGCCCGCAGCTGCGCCAGCGCTGCGATGTGCTTGTACATCGGGGCGTTGACGTCGTACCGGTCCTTGCTGCCGATCGTCGTCGTACCCGTACCGTCGACGACCTCGTCGTCCTGGTAGTCGGCGGTCTTGGTCGCGAACATGTCCTGCCGCGCGTCCTTGTCCCCGCCCGGACCGGTGAAGCCCTGCTCGTCGCCGTAGTAGACAACGGGCTGCCCGCGCGTCAGGTACATCAAGGAATGCGCCAGCTCGTCTCGTGAGAGCAGCTCCTGACCTGACGCGCCACCCTGCTTCAAGAACGTGCCCACACGACCCATGTCGTGGTTACCGAGGAACGTGGGCAGCTCGTAGGCGTTCGAGTCCGTGTCGGTGTAGTAGTCGTCGTCCGCGTAGAAGTCCTGAAGCTTGGTGCTCGAGTCGCCCTTCGCGTACGCCACCGCGTTCTGCTGGAACCCGAAGTCCAGCGTCGCCTGCAGGTCGCCCTTGGTCGTGTACGTCGACATGAACTGCGGGTTCGCGTCGAACACCTCGCCGAACATGAAGAAGTTCTTCGCGCCCGCGCCGCGGGCCGCGGCCAGGATCGCCGGCGAGAACTTCTGCCAGAACTCGATGTTGACGTGCTTGACGGTGTCGATCCGGAAGCCGTCGATGCCGAACTCGGCCCAGGTCTTGTAGACGTCGATCATCCCGTCGCGGACCTTCGGCTGCTCGGTGAACAGGTCGTCGAGGCCGGAGAAGTCGCCGTACTCCGCGCTCTCGCCGGCGAACGTGGAGTCGCCGCGGTTGTGGTACAGCGTCGGGTCGTTCAGCCAGGCCGGCACCTTCACGGTCTCGTCGGCCTTGGAGTGGAAGATCGGCACGTTCGGGAACGAGGTGTTCGGGTCGAGCTGCGGGAACGTGTCGCCGGCCGCGTACTGCTTGTCGTCGAAGACGTTGCCCTGGGCATCCTTGTACGGCGAGGTGGCCTTGGAGATGTAGCCGTGGTTGCCGGACTGGTAGTCGATCACGTCCGCGGTGTGGTTGGTGATGATGTCGAAGAAGACCTTCATGCCCTTGCGGTGCGCGAGGTCGATCAGCCGCTTCATGTCCGCGTTGGTGCCCAGATGCGGGTCGATCCGGGTGAAGTCGGTGATCCAGTAGCCGTGGTACCCGGCGCTCACGTCCGCACCGGAGCCCTGCACCGGGCGGTTCTTGAACGAGGGCGTCAGCCAGATGGCCGTCGTACCGAGGGACTTGATGTAGTCGAGCTTCTGGATCACACCGGCCAGGTCGCCACCGTGGTAGAAGCCCTTGTCGGTCGGGTCGAGGCCGGTCTGCAGCCGGTCGCCGGTGAGGCCACCGGCATCGTTCGACGTGTCGCCGTTCGCGAACCGGTCCGCCATCAGGAAGTAGAAGCGTTCCTTGGTGAGGCCCTGCCGCAGGCTCGGCGTCGCGAGCGTCCTGTCGGCCGCCGTCACGGTCGGGCCGGCCAGGTCGACCGGTTTCACCGTCACCAGGTGGCTGGTGTCGTTGTAGCTGAACTCGAGCTTCGCCGGGCCTTCGATCCGTAGCGGGATGTTCTGGCCGTTCAGCACACCGCCGGCGCCGTAGTTCTCGTCCCAGCTCTTGTTGACCGTGACCTTGTACTCGTACGACCCGGCCGGTACGTCGAACACCTTCGTGTACGGCGCGCTCGTACCGAGACTCGTCGCGTCGCAGCCCGGGTCCCAGTCACCCGGACAGCCCAGCTCGCTCTGCAGCGACCCCGCGAGCGTGATCACCCGCTCCGCCGCGGCTGCTGCCGGAGCCTGTGTCGGAGTACCCAGTCCGAGCAGCACCACCGCGGCCGCGGTGAAACCTGCCGTCCAACGCCTGAACCCGCGCATCACGCACCCCTCCCCGCCATCTGATGCCGGGGACGGTAGCGGTCGGTTTTTAGTCTGAGGAGGGCTCGCAGGTCACGGTAAGGTCACGAGGTCCGGGAGCGTCGTCTCGATCGGCGTACGGAGCACCGTCGTCGCATGCTCGTCGTACGGCGTCGGCTGCGCATTCAGGATGACCAGCGGCTTGCCGGAGTTCAGCGCGAGGTCACACAGACCCGCGGCTGGGTAGACCTGAAGAGACGTACCGACCGCCAGGAACAGGTCTGCTGCCTCGGTGGCCGCCACGGCTCGGTCCAGGACCGTCCTGTCGAGCGACTGACCGAAGGAGACCGTCGCTGATTTCAGAATGCCGCCACACGCCTCGCAGGCCGGGTCCTCGTCCCCGGCCTCGAGCCTGGGGAGTACGTCGGCCATCGGAAGGCGCCGCCCGCACTGCAGGCAGTCGACGTGCCAGACCGTGCCGTGCAACTCGTGGACCAGCTCCGGCGATGACCCGGCCTTCTGGTGGAGCCCGTCGACGTTCTGGGTGATCAGCCCGGTCAGGCGGCCTTGCCTCTCCAGCTCGACGAGGGCCAGGTGGCCCGGGTTCGGCTCGAGCGTCCAGACCGGCACGGCGAGCCGGTGCTTCCAGGCCGCCACCCGGACCTCCCGGCTGGCGACGTACTCGTCGATATCGAACATCGCCTCCGCCCCCGGGTTCTTGGTCCAAACCCCCTCCGGCCCCCGAAAGTCAGGAATCCCGGAGGCAGTGGACACACCCGCTCCAGTCAGCACAGCAATCCGCTCAGCGTCGATCACACCCCCGACGGTATCCATACAGCGGTCAGCTGAGCCGCTGTACGACGTACTGGTTTTGTGTGGCTGACACGAGGTCCTGAGTGCGCATACGGCACCATGCGGGGATGTCGGTGGCTGCGGCGGGGTCGTCTGCAAGCACGGTGACTGTGTCGCCGATGGCAACGGTCGGTAGCGTCTTGGCCAGTTTGATCACGGGGAGTGGGCAGAGCAGCCCGCGGCAGTCCAGTTCGACGTTCACATGCCCACCTCGGCCCGGATCCGCCCCACAATCCCAGGCAGGACCCGGCAGAACCTGTCGATCTCGGCGTACGTCGTCTCCCGGCTGAGCGAGACCCGGACGTTCCCGTGGGTCAGCACGCCCATCGCCGCCAGCACGTGCGACGGCCGCAACGTACTGGAGGTACAGGCGGATCCGCTGGAGACAGCAAACCCCTCCGCATCCAGGGCGGTCACCAGCGCCTCCCCGTCCACATAGAGACACGAGAACGTCAGGATGTGCGGCAGGCGGTCCTCCGGATCGCCGACTACCTCGACGTCGGCGATGTCCGCGGCCACACGACGCCGTACCTCATCGATCCACGTTCTCTGCTGCTTGTCGAGTTCCTCGGCCTCGGCCAGCCGCGCCTGCAACGCCGCGGCCGCAGCCAGCGCGTTCGGCACATTCGGGAACCCGGGGGAGAGGCCGTCCTCTCTCTCGTCCATCGGCCAGCCGGGAGCGATCCGCGTACCTTTCCGCACTGCCAGCAGCCCGACCCCGGCGGGACCGCCCCACTTGTGCGCGCTCGCGGCCAGCACCGACCACCCGTCCGGTACGGCGTCGTGCCCTACAGAAGCCGAGGCATCCACAAAGAGCGGTACGTCGCCACAGTCCTGAGCGATCGCAGCGATCGGTTGCCTGGTACCGACTTCGTGGTTGGCGGACTGAACAGCAGCCACCCCCACGCCAGGTCGCCGTACGGCGTCCTTGAACGCCTCCTGATCCACTCGGCCCTGCACGTCCACCCCGACCTCAACACCATCCGAGCCAGCACTGTGCAGAACGGCGGAATGCTCGACCGCGCTGTGGACAACCGTGGTGCCGGCGCGACGGCGGGCAGCTCGTACGGCGGCCAGTCCCGCCTGGATCGCGGCCGTACCGGACGTGGTCAGGTACAGCTCGTCCGGCCGGACGCCGACTGCGTCCGCGAGCACCGCGCGGGCGTTGTCCAGCAACAGCCTCGCGGTCCCGCCCTCGTGGTGCAGGCGCACCGGATCGGCCCATCCGGAATCCACTGCCGACAGCAACATTTCCCGCGCGGCGGGGTGCATCGGCTCGGCCGACGCGGCGTCCAGATACGCACGCTCGCTCACACGGGAAACGCTAAGCCCTACCTATGCGCAGGACGCCGAAGGGTGTCCAGTAGTGTTTGGTCGTCAGTCTCACTTGGGAAGGGAAAGGCGCCCCGTGGGTTCGAACGGCACGCCCGGAGTGGAGGAGCGACCGGCAAGTTCTGCCGGCGCCACACGTCCGGCGAAGCGACGCCTGCTGGTCGGTGCGGCGGTGGTGCTCGGCACCACACTGCTGACCGGTTGTTCGTCGGCGACCACTGAGCAGTGGAAGCGACTCGGTCTGCCCGAGGGCGCATCGGACCGGACCGAGGCGATCCGCAGCCTCTGGATCGGTGCCTGGACCGCCGCCCTGATCGTCGGCGTGATGGTCTGGGGCCTGATCCTCTGGGTCAGCGTGCGGTACCGCAAGCGCAATGAGAACGCCCCCCGGCAGGTGCGGTACAACCTGCCGCTCGAGGTGCTCTACACCTTGGCGCCGTTCGCGATCATCGGCGTGCTCTTCTTCTACACCGTCGAGCACGGCAACCAGGTCACGAAGATGGACGCCAACCCGCAGCACACCGTGAACGTGGTGGGCCAGCAGTGGCAGTGGACCTTCAACTACAAGGACACCGTCGACGGGCAGCAGGGCGTCTGGGAGACCGGCACGCTGGACAAGCCCGCCACGCTGTGGCTGCCGGTGAACGAGTCGGTGCACTTCGACCTGACCTCGCCGGACGTCATCCACTCCTTCTGGGTGCCGTCGTTCTACTTCAAGCTCGACGTCATCCCGGGCCGGACCAACAAGTTCGAGCTCACCCCGACCAAGACCGGCACCTTCGCCGGTAAGTGCGCCGAGCTCTGCGGGCTCTACCACAGCCGGATGGTGTTCACCGTCAAGGTGGTCAGCCGGGACGAGTACGACGCACACCTGAAGGAACTGGCCGCCAAGGGCCAGACCGGAGCCGCAACCGGTGGCGCCGACGCCACCACCATTCCCGGTACAGGGGAGGGCCAGAAGTGACCGACTTCGCCGAGCGCACCGGTGCCATCGGTAGCACCACCACGTTGCCGAGGCGGCGCAGCAAGGGCCAGTTGCTGGTCAAGTACCTGACCACGACCGACCACAAGCTGATCGGGCACCTGTACCTGATCACGTCGTTCGCGTTCTTCCTGATCGGCGGTGTGATGGCGCTGCTGATCCGCGCCGAGCTCGCCAAGCCGGGCCTGCAGATCGTGAACGAGGAGGTCTACAACCAGCTCTTCACGATGCACGGCACGATCATGCTGCTGCTGTTCGCGACCCCGCTGTTCGTCGGCTTCGCGAACGAGATCATGCCGATCCAGATCGGCGCCCCGGACGTCGCGTTCCCGCGGCTGAACATGTTCAGTTACTGGCTGTTCCTGTTCGGCGGCCTGATCACGATCAGCGGCTTCTTCACTCCGGGCGGCGCGGCCGACTTCGGCTGGTTCGCCTACGCCCCGCTGTCGAACGCGGTCCGTTCGCCGGGCGTCGGTGGCGACCTGTGGATCATGGGTCTGTGGATGGCCGGTCTGGGCACGATCCTGGGTGCGGTCAACTTCATCACCACGATCATCACCATGCGCGCCCCGGGTATGACGATGTTCCGGATGCCGATCTTCACCTGGAACATCCTGGTCACGTCGATCCTGGTGCTGATCGCGTTCCCGATCCTGGCGGCGGCGCTGCTGGTGCTGGAGGCGGATCGAACACTCGGGGCCCATGTCTTCGACGCGGCCAACGGCGGACCAATACTCTGGCAACACCTGTTCTGGTTCTTCGGCCATCCCGAGGTGTACATCATCGCGCTGCCGTTCTTCGGCATCATCACCGAGATCCTGCCGGTCTTCAGCCGCAAGCCGGTCTTCGGCTACATCGGCCTGGTCAGCGCGACGCTCGGGATCGCGGTGCTGTCGGTGGCGGTGTGGGCGCACCACATGTTCGTCACCGGCGCGGTGAACCTGCCGTTCTTCTCGTTCATGACGTTCCTGATCGCGGTCCCGACCGGCGTGAAGTTCTTCAACTGGATCGGCACGATCTGGGGCGGTTCGGTCTCGTTCGACACCCCGATGCTCTGGTCGGTGGGCTTCCTGACCACCTTCCTGTTCGGTGGTCTGACCGGCATCATCCTGGCCTCGCCGGCACTGGACTACCAGCTGTCCGACTCGTACTTCGTGGTCGCGCACTTCCACTACGTCGTCTTCGGCACGGTGGTGTTCGCGATGTTCGCCGGGTTCTACTACTGGTGGCCGAAGTTCACCGGCCGGATGCTCGACGAGAAGCTCGGCAAGCTGCACTTCTGGCTGCTGTTCATCGGCTTCCACACGACGTTCCTGGTGCAGCACTGGCTGGGCGTCGAGGGCATGCCCCGGCGGTACGCCGACTACGCGCCGAACGAGGGCTTCACCACGCTGAACGAGGTCTCCAGCGTCGGTGCCTTCATCCTGGGCGCGTCGATGCTGCCGTTCTTCTACAACGTGTACAAGTCGCGCAAGGCGCCGCTGGTCGGCGTCGACGATCCGTGGGGCTGGGGCCGGTCGCTGGAGTGGGCGACCAGCTGCCCGCCGCCGCGGCACAACTTCGAGAGGTTGCCCCGGATCCGTTCGGAGTCGCCCGCGTTCGACCTGCACCACGCCGAGCTGGCCCTCGCCGAGTACTCGGACAACCGGGCCGGCAAGGACAACCTGCTGGACGCCGGTGAGGACCAGGGCAGGGTTGACCACCTGGTCGAGCAGGCCGGGACCGACACCGACGGGAGGGACAAGGCGTGAAGGTCGAAGCCTGGGTCTTCGGGATCCTGAGTGTGTTCCTGATCGTCGTCACGCCGATCTACTGGCTGATGTCGGACGACCCCACCGGTACGACCGCACTGGTGATGACGTTCTTCCTGTCGCTGCTGGTGGCGTTCTACCTGAGCGTCACCGCGCGCCGGATGGACGCCCGGCCGGAGGACCGCAAGGAAGCGGAGATCGTGGAAGGAGCCGGCGAGCTCGGCTTCTTCCCGCCGTACTCCTGGTGGCCGCTGTGGTGCGCGATGACGCTGGCGGTCGTTGTCCTCGGCATCGTGTTCGGCTGGTGGCTGTTCATCGCCGGTGTCGGGACCGGCATCATCACGCTGAGCGGATTCATCTTCGAGTACTACCGTGGTGACCACGCTCACTAGTTGAGACTCGTACGAAAAACGCCGTCCGCGGAACGAACCGGACGGCGTTTTCGTGCGTCTTGTGTAGTGCGAACGGGTACAGAGGGTTGTTGTGGTACGTACCACTCGTAAGCACTCGTGAGGTGTGGGCGATGCACGGAAATGTCGCTGCGGCAGGTTACCCTTACCGCGGTCTGACTAAACAGGGGAGAGCTGGGGAATGGTGAGCGGTGTGAGGAAGCACGGCCTTGCCGTGGCGGGCATCTGTGTCCTGCTGCTGGCCGGCACGGCGTGCAGCGACACGAACGGGAACAGCAACGGCGGTCAGTCGACGCCGAGCGCCTCCACGTCGCAGAGCGGTACGCCGGGCGCGTCGACCACGCCCGGTGACTCGACCACCCCGTCGGGCAGCAACCAGGCCGCCAGCATCGCCGTCGTGCCCGCGAAGGGCGCCACCTCCGTGCAGCCGGACAAGCCGGTCACGGTGACCAGCACGGGCGGCAAGCTCACCACCATCACGCTGAAGGACGACGACGGCGACACGGTCGACGGCACGTTCAACGGCGACAAGACCCAGTGGACCTCGTCCGACCTGCTGAAGCCCGGCGCGACGTACACGCTGAGCGGTTCGGCCGAGGGCACCGACGGCGCCACCGTGCCGGTGAGCTCGAGCTTCAAGACGCTGAAGGCCTCGCGCAGCCTGAAGGCCTCGATCGCCCCGCTGAACAACGACACCGTCGGCGTCGCGTACCCGGTCCAGATCTACTGGAACAACCCGGTCAAGGACCGCGCCGCGGTCGAGAAGCGCCTGTCGGTGAAGACCTCGGTCCCGGTCGACGGCACCTGGCACTGGGTGAGCAGCAAGCAGGTCAACTACCGCCCGAAGAACTACTGGCCGACCGGCACCAAGGTGACGGTGAACGTCGACACCCAGGGCGTGAACGCCGGGAACAACACCTGGGGCACCGCCAGCCGGACGATCAGCTTCACGATCGGCAAGTCCGTGGTCAGCCACGTCGACGTGAAGAAGCACGTGATGACCGTCACGATCAACGGCAAGCTGGCTCGGACGATCCCGATCACCGCCGGCAAGGACGGGTTCACCACGCGCAGCGGCGTCAAGGTGATCATGGAGAAGTACACGACCAAGCGGATGGACGCGGCCACCGTCGGCATCAAGCCCGGCGACCCGAACTACTACAACATCCCGGACGTGAAGTGGGCGCAGCGCGTCACGAGCTCCGGTGAGTTCCTGCACGGCGCCCCGTGGTCGGTCGGCAGCCAGGGCAGCGTCAACGTCAGCCACGGCTGCGTCGGCATGAGCCTCAAGGACGCCCAGTGGTACTTCGGTCAGACCCTGATCGGCGACCCGGTCATCGTCACCGGCACCAACCGCACGATGGAGCCCGGCAACGGCTGGACCGACTGGAACACCACCTGGGCCGCCTACAAGGCCGGCTCCGCCCTGTCCTGATCCCAGCTCCTTCAGTCGAAATACTTCTGCAGCTCGGCTACGACTTCGTCGGCGTGCAAGGACGGCAACGAGTGGTGCGTTGCCGTCTCGAGTGGTACGACGATCGCGCCCGGGCTGAGTGCGGCGATGCGCTGGATCAGCCGGGTGGCGTTGTGGCTCTTGCTTCGGGTGGCGACGAAGACCAGGGGAGCGACGCTGCCCAGCTGGTCGTCGGTCGGCCGCTTGGGGCGGACGAACGGGGTCGAGGGCTGTTCCGCGGCCAGTCCGGCCAGTTCGAGGACCTGAGGGTCCAGCGGGAGGCCCTGGGTCTCCCAGCGCAGCAACGAGCGGGTGCGGGCGCGTGACGGGCGCAGGAGCGACGGCAGCGCCCGGAGGACGTACGGGATGCGCAGGCCGAGGTAGCAGTCGGTCGGATCGATCAGCGCAAGGCGGTCGACGCGGTCCGGCTGAGCGATCGCGTACGTGAGCGCGAGCCACGAGCCGTACGAGTGACCGCACAACGCGGTTCGGGCGATCCCGAGCCCGTCCAGCACGTTCGTCAGCCAGCTGTGCAGATCGCCGGGCGTCTTGGGCGTCCGGCCGGTGTTAGTACTGCGGCCCGCATCGACGATCAGGTCGACGGCGTAGACCCGATGGTCCTTCGCAAGCTCAGGTGCGACTGTGAACCACACGGGCGAGGTCGCGCCGTGCCCCGGAAGCAGTACGACGGGCGGGCCGTCCGCCGGACCGCACGCGTTGACGTGCGTCGTGCCGAACTCGTCGGTCAGCTGGAGCTGCTCGACCGGGACGTTCCAGCGGCCGAGCAGAGCGTCGTACGTGTCCTGGAAACTCATGCTGCCGAGGATAGCTCACTCAGTGAGGTAAATTGGCGGTATGCGTGAAGCAGTGATGCCGGCCGACCCCGAGCGGGCCGCCGCGTTGGAGCTGGTGCACCGGCTCCGCGACGTCGCGCTCAAGCTGGAGCTGGCGATCGGGGAGTTCGCCCGTACGACGGGCCTGCACGGCACCGACGTACGGGCTCTGGTGTGCCTGCTGGACGCCGAACGCGCCAGAGCCGAGGCAACGCCCAGCTGGCTCGCCCAGCAGCTGGGAATGACCTCTCAGGCCACGACGGCGGTCATCCACCGCCTGGAGGCCGCCGGGCACTTGGAACGCCTCAGAAGCCGTTCGGACGGCCGCAGCATCCACCTGCAGGTCTCGGACAGTGCGGTAGCTCTCGGCTGGCAGTTCTTCGGCCCGCTGCTGGACCGCCTGATCGCCACCACTCAGAGCCTGGACACCAACCAGCAGCTCCTGATCAAGGACTACCTCAGCACCGTCTCCGACGCCTTGGCATAAAACGAAAAGGCCCCGGCAAGTGCCAGGGCCTTTTCGTCGTCAGACGTCAGGAGTGGTCGCTGGTGACCTCTCGGTAGGTCTCCGTCTCCGACAGCTCGTGGATCTCGTCGGCGTCGTGAGCGTGCTCGTGCGCCTCTTCGATCTCCTGGGCGGTCGGCTTCTGCACCGCGTCGGCGTAGTAGAACCGGGACAGTGCGGCGCGGGCCTTGTTGAGGGCCCGGCGTGGGGCGCGGACGCCGTTGTCGTCGGTCTCCGGGCCGATCTCGTGCGGCAGGACGCGGTCCCGCGCGGTGAGCGAGTAGGCCTCGTACGTCGAGATCGGCTGGTGCTTCTCGGTGTACCTGCCCTCGGGGGAGCGGACGATGACGCCGGTCTCCAGGCCGTGCAGCAGCCGCTCCTGATCCGCGCGCTGCAGCGAGATCGCCCAGCGGCGGGCCACCCAGAACCCGAGGATCGGGCCGAGGATCACCGCGAACCGGAGGAACCAGGTCACGTGGTTGAGCGAGATGCCGAAGTGGGTGGCGATCAGGTCGTTACCACCACCGATCCACAGCAGTGCGTAGAAGGTGATGAATGCGACGCCGATACCGGTCCTGGTCGGTACGTCCCGCGGCCGGTCGAGCAGGTGGTGCTCACGCTTGTCACCGGTGATCCAGCCCTCGATGAACGGATACAGCGCGACCAGCGTGACGAACGCCGGTGGCACGATCAGCGCCGGGATGATCAGGTTCCAGCTCAGCGTGATGCCCCAGAAGTGCGACTCGAATCCGGGGAAGATACGGACCGAGCCTTCCAGCCAGCCCATGTACCAGTCCGGCTGCGAGCCCGCGGTCACCGCGGCCGGGTCGTACGGCCCGTACAACCAGACGGGGTTGATCTGCATCAGTGCACCCATCAGCGCGGTGATGCCGAACACCACGAAGAAGAAGCCGCCGGCCTTGGCCGTGTACACCGGGAACAGCGGGTAGCCGACCACGTTCTTCTGCGTCCGGCCGGGACCGGCGTACTGCGTGTGCTTGTGGTACACGACCAGGAACAGGTGCACCGTGACGAGCGCCAGGATGATGCCCGGGATCAGCAGCACGTGCACGATGAAGAACCGGGAGACGAAGTCGCCGCCGGGGAACTCACCGCCGAAGATGAAGAAGTTCAGGTACGTGCCGATCACCGGCGAGGCCTGGATCATGCCGTTGGTGATCCGCAGACCGGTGCCGGACAGCAGGTCGTCGGGCAGACCGTAGCCGATGAAGCCCTCGATGATGCCCAGGAACAGCATCCCGAAGCCGATCAGCCAGTTCAGCTCACGCGGCTTGCGGAACGCGCCGGTGAAGAACATCCGGAGCAGGTGCACCATCATCGCGGCGATGAACAGCACGGCCGCCCAGTGGTGGATCTGCCGGATCAGCAGACCGCCGCGGATGTCGAAGCTGAGGTTCAGCGTGGAGGCGTAGGCCTCCGACATGTGCACGCCCTTGAGCAGGCTGTACGAGCCCTGGTAGGTGACCTCGGCCATCGAGGGCTTGAACCAGAACGTCAGGAAGGTGCCGGTCAGGATCAGGATGATGAAGCTGTACAGCGCGATCTCGCCGAGCATGAACGACCAGTGGTCCGGGAAGACCTTCCGCAGGTTCTTCTTCCCGATCTTCGCGATGCCGAGGCGGTCGTCGATCCACTTGACCGGTCCGGGAAACTCTGTGCTTGTTGACACTGTTGTCACCCTCGTTCGAAGAAGCTCGGGCCGACCGGCTCGGTGAAGCCGCTCTGCGCAACCAGGTAGCCCTCGCTGTCCAGTGCCAACGGTAGCTGAGGAAGCGGCCGGGCAGCAGGGCCGAAGACGACCTTGGCGCCGTCGGACAGGTCGAAGGTCGACTGGTGGCACGGGCAGAGCACGTGGTGCGTGGTCTGCTCGTACAGCGAGATCGGGCACCCGACGTGGGTGCAGATCTTGGAGTAGCAGAGGATCCCGTCGATGCCCCAGTTCTCCCGGCCGGGCTTGGTGCGGATCTCGCTGGGCTTGATCCGGACCATGATCACCGCGGCCTTCGCCCGGGCGTTCTGGTACCCGACCGGGTCCGACTCCTGCATCGGGGCCAGGTTGGCGGGCGCCCCGTTGACCAGCTGCCCGACGACCAGGTCGGACGGCTTGATCGGGCGGTTCGTGATGTCGTTGACGACCCGGATGCCCTGCGCCCAGATCGTGTTGTAGAGGCTCCGGCCGGGCAGCGGGCCGAGGTCGCGCAGCAGCACGATGGCCGGCAGGCCGAGGGCGCCGAGAGCGCCGATCAGCGAGTTCCGGATCATCTTGCGGCGGCCAAAGCCGGACTCCGCCGTGCCCTGCTTGAACGCCTCGGTGATCTCGGCGATCTGCTCCGGCGACGAGTGCGCCGGGTGCCGGTCCTCGGCGATCTCCTCGTCGACCATCAGCTTCTTGGCCCACTGGATCGCGCCGGCCCCGATCAGGAACAGCGCGAGCCCGATGCACAGGCCGATGACCATGTTGTTCGCGTTGCCGGACAGCGGGCCGAACACGAGGATCGAGTTCCGCGGGATCGCGAAGTAGGCCACGCAGGCGCCCAGCACGAGCAGCGTCGCGAAGCCGAACATCGCCGACACCTGGCGCTCGACGCGGTCGGCGGCCTTCGGGTCGATGTCGGTGATCCGCGGCTCGTGCGGCTCCAGACCCGGGTCCGGGATCGGCTCCGCGACGTCCAGCGCGGTGCCGTGGTGCTCGTCCTCCGCCTTGACCGGGAGGTTCTTGTCGTCGCTCATTCGGCCTTCGCTCCCTTGGCCTTGACGCCCTTGGCGCCGATCCACACCGCTACCGCGATCAGCAGGCCGATTCCGACGAACCAGCCCCACAGACCCTCCGAGACCGGGCCGAGCCGGCCGAGGCCGAAGCCGCCCGGGTCCTTCTGGTTCTGCAGTGCCTTCAGGTAGGCGATGATGTCCTGCTTGTCCTGCGGCTGCATGACCTGGTCGGAGAAGACCGGCATCTGCTGCGGGCCGGTCAGCATGGCCTCGTAGATGTGCTTCTCACTGACGCCCATCAGCGACGGCGCGTACTTGCCGTTCGGCAGCGCACCACCGCGGCCGGCGAAGTTGTGGCAGGCCGTGCAGTTGGTCCGGAACAGCTCGCCACCGCGGGTGACCTGCTCGTCGGTGGCCTTGCTCACGTCGTACGACTCGGCGGCCGGGACGGCGGGGCCGGGGGCCAGCGAGGCGACGTACGCGGCCAGTGCCTCGATCTCCTCCTGCGAGTAGACCGGCGTCTTGCGCGGGATCTGCGCACCCGGCTGCTGGGCGGGCATCCGGCCGGTGCCGACCTGGAAGTCGACGGCCGCGGCGCCGACGCCGATCAGCGAGGGCGCGGTGAACTTGCCCCCGCCGTTCGTGCCGCCCTCGGCGTTCAGACCGTGGCAGCTGGCGCAGCCGACCGCGAAGAGCTTCTTGCCCTCCTCGATCTGCTGGGACTGGGCCGAGTTGTCCGCCACCGCGTTGTCAGGGGCGAAGGCGGCGTACGCCGAACCCACTGCCAGGAGGCCGAACAGGAGCACGACGAGGCCGGCGGACCGGTGCCGTCGTCGCGCGGAGAGAAAGCGCGCCGGTGACAAGGGATTTCTCTTCTCACTCATTTGAGCAGGTAGATGGTCGCGAACAGGGCGATCCAGACCACGTCGACGAAGTGCCAGTAGTAGGACACGACGATCGCCGAGACGGCCTGTTCGTGGGTGAACTTACGAGCCATGTACGTCCTGGCCAGGACGAACACGAAAGCGATGAGGCCGCCGGTCACGTGCAGCGCGTGGAACCCGGTGGCCAGGTAGAAGACCGATCCGTACGCGTTCGACGAGATCGTCAGGCCTTCCTGCACCAGCCCGGTGTACTCCGTCACCTGGCCGGCGACGAACACCGCGCCCATGAGGTAGGTGAGGATGAACCACTCACGCATGCCCCAGGCCCGCGGGTTCAGCACCGAACCGGTGCGGCCGACCCGGCCGTGCTCGGCGGCGAAGACGCCGAACTGGCAGGTGAACGACGACAGCACCAGGATCGTCGTGTTCACCGCGGCGAACGGGACGTCGAGATGCTCGGTCATCAGCTGCCAGAGCGTCTCCGCACCCGGAGCGGCGGCAGCGGTCGTCACCGACCGGATCGTGAAGTACGCCGCGAACAGGGCGGCGAAGAACATCAGTTCGCTCGAGAGCCAGACGATCGTGCCGACACTGACCATGCTGGGACGGTCGGCATGACCGTGTTCACGAGACGCTGGGAGCGCGGTTGCAGTGGCCACGCGGTCATTATGTCGGTCCTCGCGTTCAGCGCTACGACCACCCCCGTGCATGTCGCGGACGGGCTGTTCCTAGGGTTGAAGCGTGCTTCCCCTCCACGCCGCCCCGGGCGACCAGATCGAGCCGTTGACCGCGGTCCGGTTGCTGACGGCATGGACCTTCGAACCGGTGTTACTCGGCGTGATCGTGGTCCTCGGAGCGCTCTATCTGTACGGCGTCCACAAGCTTCGCCGGCGAGGTGACAAGTGGTCCCGCGGCCGCACGTTCTCGTTCGTCGGCGTCGGTCTGGGCAGCGCCGTGATCGCGACCCAGTCCGCTCTCGGCACGTACGACACGGTCCTGATCAGCGTGCACATGGTGCAGCACATGATCCTGTCGATGATGACGCCGCTCGCGCTGGCGCTCGGCGCACCGGTCACGCTGGCGCTCCGGACGCTGCCGCAACGGCCGCGGAGGTGGTTGCTCTCCGTGGTGCACTCGCGGTTCGCGAAGGTGATCTGCTTCCCGCTGATCGGCTTCACGCTGTTCGTCCTGAGCCCCTGGGCGCTGTACTTCAGCGGCTGGTACGACGCGACGCTCCGGTCGACCGTGCTGCACGATCTGCTGCATCTGCACTTCATCCTGGTCGGATCGTTGTTCTTCTGGCCGCTGCTCGGCCTGGACCCGGTGCCCGGCCGGGTGATCTACCCGTTCCGGCTGATCCTGACGTTCCTGACGCTGCCGTTCCACGCGTTCCTCGGGATCACGATCATGGGCGCGAACAAGCTGATCGCCGAGGACTGGTACACCAGCTTCGGCCGGTCCTGGCCGCCGTCGCCGCTGCACGACCAGTACATCGCGGGCGGTCTGTTGTGGGGCTCGGGCGACCTCGTCGGCGTGGTGTTCTTCGCCGTACTGTTCGTCCAGTGGGTGCGCGAATCGCGGCGCGAGGCACGGCGCGAGGACCGGCGGCTGGACCGCTTGGAGGAACAGGCTCGCAGGGCCGGGCAGGCGCCCCGGTAGCATTCGCGGTGTCCGGTTTAACGAGTACAGAGCTTGGGATGGATCGATGAGTTCAGAGCGTCCGCTGAAGGTCCTGGTCTACAGCGACGACCGTACGACGCGGGAGTCGGTCCGGCTGGCCCTCGGCAAGCGGCCGGCGGCCGATCTGCCCGAGCTCTCCTACGTCGAGTGCGCGACCGAGCCGGCCGTGATCAAGACCATGGACAAGGGCGGGATCGACCTGGCCATCCTGGACGGCGAGGCCGTTCCGGCCGGTGGCATGGGCATCGCCCGGCAGTTGAAGGACGAGATCTTCCAGTGCCCGCCGGTGGTGGTGATCACCGGCCGCCCGCAGGACGCGTGGCTGGCCACCTGGTCGCGGGCCGAGGGCGCGGTGTCGCACCCGATCGACCCGATCAAGCTGGCCGAGGTCACCGCGGACCTGCTCCGGCAGCGGCTGGCAACGCTCCCCGCCATCACGTCCTGACCCGATGGGTGCCTACACCTGGTCCCACGTCATCGGGCCGCTGTTGCGGCACGAGGACCTGGAGGCCGCCGCCACCGCGTGGGCGATGGAGCAGATCCTGTCCGGGGCCGCGACGCCGGCCCAGCTGGCCGGGTTCGTGATCGCGCTGCGGTCCAAGGGCGAGACGGTCACCGAGGTCGAGGGGCTCGTGCAGACGATGCGCGAGTTCGCGACCACGATCAGCGTTCCGGGCCGGACGCTGGACGTGGTCGGTACCGGCGGTGACCAAGCCCACACGGTGAACATCAGCACGATGTCCGCGATCGTCGCCGCGGGCGCCGGTGCGAAGGTCGTGAAGCACGGCAACCGGGCGGCCTCGTCCGCGTGCGGCGCCGCCGACGTACTCGAGGAGCTCGGGATTCCGCTCGACCTGACCGGTCCGCAGGTGGCCGAGGTGGGGGAGCGGGCCGGGATCACGTTCTGCTTCGCCGCTGCGTTCCACCCCGCGCTGCGGAACGCCGCCGTACCGCGCCGCGAGCTCGGCGTACCGACGACGTTCAACCTGCTCGGTCCGCTCGCGAACCCGGGCGACCCGTCGGCACAGGCGGTCGGCGTCGCGGACGGGCGGGTGGCCGGGCTGATGGCCGGCGTACTGGCGCGGCGCGGTGTCGACGCGCTGGTGTTCCACGGCGACGACGGCCTCGACGAGTTGACGACGCGTACGACGTCCCAGGTGTGGACCGTTGGTGGCGGCAACGTCGAGGGTCCGGTCACGCTGGATCCGCGCGAGCTCGGGATCGAGCCGGTGTCGGCGGACGCGCTGAAGGGCGCGGACGCGACGTACAACGCGAAGGTCGTCCGGGCGCTCGTCGACGGCGAGACCGGGCCGGTGCGGGATGTCGTACTGCTGAACGCCGGTGCGGCGCTGGCGGCGTACACGCCCCAACCAGGCAGTGTGACCGAGCGGATCCGGACCGGGATGGACCGGGCCGCCGAGGCGATCGACTCCGGTGCGGCGAAGGACGTGCTGGACCGGTGGATCGCGGCGTGCGCCGAGGTTCGCTGAACTTCTACGGGGGCCGGCCTTTTGGGCCGGCCCCTTTTGCTATCCGTTGATCTTGATCTGGGTGACCTTGTAGCGCCAGACGTTCTGCCACGCCGGGGTGGACCCGGCGATGTCGGCGATCGAGACGTCCGCGGTGCCGTCACCGCGGTCGATCACCGCGATCATCACCGTCGAGAACGTCTCGGTCAGCTTCGGCACCTTCACGGCCACCCTGGCGACGATCTCGTGGCCCGGGTGGCCGTTCACGCTGATCGCCTTGTGGGTCGTGCCTTTCAGGACGGTGGCCTTCTCGCCGTACAGGTTGGTGACCGCGCGGACGCCGACCTGGATACCGGCCGCCTTCAGACCGGCCGGGGTGTTCGCGTACGGGATGTCCGGCGGGAGCTGGCCGAACGCGGTGTAGTTGCCCCAGCTCGCGCCCTTGCCGTCGTAGTTGCTGTGCACCGTGAACCAGATCGCGGCACCACCCCACAGGCCGGTGCGCTCGTAGGTGTTGCTCCAGGCCGAACTCATGTTCGGCATCGAGTCGTTGTTCGCGGCAATCATCTCGGTACCGAGCACCTTGCCGACCGGCGTCGGCGTCGCCGACGGCTTGACCGAAGGACTAACCGTCTCCAAGGGCTTCCCCGCGGTCGGGAGGGCGACCGGGGTGGTCGCATCAGCCTTGTTCCAGATCCAGCCAACACTCAGCCCAGTAGCCGCAAGCGCAGCCACCACCAACACCACAGCCCCCACAACCCGAGCCCGCCCACTGACAGTAGGCACACCGACCACAGGCGCGTCTACCCGCCCGCGATTCCCCGCAGGCTTCGCGTCAGGCCCAGCCGCCCGAGCAATAACCTCGCTAAACCCAGCCCCCCGCTGCCCTCCAGACCCACTATGCGGCCCCGCGGGCTGCCCCGCCTGCGGCCCAACGGGCTGACCGGACTGGCCTGGCTGACCGGACTGGCCCGGCTTGACCGGCTGTGGTGCGCCTAGCTGTGGGCCCATCGGCTGCGCTTGCCAGCCTGCAGGTCGCTGACCGGGCTGGTGGCCCGGTTGTTGCGGCTGCTGACCCCACATCTGCCCACCCTGAGCCTGCCCACCCTGAGGTTGCCCACCCTGGGGACGACCAGCCTGGGGCTGGCCGGCGTGCGGCTGCCCAGCCGCAGGCTGCCCACCTTGAGGCTGGCCCGCGTGCGGTGGGCGCTGCTGGGCGCCGTACTGCGACACCGGCGGGGGAGCCGCGTGCTGCGGACGCACCGGTTGCTGTAGGGGCTGCTGGTTCGGCTGCTGCGGACCCACCGACTGCGGACCCACCGACTGCGGGCCGGGCTGCGGTGGTCCGGCGTGCTGCGGACGAGGCCGCTGCTGAGCCTGCTGTCCGCCCCACAGCTCCCCACCCTGCGGTTGACCGCTGGGCTGCTGCTGCGTGCCCGGCTGCCCATCGGCCTGCGGCTGCCCACCCGCCTGGGGCTGCGCGCCCGCCCGCGGCTGCGCGCCCGCCTGCGGCTGAGTGCCGGGCTCTCCGACGCGCTGCAGTTGACCGCCCGGCAGCTGCCCACCCGGCTGCGGCTGAGTGCCGGGCTCTCCGGCCCGCTGTGGTTGACCGCCCAACTGCTGCCCACCCGCCTGCTGCTGGCGAGAATTTTGTCGGGTGCTGGTCCAATGAGGTTGCTGCTGCGGGGCTGCGTGTTGTGGGCGTGCTTGTGGCGGGGGAGGAGGCGCGGGTGCGGGCGACTGGCCGAACAGTGGGTCGGCCGAGCCCGCCGGCTCCTGCGGCTGGATGGCGCGCAGGTCCGGCGCGGGTGGTGCTTGCGGCGTACCGGCGAGCGGATCCGCGCCACCCGACGTACGAGCGTCTGTCTCACCACCCAGCGTGGTCCGCGGCGGGGTGGGTTCTTCGTTCTCAGCCAACTTGAATTCCTCTGTAGGCCTCGGCCGCGGCCTCTCTCAGATCCGGGCGGTTGTTCGGGATCTCGCTGATATAGGCGACCGCCGTACCGTCACCGAGGTCGAAGACGGCCACGGTCAGCGTAAGTACTCGATCGGTCACCTTGGCAGCGGTCGTGGTCACGGTCTGCTGTACGAACCACCCGGACTTGTCCGAGCGCTTCACGGCGCCGTTCGCGAGCGGCTTGAAGGTCACGGGGATGTTCCCGTACATGTCGTCGCGCAGCTGCGTCGACAGCGTCAGCGCGGTCGCCTTCGGATCGCCGGTGAAGCCGGACGCCGTACCCAGCCCGCCGACGAAGATGTCCGCGGACCAGTCGTCCTGGTCGACCGCCTTCTCGGTCAGCACGATGCGCTGGCCGTTCGAGTTCTGCAGCTGACGGACGAGGCGCTTGCGGTCCGACCACGGCGGCTTCCGGCGCGGGAACGAGATCGCGGTCGACGCGATCCGGTTGTCACCTTCGTGGAGCTTCGGGTTTTTCGACTGCCCGGGAGTAGTCCCACCGGTCGGCGAGGCCGACGTACCCTGCGTCGGCGAACCCGTCGGCGTGGGATCCGCGGTGTTGTCGTTCCCCTTGGTCAGCAGGACGATCACGGTCGCAATGACCAGCACCAGAGCAATCCCACCGCCGACAACCAACGGCAGCTTCCCACCGAACGGTCCACCACCACCGGACCCCTTGGGCTTCTTCCCCTTGCCACCCGCACCAACCCCGGAACTCAGATCGGCCTGCCCACCCCAAGCCTGATCCCCGCCCTCACCCCAAGCCCGCCGCGGACCCTGCTGAGTACCACCACCGTGCCAGCCCTGCGGCCCACCCTGCTGGCCGTCCCCCCAGGCACCCCCACCCTGCTGAACCTCCTGCACCGGCCAACTCTGCCCAGCACCCCACGCCTGCCCATCCCGCTGGGCGTCCGTCCTCCCGTGCTGACCCCAAGGCCCTTCCTGTACGCCGCCCTGCGCGCCAACCCCCCACGCATCACCGGCCGACCCGGCTGATCCGGCCGACGGAGCCGACGGAGCCGACGCAGCCGACGCGGCCGACGCGGCCGACCCTGCGGACCCGGCAGGCCCGGCCGATGCAGCCGATCCGGCTGACCCAACTGACTCGGCCGACGTACCCTGCTGGACCCCCCACATCTGCTGACCACCAACGGCCTGATCCGCCGCAGCCTGGCGCTCCTGCGAACTGGCCTGCTGATCACCCCAAAGCTGAACGGGCGCATCCGGCGCGACCTCCGCCGACTGAGGCACAGTCCAAAGCGGAGCAGCCTTCTCCGGCGCCTGCTGCTCGTCCTCCTCCGACCCTTCAACCCCCCAAGCCGGCGCATCCCCAGACGCGTCGTCCTCCCCATCCCCCTGACTACCCCAGTCAGGCTGCAGCCCAACCCCCGCAAACTCCTCCGCCTGCCGATCCGCTTCCTCATCACCCGCCGAAGCAGCCCCGACAGCAGCCCAAGCCCCACCCTCCGTCTCGGCACCCCGCGCGGCATCGGCCGTGGACGCGGAGCCACCAGAGGACGTCCGCGCGCCGTCGTCGCCAACTGCTGACGTCAGGCTGCCCGCGGCGGACGGGGCGTCGGTGCGCGTACCGGGGCCGGTCGCGGACTGGTCCGCGAGCGCGTCCGCGTGCGCGGTGCCGCCGGCTGTTGCCCCATCTGCCTGCGATGAGCCTCCCGCGGTCGCCTGGGCATCCGCGTGCGCGGTGGCGCCTGCTGCTTCAGCTGCTGACGTCGGGCTGACAGTGCCTGTGGCGGACGGTTCGGCGGTGCCCGTACGAGAGCCGCTTGCTGACCGGTCTGTGTCGGCGTTCGTCTGCGCGGTGCCGCCTGCTGCATTAGCTGCTGAGGTCAGGCTGACCACACCTGCGGCGGACGGTCCAGCGGCGCCCGTACCAGAGCCGCTTGCTGACTGGTCCGCGTCGGCGTCGGCCTGTGCGGTGGTGCCAGCTGCTGACGCCGGCCAGACCGTACCTTCGGCGGACGAGTCGGCAGTTTGCGTACCGGTGTCGCTCGCGGGCTGGTCCGTGGCGGCGTCCGGGGCCCCGGTGGTGGCTGTGGATGGAGCCTGCGTTGCCGTGTCTGCCGCTGGGGCGAGTCGGAGGGTTGGGGTGGTGGGTTGGTTGGAGGTGGGCTCGACCGTCTCCTGGTTATCGCCGCGGAGGGCTGCTTCGGCTGCTGCTGCCTCGGCGGGGTCGCGCTGGGTCCAGTGTTCTGGGGGAGCGGGGGCGAGCTCCGGCGCTCCCCAGGTTGCTCGGGCACGCTCCG
Source organism: Kribbella jejuensis (assembly GCF_006715085.1). Taxonomy (NCBI): domain Bacteria; kingdom Bacillati; phylum Actinomycetota; class Actinomycetes; order Propionibacteriales; family Kribbellaceae; genus Kribbella; species Kribbella jejuensis. The sequence goes on along the minus strand of NZ_VFMM01000004.1, from coordinate 476,074 downwards.
CTGGCGTCAGGCCGCTGGTCGTAGGTACGTCGGGTTGTACGACCTCGGCCAGCCGCGTCGGCGCCTGCGGTTGGGCGTACTCGTCCGGCGACACAGCCCGCAGACGCGGCCCGCCGTTCGCCGATACGTCGTTCCCGGACTGCGCTCCCCAAAGCGGCGCATCCGACGGCTCCCACCAACCGCCACCAGACTGCTCAGCCGCACCGGCCGCACCGGCCGCACCGGCCGCACCGGCCGCACCGGCCGCACCGGTACCACCGGGAGCACCGGCGGCACCGGCGGCACCGGCGGCACCGGCGGCACCGGCGGCACCGGCGGCACCGGCGGCACCGGCCGCACCGGCCGCACCGGCCGCACCGGCCGCACCGGTACCACCGGGAGCACCGGGAGCACCGGCGGCACCGGTACCACCGGCGACACCTGTCGCACCCGCGGCACCTGCCGTAGCTGCTTCGCGGTCCGTCACCGACCGCAGCCCCGGCGTACCCCACCCGCTCTGCTCGACAGCACCCGCGGACACCACACCCTGGGAATCCCGGGCAGTCGCGCCTGTATTCGCGGCGCCCGCGTTTGCGCCGCGCGTGTCCGCCGTACCTGCGTTCGCTGCGGACGCTTCTACGGCAGCCTCGGCCGGGGCAGCCGTGCTCGGTGCGACCGGGTTGGTGTCGCGTATGTCCGCAGCACCTACGTTGGTGCGGTCGGCCTCCGCGGGACCTGGGGTCGTTTCGTAGGAGGTGAACTGGTCGGCAGGCCACGGTTGTTGGTCTGCGGACCAGGCGGGTTGATTCGGCTGTTCGTGGATCGGGTACTGCTGGCCGGCCCAAGGTTGTTGCTGGGGTTGCTCGGTGACAGACCACGGTTGGATTTGGGTCTGTTCTACGTCTGGGTCGGGGGGCTCGTACGAGGTGAACTGATCAGCACCCCACGGCTGCTGATCCGCAGACCAGACAGGTTGATTCGCGGACCACGCGGGCTGGTCGGTGCTGGACTGCTGTGAGGTCCACGGCTGTTGAGGCGCGTCAGTGCCAGCCTGCTGCGCGAACCAGTCCTGCTGAGGTGTCCCAGCATCGGCCTGCTGCGCGGGCCACTGCTGGTGAGGCGCGTCCCCGCCATTCTGCTGCGAGGTCCACTGGTGTTGTGCGTTGTCGGCGCCCTGCTGCTGCGGGGACCACTGCTGCTGTGGGGCCTCTGCGCCGGGCTGCTGCGCAGTCCACTGCTGGTGAGGCGCGTCGGTGCCAGCCTGCTGCGCGGACCAGTCCTGCTGAGGTGTCCCAGCGTCGGCCTGCTGCGGGGACCACTGCTGATGCGGGACGTCCGCGGTTGGCTGGGGTGGCCACTGGTCTTGGGTGGGTTGGAGCTGAGTTGGCTCGGCGTCGGGGTGTTCGTACGACGAGAACTGGTCGGCGCCCCACGGTTGCGGGTCGGCGGTCCAGGCGGGTTGGTTCGCGTTCGTATCGGACTGCGGCGATGGCCACTGTTGCTGAGACGTGTCAGGGGCAGGCTGGTGTGTTGACCACTGCTCTTGAGGGGTGTCGGCGGCAGCCTGGTGTGTTGGCGGCTGGTGCTGTGGGGTGCCGGGGTCAGCCTGCTGTGTTGGCCACTGTTGTGGGGCGTTGGTGGTTGGTTGCTGGGGCTGCCATTGGTCGTGGGCGGGTTGGATTTGGGTTTGTTCGGTGTCTGGTTGGTCGTAGGACGTGAACTGGTCGGGGGCCCACGGTTGCTGGGTTGCGGACCAGGTGGGTTGCTGCTGGTTTCTGTTGTCTGGGTGGGACTGGTTGGTGCCCCATGGTTGCTGGTTGGCTGGGGGCTGGTTCTGCTGCGTGGGGGTTGCGTTGGTCCAGGGCTGTCCTGGGGTGCCGGAAGCTGGCGTGGGGTTGCTGGGGGCAGGCGTGTCGACGTCAGACGCCGATTGGCCCTCGTGAGACGCCGATGCACGTTCGTCAGGCCCCACCGCACGTTCGTCACCGACCACCGCGCGTTCGTCACGGCCCAACGCACGTTCGTCAGGGCGCGACGTGGGTTCGGCGCGCGTCGACATGCGGTCGTCAGGTGACGTGTGTTCGTCGCGGGCCGACGGGCGGGTGTCGGGGGAGGGGGTGAGGTTGGTCCAGGGGGAGGGGGTGGTGGGGGCCGCGGATTCGGCGGCGAGTTGGTCGGCCAGGTCTTCGTGTTCGGTTTTGTTGGTCCACTTCTCGCCGTTCCAGAAGCGGATTCGGTGGGGCTGGCCGGTGGGGTCGGGGTACCAGCCGGCGGGTGGGTTGGTCATCCGCGTCCTCGCTGCGATTCCGGCGTGCGGGCGCGGTCCTGCGCGGCTCCGAACTGACCCCAGACGTTCATGGGGTCAACCGTAACTTCAGCCCGTGTCAGTCGGATCCGATCGGACCGCCTGTCAGACACCGTCCTCGCCCAGGCTGAAGGCGGCCTCCAGGTCGTGGCTGGAGTACGCGCGGAACGCGATGTGCGTCTCCGTGCTCAGCACGCCGGGCACCCGGTTGACGTGTTCGGGGATGACGGTGGCCAGGTCTTCGTGCCGTGCGACCCGCACGAGCGCGATCAGGTCGAGCCCGCCGGTCACGGAGTACACCTCGCTGACGCCGTCGATGGCGGCGACCGCCTCGGCGACCTCGGGGATCCGTGCGACGTCGGCCTTGATGAACACGATCGCGGTGACCATGCCGTCCTCTCCTCAGAATCGTCAGAATCCTCAGAATCCCGTTCCGGAACTCACACCTCAACCCGCTGAAGCATAGTGTGGTCGAGCTCCCGCAGCGCCCGCGCCGTCGGTTCGTCGGCGGGCAGGAACGCCTCCATCCGCAGCTCGGAGACGGTGACGTCGATCGCCGTACCGAATCTCGTCAGCGTGGTGATCAGCCGCAGCTCCCCGTTCGCGGACCGCACCCGCAGCGGTACGGCGAACCCGAGATGGTCCGGCCCGGTCTCCGGGCGCGGCGGGATCAGCTTGACGAGCTCCGCGATCAGCTCGTCCGACTCAAGGTTCGGCACCAGGGCCGCCTCGCGCGTCAGCCCGTCGATCACATGCCACGCCCACTCGCGGAAATTCACGATCCGCCCCGCCAGCCCGTCCGGATGCAGGAACAGCCGCGGGACCGACACCGGCGCGTCCAGCAGGTACGGCGCGACGCCCGCGACGAGCGCGTTGAACGAGTCGTTCGCGAGGACCACGTCTCCGCGCCGGTCGACGACCACCGCGGGACTCGGTCGATGCCCCTCGAGGATCCCGCTCAGCGCCGCCCGGATCGCGCCGAGGCTCGGAGCGTCGTACGGCGTCTCCTCGTACGCCGGGGCATAGCCGCCGGCCACCAGCAACTGGTTCCGGTCCCGCAGCGGCACCTGGAGCGACTCCGCGAGCCGGATCACCATGTCCCGCCCGGGCACCGACCGGCCGCTCTCGATGAAGCTGACGTGCCGCTGCGTCGTCCCGGCCCGGACGGCCAGCTCCAGCTGACTCACCCGCCGCCGCGCCCGCCACGACCGCAATCCCACCGCCAACTCGGATGCCATACCCAGAGTTCTAGCCCATGCCACCGACAGTCCATACCGCCAAGGGAATTGTCCGGCCAGGACCACGGCAGGCAAGGTCGTCCACGTGAACATCAACACAGCACAAGAGCTGGCACATCGTTATGTAGCGGTCTGGAACGAGCCCGACGCCGACACCCGCCGGACGGCCGTCGAGGCGCTGTGGACCGACGACGGCGTACACCTCCTCGAACCGCCGGAGGAGATCGTCAAGCGGGCCACTGAGATCGGCGTCTCCGCGACCCTGCAGGCCCGCGGGCACGCGGAGTTGGTCCAGCGGGTGAACACGGCGTACGGCGAGTTCGTCGCGCCCGGGCAGTACGAATTCGTCCCGCACGGCGAGGTCGCCGTACTCGACGACATGGTGAAACTGCGCTGGGCGATGGTCCCGGCCGGGGGCGGAGAACCGCTTGCCATCGGCATCGACCTGCTGCTGGTCGCCCCGGACGGCCGGATCCGCACGGACTACCAGTTCATCGAGGCCTAACCAACTCGAGCAGGACCGAGCGGACGCATATGACGGCGGCGTTCGGTCGGGTGCTGGTGGAGGTCCGAGTGCGCGTTGTCCAGGCGGGTGAGATGGCGGCCGGCGCCGCTGACCGGGCAGGTCCAGGTGCCGTCCATCTCGACCAGGCGGACGCCGGGGAGCTCGAGCCAGCGCAGGATCAGCTCGATCTCCTCCGGTGAGGCGGTCGCCACCGGGCCGATCCCGGGCAGCACCGTCTCCGCCGACGCGCGCAGCATCTCGAGATGCGGCCGGGGGTCCGTGCCCCGCGGGCTGAACCCGGCGGCGGCCAGCCGGCCGCGGCGGATCACGTGCAGCTCCCAGCCGCCGTCGTCGGTACGCCGGGCCGCGCAGATCTCCGCGCAGCCGGTGACGGAGGCCATCCGCTGCATCCGCGCCGAACTCCGCACGAACGCGCTCAACCGGTCCCGGTGCACGGCGGCGTCCTCGAACCGTTCGTCCGCGGACAGTACGTCGATCCGCCGGTCGAGCGCCTCCACGACCGGCGTCGGGTCGGCGGTCAGCGCCGAGCGCAGCGCCGCGACGAACTCGCCATACGAATCCGCGGAGATCCGGCCGTCGCACGGAGCGACGCACCGGCCCATCTCGGCCAGCACGCACGGTGACAGCGACGGGTGCTTGGACATCCGCGCGGTGCACTGCCGGATCGGGAATGCCTCGTGCAGCGCGGCCATCGCCCGCTCGGCGGTCTTCCGTGAGCTGAACGGGCCGAGATACCCACCGTCGTCGTCGCGGACCTGTTTGACCAGTGACAGTCGCGGAAACGGTTCCACCGTGACCTTCAGCCAGTGCTGCCGCTCCGGGAACTTCGACCGCCGGTTGTATCGCGGTTTGTGCTCCGCGATCAGCCGCAGCTCCCGGATCTCGGCCTCCAGCGGTGTCCCGCATTCGATCCCGCGGACGCCGGTGGCGATCCCGACCATCTCGCCGATCCGGTTCCGGGTCTCCGAGGCGGTGAAGTACGACCGGACCCGGGTGCGCAGGTCCTTCGACTTGCCGACGTACAGCACCTCGCCGCGGTCGTCGGTGAACAGGTACACACCCGGTGCGTGCGGCAACGACTCGGCCAGGTGGCGCTTCCTCCGGACCGCGGGCGCGACCCGGGACGAGAACGTCTGCAGGTCCTCCAACGTTTGCACGCCCAACGAGCCGACCCGCTCGAACAGCCCGTGCAGCACGTCGACGGTGGCGCGGGCGTCGGACAGCGCGCGGTGGTTCGGCGTCGTCCTGGTCCGGAACAACTTCGCCAGCGTGCCGAGTTTGCAGTTCGGCGCTTCGTCCGGGGTGATCACCCGGCGGGCCAGCAGCGCGGTGTCGACGACGGCGAAATCGGGCCAGTCGTACCCGTGCACGAGGGTCTCGTGCTTCAGGAAGCCCATGTCGAACGGCGCGTTGTGCGCGACCATCACGCAGCCCTGCGCGAACTCCAGGAACGCCGGCAGCACCGACTCGATCCGGGGTGCGGAGGCAACCATCAGGTCGGAGATCCCGGTCAGCACCGCGATGAACGGCGGGATCGGCTCCGAGGGGTTGACCAGCGTCTGGAACTCGGCGACCACCTCGCCGGCCCGCACCTTGACCGCACCGATCTCGGTGATGCCGCCCTCACCCGGCGGGTTGCCGGTGGTCTCCAGGTCGACGACGCAGAACGTGATGTCGCGCAGCGGTGTCCCCAGGTCGTCGAAACTGGGCTGGACACCGCGGATCGGCGACAGCGAATCCGCGGCGGATGCATGCCCGGGCGAGGTCATGGTCATGACGCTAGGAGCCGCCACCGACAATTCCGCAGGTGACACGCCTGCGAGTCGACTAGGCTCTCTGTATGCGTACACAGGCGATCACCGTGCAGCAGGGCCCGCGGCCCGTGCACTGTGGTCTGCGTCACCGGCCGTTGCGGGCCGTCGTTCCACCCGGACAGCGGACCGGTGACTGAGGCCGGCGCCGCCGCGAGCTCCGCCGCTACGACTTTGCCTGAACCGGTCCGGCAACGCGTCCTGACCCTCGCCGCGCACGCCCTCGGCCAGCTTCCTACCACTGACATCCCGGCCCCGCTGCGCCGGTTCGCGAGTTTCGCGCCGGCCAAGCGGGCGAAGCTGTCGGCGTCGGTGCTCGGCCCGATCCTGGAGACCGACGACCACTTCCGCAAGCTGACCGCGTACGAGGTACGGCGTGAGCACCCGGAGCTCGGCGACGCGGTCGCGGACGGCGTACCGGTTCCGGCGGCCGACCCGGTCGAGGTCGCCGCGCTCGCGTACCTGCTCCGCCCGGACGACTGGGAGCAGCACGTCGCGGCCGCCGCCCAGGTCCCGGTGGAGAACCCACGCGCCGACGCCGCCGCGGTCGAGCGGCTCTCCGAACAGCTCGACCAGGCCCGCACCGAGACCCGCCAGGTCCGCGAACGGCTTCGTGAACAGGTCAACGAGCTGAAGGCCGAGAACGTCACGCTCCGCCGCAAGCTGAACGAGGCCCGCCAGCGGATCACCGGCCTGCAGACCGAGGTCGAACAGCGCACCAAGGAAGCCGAGACCGCCGACGAACGCGTCGACGCGGCGCGTGCCGAAGTGGAGCGTGAGCTGCGCAAACTCCGCGCCCGGGTGACCGAGCTCGAAGCGGTCGAGCACGCGGCCCGGCGGACGGCCGGACAGGAGCGGGAGCTCGCGACGACCCGCACCCGGCTGCTGCTGGACACGTTGCTGGAGGCAGCGAGCGGCCTGCGCCGCGAGTTGGCGTTACCGCCCGGGGGAGACCTTCGTCCGGCGGACACGGTCGCTGGTTCCGAGCCCGAGGCGGCCCCGGTTGGACGTACGGCGCCTGAGGACGACCCGGCGTTGTTCGACGAGCTCCTGTCGCTTCCGCAAGTGCATCTGATCGTTGACGGCTACAACGTCACGAAGACCGCCTGGCCGAACTCGCCCCTGCATTCGCAGCGTCAGCGCCTGGTGACCGCGCTGGGCGCCCTGGTGGCGCAGCGCCGGGTCGAGGTGACTGTGGTGTTCGACGGCGCGGAGCTGTCCGGCCCCGTGCAGCTCAACCCACCACGTGGCGTCCGCGTACGGTTCAGCCCCGCCGGAGTGATCGCCGACGAGGTGATCCGGCAACTGGTGCGCGCCGAGCCGCCGGGACGTCCGGTGGTGGTCGTCTCGACCGACCGCGAAGTTGCCGAGAGCACCGTCAAACTCGGCGCTCGCGCACTGTCGGCAACGAGCCTGGTGGCACGCATCGCCCGCACGTAGCCGCAGAAACTGTCGGTGGGGTTCTCTAGCGTCCTTCTCAGCCGGATGCAAGTCCGGGTGCTTCCCCACTTGGAGGATGTTGTGCTGATCGACTGCGACGCCTGTGTGATGAAGGGTCCGGGCTGCCAGGACTGCGTCGTCACCGTTGTGCTGGGATTCTCCGCCGAACGCTCCGGCAGCCTGCGCATCGACGACGACGAGAAGGCCGCACTGGACGCGCTCGCCGAATCGGGCCTGGTCCCACCGCTGCGCCTGGTGCATGCGGTGGACAGCATCGAGCCGGACACCGATCCGCGCGAACAGACCGGCTGAACCAGCGTTAATTTTCGATCAAACCCGAGGGGCGAATTGCACTGGTCACGAAACGGTCACTACTGTTACCTCTCGTTGCCTCAGGGTGTCGGCTGTTCCGGCCGACCGGGCAACGGTAAGCCGAGGGAGTGATCCGGCGGCTACCGCGGACGGATGCGTCCGTGGTGGACCCGGTCAACGGGGACGGCGCGAGCAGAGGAAGGGACCGACCGGGCTGTGTCCATCGGACGCATCAACCGCACCAAGGGAATCGCCCTCGCCGCCATCACCAGCACGGCTGTCATGGCCGGCGTGATCCTGATCCAGGGAGCGGCCGATGCCGATCCCGCGCCCACCCTGGCGGAGGCGAAGAAGCAGGTCGCCGACCTGGAGCACCAGGCCGAAGTGGCCGGTGAGTCGGCGAACGACCTTCGCGGCCAGATCTCGGCCGCCCAGGCCCGGGTGAACGCGTTGAAGTCCGGTATCGCCAAGCAGCAGGCCCAGGTCGACGCGGTGAAGCGCCAGATCGGCTCGCTCGCGGTGGCCGGCTACCAGACCTCCGGGATCTCGACGACGGCGCAGCTGCTGCTCTCGAACAACCCCGACCAGTTCCTCAGCCAGGCGTCCACGGCCCAGGCCTTCGCCGGCCAGCAGAACTCCGCGCTCCGCCGCTACCAGCTCGCGCAGGGCAAGCTCACCGACCTGCAGGCGAGCGAGCAGACCGAGCTGGCCGCACTGCAGGCCGTGCAGGCCAAGCAGACCAGCTTCGTGAACCAGCTGAACGGCAACCTGGACAAGGCCCAGAAGGTGCTCGACAAGCTGAGCGCGGCCGACCGGCAGCGGATCGCGGACGAGAACGCCCAGGAGGCGGAGAACGCGCGCAAGGAGCGCCCGACCCGCGACGGCAACCGGACCGGCGACGACATCCCGAACATCCCGGCCAGCGGCCGTGGTGCGATCGCGGTGAACGCGGCACTGTCCCAGCTGGGCTCGCCGTACGTCTGGGGTGCCGACGGCCCGAGCTCGTACGACTGCTCCGGCCTGACCATGTACGCCTGGGGCAAGGCCGGCGTCTCGCTGTCGCACTCCTCGAAGGCGCAGGCCGGCGAGGGCCGCCGCGTCACCCGCTCCGAGCTGCAGCCGGGCGACCTGATCTTCTACTACAGCCCTATCAGCCACGTCGCGATCTACCTCGGCAACGGCCGGATCGTGCACGCTCCGCGTCCGGGCAAGAGCGTGGAGATCGCCCCGATGGACGAGATGCCGATCAACACCATGGTCCGCCCGGGCTGATCCGAGACGTTTGACATACTCTGCGGCTCCGGGGATTTTTAGCGAGGGGCCGAGGTGATCGACGAGCACGGCGACACGGTTCCGCTGCCTACGGTCTCGTCCGACGGTGGCGCACAGCCACCGTCCGGTGACGGGCCGCAGCCGAAACCGCCGTTCGGGCCGATCGTCAAGAAGGTCGCGCTCGGCGTGGCGGTGTGCCTGGTCGCCGGAGCCGGGTACGCCGGGCTGCAGCACGTCGCCAACGCGCCCGCCGACCCGAATTCGCGCGGCACCCACCAGCCCGCGGCCACGACCTCGAGCCCGCCTGACCAGGCGCAGGACGGCGTCCAGCGGGCGGTCGCCGGCGACGCCGTGCTGCAGAAGCTGACCGACGCGGTCGAGACCGAGAACCGGTCCGAGTTCATGAGCGTGATCGACCCGAAGGCGACCGCCTTCCGGGCCAGCGCGCGGACGATCTTCGGCAACCTGGGCAAGCTCCCGCTCGGCACCTTGCAGCTACGCTACGTGAGCGACGACTCGGGCGCGCTCACCCCGGACCGGCAGGCCCAGCTCGGTGGCTCGGCGTCCTGGCTCGCGCAGGTCGAGGTCTCCTGGCAGCTCTCCGGGTACGACGCGACTCCGGCGCGCGAGACGCTGCCGGTGACGTTCGTGACCCGCGACGGGAAGACGTACGCGGCCTCGTTCTCGGAGCGGTTCGCGACCGGCCAGCGGCAGGCGGTGTGGACGCTCGGTCCGATCGATGTGGCCAAGGGCAAGCACAGTCTGGTGATCAGCCTCGACTCGGAATCCGAGGCCAAGAGCTACGTCTCGGTCGCCGACAAAGCGGTCGAGTCCGTGACCAAGGTCTGGGGCAAGAACTGGCGGCAGAAGGTGATCGTCTACCTGCCCGCCAAGCAGTCCCAGATGGAGGGCGTGCTCGGCGCGCAGCCGAACACCTACACCCAGATCGCCGCGGTCACGTTCGCCGAGCTGGACACACCGGCCGTCGGCGCGCCGGTGCGGATCGTCGCGAACCCGAAGCTGTTCGAGGAGCTCGGCAAGCAGGGCCGGCGGATCGTGCTGACCCACGAGACCACCCACGTCGCCTCGAACGCGACCGCCTCGCCGGTCCCGTTGTGGCTGGCCGAGGGGTTCGCGGACTACGTCGCGTTCACCGCCGTACCGGTGCAGGACGCCTCGGCGGCCAAGGAGCTGTTCAAGGCGGTCCGGGCCGGGAAGGTGCCGACGGCCCTCCCGACGCCGGAGGCGTTCGCAGCGTCGGCGACCGAGTTGCCGCAGGCGTACGAGTCGGCCTGGCTGGCGTGCCGGTTGATCGCGGAGCGTGAAGGGCAGGACAAGCTGGTCGCGTTCTACCGCGCCGTTCACGTCTCGAAGAGTTCGACCGGGCTGGCCGACGCGTTCACATCGGTGCTGGGGATGACCGAGGCCGAGTTCGTCGTGCAGTGGCAGAAGTACCTCGAACGGCTCGCCGGTGCGTAAGAGTCCGCGGGCTCCGTGGGCCGTCGGCGGTCTGCTGGCGATCGCGCTGATCTTCACGATCGTCGTCACCACGCCGTGGCACCTGATCGACCTGCCGAAGCCTGATGCCGCGCTGGACTTCACCGGCGCACAGATCGCTCGGCAGAACGCGTTCCGGCACGAGATCCTGAAGTGGTCGACGGCGTCCTGGATCATCTCGGTCCTGGTCCCGCTGGCGATCGGGTTCAGCCCGTTGGGACGCAAGCTGTACGACGCGTTGCGCATCCGCCCGTGGTGGTTCGCCGTACCGGTCACGGTCGCCGGGATCGCGCTGATCACGAACCTTTTGACCGTGCCGACCGACGTACTCGCCGAGCGGGTCAGCCTCAAGTACGGCCTGTCCGTGGAGAACTGGCGGCTCTGGGTCTGGGACCGCGGTCTGAACTGGCTGATCACCTCGCTCGGCGTCGCGGTGGTCGCGGTCGTGCTGATCGCGCTGGCGAAACGCCGGCAGCACGGCTGGTGGTTGCCTGGTGCAACCATCGCGGCGTTGCTGGTGCTGGGCGTTTCGTTCGCCTACCCGGTGCTGGTCGAGCCGCGGTTCAACCACTTCACCTCGATGCCGGCCGGTGCGCTACGCAACGATTTCCTCAGGCTCGCGGCCGAGGACGGCGTACCGGTCAAGGACGTGCTGGTCGCGGACGCGTCGAAGCGGACGACGGCGTTGAACGCCTACGTTTCCGGGTTCGGATCGACCCGGCGGCTGGTCGTCTACGACACGCTGCTCAAGGGCACGCCACCCGAACAGGTGCGGCTCGTCGTCGCGCACGAGCTCGGTCACGCGGCCGAGGACGACGTCCTGCACGGCACGCTGATCGGCGTTCTCGGTACGGCGTTCGGCGTCACGCTGCTGTATTTGTTGCTCGGAGCCCGGATGGCGGATCCGCGGCGTACCGGGCTGTTCGTGGCATTGGTCGTTGCCGCGACGACGCTCGCGAGCCCGGTGCAGAACCTGGTCAGCCGCAAGATCGAGGCGCGCGCGGACTATCACTCGCTGAAGCTGACGAACGACCCGCAGGACTTCGTCGCGATGCAGCGCGACCTGGCCGTCCGGAACATCTCCGGCCTGGACCCGAGCCGCTGGCGGTACTGGATGTTCGCCACCCACCCGACGCCGCCGGAGCGGATCGCGATGGGCCGAGCGTGGGCCGCGCAGAACGGCATCACGGTTCCGCCACTTGCGGCGCCGACGAAGCGATGACCGTCCTGGTCGTTACCAACGACTTCCCGCCGCGCCAGGGCGGGATCGAGACGTTCGTCCGATCGCTCTGCGACGAGCTGCCGGACGTCGTCGTCTACACCTCGCGCGAGCCCGGCGATGCGGCGTACGACGCGCGGCTGCCGTTCCCCGTCGTCCGGGACCGCACGGCGATGTTGTTGCCGACGGCCCGCGTCACCCGGCGGGCGGTGGAGTTGATGCGCTCGTACCCGGCCGATCGGGTGCTGTTCGGGGCGGCGGCGCCGCTCGGGTTGATGGGGCCGGCGCTGCGCCGGGCGGGGGCGCGGCGGATCGTCGCGATGACTCACGGGCACGAGACCTGGTGGGCAGGCGTACCGGGGGCGCGGCAGGCGCTGCGCCGGATCGGCGATGCCGCCGACACGATCACGACCGTGTCAGGGTGGTGCGAGGAGCAGATCAGACCGGCACTGTCCCCAACAGCCGCCGTACGGCGGCTGACGCCCGGCGTGGACTCGCATCGTTTCCATCCCGGCGTCGGCGGCGAGCAGATCCGGCAAGGGCTCGGGCTGGTCGGTGCTCCGGTCGTGGTGTGCGTGTCGCGGCTGATCCGGCGCAAGGGGCAGGACACGTTGATCCGGGCCTGGCCCCGGGTGCTGCGGTCGGTTCCCGAGGCGCGGTTGCTGCTGGTGGGTGGCGGGCCGGATCGCGAGTACCTCGAGGAGCTGGCTGGGAGGTGCGGGGTCGCGGAGTCGGTGGTCTTCACGGGGGCGGTGCCGTGGACGGAGATTCCGCCGTACGTCGATGCGGGGGACGTGTTCGCGCTGCCGTGCCGGACGCGGCGGTTCGGGTTGGAACCGGAGGCGTTGGGGATCGTCACGCTGGAGGCCTCTGCCTGTGGGAAGCCTGTAGTTGTGGGGGATTCCGGTGGTGCGGCGGACACGGTGCTGCACGGTACGACGGGTTACCTCGTCGACCCGTACAACCCGACCGCCGTAGGCGTGCGGATAGCCGGATTGTTGACCAATGCCCAGCACCGCGTGGAGTTGGGAGCAGCCGGCCGGAAATGGGTGCAGGACGAGTGGGGTTGGGAGCGGTCCGGCGCCACGCTGAGAGAACTGCTGGACATCTGACGGCGGGTTTCGTGTACTCTGGCCGACATGCACCGGATGTTCCGACTTGCCGCAGCCGTACGAGCTTCACGCTCTCCGGCTGCCGCGGCCTGACATCCTGACACTTCCACCGGCGACCGGAAACGGTTCGCCGGTGTTGTCGTTTCTGTAGCCGGTGGTCTGGTTCCGGTCCTCTCTCAAAGGACAAGAACCATGAACATCACCCGTACTTTCATCGACTTCTTCATCGACCGCGGTCACGTCCCGACCACCGGGTCCACGCTCATCCCGCGGCTCGGTGATCCGGTGCTCTTCACGACCTCCGGCATGCATCCACTCACGCCGTACCTGGAAGGCGAACCTCATCCGCTGGGGCGCCGACTCACCGGCATCCAGCGATGCCTGCGCACCACGGATCTCGACGAGGTCGGTGACTCCACCCACCTGACCGTGTTCGAGATGCTCGGCTCGTGGTCGCTGGGCGACTACGGCAGCAGCCAGACCCTCAAGTGGGGCTACGAACTGCTCACCACCGGGTACGGACTGGACCCGAAGAACCTGTACGTCACCGTGTTCGGCGGTGACCACCAGGTCCCGCTCGACCAGGAATCGCTGCGCACCTGGCAGAAGCTCGGCCTGCCGATCGAGCTGACCACCGAGGACAACTGGTGGTCGAACGGCCCGACCGGTCCGTGCGGACCGGACTCGGAGATCTTCGTCTGGACGGGTGAAGGCGAACCGGCGGGTACGCCGACCACCGACGACCGCTGGGTCGAGGTGTGGAACCACGTGATGATGCGGTACCGCCGCCTCGACGACGGCTCGCTCGAGGACCTGAAGCAGCAGAACATCGACACCGGTCTCGGGCTCGACCGGCTGACGATGCTGCTCGAGGGCAAGGACTCGGTGTACGAGACGTCGCAGTTCGAGCCGTGGATGCGGATCATCCCGCAGCTGTGGAAGCTGGACGAGCGATCCCAGCGGATCGTGATCGACCATCTGCGGTCGAGCATCGTGATCATCGGCGACGGCGTGCACCCATCGAACACCGGCCGCGGCTACGTGCTCCGCCGGCTGATCCGCAGAATGCTGACCATCCTCTGGCAGGACGACGAGTCCCGGACGCTGTCGGACGTCCCGGTCGAGCTGTTCGAGCACACCCAGAACCACTTCCACCAGGGCGAGACGGTGACGCTGATCCGGCGGATCCTGATCGACGAGGAGATCCGGTTCGGCGACCTGCTCGACCGGGGCCGCAAGGTGCTCAGCCACGAGCGGTTCCACAAGTCGCTGGACGACACCGACTACGAGTACCTGCACGAAACCCACGGGCTGCCCCGTGAGCTGGTGGACTCGCTCAGATGACCGAAGCCGGTACGTCGGTGCGGGAGGCGTCGGGAAGCTCCGGCGGCGCGACCTTCCCCACCGACGACTGGGCCACGAACGCGCCGACCAGGACGATCGCTCCGCCGATGATCTGGTTCGTGCGCAGCATTTCCCCGAGCAGGATCAGTGCGAAGATGCACGCCGCGACCACCTCGACGTACGCGACGGCGCCCGCGATCGGCGCCGACAGCCGCTGGACCGCGGCCGCCCCGGCCAGGTACGCGACGACTGTGCTCACGAGGATCAGCCACGCCGCCATGATCCAGCCGGGAGCGTGCCGGTGGCCGATCGCGATCGTGTCCACGAGCACGTGCCACGGCGTGGTCCACGGCGCCGCGATCAACGTCAGGACGGCCGCACCGACCACGCTGCCGGCCGCCGTCATCACCAGCGGATCGGCCGCACCGGTGAGATTGTCGATCAGGATGAAGTACGTCGCCTGACACGCGGCCGCCCCGAGGCCGGCGAGCAGGCCGATCGCATCGATCCGCAGCCCGGACCAGATCTCGGCCACCGTCGCGAGCCCGACGACCGCGATGCTCACCCCGATGGCAGCCGATCGTGGTACGGCGACCCGCCGGCCGAACTTGAGCCACCCGACCACCAGCACCGGGCCGGAGAACTCGAGCATCAGTGCCACGCCCACCGGCAGCCGGCTGGCGGCGATGAAGAACAGCGTCTGGCACCCGGCGATCCCGGTCAGGCCGTAGAGCACGAGCGCCTTCCAGGAGGCCCGCGCCGCATGCAGACCGGCGCGGCCGCGGAACACCAGCACGAGTGGGACGAGCACCGCGGCGGCGCCGAGGATCCGTAACCAGGCCGCCTGCTGCGGGCTGAAACCGGCCCCGATCAGCGCCTTGGCGAACGGGCCCGACCCGCCGAACGTGATCGCGGAGAAGACCGCGAACCCCAACCCGACCGACTTCGTGCTGTACATGTGCATAACGGTCTCATGCCCATTACACCGCTGTCGAGGGTGTTCTCACAGGACGTTCACCGCGCGCGCGGCGATGATCGCGATCGTCAGCAGCGAGATGGCCGACTGGATCCCCATCAGCACCTTGGTCCGGGCCGTCAGCGGCAGCGTGTCGGTCGGGCTGAACGCGGTCGCGTTCGTGAACGCGACGTACAGGTAGTCGGTGAACCCGGGCAGCCAGCCCTTCCAGCCGGGCAGGTCGACGGTCATCTGCGGGAACAGCAGGTCCGCACGTTCCGCCTCCCGCTCGTGCTCCGGCGCCCGCGCGAACGGGCCGCCGCGGTCGATCTCCCAGTACCAGACCGCGAAGCTGACCACGTTCGTCACCCAGATCAGCAGCGCGCTCTTGACCAGTACCTTCGCCTCGTTCGCGTCGCCGTTGTTCAGGAAGAAGATCATCCCGGCCAGGTAGTACGCGTTGACCGCGACCAGGACCGCGACCAGGACGACCTCTACCGGGCGCAACCATGGTTCGTCGCGGCGTAGGTGGAACGGGTTCATGTACACGAGCGGCAAGAGCAGGAGCCCACCGAGCACGGGCATCAGCCAGCGCGGCAGTGCGTTGATCTGCGGCGGGACGAGGAGCTGCAGGACGAGTACGGAGACGACGGCCAATGAGGCCGGCCACCGTCGCGTGTGTCGCGTGCTGGGCGGGCTGACCTTCGTCGGCTTGTTCACCGCAGCATTCTCGCGCCGCCGGCCGGTTATCCGACGGAGGCGTCGACGACGGCCTGTCCCACCTCGGTACGGCGGTAGTGCACCTGGTGACCGGTCCGCCGACGACTCGCGAGGCCGGCGTCGTGCAACGCCGACAAATGTTCCGCGACCGTCGCGAGGGCGAGGTTGTACTGCGCCGCCAGGTCGCTCGTGGTGGCGGGCGGGTCGAGCGCGACGAGCAGGGTGGCCCGGGTCCGGCCGAGGAGGCGGGCGAGCGAGTCCGGGGGAGCGGGCGCGTCGGACCACAGCCGGGCAGCGCCGCGCGCCGGATAGACGAGCGCCGGGTGGTACGCCGGATCGACGACGATCACGAGGTACGGCCAGGCGAAGACCCCCGGTGCGAGCAGCAGGCCCTGACCGGACAGGTCGCGGTCCTCGGAGCGGTACCGGGTCGCGATCAGCCGGTCGTCCTCCCAGGTGAGGGTCGGGTGCAGGTCGTCGAATAGTGCGGCCAGGCCGCCGTCGGTGAGCTGGCGGCCGCGGTACGCGATGTCGTCCTCGAGCACGCGGCTGATCAACGGCCAGTCCGGTTCGACCAATGCCTCCCAGGCGCTCTCGATCTCGTCCGCGAGGCGTTCACGGGTGCCCGCGAGGTCCTCGAGCATCTTGTTGATCTCCGCCGCGGCCGGATTCTTCAGCTCGTCGCGGGACCGGATGAGTTCCGTGCGTACCTTCTCCAGCGGCGTGCTGCGGACGCGCGCGATCTCGGTCGCGAACTTCGCCCGGGACGCCGTCGGCGGTGGGGTGAGGAAGTCCGGCGTGAACCCGACCCGCGGCTGGACGGCCTTCAGCCCGCGCAGGTCCAGCTTGGCGGCCGCGTCCTGCTTCGCCGCGATCCAGTCCGCATACAGCTGCCGGTGCCGCGATCCGTTCAGTACGCGGACCGCCGACATCGTCTCCCACAGCTGCGAGGCGCCGAAACGGCAGCGCAACGTGTCGGCCTGGGTGAACCGCAGTACCGTCATCGAAGCGAACTTTCGGCCACAACCAAAACTCTACGCCCACCTGCCCGCCGTGCCGCACTCTCGGCGCGTGAGGTCCTATCGTGCTGTCCTTCGTGTCCCCGGCATGCGTTCGGTGTACGCCGCGCACACCGTCTCCATGCTCGGAACGGTCGGCGCCCAGGTCGCGCTGTCGATCCTGATCTTCGAGCGCACCGGCTCGCCGCTGCTGTCGGCGCTGGTCCTGGTGTGCTCGTTCCTGCCGTACGCCGTGAGTGGTGCGCTGCTGTCGTCGATGACGGACCGTTTCCCCGCGCGCCGGGTGCTGGTGACGTGCGACGTGCTGAGTGCGACCTGCGTGCTGGCGATGTTGCTGCCGGGGATGCCGGTCGCGGGGCTGCTCGGGCTGCTGGTCGGGCTCGGGATGATCGCGCCGATCTTCGCCGGTGCCCGCGCGGCCAGCCTGGCGTACCTGTTGCCGCAGGACCTCTTCCCGGTCGGCAGGTCGTTGCTGAGGGCAATCGGTCAGACGGCCGTGCTGACCGGGTTCGCGCTCGGCGGGATCGCGGTCGCGGCGATCGGTGCGAAGTCCTTGCTGATCGTCGAGGTCGTCACGTTCGGGTTGTCGGCGGTCCTGATCGGCACCGGGACGCCGTACACGCCGCCGGGGGAGCGCCGGCGGAACCCGGTCCGCGACTCGTGGTCCGGGCTGCAACTGCTGTTCGGCAATGTGCGGCTGCGCAACCTGATCCTGCTGACCTGGGTGGCGCCGGCCTTCTCGTCGCTTCCGGACGGGCTCGCGGTCGCGTACACCGCCCAGATCGGCACCGTCGCCGCGGCCGCCGGTGCGTTGTTCACCGGGTATGCGATCGGCGGAGTGCTCGGCGAGCTCGTCGTCGCGCGGTTCACCCCTTCCGTGCGGCGACGGCTCGTCGTCCCTTTGCTGCTGACCAGTCAGCTGCCGATGATCGCCTTCCTGACCACGCCGCCGATCCCGGTCGCGGCTGCCCTGCTGGCGATCTCGGGTGCCGGGTACGCGTTCAACCAGGGTGTCGATCCGCTGATCCTGACGCAGGTCGATCCGTCGTACCGCGGTCGATTGTTCACCATCCAAACCAGCGGCCTGATGGCGATCCAGGGCGTCAGCATCGCCCTGGGCGGAGTGGTCGGCTCGTTCCTCGCGCCCAACCTCACCATCGCGCTGGCCGGCGTCGTCGGCGCGACGACCACATTACTGATTGCCCGTCAGGCGCTCACCACGGAGCCACGTCGTCCAGCGACTCAGGCCCTCTGAACACACCGGTCGGACCATCGGCGGGCAGGGTCGCGAGCGCGACCGGTACGGCGGCGCCGTCCGCGACGGTTCGCGTGCCGCGCGGTACGGCGGCCTGTGTGTTCAGGTCCGTGGGGACGAGACCGGGCGTGGCGGCGTTGACCTTGATGCCGTCCGCGCGGAGGGCGCTGGCGTAGACGAGCGTGAGCGCGTTGAGTGCGGCCTTCGAGGAGCTGTACGCGAGCAGGCCTTGTGTTGCCAGACGTCCGTCGAGCTCCGACAGCAGGTTGACCGAGCCGAGCCCGCTGGACATGTTGACGATCCTGGCATTCGGCGACCGGCGCAGCAGCGGTACGAACGCGTTGATCATCGACACGACGCCGAACACGTTCACCTCGTACGCCGTCCGTACCTGCTCGGCGGTGATGTCGGCGACCGCCGTACCCCACTCGGCGACGATGCCGGCGTTGTTCACCAGCACGTCCAACCGGCCGGAGTCGGCCTCGATGTGTTTCGCGGCGGCGGAGACCGAGTCCACGTCGGTCACGTCGAGCTGGACGAACCGTACGTCGCCGTCCAGCCCGGCCGCGGCCGCCGTACCGCGCGAGGCGTCCCGCGCGCCCAGGTAGACGGTGAACCCGCGGCCCGCGAGCTGCCGGACGATTTCGTGGCCGATGCCCTTGTTGGCACCCGTGACGAGGGCGATTTCGTTCTGATTCATGCCTCCAGTCCAGCGCGGACCCACCGCCGCGGACCAACACCGATCAGGTGGTCCGCCATACCCTGGAGGTATGCCTGAGCCCGAGATCCGCGAACTGCGCTATTTCCGCGCGGTCGCCGAGGAGCTGAACATCACCCGTGCGGCCGACCGGCTGGGGATCGCGCAGCCGCCGTTGTCGCGGGCGATGCGGCAGCTCGAGCATCGGCTCGGGGGCGACCTGTTCGACCGGTCGGGGGCGCGGCTCGCGCTGACGACGGCGGGGGAGACGCTGTTCAAGGAGTCGGGACCTGTGCTCGACGCGCTGGATTCAGCGGTACGGCGGACGCAGCGGGCAGGTCAGTCGTCGCGCGGGCTCGTGGTGACCGCGAAGCCTGGTGTTGCTACCGAGCTGCTGCATCACCTCGTCGGCGAGTTGCGCGACGTGCTGCCCGGGATCGAGGTGGTGGTGAGTGGGTTCGGGGAGCAGGCGGACATGGTGCGCGACGGGCGGGCGGACGTTGCGCTGGTGAGCCGGCCGTTCGACGACCATGGACTGGAGCTGGAGGAGTTGTACACCGAGCCCCGGGTGGCTGCGTTGCCGGCTGGGCACGAGCTGGCGTCGAAGGACGTGCTCGAGCCGGATGATCTCGCGGGCATTCCGGCGCCGCGGTGGAGCCGGGCCAACGTTGCCGAACGCAACTACTGGTCGGCGCGGCCGGACGATCCGGTGGACGGGCCGATCGTCCAGGACTCCTCGCAACTGCTGGAGGTGGTCGCCTTCGGCCAGGCGATCGCGCTGGTCCCGCGGTCGATGGCCGAGCGGAACGTCCGCCCCGACGTCGTGTACCGGCCGGTGACCGACGTCGAACCGTACCGGATGCTCGTGGTCTGGCCCGCCGGCAGCCGCTCGAGCAACCTGGCCAAGTTCGTCGAGGCCGCCGTCAAGCACTCGAGCGAACCACCAGCGGCGCAGTGACCAGACAGCCCGGTTCGTCCGGTTCGCCGGCGATCTCGTGCAGGGCGCGCTCGAACAGACGGGCGGCGATGTCGGCGAGCGGGATCCGGGCGGTGGTCAACGGGGTGTCGAGCATGCTCGCGAACGGGAAGTCGTTGAAGCCGGTGACCGCGACGTCCTGCCCGACCGTGATCCCGCGGCGCTGCAGCGTCCGCATCGCGACCACGGCGTACGCGTCGTTGTCCGCGACGAACGCATCCGGCAGCTCGGCCTCCTCGACGTATGCCGCCACCGCTTCGAGTGAGCCGAACGACTTGACGTCCGTCGACGGGAACTGCCGCACGAACCCGTCCTGTCGTTGATGCACCCACGGCAGCACGCTGTCCGTCGCCAGATATACGGCCCGCCGGCGGCCTGTCGATTGCAGATGGTCTGCGATCCCGGCCATCGACGTCGCGTTGTCCACGTCCACCCAGCACTGCCGCTGATCGGCCGCGGTCTGCCCGAACGCGACGAACGGGAACGGCCGCCGGCTGAGGAACTCGATCCGCGGATCGTTAGGCATCGTCTCGAGAACGACGATCGCGTCGACCTGCCGCGCCGCGATCAGTTTCTCGTACAACATGATCTCGGTCGCGCCCTCGGTCGGCGTGGTCACGTGGACGCCGTACCCGGACCCGGCGGCCGCCTTCACCAGCCCGCCGAGCAGACCGTGCAGGAAGCCACCGAGGCCGGTGTCGTGGTCGTCGTCCTCGAAGTACAGCGGCAGGCCGATCACCTGGCTGCGCCCGGACGACAGCGCGCGGGCCGCGTGGTTCGGGATGTAGCCCAGTTCCTTGATCGCGGCGCGCACGACCTGCACGGTGGGCGGCGCGACCCGGTGCGGGGCGTTCAGGACGTTCGACACCGTCATCGCCGACACCCCGGCCAGCCGGGCGACGTCCGCGACCGTCGTCCGCCTCGGCTTCTGTGTCACCACATCGATCTCCCCGTCAACTCCGTACGATCCGGGCGACACCGCCCAGCGGTACGTCGATCACCCAGACAGCTGGTGCGCTTGTGGTCTCCCGGTACACCTCGTGGCCGGAGCAGTCCGACACTACGAGGTCGACAGCTCCACTCGCACCTTCGACATACAGTCGCCGGCCGGCGCTCCCGTTGACCACCACCGTACGGGCATCCGCTACCTGCACCACTGGGTCGGTGAACACGGCGACCACGGTTTCCGCCGTACCGACCGCACGCACCTGCGTGTAGCGCGCATCGGGCCGCGACGGCAGCAGCACGCCGTGCAGCAACGCGTCGGAGTGGTCGCGCAGGAACTCGAGCCAGTACCGGACGACGCGCTCGTGTTCCGCCGACAACGCGTCCAGGTCCATCGACACCTGCACCGTACTGAACAGGGCGCCGATGAACTGCAGCGCGACGTTCTCCACCGAGGCCGACGGATGCCACAGCAACATGTCCGAATGCACCGCGCGGTCACCTGCCAACAAGCGGCAGTCGACAGTCCGAACCCTGTTCTCGACCGGGTCGAGTGCGCAGTCGCCGGCCCGCAGGAACGTGCCGAACTGCCAGAGTCGCGGATGCACGTAGTCCTGCCGGAACTCGATCAGGACGTCGGACCGCAGGGTGCGCAGTTCGTCGGTGACCGCCTGCAGGAATCGCTCGACCCCTTCGTCGACCGACTCGCAGTCGGTGCCCGGCCCGGCGGGGAGCTGTTCCCGTGCCCAGGAGTCGATGAAGTCGAGCTTCAGGCCGTCGACACCCCAGTCGCGGACCGGACGGATGCAGCACTCCAGCAGATGCTCGCGGACCTCCGGGTAGCGCGGGTCGAGCACGGCGGTCACCTCGCCGTCGGCGAAGCCGAGCGTACGGTCCTTGAACCGTGCCCAAGCCTTCGAATACACGCCGATCAACGGCGGCGCGAGCCACAGCACGTACCGCTGCCCGAGCTCGTGGACCCGCCGTACGTGCCCAGCCATGTCGGGAAAGGTGTCGCCGGTCGGCTCCCAGTCGCCGCAATACGCGTACCCGCGCCGCGTGTCGTCGGTCTGCCACCCGTCGTCGACAATCACCGCCTTGGTCCCGTACGCCGTTCCAGCGCGCGCGTGCCGCTCGACCGACGCGGCCGACACGTGCTGGTGGTCGCTGTACCAGGTCGAGTACATCGCCTCCCGCGCCACCGCCGGTACCGCCGCAATCCGCGAACCCAACTCGGCTGTCCACTCAGCGGTCACGGCTCGCAACGCATCGGAGAAGTGCTGCGCTCTCAGATCGATCCGCAAGGTAAAGCCTGCGCCCTCGACGTCGTCGACGGTCAGCTCGATCAGTTGCTCCGCTGTTTCCTCGTTCACGCCCACCGCGAAGTCACAGCCCCGCACGTTCGACGACAGCGAAATCGTGATGACGGCCCTGTCCTGCGCATCCACCAGCGACGCCACGGGAGCCGATCGGACCGAGCGGACTTCGCGGTGGGAGCCCCAGTCGGTGGGGAGGTTGCGTCGGGAGCCTTGCGTGGCTTGCCAGAGCGTGATCGCATCCTCGGCCGGCCACGTCCACCGGAGCGTTACGGGCTCGTCAGCTGTCACGTCGTACCGCAGAACACCCGGTTCGGCAGCAGGCTGCTCGCGCACCGCCCCGGCTCCGGTCAGTGTGCCGCAACGGATGGTCCGACCGTCGGGAGAGCGGATCTCGAATGTCGTCACACTCGGACTATAGCGGTAAAACCCATCACCGAGAAGGTATTGACAGGATTCCCTCGCCTCTCTAATTTTACCGCTAATATCCTATTCGGAATCCGACCGAGGAGAGGCGCGTGCTGGCTGTCAGCTCCGACCTGGCGTACGTCGAGGACGCCTTCACCTGGGCCCGGGACCGGGCCCTGGCATGGGTCCAGACCGGCGCCGCCCCGGGCAACCTGCCGTCCTACTGGGCCGGCTACCCGTCCCGGCCGATGTTCTACTCCCGCGATGTCTGTCACCAGGCGGCGGGCGCGCACCTGCTCGGCCTGGACGCCGAGAACTTCGCGATGTTCCGGCATTTCGCCCGCTCGGCGACCGCGGCCCGGAAATGGTTCCCGATCTGGGCGTTCCACTTCGACGGCCGGATCGCCGACCTCGACTACCACGACGACGAGCACTTCGTCCGGGAGATCCCCGCGGTGTTCGACCTGACCTACCGGGCGCTGGAACAGTACGACTGGACCGGCGATCGGCGCTGGATCGACGACCCCGACCTGGCCTCCTACTACCGGCACAGCGTCGGCGAGTTCGTCGCGGCCCATGACCCGGACGGCGACGGCATCCCCGAAGCCGGCGGTACCGCGGACATCTTCCTCGGTACGGCGACGTACAACGAGCGCGAGGCTCCGCTGCTCCGGGCGGGTGACGGCCTCGCGACGCAGTACGCCGTACTTCGCAAGCTCGGCCGGCACGCGGAGGCCGACAAGCTGCAGGCCACCTATGACGAGTGGTGGAACGGTGACCACTTCGCGCGCGGTATCACCAAGGACGGGCTCGACTTCGACTGGGGACTGGAGTCGCACACCCTCGCCGCGCTGTTCGGCCTGAGCGGGACGGGGGAGCGCAACGAGCGGTTCCTCGACTACCTCGAGGAGCAGATGGAGTCGCATCCGCCGCTCAACATCGAGTCGTTCAGTTACTGGCCCGAGTTCCTCTTCGACCACGGCCGGGACGAGTCGGCGTGGCGCTGGACCAAACATCTGATCGACAGCCGCGACGACTACCCGGAGATCTCGTTCACGGTCGTCGAGCACCTCGTCGCCGGTCTGCTCGGGCTGCGCCCGGACGCACCGAACGCCGCGCTCACCATTACGTCCCACCTGCCCGCCGAGATCAAGACGCTGACGGTCGACGAGCTGCCGCTCGGCGGCTGGAGCCTCCGGATCCACCAAGAAGGCAATCACCACACCGAGGTCACCGTGCACCGCGGACCGGCTCCGCTGACCGTGACCGTCAACAACGAGAGCAACCACGAGACCCATTCGCTCGCACCCGGCATGACCGCCCGGGTCGTTCAGCCCAAGGACCACGCATGAAGAAGCTCATTCCCACCGCACTGGCGCTCCTGCTGGCCGCCGGCTGCGCGACCGGCAACGCACCGGCCTCGAGCACCGCCAACGACAGCGCCGAGATCACCTTCTCCTTCTGGGGCACGAACTCCGAGGCCGCCTCGCTGAAGGCGATCGCGGCAGCGTTCGAGAAGGCGAACCCCGGTACCAAGGTGACTACCAACTGGATCCAGTCCGACTACGAGCAGAAGCTGCAGACGTCGATCGCGGCCGGCACCCAGTCGACCGTGATGGAGATCAGCAACACCAGCCTTGCCGGGTTCGCGCCGAGCTTCGCCGAGCAGACCGTCGACCCGGGCAAGTACGTGCAGCCGAACATCTCGGCGGCGATGAAGTACCAGGACAAGTACTATGCGATGCCGTTCGCCGCCAAGCCGAAGGTGATGGCGGTCAACACCGACGCGTTCAAGGCCGCGGGCCTTCCGTTGCCGAGCGCAACGACACCGCTGACGCTCGACGCGTACCAGGCGATCGCAGCCAAGCTGTCCCACGGTGACGGAAAGGCCCGCGTGTACGGGTCGAGCAACCTCTGGTTCCGCGGCTGGCTGACCGCGGCGGGCGGCAGCTACTACAACTCCGACGCGACCGCATGCACGTTCGGCGACGCGACCGGCGTGCAGACCGCGCAGTACGTCATCGACATGCAGAAGAACCGGTACGCGCCGACCTCCACGGACATCCAGGGACAGGACCAGGCACAGTGGTTCGCGGCCGGCCGGCTCGCGACGTTCAGCGACTTCGGCCCGTGGACGGTGGCCGACTTCGCGAAGATCAGCAAGCCGGACTGGACGCTCGTACCGGTGCCGGGCAAGGGGTTCCCGATGGAGGTCGACGGGCTCGGCATCGCGAAGAACGCGAGCGGCAAGCAGCTCGAGACCGCGAAGAAATTCGTCGAGTTCGCGAGTACGCAGCAGGTCGCCCAGGACCAGTTGATCCAGGGCAACACGGCGCTCGGCGTGCCGATCATCGAGGCATCCTCGCCGACCCTGGAGAAGGTACTGCCGGCGGACCGGAACCTGGCCGCGTTCACGACCGCGCTGAAGTCCGGCGTGGTGGACGTGTCGGTGCCGAAGGAGGCGCAGCTGTCCGGTGACGCCGAGAAGGGCATGACCAGTTACACCGCGCTCGGCACCGGCAAGGACGACGTCGCGAAGGTTCTGCCGCAGCTCGCCACCAAGTGCACCCAGGCCCTGGCCAAGTGAATCCCACTGTCGGCTGGATCCGGAGTCTCGCCCAGGACTGGGGCGTCCCGAACGCCCTGGTCCCGCTCGTCCCGTTCCTGCTTCTGCTGATCGGCCTGTACGCCGTCATCGCGCTTGCGGCGTACCTGGCGCGGCGGAAGTGGCCGCGGGCCGACAAGACGATCGCGTTCTGGCTGTTCGTCTCGCCGTGGCTGATCGGGTTCTGCCTGTTCACGATCGGTCCGATAGCGTCCTCGATCTACGTCAGCCTGACGTCCTGGGACCTCATCACGCCGCCGAGATTTGTTGGGCTCGCCAATTACACGGAGGCATTCCAGGACCCTAAGGTCGCGCAGGCGCTCAAGGTGACGCTGCTGTACGCCGTGGTCAGCGTGCCGCTGCAGACCGTACTGGCCTTCCTGGTCGCGCTGTTGCTGAACACCGACCTGCCGGGAATGCGGCTCTTCCGGACGATCTGGTACCTGCCGTCGCTGGTGTCCGGTGTCGCGCAGATGGTCCTGTTCCTGTGGGTGTTCAACCCGCAGTACGGCCTGATGAACGACGTACTCGGTCGCTTCGGGATCGCCGGGCCGGGCTGGTTCAACGACGCGGGATGGGCGCTGCCGACGGTGATCCTGATGAGTCTGTGGACCATCGGCGG
Organism: Kribbella jejuensis; assembly: GCF_006715085.1. NCBI lineage: Bacteria > Bacillati > Actinomycetota > Actinomycetes > Propionibacteriales > Kribbellaceae > Kribbella > Kribbella jejuensis. The sequence goes on along the minus strand of NZ_VFMM01000004.1, from coordinate 450,501 downwards.
CGCGATGGTGATCTATCTGGCCGGGCTGAAGGACGTGCCGTCCAACCTGTACGAGGCGGCCGCCCTCGACGGCGCCGGAGCGGTACGCCAGTTCTGGCATCTGACGCTGCCGCAGATGTCGCCGATCATCCTGTTCAACGCGCTGACCGGCATCATCGGTTCGCTGCAGATCTTCACCCAGGGATTCATCGCGAACGGCGGCCCGAAGGACTCGCTGTTGTTCTTCGTCTACTACCTGTACGACAACGCGTTCCAGAACTTCCGGATGGGATACGCGTCCGCGCTCGCCTGGATCCTGTTCGTGGTGATCCTGGCGCTGACCGCGGTCACTCTGCGCGGGAGCGCGTTCGCCGTGTACTACGAGACCGAGCTGTCGAGGAAGCGGAGACGCCGATGACCGCCGTGGCCGAACCCTTGGTACTGCGGGCCGACCGCCCGTTCTGGCGCCGCAACCTCACGCTGACGGTCGTGCTGTACGTCGTGCTCGCGCTGGGGTCGCTCGTCTTCGTGTACCCGTTCCTGTGGATGCTCGCGACCTCGCTGCGTTCGCTCGCGGGTGTCGGCAGTTCGGGGGCGAGCGTCGTACCGCACGAGTTCCTGTGGGACAACTACCGGCGGGCGGTCACATCGTTCCCGTTCTGGCGCTACGCACTCAACTCGGTGCTGACCACGCTGATCCCGATCGCCGGCACGGTGTTCTCGTGTTCGCTGGCCGGCTTCGCGTTCGCCCGGCTGCAGGTGCGGTTCGCCGGGGTGCTGTTCGCCGTCGTACTGGCGACCATGCTGCTGCCGGGGGAGGTGACGATGGTGCCGCAGTTCATGCTGTTCAACAACTTCGGCATGGTCGACACGCTCTACCCACTGATCCTGCCGGCGTTCTTCGGGTCGCCGTTCTACATCTTCCTGTTCCGCCAGTTCTTCGCCCGGATGCCCGGCGAACTCGCCGACGCGGCCGTGGTCGACGGCTGCGGCTGGTTCAAGATGTTCCTGCTCGTCTACCTGCCGCTCGCTCGGCCTGCCGTGGTCGCGGTGTCGATCCTGCTCTTCATGGGCTACTGGAACAACTTCCTCGGCCCGGCCATCTACATCAACTCGGACCAGTGGAAGACCCTCCCACTGGCCCTGGCGGGCTTCCAGTCCGTCAACGGCACCGACACTCCGCTGCTGATGGCAACGTCGGTGCTGATCACGATCCCGTGCGTGCTGATCTTCTTCGCCGCCCAGAAGCAGCTCACCGATGGCATCACCTTCACCGGTGGTAAGTGATCAGCTGCGGCGGTAGGCCGGGAGGGCGTCGGCGAGGTTGGGGTAGTGGGCGATCTGGCGGGTGTTGCGCATCAGGTCGGGGAGCCACTGGTTGGCGCCGGAGGTGCGGAGCCAGCCGCCGTTCTCGACCGCTAGGTCGTGGGCGTCGGCGAGGACGTCGAGTGCTGCCGCTTCCATCCGGCTGACCCGGCGCAGGTCGACGACCAGCCGGGGCAGCTTGGTGGTGATCACGTAGCGCAGCTCGTCGGCGAGCGTTGGCAGCGTGCCGATGTCGATCGCACCGGCGATCCGGACGATGGCGCAGTCGCCGACCGCGCTCCAGCTGCAGACGAAGGGCCCGCTCGCGCCCGCCGGTGGACGGACGGAGCGGACCGCGGATGGTTTCGGGGTTGCCTTCATACCGAGCCGGTACCCCTGGCTAACCCCCTGGGGGTGTCAGTTCACGAGGATCTTGTCGACCTTGATCGTGACGCCCTTGACCAGTGGCGTGGACGTGCCGGTGGTGACTGTTCCGGTACCGGTCTGGACGCCCTTGATGTTCATCGAGTACGTCAGCGTCCCGCCGGGTGCGCCCGGCGTCGACTTGACGACGAGGTCCTCGGTCGGGGGACCGGCGAGCTGGCTGCCCGCCGTACCGTCGAGGTTCTCGGCGCCGACCGTCAGCCCGTAGCCGGCCGGTGGAGCAGCCGGCAGGTTGCCCGGGTCGTAGGTGAACGAGATGTCCTCCGTACCGTTCTCGCCGATCCACTGCTGGAACACCCGCCCGCTGGTGGTGCCGTACACGTTCACCTTCCATTCGATCACCAGCCACGAGTTCACACCGTCGGTCAGGTTCGCGACCTGGACACCCGGTGTACCGGTGCCGTCGAGGTCGGTCCAGAACGGCGCGAGCACGTTGTTCGGCTTGGCCGGATCCGGCAGGTTCTGCGGCGTCGGCTGGACGTCGGCCGCGGACGCCGTACCGCCGGCGACCGTGTAGCCGTCGGAGACCACACCGATCGAGGTGTACGTCTGGCCGGCATAGACGTACGACGGGACGTTGAAGTTCAGCGCCTGCTCGTCACCGATGGGTGTCGGCGTGATGCCGAAGTCGTCGAGCGGGAGGTAACCCGCCGGCGTCGCACCCGGCCCGACGACCGGCTTGTCCGGCTGACGCCCGGCCAGCGTTGCCGTCGTGGTGGCGATCTGGCTACCGAGCTTGGTCGCACCGGTCACGCCGTTCAGCCGCAGTTGCGAGCTGAGCGTGCTCGCTGCCGTTACGTTCGTGGTCTGCAGGCTGTTGTTCTGCACGTTCACGGTGCAGGTCGACTGTCCGGTGTTCCGCGCGATCGTGGACGGTGTACAGGTCTGGCTGACCGGCACGATGCCCTGCTGGCGGAAGAACGCGACCGGCAGGTGCAGGGCCCGGCTGCCGCCGACCTGCGTGAGGTTGACCTGACCGAAGTACTGACCGTTGGGCAGATCGGGTGCGGTGATCGCGATCGTCAGCTTCTGCGTCCGACCGGGCTTCACCTGGAACGCCGGCGGCAGCACGGTGATGCTCGCGCCCTTGACCGTCGTACCCCCGGCCTTGAACGTCAGGGTCTGGTTGGTGACGTTCTTGACCGTCCGCTCCGCGGTGATCAGGCCCGGCATCGTCGGCGCGTTCACCGACGGCAGGTTCAGGTCGATCCGGTCCAGCGCGTCGGTGGCCGAGGCCGCGTAGTTCGCCGCCGTCTCGTCCATCGTCAGACCGGGGTCGCCGGCCTTGGTCAGGTCGATCCGCCCGCCGCCGTCGTCGAACGGGTCGGCCGGGGTGACCCGGTCCGGTTTCGTCACGGCCGTCTTCGCGGTCGTCTCGAGCGCGGACTTGACCTGGCCCGGCGTCCACGTCGGGTGCAGGGCGAAGATCAGCGCGGCCGAGCCGGCCACGTGCGGCGACGACATCGACGTACCGGCGATCACCTGGTAGAGGTTCCCGGGCGGGCCGGCCGCCGGGGAGTCCGGCGTCGGTGTTTCGCCGGCCATGATCTGCAGACCGGGCGCGGTGACGTCGGGCTTGAGGAAGTCACCACCGGGGCCGCGCGAGGAGAAGTACGTCATCACGTCGCCCTGCCAGGTGGTCTTGGTGCCTTGGGTGAACGACGCCGTCGCACCCGGATGCGCCGCGAGGAACGCGAGCAGCGTGTCGGAGTCGGGCTTCTCCAGCTGTACTGCGGGCAGCCAGTGGTTGTCCGTGAACACGTCGAACGGCGCGGAGTTGTACATCAGCATGCCGGCCGCGCCGCCCTGCCGGACGTTGAAGCCCTTGAGCACCCGGCCGGAGCTGAACTGGCAGAGCACGATCTTGCCGACGAAGATCCCGGGCGGCGCCGGGGTGGTACATGCGGCGTTGCTGTACGGCGGAGCCGACGCGAGCACCATCGGATGCGCCTCGACGCCGCCGGTGATCGACGCGCCCGACACGGTGGCGGTCGCGCCGCCGCCGGACAACGTCACCGTCGAGCGGAACGTCCGGCTCTGCGTCGACGCCGCGACCGTGGTCACCCACGGGCTGCGGTGGTCCGTCGTACCGGCGCCCGGGCCGGAGTTGCCGGCCGACGCGGCGACGAACACGCCGGCCGCGTACGCGTCCAGGAACGCGAGCTCGACCGGGTCGCTGTACGGGTCGCTGCCGCCGGAGATCGAGAAGTTGATCACCCGGACGCCGTCCAGGATCGCCTGCGCGACGGCCTGGACCGAGTCGCTCTGGTAGCAACCTTGAGCGCCGCAGACCTTGTAGACCGAGACTTCCGCGGCCGGTGCGATCCCGAGGATCGACCCGCGGTCGATGCCCAGCGGGTTGGCGTGGTCGACCGCGTCGCCCGCCGACGTAGAGGCGGTGTGCGTACCGTGACCGTCGGAGTCGCGCGCCGAGTCCGGGTACACCTCGCCGCCGACCACCGCGTTGTACGTGGCCAGGAACGGCTGTCCGCCGATCAGCTTGTTGTTGCAGACGAAGACGTCGGTCGCCGGTGTCAGCGGGTTGTCGCCGAAGTTGCACGTCCGCGGTGTGCCGTCGGCCTTTGCGGCCGGCGCCGGCAGACCACCCGGGTCCCGGAACGACGGGTGTTCCGGCCAGACACCGCTGTCCAGGACGCCGACGATGACGCCCTTGCCCGAGCTCGCGGAACCGCCGAGCTGGTTGTAGATCGTCGGAGCGCCGATGAAGCTGCCGCTGGAATCGGTCAGCAGGTGCTCCAGGTTGTCCTGCTGTACAGCGGCCACCCCGGGCAGCTTCAGCAGGTCACGAGCCTTGTTCGCGGGTAGACTGACCGCGATCCCGCCGTACACCGTCCGCAACCGCTGGCCGGCCTTGGCGCTCGGCACCTTCGACTGCAGCGCGGACAGGAAGTCGTTCTCGAGCGAACCGACATGCTTCAGGTACTTCGTCGCGTTCGCGCTCTTCAGGTCGAGGTGCTTGCCGGTGACCGCCGGGCTGGTGCCAGGAAGGCCTTTCAGCCCACCGCGGTACGCCGCGAGCGAGTCGTAGTCGAGCTTCACCACGACCCGGACCTGCTTGCCGGACGTGCTGTTCACGAGCGCGGGGTCGCTCTTCGCGAGCTGACCGCTCGGCGACTTCGCGCCGTTCACCGTGCCGGTGAGCTTCACCGGGGTCGCGGTCCAGGGCCGGCCGTTCGGCGCGATGGGGGACGGGTCGGCGGCTGCCGCGCTCAGTGCGGGCAGCAGGGCGGCGACCAGCAGACCGGCGGACACTCCGGCCATGGCGGTACGGCGAGAACTGCGTCGGTGAATCGGTGACCTCATGCACGGGCCTCCAGTGAGACGGAACGCCGTCCCGGCAGGAGGCAGCATGGGACGTCAGGCGACCCCCCAAAGATGACCGAATCCCCCCGGACCGGCGTACGGCCGGCACCCCCTCGGCACCTGCCTGAGCCGAGGCTATGCCCAGAAGCCGGACCCGACCAGCCCCTGAGCGAATTCTCAGTCGCGGCCGAGGATGCCCTGGTCGTATCCCTTGGCCACCGCGGCCGCGCGATCGGTGACGCCGAGCTTGGTGAAGACGTGACTCAGGTGGGTCTTCACGGTCGCCTCGCTGATGAACAGTTCGCGGGCGATGTCGCGGTTCGACGTACCTTTCGCGACCAGTTCGAGGACCTGGCGTTCGCGTGCGGCCAGCGGTGCCGGAGCGGGGTTGCGGACGGCGGTGACGAGTCGGGACGCGACCGCGGGGGAGAGCACGGTACGGCCTTCCGCCGCCTGGCGGACCGCGTTGAACAGCTCTTCCTGTGGCGCGTCCTTGAGCAGGTACCCGGTGGCGCCGGCCTCGATCGCGGGCAGCGTGTCGGTGTCGGTGTCCCACGTGGTCAGCACCAGCACCTTGGACCGGATCCCGCGGCGGGTCAGCTCGGTGATCGCGTCCAGTCCGCCACCACCCGGCATCCGCAGGTCCATCAGGATCACGTCGGGCTCGAGCTCGGTGGCGAGTTCGACCGCTCGGACGCCGTCCGGCGCTTCCCCGAGCACGGTGAAACCCGGTGCCGCCTCGAACATTCCGCGCAGCCCGTTGCGCACGACGGGATGATCGTCGACGAGGAGCAACGTGATCTCAGGCATGTTCTCAGGCATGGAGCACCAACGGTACGTGAGCCGAGATCGCCGTACCGAAACCCGGTTCGGACTCGACCGTCAGCGCGCCGGCGATCCGTTCGGCACGGGCCCGCATGCCGTCCAGGCCGAAGCCGCCGGTGCCCGACCGGGCCGGCAGCGCCAGCGGGTCGAAGCCCTTGCCGTCGTCGCGGATGTCCACCGTCACCTCGTCGTCCATGAAGCTCAGCGTCACGCCGACGCGGGTCGCGGCGGCGTGTTTCGAGACGTTCGCGAGCGCCTCCTGGGTGATCCGCAGCAGGGTCGCGGAGAACTCGCCGTGCAGGTGCTGCGCCGTACCGGTCAGGGTGAACTCGGCGGGGATGCCGGTCCGTTCGGACCACTGGCCGACGAGCTTGCGGAGCGCCTCGGGCAGACCGTCGGACGACAGGCCGGACGGCGCGAGATTCTGTACCGACCGGCGCGCCTCGCCGAGGCTGTGCCGGGCCAGCTCGCTCGCACGGCCGACGTGATCGTGGATCACTGCCGGGTCGGAGGTGTTCGAGACCACCTGCAGCTGGGCGATGATCCCGGTCAGGCCCTGCGCGATCGTGTCGTGGATCTCCGCGGCGAGCCGGCGGCGCTCGTCGGCGATCCCGGCTTCGCGGGCCTGGACGAGCAGTTGCGCCTGCAGGGCGGCGTTCTCCTCCTGGGCCTGTTGGAGTTGGGCGATGGTGTCGGCGCGCGACTGGGACCGCGCCTCCTGCTGTTCGGTGAGGTGCTTGAGGACGGTCAGCAGCACGTTGTTCGCGATCACGAGCCCGATGAAGGCGAGCCACATCGAACCGTGCGGGGGCCAGTGGCCGGTCTGCGCGCCCGCGACCGGGAGCGTACAGGCGAACAGCGCGAGCCGTTGCCGCTTGCGGCCGGGGATCATCTCGTCGGCGTCGTAGTACCCGGCGACCACGTAGAACGCGAAGAAGCCGTTGAGCATGGTCAGCACGCAGGCGATGGCGAAGCGAAGTACGTAGAACGTGACCGAGACGGCGTTCGGACCGCGGTGCATGCGGCCGCTCCAGGTCCACCACACCTGCATGACCAGTGCGGCCGCCACCAGCGCGAGACCGATCTGCTGGTCGCGGGCCAACGGAGTCAGGCTGCCGGAGGTGGCGAGCGCCAGCAGGGTGCCGAGGCCGAGCAGGAAGTACGGCGCCCAGCGCTGGAAGGCCGCCTGGCGCCGATCGAGATCGCTGTCGGCCGTGGTCACCTGCACAGTCTGCACGAAGCTACTCCCAGCGGAACCAACGCGCGGCTGCCACCGACGCGACAACCGTCCAGCCGGCCAGCACTCCAAGGTGTGACCACGCCGGCCAGTGGCCGGCAGCCGCCTGATCGAACGCCTGCGACGCGGCACCGAACGGCAGGAGTACGACGATCTCGCGCAGCACGTGCGGCATCGATTGGACGGGCAGCCACAGTCCGGCCGAGAACAGGCTCGGGAAGAACACCCCCATCCCGAACGCGGTCGCGAGCCGGGCGGTCCTGGCTCGCGCCGAGACGAGCGCGCCGAGCGCCAGCGCCGCCGCGGAGGTGAGCAGCAGCGCCAACAGATACCCCCCGAGCTGACGCGGCAGCTGGACGTCGAAGGCGAGCCGCCCGATCGTCAGGCAGATCAGCGCCGACAGCAGACCGGTCGCGCCGTTCAGGCCCATCTGCGCGGTCAGCAACGCCGAGGGCCGGACCGGCGTCGTCGACATCCGGCGCAGGATCCCGCGCTCGCGGTAGCCGGTGATGATCGGCGGCATCGCCTGCAGGCCGACGACGATCTGGCCGACCATGACCAGCACAGGTACGTAGAGGTCGATCAGCCGGACGCCGAGCCCGGCGTCGACCCGCCGGAAGCTCGGGATCGAGCCGAGGATCACCAGCAGGACGGGCGGGAAGCCGAGCACCCAGAACAAGGTGCCGAACTCGCGGACGTACAGCCGTGCTTCGGTCTTCAGGACAACAGTTCTCAGGGCAACGGTGCTCATTTGCCGGCTCCGGTCAGGTCGAGGAAAGCGTCGTCGAGCGTGGCGTCGGTGACGCGGAGTTGGTGGGCGGTGATGCGCTGCCGGGCGAGCAGCGACAGCAGCGCGGTGACGGTCTCGTCGGAGCCGCCGAGGGTGAGCCGACCGTCCTTGTGCTCGACGGACGCGAGCGCGGGCAGCCCGGCCAGGTCCTCGTCGTCGAGTGGGGACGACGGCGTGAACGAAATGATCGTGGCTCCCGCCGTACGGCTGATCAGGCCCTGCGGCGTGTCGAGCGCGGTGATCCGGCCCTTGTCGATCAGCGCGATCCGGTCGCACAGCCGCTGCGCTTCTTCCATGAAGTGCGTGACCAGGAGGATCGTGACACCGCGGGCGCGGACGTCCTCGACGATCTCCCAGGTGTCGCGGCGGGCGCGCGGGTCGAGGCCGGTGGTCAGCTCGTCGAGTACGACGACCCGCGGGTTGCCGATCAGCGCGAGCGCGATGAACAGCCGCTGCTTCTGACCGCCGCTGAGCACCCCGAAGCGCGTGTTCAGTTGCGCCGTCAGCCCGAGCCGCTCGGCAAGCGGCCGCCAGTCGGCCGGGTGCGGGTACAAGGCGGCGTACAACTCGAGGGCCTCGCGGACCGTCAGCTTGGCCTGCAGCTCGCTCTCCTGGAGCTGCGCACCGAGCACCTGCGTGAGCGCCGCATGGTCGGCCACCGGATCCAGCCCAGCGACCCGAACCTGGCCACTGTCCGGAACCCGCAGCCCCTCGACGCATTCGACCGTGGTGGTCTTCCCGGCGCCGTTCGGCCCGAGAATCCCGAAAATCTCACCTTCGTCGACGCTGAACGAAACATCGTCGACAACAGTCCGCCCGCCGTACGCCTTCCGCAGGCCGGAAACCTCAACAATCCTCATACCGACGAGCTTCGCGGAATGGGCATCGCACCCACATCGTCCGACGAGCTCGTCCCGGGATCATCCGATCGGCTGATCCCGGGCTACGACTACTTCGCGTAGAGCGCCTCGACGTCGTCGCCGTGGTTCTTCATCACCACGTGGCGGCGGAGCGAGAGTTTCAAGGACAGTTCGCCGGATTCCTGCGTCCAGTCGATCGGCAGGATGGAGAACTTCTTGATCGCCTCGGCGTGCGAGACCGACGCGTTGGCCTCGTCGACGGCCTTCTGGATCTCGGCGATCAGGTCCGCGTCGTCGGTCAGCGACGCGACGTCCGTCGGCTTACCGCGTTCGGTGGCCCAGGGCACGATCGTCTCCGGGTCGATCGTGATCAGCGCGGCGATGAACGGCTTGCCGTCGCCGACCACCATGCACTGGGAGACCAGCGGGTGCAGGCGGATCTGGTCCTCGAGCAGCGTCGGTGCGACGTTCTTGCCGCCGGCCGTGACGAGGATCTCCTTCTTGCGCCCGGTGATCTTGATGAACCCGTCGACGTCGAACTCGCCCAGGTCGCCGGTGTGGAACCAGCCTCCCGCGTCGATCGCCGCGGCGGTCGCCTCGTCGTTCTTCCAGTAGCCCTGCATCACCTGGCCGCCCTTGAACAGCAGCTCGCCGTCGTCCGCGACGCCGACCGTGACACCGGGAAGCGGCCGGCCGACGGTACCGATGCGGATGTCGTCGGGGAGATTCACCGACACCGCCGCGGTGGTCTCGGTCAGGCCGTACCCCTCGAGGACCGGTACGCCGATCCCGCGGAAGAAATGGCCCAACCGGTCGCCGAGCGGCGCGCCGCCGGACACGGCGTACTGCACCTGGCCGCCGAGCACCGCGCGGAGCTTGCTGTAGACGAGCTTGTCGAACAGTAGGTGCTTGGCCTTCAGCCCGAAGCCCGCGCCGCCCTTGTCCTGGGCCTGCGAGTACGCGATCGCGGTGTCCGCGGCGGCGTCGAAGATCTTGCCCTTGCCGTCCGCGTGCGCCTTCTGCGCGGCCGAGTTGAACACCTTCTCGAACACCCGCGGCACGCTCAGGATGAACGTCGGCTTGAACGCGCCGAGGTCGTCGACCAGGTTCTTCACGTCTGCGCTGTGGCCGACCTTGACCCGCTTCATCACGCAGCCGACCTGGATGATCCGGGCGAACACGTGCGCCAGCGGCAGGAACAGCAACGTGCTGGCGCCGGTCGTGTCGAACAGGTCGTCGAGGATCTTCACCGCCGGACCGAGCTCGTCCAGGAAGTTCGAGTGGCTGATCTTGCAGCCCTTCGGGCGTCCCGTCGTACCGGAGGTGTAGATCAGCGTGGCGAGGTCGTCCGGCGTGACCGCGGAGCGGCGCTTGTCGAACTCGGCGTCGGTGACGTCCTGGCCGAGCCCGGTCAGGTGGTCGACGGCGCCGGCCTCGATCTGCCAGACCTCCCGCAGCGCCGGCGCCTCGGCCCGCGCGGACTCCACCACGGCGCCGTGGGTCGCGTTCTCGACGATCGCGACGACCGCCTCGGAGTCGGTCAGGATCCACTGGATCTGCGAGGCCGAGGAGGTCTCGTAGATCGGTACGGTGACCGCGCCGATGCTCCAGATCGCGTAGTCGATCAGGGTCCACTCGTACCGCGTGGGGCTGAGCAGCGCGACCCGCTCGCCGGGCTTGACCCCGGCCGCGATCAGGCCCTTCGCCACACCGGTCACCTGCTGTGCGAACTCCGCGGCCGTGACGTCGACCCAAGTAGCGCCGGTACGGCGGCTGAAGACAGCGGTGTCAGGATGGGAGGACGCGTTCGCCCAGACCGGGTCGCTCAGGCTCCCGGTCGGCGGCTCGGTCACAGCAGGAACGGTGTACTCACGCATCCGCGTCTCCTCAGTCGGTCACGAATTGCCGGCTTCCGGCGCACGCTACAGTCACCTACCCACTAGTAGCCACCTTTATGTGACCCACGGAACTAGGTTTCAGCCATGCCATTGCTCGACATCAGTTGCGACGACCTGGTCGTTGCTGATCCAGCCTACGTCGCCGAGCGACTCGGTTCGGACACCCTCTGGCGCGAGTGGTGGCCGGAGCTCACCCTGACCGCGTCCGAGCGGCGAGGGCTGGAGGGCGTGCGCTGGTCGGTCACCGGCTCCGCGACCGGTACGGCGGAGTGGTGGCTGGAGCCGGTCCGCGACGGCGTCGTCGTGCACTGGTACCTGCGGGTCGACCCGGCGAAACCGGTCCGCGGGCGGGCCGTCGAACGTTTGAAGGAACGGTACGTCGCGGCGTACCGGGAGCGCCTGTGGCGCTTCAAGGACGAGGCCGAAGCGGGGCGCGCGGCGGGCGAACGCCGTACCGGATCCGATCCCGCGATAGTCTCCAGTGAGAACAGACCCGACCCCGGCCGGCGAAGAGGTGAATCGATGGCGGAACAGACCACCTCGACGATCGTGGTGAACGCGAGCCCCAAGGACATCATGGCGGTGATCGCGGACTTCGCGGCCTATCCGGAATGGGCCGACTCGATGCGCGAGACCGAGGTGCTGTCCACCGACGAGGCCGGCCGGCCGAACAAGGTCCGCTTCAAGGTCGACGCGGGTGCGATCTCCGACGAGTACACGCTGGCCTACGTCTGGTCCCGCAACGAGGTGACCTGGACGCTGGTCGAGGCGAAGATGGTGAAGGGGATGGACGGTGCCTATGTACTGCGTGATCTCGGCCCTGAAGGCACCGAGGTGACATACCGGCTGGCCGTGGACGTGGCGATCCCGATGATCGGCATGCTCAAGCGCAAGGCCGAGAAGGTCATCATCGACACCGCCCTCAAGGGCCTGAAGAAGCGCGTCGAGTCGTGAGTGCTGTGGGTTGGGGCAAGTGACTCGGGTACTGCTGTACACAGGTAAGGGCGGCGTAGGCAAGACGACCTCCGCTGCCGGGACGGCCACGCTCGCGGCGCTCCGCGGGCTGCGCACGCTGGTGCTGTCGACGGACGCCGCGCACTCGCTGTCGGACGCGTTCGACAGCGCGGTGGGTCAGGAACCGACCGAGATCGACGACCTGCTGTTCGTCCAGCAGATCGACGCGCAGCGCAAGTTCGAGCGGTCCTGGGGCGACATCCAGACCTACCTGCGGTCGGTGCTGCACATGATCGGCGTCGACCCGATCGAGGCGGAGGAGCTGACCGTATTGCCGGGCGCCGCGGAGGTGCTCGCGCTGCTCGAGGTCCGCGACCACGTCCGGTCCGGCCGCTGGGACGTGATCGTCGTCGACTGCGCGCCGACCGCGGAGACGCTCCGGCTGCTCGGGTTGCCCGAGGCCCTGAACTGGTACCTGGACCGGATCTTCAACGCCGAGCGCAAGATGATGCGGACGTTCCGGCCGTTCCTGAGCCGCGGATCGTCGCTGCCGGTGCCGGACGACAACGTGTTCGACGCGTTGCGCCGGTTGCAGAGCGACCTGTCGGACATCCGCACGCTGCTGGCCGGTCCGGACGCCTCGGTGCGGCTGGTGCTGACGCCGGAGGCGGTCGTGGTCGCGGAGGCACGCCGTTCGCTGACCAGGCTCTCGCTGTACGGGTACCGCGTGGACGGCGTCGTCGCGAACAGGGTGTTCCCGGCCGCGGGCGCGGACACCTGGCGCCGGCAGTGGGTCGCGGCGCAGCGAGGCATCCTCGAGGAGGTCGCCGACTCGTTCCGGCCGCTGCCGATCTGGGAGTCGCCGTACCGCGTCTGTGAGCCGGTCGGTGTGGAGGAGTTGGCGGCGTTCGCGGTCGAGATGTACGGCGGGGACGACCCGTTCGCCCGCGCCACCGACGACACGTCGTTGTGGGTGGACCGGCACATCGACACCGACGGGCGGACGTACACGCTGACCATGCCGTTGCCGTTGGCATCGGCCGACGAGCTGGAGCTCGCCCGGCACGGCGACGAGCTGATCGTCACCGTCGGGTCGTACCGGCGGGTGTTGCCGCTGCCGGCCGCGCTGGCGCGCGGTGTGGTCGCGGGCGCGCGGCTGGACGAGGGGCGGCTGCAGGTGCGGTTCGCGCCGAAGGAGGCCGTCCGGCCCGCGGTACCCGAGGTGCAGGAGCTGGCGCAGGGGCTGACCGCGGAGTACCACGAGCAGCTCGCGCGACGGGAAGCGGCGATCGGGGAAGGCCGGTGAAGGAGCCCGTCGGTTCGGTGGCCGAGGAGGCCGCGAAGCTGTTCGCCGTACTGCAGAACGCCGCAGGACCGGCCGGCGAGCAGCGCGACGAACAGGAACAGCACGAGCACAAACTCGGGCCGGACTGTGTCTGGTGCCCGGTCTGTCAGCTGATCCACCGGGTCCGGAACACCAGCCCGGAGACGATCGAGCAGCTGTCGACCGCGGCCGCGCACGTCCTGGGCTCGGTCAGATCTCTGCTGGAGGCGGCCGCGGACGCGGCCCGGCAGGCGCGGGAGGACGCAGCGTCGCGGTCCTCCTCCGAGGAGGAGACGGTTCGGTCCCGGGTGGACCGGATCGACGTGAGTGAGGACCCCGAACCATGGGACTGACCATCGGCATCGATGTCGGCGGTACGAAGATCGCGGCCGGTGTGGTCGACGAGAGCGGCGCGATCATCGCGCGCACGCACCGCGACACCCCGGCGGACTCGACCGACGCGACCGCGGCGGCGATGTGCGACGCGGCCGCCGAACTGATCGCCGCGCACGCCGTGGAAGCGGTCGGGATCGGCGCGGCCGGGTTCGTGTCCTCGGACCGGTCGACCGTGCTGTTCGCGCCGAACCTGGCCTGGCGCAACGAGCCGCTCGGCGCGCGCGTCGCGGAGCAGCTGAAGGTCCCGGTCGTGGTCGAGAACGACGCCAACGCGGCCGCCTGGGGCGAGTTCGCGTTCGGCGCGGCCAAGGACGTCGAACACATGGTCTGCATCACGGTCGGCACCGGGATCGGGGGCGGTGTGGTGATCGACAGCCAGCTGCTGCGCGGTGCCAACGGGGTGGCGGCCGAGCTCGGCCACATGCGCGTCGTACCCGGTGGGCACCGGTGCGGCTGCGGTTCCCGCGGCTGCCTGGAGCAGTACGCCTCCGGCACGGCGCTGGTGCGCGAGGGCCGTGCCCGCGCCGAGTCGGGGTCGCTCGCGGCCGCGCAGATGCTGAGCGTGTGCGGAATCACCGACCCGGCGCTGCTGACCGGCCCGATGATCACCGAGGCAGCGGTCCAGGGCGACCCGTGCGCGGTCGAGTTGCTCGACGACCTGGGCCGGTGGCTCGGCGAGGGCGTGGCGAGCCTGGCGACGATCTTCGACCCGTCGCTGGTCGTCATCGGCGGTGGGGTGAGCGCGGCGAAGGACCTGATCATGAAGTCCGCGGTGCAGGCGTTCGAGAAGGTCCTGCCGGCCAAGGCGAACCGTCCGCACGCGCCGTTCACGCTCGCCGAGCTGGGCAACGACGCCGGCCTGATCGGTGCCGCCGACCTGGCCCGGCGGCCGATCCCGACCCTATGAGGAAGGTCGAACCTTGGCTCTGACACAAGCTCTGACGATCGGGATCGACATCGGTGGCACCAAGGTGGCCGCCGGGGTGGTCGACCCGGAGGGCAACATCCTCGACCGGCTGCGCCGGGACACCCCGACCAAGGATCCGAAGGAGACCGAGGACGCGATCGCGGAGGTCGTCCACGACCTGGAGTCGCGGCACGACGTGATCGCGGTCGGCATCGGTGCCGCCGGGTTCGTCGACGGGACCCGGTCGTCGGTGCTGTTCGCGCCGCACCTGGCTTGGCGGCACGAGCCGCTGCGGGACGCGGTCGAGCGCCGGCTCGGCCTGCCGGTGGTCGTCGAGAACGACGCGAACGCGGCCGCCTGGTCGGAGTGGCGGTTCGGCGGCGGGCAGGGCGAGAGCCACCTGGTCTGTGTCACGCTCGGCACTGGGATCGGCGGCGCGATCCTGAACGACGGCGCCTTGCAGCGTGGCAAGTTCGGCATCGCGGGCGAGTTCGGGCACATGCAGGTCGTGCCGGGCGGGCATCGCTGCGAGTGCGGGAACCGCGGCTGCTGGGAGCAGTACGCCTCCGGCAACGCGCTGACGCGCGAGGCGCGGGAGCTGGCGCTGTCGGATTCGCCGGTGGCGCACAACCTGATCCGTGCGGCCGGTGGCGATCCGCGCAAGATCAACGGCCCGATGGTCACCGAGCTGGCCAAGGACGGCGACCCGGTCGCGGTCGAGCTGCTCGAGGAGGTCGGCCGCTGGCTCGGCATCGGCCTCGCGAACCTGGCCGCCGCGCTCGACCCCGGGACGTTCGTGATCGGCGGCGGCGTCTCGGATGCCGGTGAGCTCCTGCTCGCCCCGGCGCGGGAGGCGTTCAAGCGTACGCTGACCGGTCGCGGCTTCCGGCCCGAGGCGCGGATCGTCCGCGCGGTGCTCGGTCCTGAGGCGGGCATGGTCGGTGCGGCCGACCTGGCCCGCGAAGAGGCGACCTGGTTGCGCCGGGTCCGGGTGAAGACGACCGCCGTGACGGCGAAGACGGCCGCGGCGCGGTCGACCCGGCTGGAGCGGGCCGCCCGCAAGTCCGCTGCCCGGCGTACCGGGATGCGCACTGCCGCCTCGGAGGCCGACCTGCACCACGCCGACGTGAACGGCGATCCCGACGCGTGACCCTGCGGGTGCTGTCGTACAACGTGCACCGCTGGGGTGACGACCGTACGGCGCTCGCGCGGGTGGTACGCGCCTGCGCACCGGACGTGATGCTGGTGCAGGAGGCACCGACCTGGTTCGGCACCCGCCGGAAGCGTCGCGCGATGGCCGCGAGTTTCGGCCTGCGCTACGTCGCCGCGTCGGCCCGCAACGCGATCCTGGTTGCCGACGGCATCGACCTTGTCGGCATCCGGTCCCGCCGGATCTGGCGCCCGTTCGTCCGCCGCCGCCTCGACTTCATCGCCACCCAGCTCCCCGGCGGCGCGGTCGGGAGCGTACTCCGCGTCGGTACCAGCCGAGTGGCAGTAGTCGTATGCCACCTGGGCCTACACCCCCGAGGTCGCATCCACGAACTGGCTCAGGTCCTCGACCTGTGCCGATCCTTCAACACCCCGTACCTCCTGGCCGGCGACCTCAACGAGGAACCCGACGGCCCGATCTGGAAACACCTCGCCGAAGAAGGCCTCACCGACCTCGGCGACGGCCCCACCTTCAATTCCACCAACCCCCACAAACGCATCGACGCCGCCCAAATCTCCCCCACCCTGAACGGCCGCCTCCTCCCGATCCCCGCCACCCCCGACGACTTGGCCGCCGCCTCGGACCACCTACCGCTGCTGATCGAACTCAACGGCGACGGGACTACTTCTTGCGGGTGAGGAAGGCGCGCATGGCTTGTTGGGCGGCGGGGGAGGCGAAGAGGGAGGCGGAGAGTTCGGCCAGGTCTTTGCCTCGGGCGTCTATGTCGGCGAGGAGTTCGCGGTTGAGCAGTTTCTTGGTTTCGTGGAGGCCTTGCGGGGCGCCCTTGAGGAGGGACTCCAGGACCGTGGTGAGGGCGTTGTCCAGGTCGGCGTCGGGGACGGTGAGGGTGAGCAGACCCAGGCGAGCGGCTTCCAAGGCGTCGAAGCCGTTGCCGGTGAGGAACGTGTACGCCGCGGCGCGGTCGGTCAGCCGGGGGAGGACCGTCAGCGAGATGGTCGCCGCAGCGAGGCCCAGCCGTACTTCGGTCAGTGCGAACGTCGCACTCTCACCCGCCACGCTGATGTCGGCGGCCGCGACGATCCCGATCCCCCCGGCCCGCACCGGACCCGCGACCCGGGCGACCACCGGCTTCGGGTTCGCGACGATCGCCCGCTGGACGTCGACCATCCGCTGCGCGCCGACACCCATCCCGACCGTCGTCGCCTCGGACAGGTCGGCCCCCGAACAGAACACGTCCTGCGCGGAGCGGATCACGATCACCCGGACGGCGTCGTCCGCGCCCGCCGCCTCCAGGTGAGTCAGCAACTCACCGGTCAGCTGCTGCGACAGCGCGTTCTTGTTGTGCGGCGAGTCCAGCGTGATCGTCGCCACGCCGTCCGCCACCGCAAGGTTCACGAGTTCGGTCATGACCCCATCCAACACCCGGCCGGGTCATTGGCCGGCGTTGCGTCCCAGTGCTGCGCGCGATCGGTCCGAGTCGTACGTCCCCGGGGCAGCTGTTGCATCCTGCTGGTCGAGGTTGCGCCGGTAGAAGTCGTACGCCGCCTGCTTGGTCATGCCTAGCGCAGTGCCGATCTGACTCCAGCTGGACCCTTCTTCGCGAGCCTGCCGCATCATGTGCCAGCGCGCGCCGGTGAGCAGCTCGACCACGCGCCGGCTCGCCCGCAGCGCCTCCAGCCCGGTGACGCCGGGCAGTTCTGCCAGTGCTTTCACCAGCACGGTCACTGGGTGGCCTGCCCTCCGACCCTCTTGGATCTGTAGCTCGATGTCCGCCCGTTGATCGCTGACGCGCAGGACTTCGAGGAGTTCGTCGAGGTTCCTGATATCCGCGGGTTCCGAAGGTAATCCCGCGTCAGAGGTCACAACGTCAAGGTAGCTTGACGGTCGCGTTCCGTCAAGCTACCTTGACGTCATGAGCATGCTGGATGTGCCGGGGACCTCGCTGACGGCCCACAAGTTCGCGCAACTCGCGCTCGACCTGCACGGGTCCGGTGGGATGGAAGAGACCGTCGACGCGGTCGTCGAGTTCGCTCTGCAGGCACTCGACTGCTCGCACGCCGGCGTCGCGCTGATCGTGCGCAACGGCCGGCTGCAGATTCCGGCGACCACCGACCCGGTGGTGGCCGAGATCTACGCCTTCCAGGTCGCCGGCGGCAAAGGCCCGCTGACCGAGTCGATGCGCGACCACTCGCTCGTCCGGATCCGTGACACCGCCGCCGAGGATCGTTGGCCGGAGTGGGCCGAGAAGGTCCGCAGCCTCGGCGTCCGCAGCGTTCTGGACGTGCCGCTGACCACCGCCGACGGCACGGTCGGCGTGCTGGGGCTGTACAGCACCGAGCTGGACGCGTTCGGCCCGGACGAGGAAGCGATCGCACACATTCTGGCCCGGCACGCCTCGGTCGCGGTCTCCAGCGCCCGCCGCGAGGAGAATCTCGCGCAGGCCGTGGACGCGCGCAAGCTCGTCGGACTGGCGATGGGGATCCTAATGGAGCGCTACGACCTGGACGAGGACCAGGCCTTCTCGGTGCTCCGCCGGTACTCCCAGGACACCAACACCAAGCTGCGCGACGTGGCGCAGCAGCTGATCGAGACCCGCAAACTCCCGCACGCGTAGCGGGGGTCAGCCTGCCGTCGGGGAGGCCTTCGGGTTCAGTGGGTCCGCGTGCCGGTGCGTGATCTTCCAGTCGTCGTCCTCGATGCGGAAGATCATCGTCGCCCGCAGTACGTGCGGCACCGGCTCCGGCTGGGTCACATGGTGGACGGTGCACCGTTCGATCGCGACCGTGTACGCCGTGTCGACGCCGACGTGCTTGTCCAGGTACTCGAACTCCACCGGATTCCCGGTGTCGCGGAACTGGGCCGCCGCCCACTCGTAGCGCGGCCCGATCTCCGACCAGCCGACCTCCTGGCCGCCGAACCCGCCGAAGATCGAGGTCTGCTCGCTGCGCGACACGAGTGGCATCCAGAGCGAAGGATCCCCGTTGACGAACGCGCTGTTCGCGGCCTCGAACCGACGCAGGAACGCTTCGAAGTCTTCAGTCACCCGACCAGCGTCTACGCCGAAAGGGTCACTTGCTGTCGGCGTAGGTGGGAGACAGCTCACGTGCCAGGTGCTCGATGAACAGCCCGACGTCGGTCACGATTCCGCGGGCCTGCGACGACCCGCGGTCCGCGAGCTTGGTCACGGTCGCCGGGTTGATGTCCACACAGGTCAACGGGATCGAGGCCGGCAGAATGTTGCCGGTAGCAACTGAATGCAGCATCGTCGCGGCCATCAGGCAGTACCCGACGTCGTCGAGTTCCGCGCGCATCGCCCGCTGACCCTCGAGTACGTCGGTGTAGACGTCCGGCAGCGGCCCGTCGTCGCGGACCGATCCGACCAGGACGAACTTCTTGCCCTGCCGGACCAGCGCGTGCATCACGCCCGACGTCAGCACGCCCTGCTCGACCGCCGCCGCGATCGACCCGGCCTTGCGGATCGTGTTGATCGCGCGGATGTGGTGCTCGTGCCCGTGTTCGACACCACGCCCGCGGGCCAGGTCCACACCCAGCGACGTGCCGTACAGCGAGGACTCGATGTCGTGTGTCGCGAGCGCATTGCCGGCGAACAGTACGTCGACGTACCCGGCCTCGACGATCGCGACCATCGCCGGCGCGGCGCCGGTGTGCACGATGCCCGGGCCGCCGACCCACAGCACCTTCTGCCCGTTGGCCTTCGCCTCCCGCATCCCGTCCGCGACCTGCTTGACGAGCACCCGCTGAGGCTTCTCCGACGACACGTCGGACTCCATGAAGCCGAAGCCCTCTTCGGTGTTCACCACGATCGGGGGAGTGACCCGGACGCCCTGCGCGCTGGTGATGATCTTCATCCCGGCGCGGACGTCGGACATCGGAATGGTCCGCACGGTCTCACCCTCGACGAGCAGCCCGCAGTCCATCTCCGGGTTCTGCACCTGCACCCAGTGGCCGCCGAGCCGCACGCTGGTCGGCAGGTTCGTGGTCGAGTAGAACCCGTCCGGGAACACGCCGTCCTGGGTCACCTCGGTGATCTCCGGCGTCCCCGGGTCGACCAGGTTCGCGCCCTTGGTCTGGATCCGCATCAGCAGCCGCTGCAGCGACTCCTCGTCCTCCGCGCCGACGGTCATCCGGACGGTCGACGGGTCGTCCTTGTCGTATCCGAGGTCGAACTTGTCCAGCGTGTACTCACCGCCGTACCCGCGGATGTCGTCGAGGACGCGGGACAGCAGCCCGGAGTCCATCAGGTGGCCGGTGATCTCCACGGTCTCGGTGACCTGCACGGGTGCCTCCCAACGCGATCGTCGGATTGTCCGACGATCCGCATCCTAACTCAGACGACCGCTCCGTCGTCGCCGCCGTCGCCGGGAGGCAGCCGGTCCTTCATCCGGAGCACCAGCGTGAGGAACCCGCCGATGAAGCCGACCACCGCGAGTGTGGTGATCCGCCCGGTGCCGAAGTCGAAGACGGCGGCCGCGATCAGCAGCAGCGGACCACCGAGCAGCCCGAGCCAGGCGGCCCGGCTGATCCAGTCCAGCCGCGGCCCGCGCGGCGGCTCCGGCGGGACGAAATGGTCGTGCGGGTCGTCCACCTTCTTCGGTGGTTCCGGCTCCGGGACGTCCTCCTGGATGGTCAGCCCGGTCGGTACGTCGATCAGCGGCTCGTACTTGTCGTCGACGTCCTCGCTGACCGGCCACCGCGGTACCGGGTCCTCGCCGCCACCGTGGCCGGGCGCGGACGGCTGGTTGAACTGCTCGACCAGCGACTTCCACTCCGCGTCCTCGGTACTGCGGTCGATCACCGGGCGGGCCCGCTCGACCGCCTCCGCGTCCACGAAGATCTCGTCGTTGGCGTCGCTCTGGTTCTCGCAGTACGCCGCGATGCCGGCCGCCTTGAGCGCGTCCAGGACGGGCTCGGCCACCAACGGGTCGATCCGGCCGAGTGACGCGTACGACGTCGCGGTCAGACCGTTGTCACGCATCGGCGGTGCCGCTTGTCTGGCCGCTCAGCCGGCCGATGAATGCCGCGGAGTCCGCGAAGATCCGCGGTGCGTCGTTGTCCAGGGTTGCCACGTGGTAACTGTCCTCGAGCAGGGTCTCGGTCACGTCGCGGGACGAGATCGAGGAAAGTACCGTCCGCCCCGAGCTCGGTTCCACCACATGATCGACAGTACTGCGGAACAACAGCACCGGCTGGGTGACTTTCGCCAGGTCGGCCCGGGTGAGCTTCCACAGTTGCGACAGTGAGAGCAGCGCGCGCAACGGCATCCGGTCGTACGCGCCCTCGTCGACGCCGGCCAGCTTGATGTCGTTCGAGATCCCGGGGAACGACGGGACGAGGCGGGCCAGCACCGGGAGCAAGGCGAGCCGTTTGTCGTCGGTCCGCACCGACGGGTTGATCAGGACCAGGCCGGAAATGTCCGTACCGTGTTCCTCGGCCAGCCGCAGTGTGAGACAGCCACCCATCGACAGGCCGATCGCGAACACCTGGTCGTGCTCCTTGCGGAGGCGCGCCAGCTCGTTGTCGAGGACGGCGTACCAGTCCTGCCAGGAGGTCTTGTTCATCTCCTGCCATGTGGTGCCGTGACCGGGCAGCCGCGGCACGGCCACGCCGTACCCGAGCTCGGCGAGGTGCTCGCCGAACGGCCGCATCGAGCGCGGCGAGCCGGTGAATCCGTGACTCAGCAGC
Organism: Kribbella jejuensis; assembly: GCF_006715085.1. Taxonomy (NCBI): domain Bacteria; kingdom Bacillati; phylum Actinomycetota; class Actinomycetes; order Propionibacteriales; family Kribbellaceae; genus Kribbella; species Kribbella jejuensis. The sequence goes on along the minus strand of NZ_VFMM01000004.1, from coordinate 429,384 downwards.
ACGCCGACGGCGGCGTTCTGCCCGGTCCCGGGACTGCGAAACTCCTCCGCGTGGGCTAGCACTGGCACGCTCGACTCCTCGCCGTTCACGGTCCTCACAACGCGCCTCGGGTGCGCGTGACAATGGTCGCATCTTGGCGGCAGCCAGTCTGCATCCAGGTGACAACACGGTGAGCAACACCCGCATTCCTGCCGGTGACATTGCCTGAGGGGGAAGCTGGAACGTAGTGTCCGCACCGGAACGGTTGACGCGCCGCGGTTGTCGTGTCTGGGTAGATGTGTGTCGGGCGAGTTGACGGAGGTCGAGGCGGATGCTGTATCTGTTCCTGAGACGGTTCCTGGTCGCACCACTGGTCAAACTGCTGTTCCGGCCGAAGGTGACCGGAGTCGAGCACGTACCGACCGACGGCCCGGCACTGCTGGTCAGCAACCACCTCGCGTTCTGCGACTCGATCTTCCTGCCGGTGTCGATCCCGCGGCAGATCGTCTTCCCGGCCAAGTCGGAGTACTTCACCGGCCCCGGCCTGAAGGGCAAGCTGGTCGCCACCTTCTTCCGCTCGGTCGGCCAGATCCCGATCGACCGCTCCGGCGGCCGCGCCTCGCTGGCCGCGCTGAACACGGGCCTGGAGATCCTCCGGAAGGGCGGCCTGTTCGGGATCTACCCCGAGGGCACCCGCTCGCCTGACGGCCGGCTGTACAAGGGCAAGACCGGCGTGGCCCGGATGGCGATCGTGGCCGGCGTACCGGTGATCCCGGTCGCGATGATCGACACCCACAAGCTGCAGCCCGCGGGCCGGATGAAGCCGACCCTGTTCTACCGCGAGAAGGGCCGGCTGCTGCCGCGCCTGGTCCGCCCCGGCGTCGCGTTCGGCGAGCCGATGGACTTCTCCCGCTACGAAGGCATGGAGCGCGACCGCTTCGTGCTGCGCTCGGTGACCGACGAGATCATGTACGCGCTGATGGGCCTGTCCGGCCAGGAGTACGTCGACATGTACGCCGAGAAGGCCAAGGAACTCCTCAAGGCCGGTGAATCCATCGACGAGCACGTCCGGCTCGGCGACACCAAGGCCAGCTGAGACGGTCACGCTCGGTTCGAGGGGCTCATCTACAGTTGGCAGCATGCAATTCGCGACGTTGACGACTGGGCAGGTGCCGGGGGTTCCCACGCTGGACGAGCTGCGGGCGCTGAAGCCGCTGCAGCAGCCGGAATGGCCGGACCCGGCCGCGCTCGAGCAGGTGATCGCGGAGCTCCGGACGCTGCCGCCGCTGGTGTTCGCCGGCGAGTGCGACGACCTGACCACCAAGATCGGTGCGGTCGCGCGCGGTGAGGCCTTCATCCTGCAGGGCGGCGACTGCGCCGAGACGTTCGCGGGTGTGACCGCGGAGAACATTCGGGCCAAGCTCCGGGTGCTGCTGCAGATGTCCGTCGTCCTCCAGTACGCCGCCAGCGTCCCGGTCGTGAAGATCGGCCGGATCGCGGGTCAGTACGCGAAGCCCCGGTCGTCCGGTGAGGAGACCCGCGACGGCGTGACGCTCCCGTCGTACCGCGGGGACGCCGTCAACGGCTTCGACTTCACGCCTGAGTCCCGGATCCCGGACCCGCAGCGTTTGCGGGGCGTCTACAACGCGGCCGCCGCGACGCTGAACCTGACCCGCGCGTTCACCACCGGTGGGTACGCCGACCTGCACCAGGTGCACGCCTGGAACACCGACTTCGTGAAGTCCTCGCCCGTCGGCCGCCGCTACGAGCAGCTGGCGTCCGAGATCGAGCGGGCGCTCGCGTTCATGCGGGCGTGCGGCGCCACCTCGGACGAGTTCAAGACGGTCGACTTCTACGCGTCGCACGAGGCCCTGATCCTCGAGTACGAACACGCCCTGACCCGGATCGACTCGCGCACCGAGCAGCCGTACGACGTGTCCGGCCATCTGCTGTGGGTGGGTGAGCGGACCCGGCAGCTGGACGGCGCGCATGTGGAGTTCCTCGCCTCGCTGTCGAACCCGCTCGGCGTGAAGATCGGCCCGACCACGACCCCGGAGTACATCCGGGAGCTGATCGCCAAGCTGAACCCGAAGGGCATCGAGGGCCGGCTCACGTTCATCACCCGGATGGGCGCGGGCAAGATCCGCTCGGCGCTGCCGCCGCTGCTGGAGGCGGTCCGCGACCATGGCTCGCCGATCGCGTGGGTCTGCGATCCGATGCACGGGAACACCTTCGAGACGCCGAACGGCTACAAGACCCGCAACTTCGACGACGTGATGGACGAGGTGCAGGGCTTCTTCGACGCCCACGAGCAGGTCGGCACCTGGCCGGGCGGTGTCCACATGGAGCTGACCGGTGACGACGTGACGGAGTGCCTGGGCGGCGGTGAGGAGCTCGTCGCCGAGGACCTCGTGAACCGGTACGAGACGGCCTGCGACCCGCGGCTGAACCGGCACCAGTCGCTGGAGCTGGCGTTCCTGGTCGCCGAGCGGCTGCGGGGAGCGCAGGCGTGATCGACCTCCGGTCGGACACCGTCACCCGTCCGTCGGCCGAGATGCTGGCGGCGATGACTTCGGCTCCGGTCGGCGACGACGTGTACGGCGAGGACCCGACCGTGAACGCGCTCGAGGAGCACGTCGCCGGTCTGCTCGGGCACGAGGCGGGGCTGTTCACCGTCACCGGGTCGCTCGCGAACATGCTCGGCGTACGGGCGCTGGTGCCGCCCGGCGGCGAGGTGCTGTGCGAGGCGAGCGCGCACATCGTCCGCGCCGAGCTCGGGTCGCACGCGGCCGTGAGCGGTGTCACGACGCGCACCTGGAGCGCGCCGGCGGGACAGATCGACCTGGAGCAGATCCGCGCGCTGATCGCGCCCGACCTGGGTCCGTACTTCGTCGTGACGTCTGCTGTCTCGGTCGAGAACACGCACAACTTCGGCGGGGGTGCGATTCAGCACTCGTACGACGCGTTGGCGGACGAGCTGGACGCTGTCGGGCTCCCGTTGCACCTGGACGGCGCGCGGCTCTGGAACGCGGCCGTCGCGACGGGCCGGACTCTCGAGTCGTACGCCGGGCGCGCCGCTGCCGCGAGCGTCTGCCTGTCGAAGGGTCTCGGCGCACCGGTCGGTTCGGTCCTCGTCGGTTCGGCCGAGCTGATCCGCGAGGCCCGCGTCTGGCGCAAGCGCCTCGGCGCCGGGTGGCGGCAGGCCGGCGTACTGGCCGCTGCTGGTCTGTACGCCGTCGAGCACAACATCGAGCGCCTCGCCGAGGACCACGCGAACGCCCGCGCGATCGCCTCCGTTCTGGCGGACGCGGCGCCCGGTTCGGTGAAGCCCGATCAGGTCGAGACCAACATCGTCGTCGTCGATCTGGCCGGCACCGGTCACACCGTTCCAGATGTGGTCGCCGGTGCGCGGGCAGCCGGCGTACTCGTCGGTGGTGTCGGGGCGACGCAGCTGCGGATCGTCACCCATCTCGACGCGTCGGCGGCCGATTGCCGTACGGCCGCGGAAACCCTGGCGCGACTGATCGGTTAGGGTTCAAGTCGGTAGTGTCAGCTGGTCGGGTCGCAGCGTTCGGGGAGAGCCGTGCGAGAGATCGTCGTGTTCAGCGGAAGTGCCCACACCGAGTTGGCGGAGCAGATCTGCGGTGATCTCGGCGTACCGCTGTCACCGGTAGAGATCCACCGTTTCAGCAACGACTGTCTGCAGGTCCAACTGCAGACGAACTGCCGGCAACGCGACGTGTACATCGTGCAACCGCTCGTACCGCCGACGCAGGAGCACCTGATGGAACTGCTCTTGATGATCGACGCCGCCCGCGGCGCGTCGGCCGCACAGATCACCGCCGTGATACCGCACTACGCGTACGCGCGTTCCGACAAGAAGGACGCCTCCCGCATCTCGATCGGCGGCCGCCTGGTCGCCGACCTGCTCACCACGGCCGGGGCCAATCGCGTCCTGACGATGGCGCTGCACGCGCCGCAGGTGCACGGGTTCTTCTCGGTACCGGTCGACCACCTGACCGCCATCGGCGTACTCGCCGACCACTTCCGCGGCCGCGACCTGTCCGACACCGTCATCGTCAGCCCCGACCTCGGCAACGCCAAGACCGCGACCCAGTTCGCCCGGCTCCTCGGCGTACCGGTGGCGGCCGGCAGCAAACAACGCCTGGCCGACGACCGCGTGGTGATCGACGCCATCGTCGGTGAGGTGGCCGGCAAACGCGCCATCGTCCTCGACGACGAGATCGCCACCGGCGGCTCGATCATCGAACTCCTCGACCGCCTCAAGGACCGCGGCTGCACCTCCGCCGCCGTCGCCTGCACCCACGGCCTCTTCGCCGGCCCCGCCGTCGAGAGGCTGAGATCGCACCCCTCCATCACCGAAGTCATCAGCACCGACACCGTCCCCCGCCCCGCCGGCTTCCCCGAACTCCAAATCACCTCCGTCTCCGGTCTCTTCGCCCAAGCCATCCAAAGAATCCACGCCGGCGAATCCGTCAGCAGCCTCTTCGACGGCGTAGACCCCACCCACGCCCCACCCCAACCCAAACTCCCCTTCTAACCCGCACCGAAGCCGGCGACGCAGACTCACGTCAGCCCTGATGCCGCATCCGACCACTTCGCCGAACCAGTGTGGAACAGTCGCGTGTGATCAGATCCAGCGGACGATGTTCTTGGTCCAGCGCGCGACGCGGCTCCGCCAAGTAGCGTGCTCGCGCCATGCGAGTTCGCGGTCGAGCGACGACCGAGTGATCCCGCGTCCTTGGGGTCCGTTCGCCGGGTCGAGGTGTCCACACGCCATGAGCCAACCGATGGTCAAGACCATCACGCCGAGCCTCTCGGCGGCATCGGGCTGACTTACCCAGTCTTCCGCCGTGACGTCCGCCGGCGCATTCGACCATCCCCGCGTGATTCGCGGGTATCTGTCCTTCTTCGCGTTGACGACACCCACCTCCCTCGACCGACTCTGTATCACGAACCTCTGGCCTGCTGTTCGGACCCATCGGCTCTCGCGCTGGCAAACTCCTGGCTGTGACTGATCGGGTTGGTGCTGAATGGTACGCAGTGCGGTGTGTTTTTCGGTGTGTTTTTCGGTGTGGGAGCTCGTGGGGTGAGGGAGCAGCTTACGAGGAGCGAATCACGTTGTGGCAGGCGGTTTCGTTTGAGGAGGCTGTGGCGCGCGCTGAGGCTGAGGCGGTTGAGTACGCGTCCGTAGTGGGAGAGGCTCCTGATGAGTATCTCGGTTTTGCGCAGGCTTATCGATTGGCGGATGTTCCGGGAGATGGGGCTGAGGTGTTCTCTTTGATTCGGGAGAGTGAGCTTGAGCCCGAGGCGTACATTGGGCGGTTCTTCGATACCGGACGTGAGCACCAAGGTTCCTTGCCTCCTTAGGATGCTGCGGTGGAATTTGTGATGGTGCCTGGTGGGTGGCAGGGAGCGTGGGTTTTCGACTCGGTGGCAGAGGAGTTGCGGCGGCGCGGGCACGGGGTTGAGGCCGTGACGCTGGCTGGGTTGGAGTTGGAGGGACCCACTGAGCCGGAGCGGCCGGCGAATCTCGAGGACCATATTGAGCAGGTGGTTGAGGTTGTCGAGCGGACTACTGGTGGGCCGCTCGCATTGTGTGGACACAGTTATGCAGGAATGGTGATTGCGGGCGTCGCCGATCGCGTGGGGGATCGGCTTCAGGAGCTTGTGTTCATCGATGCCTATGTGCCGGAGGATGGGGACTCTTGCTGGTCGTTGACCAGTGATGTGTTTCGCGAGATGTTCATCGTCGGGGCTGGTGCTGACGGCCGATGGGTCGGGGTGCCCGAGGGCATGGATCCCCGGGCGCGGGCGCATCCCTTCGCGAGCTTCGTACAGTCGGTGAGGCTCGAAGGTCGTTCCTGGGCCTGGGCTTCGGCTTACGTACGTCAGTGGTGGCGACTGGGCGGGAAGCCCATTCATCGAGTTGACCGCCCGGTTGCGAAAAGACCCGGCCTGGCGCGTGATCGAGATTCCGGTCGGCCACAACATCGCTCGACGCGATCCGCAGGCCCTCGCCGAGGTACTTGATTCTTTGGCGTGACAAGCGACCGCCCGCCGTGGTTCCGATCGCTGCTGATCACGTCCGAGGGCGTCATCGTCGAGCATCTGCTCTGCCACGTACCAGATCACGAGTGACGCCAAGCCCGGCACGTAACACCTCGGCATCCACGTCGACCGGCAGCGGGTCGACGTACCGCTGAGACGCCGTCGCCTGGGCGGACGCGCACCTGCACGCCGCCCCGGTGGCGGCTGGAACGGCTGCCGGCCCGTGGGTGGTTGCCCAATAGTTGGGGGCCGCGTCGAGTACGCCGCGTCGAACACCCGTCGAGTACGCCGCCTCGAGTACGCCGCGGTGGTATGCGTGTTGACCGGGTCTGCGGGGTGTTCGTGGTCGGCGGTGTGGGGGCGGGTTGCGGGGCTTGGTTCGCGGGTCGCGTGGTGGCTGCCGGTGTGGTCGGTCCCGAGTGGTTGAAGCGCGCGTTGAGTGCACGGAGTGTTCTGCGGGCGACCCAGCCTGCGGGGGAGTTCACGGTCGACGGCGTGGAGGCGGTTCTGCGAGGGGTTGGTTGTGGGTGAGTGCGGGTGTGGCCAGTCCGGAGCGGTTGAAGGGCGCGTTGAGTACGGGGTGTGTCTGCGGGCGACCTGGTTGGGGGCCTTCGTGGTCGGCGGGGTGGGGGCGGTTGTGGGGGCTTCGCTGGCGGGCTGATGTAGGTGCGTGCGGGGGGCGGTCGCGAGTGGTGACGCGCGTTGAGTACGGGGAGTGATCTGCGGGCGTGCGGTGAGCGGGGGAGTTGGCGGTCGGTGGTGGGGCGAGGTTTTCGCGCGCTGCGCGTCCCGCAGGTGGGGTCGGTTGTAGGTGGCAGCCGATGCGTAGGGTCCCGAGTAATTGAAGTGCGCGTTGAGTGCACGAGTGGTGTGCGGGCGACTGGGACTGTGGAGTGTCCATGGTCGGCGGTGTGCAGGCGGTTGTGAGGGCTTCGCTCCCGGGTCGGTTGTAGGTGGGTGTCGGCGTGGTCGGGTCCCGAGTAGTTGATGTACGCCGAGCGCGGGCGACCCGGTACTGCGGGGGTGTTCGTGGTCGTCGGCGTTGACGCGGTTTGCGATTCCTTCGCTGGCGGTCGGTTGTAGGCGGGTGCCGTTGCGGTCGGTCCCGACGAGTTGAAGCGCGCGTTTCGTGCGCGGAGTGATCTGCGCGCGATGGGACCGCGGGGCGTTCATGGTCGGCGGTGTCGGGGCGGTTGTGACGGCCTCGCTCGCGGTCGGTTGTAGGGGGTGTCGGTGTGGTCGGGTCCCGAGTAGTTGATGTACGCGGAGTGGGGGCGATCGGGTCTGCGAGAGTGTTCATGGTCGGCGACGTGGGGGTCGCTTGCGGGTGCTTCGTCCGTTGGTGGGTCGCGGGTGGGTGCCGGTATTGCCGGACGGTTCTGGGTGGGTGGTGGTGTCGCGGGAGGGTTGTGGGTGGGTGCCGGTGTGGTCGACTTGGAAGCGGAAGCCGTGGGGGCTGGTCCATTCGATGGCTCCGGTGGGCAGGCGGCGGTTGCTCCAGCCGCCGAAGGTTTTGGCGCGGTGGTGGAGTCGGGTGAGCGGTGTGAGGTTGTCGGGCGTGGTTTGGCCGGGTGGGCCGGTTCGGTCGTACGGTCTGATGTGGTCCTGATCCATCCGGGGGGTTGCTTCGGAGGCGCCGTACGGGAACATGTCGACGGGGTGTCGTAGGCGAACGCGTTCGCGGATGCGGGTGGGGATCTCGTAGCTGTGGACGCTCACCTGGTCGCGCAGGTCGATGACGGGTTTGAGGATTACTTGGTCGTGGCCTAGTAGTTCGGTCAGCTGGGTGGCGAGGAGCGGGCCGAGTTCTTCGACGCGGAGTACGCCGTTGCCGGTGGCAAGGGTTTGGTCGGTGAGGTGTACGTAGAGCGTGTGTTGCCGGCGCTTGGTGCTGCCGGTGGCGTTGTTGTAGGCGGCTTGTTTGATGGCCGCCAGTCGCGCCTCGAGGGTGCCGGCCAGGGCGAGGCGGGTGAAGTGGTCTCCGGCGGTCACTTCGTCGTCGCCGGGCGCCGCCAGCTTGGCCCGCAGTTCGTTCTGCTCTGGGTCGCTGCTGTTGGAGGACCGAGGTGGCGTCGGGGCGTCTGCGAGCCGTGGGTCTTGTGTTGTGTTGCGGCTACCGCCAGCCGGGTGCTTTGGGAGGTGCTCCGCGGGCGGTTCTTCCTGGTCTGGTTCGCGGCTGTCGACGGCCGGGCACGGCGGCGCGGCGGTGTCGCAGGGGGTGGCGGTGTGCGGCGGGGCGATGGTGTCGGATGGGGTGGCGGTGTGGCGTGGGGCAGCGGTGTCGCACGGGGTGGCGGTGTGCGGCGGGGTGGTGGTGTGCGGCGGCGCGGTCGTATCGGACGGGGTGGTGGTGTGGGGTGGGGTGGGCGTGTTGGGGGAGGCGGGCGTGTTGGGGGAGGTGGGCTCGGTTGTTTGGGCTAGGTGGCGGGCTGCTTCTAGGAGGTGTTGGGCGGCTGCGGGGTCGGCGATCCAGTCGATGGCTTTGGCTCGGCGTTCGTTGAGGGGGTCGGGGTCGCCGAGGGCTTTGAGGGCTTGGGCGAGGTCGTCGATGGTGGCGTCGAAGCGGATCACGGCGCCGGTGGCGGCGCGGACCCAGATGCGTTTGGTGCCGTGGTCGTCGGACGGGTCGGACTGGGAGACGAAGACGCCGCGGGTGCGGGCGGTGGCTTCGGCGTGGGCTTGGGCGCGTTCGGGGGCGGCTTGCCAGAAGGCTGCGGTGACGATCTTGGCGAGTTGGCCGGGGGTCACGGTGTTCACGATGGCGGCGACGCGTTCGTCGACCAGGGCGGCGGCCTCGAGCGGGAGAGGTAAGCACGCGTGGGCGATCTTGCGGGCGCGCCAGGCGGCCGCTGTGCCGGCCAGAACTGCGGCCCAGGTTCTTGGGAGGCGGTGGCGGAGGGCCAGGGCTTCGCCGAGCAGGGAGGCGGCGGCGCCGGAGGACATGCGCAGGACGGCGCCGAGCTCGATCGGGGCGAACTCGGCGACTCCGGGGCAGCCCTCGCCGCCGTAGACGCGGATCCGTTCGTAGCCGGGGAGTGGTTCGCCGTCGATCCATTCGACGACGGCGTTGCGGTCGGCGAAGGCGAGTGTCGTACGAAGGATGCCGACTGCGGCCTGTTCCTGGGCGTCCGCATACTCGGCCGCCACGGCCAGGAGGGCCGTGGTGTCGAGGTCGTCCAGGGTGTCGAACATGTGTTCTATTGTAGATCACAGAACGGTCACGGCCAAATCGAGTCGGCGCTGAATCCCTTGTAGATAAGGGCGAATAACAGTTTGCGCGGGGTCGGTGGTAGGTGCAGGCTTCGGGGGTATGGATGATGGGGAGCTTGAGGAGCTGCTGAGGAACGAGCGGTATCCGCGGTCGGCCGGGTATTCGGCTCGGTGGATGGTTGATGCCTCGATGGGGCCCAATCCGGTGTGGCAGGCGGAGGCGTTGGTTGAGTTGATGCCGCTCGACGCGGGGATGCGGGTGCTCGATCTGGGGTGCGGGAACGCTTGTAGTTCGGTGTTTCTGGCCAAGGAGTTCGGGGTGGAGGTGTGCGCCACCGATCTGTGGGTGAAGCCGGGCGACAACCTGCGGCGGGTGGGTGAGGCGGGAGTGGAGGGGCGGGTTCATCCGGTGTACGCGGAGGCTCGGTCGTTGCCGTACGCCGAGGAGTTCTTCGATGCGGTTGTCAGCATTGGGGCGTACCACTACTTCGGTACGGATGATCTCTATCTGGGGTACTTGTCGCGGTTCGTGAAGCCTGGTGGGCGGATCGGGATTGTGCAGCCGGGGGTGGGCGGACTGGTTGCAGTGGAACGAGGTGTGCGATCTCGACAGCGGTCGGCCGGGGCGTGAGGAGGCGCGGATGCTTCGTGTCGATGGGGGTGCGACGTTGGGTCTGGCCCGGGTGATCGCACGGCGGAGTAGCGATGGCTAGATGGCGGCGGCGTCGAGCTCACGATGTCTCGCACGAGTCGATCACCGCACCGACCAGACCGACCGAGATCGTCGGGGTGACGGTCGATCCGCGGCATGATCTCGCCAGCGGGGGCACCGGGTTGTTCGAGTTCTGGACGGACCAGGGCGTGCCTGTGTACCTGCACGACATGGAGTTGACGAGTGTCGAGGTGCGGCCGGTTGAGCGGGTTGTGGTGGTCAAGTTCGAGTACACAGAGCCGTCGTGGACCCCCGCGGCTGCGGCGGCGACGCCCGTGGTGCAGATGCGGTTCGAGGGCGTCACTGTTCGGTGGTGGAACCAAGAGGCGGCGGTGCCGGTCAAGGTGCTGGGGCAGGTGGAAGACTTTGAGTACGACGGTGTGCAGGGGTTCAAGCTGACTACCTATGCCGCGATCCTGGAGTTCAGTGCGACGCGATTGGCGATCACGGTGGAAGGACGTCGATAGGTTTTAGGTCTGTTGGGCCAGGGCGAGGATGATGCCGGCGGGGCCGCGCAGGTAGCAGAGGCGGAAGCCGCCGTCGAACTCTCCTACGCCGTCGAGGAGTTCGGCGCCGTGCCGGCGTAGTCGGGCGATGGTGTCGTCGATGTCGTCGACGGCGAACATCACCCGATGCATGCCGAGGGTGTTGTGTGGCGGGTTCGGCGGTGTCATGCCGACCGCGGCCGGGGAGTGGTACTTCGCCAGCTCGAGCCGGCCGCGTCCGTCCGGCATCTTCAGCATCGCGAAGGCGCAATGGACACCGGTAAGTCCGACCGTCCGGTCCACCCAGTCGCCCTCGACCTCGCCGCGGCCGTCCAGGACCAGGCCGAGTTCTTCGAAGAAGGCGATCGCGGCGTCGAGGTCGTCGACGACGATGCCGACGTTGTCCATCCGAAGCAGCGCCATGCGTGTTCCCCTCGACGTGGTGTGTGCGCCCACCCTAGGGCCAACCGTCTATTGTCTGCGGCATGCAATCTCTGTCGCCGCGGGTTCGTGCGTTGGGTGCTGCCGGGATCTGTTTGGTGATCGCGGTCGCGGCCGGGCTGGCGGTGGACGGCCGGTTGGATCGGCACTGGGTGCTGCGTGGGGTCACGGTGTTCCTGGCGATCTGTTGTGCCGCATTGTTGCTGACCGATCAGACCCGGCGGCTGCGGCAGATCGTCACGGCGGTCGGGCTGGCCATGTTCGGACTGATCATCCCGGTGTCGCAGACCGCGTGGTCGCAGCCGCCGGAGATCAAGTTCGCCCTCCAGGTCGCGACCGACGCGAAGGCCGCGGCGCAGAAGGCCGCCCGGAGTACGGTCGCTGTCGCGGACGTCAAGGCCGCCGCCGAGGCACGTGGGGGAGCGGTTGGATCGCTGCCGACCGAGAAGACCCCGCAGGTGCGGGGCGCGGACGCGTACCCGCTCATCGTCCGCGCCAAGCGCGACCAAGGCCGCCCGTGGGCGTGTGTGTCCTTCAAGAACCTCGACGCCGAAGTCCGGTCCTGCTAGCCCTCACTCATACGCGGCGGCGAGTTCCTCGGCCCGGTTGAGCGGATCCCACGAGACCGCCCGGCCGTCGAGCTGAGCCTCGACAACCTCCAACCCGGCCTCCCAACCCGCCGCGGCCGGTCCAGCCGCGTCCGGCTCGGCGAGCACATTGGTGAAGACCAGTCGGCTGCCGGTCGGGGTACGCGCGATCTCCCAGGTGAGAACCTCACCGGACCATTCGTACTCCAGCACCACCGGCGGTTCGTTGCGCAGCACTCGCCCGTTCGGTGAGCGGTTCGGGTCGTCCGCCATCCCGTAGCGTCGGCGCTGCTCCTGCGTCACCCCGAAGTACAACGCCGTGCCCGCGGGCTGGTTCAGGTCGACCACCGCCGGGAACCACGCGGACAGCCGCGTGGGATCCGTGATCGCGTGCCAGACCTGCTCCGGTGGATGCGGCAGCAGCCGCTCGAACCGGATTGCCGTCCGCCCGTCGTCCGTCCTGAACACCGTCCCGTGCCGATCGCCCATACCGCAATATAACCCATGGTGAATATAAGCACTCACGGAAAAGTGTGGTCCAAACGCTGGGCAATCGATTTCTCATCGAACCCCGACCGGCCTAAGGTCCCGTTATGACACTTGGGAATCTCACCGGCATCAGTGCGCTCGCCGACGTCGAGACGCGTTCCATCAGCGCGGAGAACCCGACCGGCGAGCCCGGTCAGGGCGGGCGGCGGACGGAGGGGACCGGGGCGCAGGCGGCCCGGGACCTCGGGCAGGGGTGGAAGGTCTCGCCGTCGATCGAGATCGGGGCGGGGGAGACTGCGACGCTCGCGGACATCGCCGGGCCGGGGTGCATCACGCACATCTGGCTGACCACGCATGTCGACAACTGGCGCCGGCTGATCCTGCGGGCGTTCTGGGACGGCGACGAGAACCCGGCGATCGAGACGCCGGTCGGAGACTTCTTCTGCTCGGGCTGGGGCAAGTTCGCCCAGGTGAACTCGCTGCCGGTCGCGGTGAACCCCAATGGCGGCTTCAACTGCTACTGGGAGATGCCGTTCCAGGAGCAGGCCGTGCTGACGATCGAGAACACCCACGACGAGCCTGTGATCGTCTACTTCCAGGTGGACTACTGGCTGGGCGCAGTACCGGACAACTCGGCGCACCTGCACGCGCAGTGGCGCCGGAGCAACCCGCTGGCCGCCAAGACCGTCCACACGCTGCTGGACGGTGTAGAAGGCCCAGGGCACTACGTGGGGACCTACATCGCGTGGGGCGTCAACAGCACCGGCTGGTGGGGTGAGGGCGAGGTGAAGTTCTACCTCGACGGCGACGAGGAGTTCCCGACCATCTGCGGCACGGGGACCGAGGACTACTTCGGCGGCGCGTGGAACTTCGACGTACCTCACCTGGGCGGTTACACCGAGTTCAGTACGCCGTACCTCGGGATGCCGCAGGTGATCCGCCCCGACGGGCAGTACCAGAGCCAGCAGCGCTTCGGCATGTACCGGTTCCACCTGCCGGACCCGATCCGCTTCAAGGAACGGTTGACCGTCGACGTACAGGCACTGGGCTGGCGCTCCGGTGGACGCTACCTCCCGCTGCAGGACGACATCGCGTCCACGGCGTTCTTCTACTCGACCCGCACGAGCACACACCGGCCCGCGACGCCGAGCCACGACGACATGGAGATCTGCTAGGGAATCAGCAACGGGTTGTGCAACGCCGTGTCGGTAAGAACGACCAGGGCCGAGGTCCAGGCCAGCGGGGCTTCACCTGCAGGCTCAACGTCGCGGTTGACCTTCTCCGGCAGTGCACCGAGTTTGGTGCGGTGATGGTCGAGCCAGGTGAGCAAGGTGTTGGCCGTGTCCTGATCACCACGCGCAGCCGCGCTCAGCGCGAACAGGGCGGTCTGGGGCGTCCAGGACACCCCGTCCGCCCGCCAGTCCTCTCCCGGTGTCACACCACCGTTCGGTTGCGTCAGTACGGCGTACGCGTTGTCGATCGCCGTACTGACGACCGGACGGGCCGGTGCGAAGGGCGGCCCGAGGACGGTGACGAACGAGTCCGCCCCGCCGCCCAGGCCGATCGGCTCGACCCCTGGTTCGACCAGGCTCGTGGCCCGCGCCGGGGTCCGCGGGTAATCCGGTCCGAACACCCGATCGGTTGCCGCCGACAACTTCTCGAGCGCCGCCTGCCAACGGGTCGCCTGCGCTTGCTGATGCTGGTCCGAAGCGATCCGGACCGCCGATCGCAGTCCCGTCAGCAGCGGGGCGACCGTCCCGATCGTCAGCTCCTTCTCGGGACGTTCCCAGTAGTCCGGCGAGCGCGCCGGCAGCCCGTCCGGGCCCAGCTCGCGGAGGATCTGGTCGGCCGATTCCTCGACCATGCCCCAATACTGACGCCCGGCGCGGCAGAACCACGTTGCCCACAGCACCCATCCGGACGCGTCCGATTGGGGTTCGCGGCCGTCGCCGACGTGCTTGCCGTCGGCGGTGTACCGGGCCTCCCAGCGACCGGTCGCCGGGCGGACCCGGTTCAGGAACGACAGCACCTTGAGAGCGTCCCCGTACTGGCCGATCGCGCAGCGCGCGACGGCGACGAACGACGCATCCCGCGGCCAGACGTAGCGCCACGGGCCGTTCTCACCGGCGAGCGTGCCGCCGCTCGGCAGCGTGAGCGAGTCGAGGTCGGCGAGTGCGTGCCGGACCATGTCGTCGTGCGGCTCGCTGCCCAGCGCCGAGCGCACCGGCGCGTGCGGGATCCCCTCGGACACCAACTGTGGTTGCGGGTTGCGGACCACGTTGTTGATGGTCCCACCCGCGAGCACAGCCAGCAGTACAGCAATGACGACGTACGGGAACCGCATCCGTCCTCCTACCGACGAGCTACTGCGTCAGGTGCTGTACTTCCGCCTCGAACTTACGCCGCGGTGCCAGCTCGACGAGGTACATCGCCGACACCACGAGTGCGCCGCCGACGATCATCCGCCAGGTCAGGCTGTCCGAACCGAACAGCACCGCGAACGCCGACGCGAACACCGGCTCCATTGTCATCGCGATCGCCGCCCGGGTGGGAGTCAGGTGGGCCTGCGCCCAGGTCTGCACGATCAGCGCGAGGGCGCCGGCGATCAGCGCCATGTAGACCACGCTCACCCAGTCGCGGCCCGTCGGCGGCAGCGAGAACCCACCCGGTACGGCGCCGATCGCGCACACGCACGTGATGACGATCATCTGCAGCGCCGACAGCCCGAACGCGTTCTTCGGCGTGGACCAGGCGCCGAGACCGATGATGTGCAGCGCGTACAGACCGGCGGAGGCCAACGTGAGCAGTTCACCGGTGCCGAGGCTGAAGCCGCGCAGCGACAGGACGGCGAGGCCGACCGTAGCGAGGACTACCGCGAACCATGCCCAGCGACCGATCCGGTGCCGCAGGATGACCGCGCCGAGCAGCGGCGTGAACACGACGTACATGCCGGTGACGAAGCCGGACACGCTGGCCGACGTGTGCCGCAAGCCCTCGGTCTGGACGAGCTGCGCGATCCCGTACGTGATGCCGAGGGCAACGCCCCGGCCGCGGTCCAGCCGGCTCAACCGGGCGATCGCGGGCGGATGGATCAGCAGCAGGGCGATCGACGCGATCAGGAACCGCAACGCCAGGTAGTCGGCGACGTCCATCCTGGTCAGCAGGTCCTTGGTCAGGAAGAACGTCGACCCCCAGGCCGCCGCAACAGCCAATAACGCCAGTACAGCAACACGAGGGTGATTCACGCCTTACATCAGATCAGAGTGCCGACCCGCGGGGCAAAACGGACCACAACGGACCACAACGGATCACAGCACGGTGATGACGATCGTCGAACCCGGCTTGACCTTCTGGCCGGCGCCCGGGTCCTGCGCGGCGACGATGTTCAGCCCGAGGTTGAACGGCGCCTTCTGCACCGAGACCTTGAAGCCCGCCGCGGTGAGGATCTGCTGCGCCTCGCTGGTGGTCTTCCTCTTGACGTTCGGTACGTCGACCAGCGGCGGGCCGAGCGACACGACCAGCGCGACCTTGTCCTTGGCGAACAACGTGCCGCTGTTCGGGGTCTGGCTGATCACGTTGCCCTCGGGAACCTTGTCGTCGTACTGCGTGCTGCGGGTGACGGTGAACCCGAGGTTCCGCAGCGTCTCCCGCGCGTCCCGGTACGGCTTGCCGGTCAGGTCGGGCACGTTGATCGGCCGTTTGCCCTTGCTCACCGCGAAGTTCACCGCTGTGCCGGGCTTCACCACCGTGTTGAACTTCGGGCTGATCGCGATCACCCGCCCCTGCGGGACGGTCTCGCTGTACTGCTCGACTATCTGCCCGGTGATCAGCTTGATGGGCGACAGTGCCTGCTGGGCAGCATCCAGTTGCAGCCCGACCAGCTGCGGCACCCGGTACCGCTCCGGGCCCTTCGAGACCGTGAGACCGATGTCACCGTTCTTCCGGATCCGGTCGCCCGCCGCCGGGTCGGTGCGCATCACCAAGCCCTGCGCGACGTCCTCGGAGTAGTCCTGGTTGTCCAGGCTCGTCCTCAGCCCCGATTTCGCCGCCGCGGCCTCGGCCGCCGCGGGCGCCATCCCGACGAGCGAGGGCGTCGAGGTGTAGCGGTGGATCCCGTAGTACCAGGCGGCGGTACCGATGCCGAGCGCGAGCGCCAGGATCGCGATCAACGCGATCGGGCCGCGCGAACGGCGCTGCGGCGTCATCACCGGAGCCTTGGCGGCCGGAGCACCTGTGGGACGCCCTCGATCCACCGGAACGATGATCGTGTCGTGCCGCACCGGGGGCTGAGTCTCCACGACGACTTCGCCCCGCATGTAACCGTCGTCGTACTCGCTGTCCTGCCGGATCTGCTGGATCGGCACGGTCAGGTCGCCGGTCAGTTCCGGGTCGTCCGGCAGCCCTTCGTCCAGCGCGCTGCGCACCCGGTGCACCTGCCGGCTGAACACCCGCGCGTCGGTCGGCCGCAGATCCCGGTCCCGCGCGGTCGCCCGCTGCACGAGCGCATCGACGTACGGCGGGATGTCCGGCTGCTCGAGCGACGGCGGCGGTACGTCGTTGTGCACGTGCGCGTACGCGACCTGGATCGGGGTGTCGCCGGAGTGCGGCTTGTTGCCGGTGAGCATCTCGTACAGCACGATGCCGGCCGAGTACACGTCCGAGCGGGCGTCGGCACTACCGTCGGTGACGAGCTCGGGCGCCAGGTACGACACCGTGCCCATCAGCAGGCCCTGAGTGGCGGTGTTGCCGCTCGCGCTTACCGCACGGGCCAGACCGAAGTCGGCGACCTTCACAGCGCCCTTGTCGGAGATCAGTACGTTCTCAGGCTTGATGTCGCGGTGCACGATGCCCGCGTCGTGCGCGGCCGACAGCGCGGACAGGACCGGCGTCAGCAGATCGAGCGCGCGAGCGGGGGAGAGCGGAGCCTCCTCGCGGATCACGTCGCGCAGCGTGCGGCCGGGGATGTACTCCATCGCGAGGAACAGCGTGCCGTCGTCGTCGCCCTGGTCGAAGACGGCGACCACGTTCGGGTTCGACAGCCGGGCCGCGGCGCGGGCCTCGGCCACGAAGCGGCGGGTGAACTGCGCGTCGTCCCCGAGCCCGTCGTGCATCACCTTGAGCGCGACGGTCCGGTCCAGGCGCAGGTCGTGGGCCTGGTAGACGGTGGCCATGCCGCCCTTCGCGACACGCGCGCCCACGCGGTACCGACCGTCGAGCACGCGCCCGACGAGGCGGTCGCTGACCTGCGTGTCCACGTCGTCCGTCACTTGCCGTGAGCCGCCTCTCCCCAAACCGTTCTGCAGAGAGTGTAGATAACGGCTCAGCGTTACCGAGCCAGGCTCACCGCAGGGGGTTCCACCCGCGTTCCAGCTGAGCCTTGATCCGGAGGACGTTCTTCACGTAGGCCTTGGTGTCGGCGTACATGCCGTTCTTCTTCACGCCGCCGAGGCCCTGGTAGTAGCCGGCCACCGCGATGTTCAGCTGGGCGGCCCCGGTCAGGCGGCTGAGCAGTACGACGCCCGCGGTCACGTTGTCGCGCGCGACGAGCAGGTCCAGGTCGCGGCCGACGATCCGGGACGCGAACCGGCCGGTCGACGGGATCACCTGCATCGCACCGATCGCGTTCGCGGGGGAGACCACCCGCTGCTTCCAGCCGGACTCCTGCCAGGCGACCGCGAGTGCGAGCTCCGGATCGACGCCGTACCGCTGTGCGGTGCTCACGATCAGTGACCGCATCTGGGCGCGGGTCGGCTGCTTGCGCTTCTTCAGGATCGCCCGGTTGCGGTTCGCCTGCGCGACGACGTGGTCGGCGTACGTACGACCGGCGAAGGTGTTGTCGGTGCGCTTCTTGGCCCGGATCTTCACCGGAATCTGCAGCGGCTTGCCGGCATAGATCCGGTCGCCGGGCTTGAGCCGGTTCGCGGCGAGCAGGTTCGCCTGGGAGCACTTGAACCGCTTGGCGATCCCGGAAATCGTGTCGCCGGACTTCACCACGTACGTCACCCGACCGAGCTGTGAACGCTTCGCGGGCGTCGAGGTCTTCACCGGCACCTTCAGCACTTCGCCGGCGTAGATCGCGTTGCCGTTGCCCGGGAGCTTGTTCAGCGCGACCAGCTGGCTGACCGTGGTGCCGTACCGCCCGGCGATCTGGCCGAGGGTGTCACCGTTCTTGATCTTGTACGTGCCGAAGCCCGGCGAACCGGCGGTGATCACGGCCGCGGTCAGCACCGGTACGGCCAGCCCGGTCAGCATCCGAACAATGTTGCGCATCGCAACCAACTCCCCGTTGTGTACGTCCCTTGACCGTATGTGCTGGGACTGATGTGACAACAGGGGCCGATGGGGTCAGTGTTACGCCTGTAACGTAAAGGTTACAATTCAAGGCTGAACTACATTGTTGTGGTTCACAATCTTTGCGGTTGCCGTTGGCAACTGTGAGTCAGTGACCGAAACGGCTGACGAGGAAGGGTTTCGCGAGCTCCGGCAGGTTTCCGGTGCGGACCGTGTCGGCCAGGATCTGTGCGGTGACCGGCGTCAGCAGGACGCCGTTGCGGTAGTGACCGGTTGCCCAGAGCAACCGATCGAGGCCGGACGGGCCGAGCACCGGCGCATTGTCCGGGGTCGCGGGCCGGAGCCCGGCGATCGCCTCGACGAGTTCGAGTTCGTCGGTGATCGGCAGCACGGTCCGCGCGTCGCGGAGCAGGTTGAACACCCCGCCCGCGAGCACGCGCGTGTCGTACCCGAGTTCGGTACTGGTCGCGCCGACGACCAGTTCGCCACCCGGTCGCGGCACGAGGTAGACCGAGAATCCACGGGCGGTCGCGCGGACGGTGTGTTGCAGCGCCGGGCGGTACGCCTCCGGCACCCGCAGCCGCAGTACCTCTCCCTTCACCGGCCGCACCGGTGGCCGCAGTTCTTGCGGTACGCCGTCCAGCTGTGCGGACCACGGCCCCGCTGCAGCGACAATCTGTCCCGCGTCGATGGTCTCGCCGTTGTCCAGCTGTACGCCGGTCGCCGTCGTACCGGACGTGATGATCCGGGTGACCCGTTGGCGGATCAGCTCGACGCCGGACAGTTCCACCGCACGCAGGAGAGTAGCCACGGCCTGCCTGTTGTCGACGGAGTGGTCGCCTGGAACCCAGACGCCACCGGAGACACCTGTGGCGAGCATGGGTTCGCGCTTGCGGGCGTCGCGCCCGGACAGGTCCTCTACTTCGAGCCCGAGCCTGCGCTGGTAGTCGGCGACCCGGCGGAGCAAGGCCATGTCGTCGGCGTCGTACGCGACCGACAGCGTCCCCGTCCGATGCAGCCCTGCTGGTTGTCCGGTCAGCTCTTCCAGCTCGGCGGCGAAGGCCGGCCACGCGTTGACGGAGGCCAGGTTCAGCGCGAGCAGGTCGTCCTCGCCGAACTCGACCTCGGTGACGGGAGCCAGCATGCCTGCAGCGACGTTCGACGTCTGCGCGCCCGGTGTGGGGTCGCAGATGGTCACCTCGACCCCGGCCACTGCCAGCCGCCACGCTGTCGCCAGCCCGATCAGTCCGCCTCCAACCACCACCACATCAGGCATGCCGTAACCCTACTTCTGGGTGAGCATGGCAGGCTTTGGGATGTGACTGACCACACCGACCGCCTCCTGGATGCCCGGCTGTACCTGTGCACGGACGCGCGGGAGAAGCAGGGTGACCTCGCGGAGTTCCTCGACGCCGCACTGGCCGGTGGCGTGGACATCGTGCAGCTGCGGCAGAAGGAGATGGAGGCGGCGGACGAGCTGGCTGCTCTTGAGGTGTTCGCGGACGCGTGCAAGCGGCACGGCAAGCTCCTGGCCGTCAACGACCGTGCGGACATCGCGTTCGCGGCGGGAGCCGACGTACTGCATCTGGGCCAGCGGGACCTGCCTGTGCACGCAGCCCGGGCGCTCGTCGGTCCGGGTCCGGTCATCGGGCGGTCGACGCACTCGTTCAGTCAGGTGAACGCCGCGATCGACGAGGTCGGTTCGGATTACTTCTGCGTGGGGCCGACCTGGGCGACGCCGACCAAGCCGGGTCGCCAGGCGGCCGGGCTCGAGTTGGTGTCGTACGCCGCGGGCCGGCGGCAGGCGAAGCCATGGTTCGCGATCGGGGGCATCGACCTGGAGCGGCTGGACGAGGTGATCGAGGCCGGTGCGACCCGGGTGGTCGTCGTCCGGGCGATCACCGAAGCCGACGACCCGGGCGCGGCGGCGGCCGAGTTCAGCCGGAGGCTCAGGCGGTGATCAACAACCAGAAGACCGCGCGGATCGTCGCGGTCGTGGTGATCGCGATGATGGTGATCACCCTGGCTGCTTCGCTGTTCGGCTGCTCGGCGGACACCAAGAGCTCCGGTGACACCGATCCGACCAGTGGGCTCAAGTACGTCGCGGTGGCGGACCTCCCGCAGGAGGCGCAGAACACGCTGAAGCTGATCGACCAGGGCGGGCCGTACCCGTACAGCCGCGACGGTGTGGTGTTCGGCAACTTCGAGAAGATCCTGCCGAAGCACGACCGCGGCTACTACCACGAGTACACCGTGACGACCCCGGGCGAGAAGGACCGCGGTGCCCGCCGGATCGTGACCGGGAACGCCGGCGAGCGTTACTACACCGACGACCACTACAAGTCCTTCCGCCGGATCGCGGAAGGCGGGGGAACTTCATGACTTCGCTGCGTGCGCTGCTGGAGGAGGGGCTCCGGCCGGGTGTCTACCGTTGGCCCCAGGCTCCGGGTGCGAACGACGTACGCCGGGACGCCGAGGCCGAAGGTTTCGGCTTCGTGCTGCTCGACACCGGCGAGATCCACGACAAGGCGGGATTCCTGGACCTGTGCGCGACCGCGTTCGACCTGCCGCGCTGGTTCGGCCGGAACTGGGACGCGCTGGCCGACTCGCTCAGCGACCGGTCGACCGGGTCGCCCGAGGTCGTGCTGTGGACCGGGCTGCGCAATCTGCTCGAGCACGACCATGACACGGTCGACGTGGCGCTGCAGATCTTCGGCGAGGACACGACGAACTCGGGTCAACTCCGGGTACTGATCGCCGAGGAGACCGCGCCCGACCTGCTGAGCTCACTGCCTGTCCTGTAGGAGCTCCCGCAGTTCGTCCAAGTCTCGAGCGAACAGCAGGCTGCGCCCGCGGTTGCTCTCCCGCACCCAGTCCGCCAGCGGCTTGCTCGCCGCTACCCGCTCCGCGATGTCGCCGACCACGGCCAGCCCCATCCGGTACGACACGAACTTCTGGGCAATCGCTCCGGCCCGCCCGGTCCGCAGCTCGAAGAACTCGTCACCGAGCTGCTCCGGCGTGAACGCGATCCACTCCGCCCGGTGGGCGTAGTACGCGTCGACGATCAGCTGGACCGCCTCGCCCTCGTCGGTGATCGGGACTTCACTGACGTACACCTGAACCATGTACCCCAAATTACCCTAAATACCGCGACAGGGCCATGTATAGGGAATTCTAAGGAAAGTGCCTTAGGCTGACAGCATGGCCCAGGAGCTGTACTCGGTGGAGCAGGTGGCGAACCGCCTGGGGCTGCACGTCCGTACGATCCGCAACTACGTCCGCGACGGCCGGCTGAAGGCGGTCCGGATCGGGAAGCAGTACCGGATCAGCCGTGAGGACCTCGAGGAGTTCACCGGTACGCCGACCGCGGTCGTCGACGTGGACAGCTCCGCCCGGCACATCGAGGCGTCGAGCATCGTCCACATCGACGCGGTCGACCGGGCCAACGCCGACCGGCTCAGCACCCACATCCACGGCGCGCTGAACCAGCCCGAAGCCGTCCACCTCAAGGCCGAGACGATCTACGACGAGGAACGCGCCGTGCTCAAGGTCATCGTGCTCGGCAACCTGCCCGCGACCGCCGACCTGCTCCGGCTGATCAACCTGCTCGCTACACCACCCGCGACGTAGCCGCGATCGCCAGGTCGTTGAGGGCCTTGCGGGCCGTGTCGTCAGTGTCGTCGGCGAGCTCCGCCCGGTCGAGCGCGTCGAGCGCGTCCTCGGTGCGGTCGGTGATCAGCTCCTCGCAGGCCTGGACGGCGCGGGAGTCCTGCAGGATCTCGCGCAGCAGCTGGATCTCGTCGTCGTCGAGGTCGGGCCGCCCGAACAGCCGGTTGAACTCGGTCAGCTGGATCTCCGACGCGTGGTCCACGGCGTAGGCGATCAGCACCGTCCGCTTGCCCTCGCGCAGATCGTCGCCGGCCGGCTTCCCGGTCAGCGCCGGGTCCCCGAACACGCCGAGCAGGTCGTCGCGCAGCTGGAACGCCTCGCCGAGCGGTACGCCGTACCCGGACAGGGAGCTGATCAGGCGGTCGTCGCCACCGGCCAGCGCGGCGCCGATGTGCAGCGGCCGCTCGACCGTGTACGTCGCCGACTTGTACCGCAGGACCCGCAGCGCGAGGTCCATGTCGGACTCGCCGCTCGCCTGCGCGACGAGATCGAGGTACTGCCCGGCGGTCACCTCGACCCGGACGGCGTCGAAGTACTGCTCCGCGCGGGCCAGCGCGGCCGCGTCGAAGCCGGACGTGTGCAGCAGCTCGTCGGCCCAGATCAGGCACAGGTCGCCGAGCAGGATCGCGGCGCCGACGCCGAACCCGACCGGGTCTCCGCCGTGCCCGGTCTTGTCCGACCGCTCCCGCTGGAGCGCCTCGAACCGGCGGTGCGCGGCCGGCTGACCCCGCCGTACGTCGGAGGAATCCATCACGTCGTCGTGGACCAGCGCACTCACATGCAGCATCTCCAGGCTCGCCGCTGCCGGCAGGATCGGGAGCGCCGGATCACCGCCCGCGGCCCGGAAACCCCAGTAACAGAAGGACGGACGCAACCGCTTCCCACCGCTGGTCGCGTCCCGCGCGGCCCGTACCTGCTCGGTCAGCTCCGGGCCGATCGCCGCCAGCCGCTGCTCCTGCCGGTCGAGGAAGCCACTCAGCGCACGCTGGATCCCACCGGCGATGTCGACATCGTCCACGTCTCGGAGCGTAGTCGGTGGGCAGACGCCAACACCCACCCCGGGTAACCTGAACCGCATGGCGAACGGACTTCCCTCGACGCTGCCCGGCGGTGCGCCGACCATCCGCGAGCTGCTCGCGGCCGGGGAGCGGTCCTTCTCGTTCGAGTTCTTCCCGCCGAAGACGCCCGAGGCCGAGGAGGTGCTGTGGCGTTCGATCCGCGAGATCGAGCAGCTGCACCCGACGTTCGTCTCGATCACGTACGGCGCCGGCGGCACTACCCGCGACGGCACCATCAGGGTCACCGAGCGGGTCGCGCAGGACACCTCGCTGACGCCGCTCGGGCACCTGACCTGTGTCGCGCACTCCCGCGACGAGCTCCGATCGGTGATCGGCGCGTACGCCGGCTCCGGCGTCCGGAACATGCTCGCGCTGCGCGGCGACCCGCCGGGCGGTCCGAACCAGCCGTGGGTCGCGCATCCCGAGGGCCTGAACCACGCGATCGAGCTGGTCGAGCTGATCCGTTCGCTCGGCGACTTCTGCGTCGGCGTCGCCGCCTTCCCGGACAAGCATCCGGAGGCCGCGTCGCTCGAGGCGGACGCGCAGGTGCTGGCCGCGAAGGCGCAGGCCGGTGCCGACTACGCGATCACCCAGATGTTCTTCGGCGCCGACGACTACTTCCGGCTGGTCGACCGGGCGGCCGCGCTCGGCTGCGACATCCCGGTGCTGCCGGGCATCATGCCGGTCACGAACATCAAGCAGATCCAGCGGATGGCGGAGCTCACCGGGATGGCGTTGCCGGCCGAGGTCACCGACCGGTTGCTGGCCGTCGAGGACGAGCCGGCGGCGGTCCGTGAGGTCGGCATCGAGATCGCCACCGAGCTCTGCGAGCGGCTGCTGACCGGCGGCGCACCGGGCATCCATTTCATCACGCTGAACAGATCCACAGCGACACGACAGGTCTTCCGCAACCTCCAGGCCGCCAACGTATCCTGACCCAATGGCTGACCCGTCGGACCTGTTGATCGACCGCACGCTCGTCCTGCTCCGGCACGCGAAGGCGGTGCCGCCGGAGAGCAGGCCGGAGCTGGCGGACCTCGACCGCCCGCTGGCCGATCGCGGCCGCGCGGACGCGAGCGCGGCCGGCCGGCACCTCGTTGCCGAAGGCATCGAACCGGACCTGGTCCTGTGCTCGCCCTCGAAGCGCACCCGCGAGACCTGGAAGTACGTCGCGGACGCGGGCGTCACCGCCAAGGACGTCTGGTACGACAAGCGCGTCTACAACGCCGACACCGACGCACTGCTCGACGTCATCCGCGAGGTACCGGCCGAGGCCCGCACGGTGGTCGTCGTCGGCCACGCGCCCGGCATCCCGTGGCTGGCCGACGAACTCGCCCTCGACGGCACCAGCCCGGAGCGCGTGCAGCTCACCCAGAAGTACCCGACCGGTGGCCTCGCGATCCTGCACCTGACCACGCACTGGGCCGACCTCGCCGCCAACGACGCCGACCTCGTGCAGTACGTCGTACCCCGCGGCTAGGGCAGCCAGCGGGTCGTGCTGTTCACGGTGATCAGCCGCTGGGTCGCCCGGGTCAGCACGACGTACAGGGCGCGGACGCCGCCGAGCGTGTCGCTGACGATCCGATCCGGCTCGACCACCACGACACCGTCGTACTCCAGGCCCTTGGAGTCCAAGGGGCTGACGGCAACGACCCGCGGATCGCCGAGCTCGGCCAGCACCGGGTCGACCGCCCCGCGCAGGGCCGGCGGGACGATCACCCCGACGGTCCCCTCGACCACCTGGAGCAGTTCGGCGGCCGCGTCGCCGGCGGCCTCGGCCACCTTGCCCGCGTCGAAGATCCGGTGCTCCGGCTCGACCCCGGTACTGCGGACCGCGTTCGGCAGGTCGGCGTCCGGGATCGACTGCCGGATCACCTCACCGGCGAACGCGTAGATCTCGGCCGAGTTCCGGTAGTTGGTGGACAGCCGGAACGTGTGCCGCTGCAGGTGCGACAGCATCGAATCCATCGCGGCCTGGGCCTCGGCCGGGTCCCGCCACGAGCTCTGCGCGAGGTCGCCAACGATCGTCCAGCTGGCCTGCGGGCCGCGCCGGGTGACCATCCGCCATTGCATGGGGGAGAGGTCCTGCGCCTCGTCCACCAGGACGTGCGCATACTCCTCCGGCTCCTCCGCCTCGCGGGCCGCCGCGGCCCGGGCCCGGCGCTCGGAGCTGGTCAGTACTTCGTTGACGCCGTCGGTCAGCCCCTCCAGCCAGTCGAACTCCTCGTCGGTGTTCTCCACCACGGGCGGGCGGCCCAGGAACGTACCGAGCTCGTCCAGCAACGCGACGTCGGCGACGGTGAACTCGTCCGTGGTACGGATCGCGGTCGCGAGCGCTTCGATCTCGGCGGGTGTCAGCTCGTTGCGACCCCAGCGCTGCAGGCGGCGCGCGTCGCCGAGCCAACGCAGGACGGACTCCGGCGTCAGGACCGGCCACCAGGCGCTGAAGAACGTCCGGAACGCCGGGGTGTCGGTCACGCGGTCGCCGAACGCCTCACGGTCACCCAGTGGACCGTTGCGCAGGTCCTCCGGGAACCGCTGCCACAGCGCGGCAACCAGACCCTTCCGAGCCTCAGCGGCTGCCCGGTTGCGAGCTGTCCGGCGCAAAGCGTTCCGGCGGACGTTGTCGAGCTGGTTCGCGTCCAGCTCGACGGTCGCGCCGCCGATGAAGACCCGCAGGGTGGTCGGAGCGTTCGGCACCCGGTCACGGGCCGCGCGCGCGAGCACGGTGCGCATCCGCAGCGAGCCCTTGATCGCGGCAACGTCGGCGTTGTCGACCGCGGTCGCCTTCACGCCGTCGACCAGCTCACCAACAGCCCGCAGCGACACGGTGTTCTCACCGAGGCTCGGCAGCACTCGCTCGATGTACGCCATGAACGCCGCGGACGGACCGACGACCAGTACGCCGCCACGCTCGAAGCGCCGGCGGTCGCTGTACAGCAGGTACGCGGCGCGGTGCAGCGCGACCACGGTCTTGCCCGTACCCGGGCCGCCGCCGATCACGGTGACACCGCGGGCCGGTGCCCGGATCGCCTCGTCCTGCTCGGCCTGGATGGTGGCGACGATGTCGCGCATCGTGTGCCCACGGGCCCGCGACAGCGATGCCATCAGCGCGCCCTCGCCCATCACCGGCAGGTCCTCCGGCGCCCGCTCCGGTGCCAGCAGGTCGTCCTCGAGGCCGGCGATCTTCGCGCCCTTGTTCCGCAGCACGCGCCGCCGGACGACCTTTTGCCGGTCGGTCGGGGTGGCCCGGTAGAACGGCTCCGCCGCGGGTGCCCGCCAGTCGATCACGAGCGGTTCGTACTCCGCGTCGCGGACCCCGATCCGCCCGACGTACAGCTTGTCGAGCTCAGCCGCGGTCGCGGCGGGCGGCTCGTCGTCGCCCCGGTCGGAGTCCAGCCGGCCGAACACCAGGCCCTCGTGCTCCGCGTCCAGCTCGGCGATCCGGCGGGCGGCCGCGAACACCAGCACGTCCCGCTCGTACAGACCGGTCTGCTCTTCCTCGCGGACCCGGCCGACGTTCTGCGCCTGGCCACGCTGGTGACCTTCGACCGCGATCCGGGAAGCGGACCGGGCGGCCTCCTCGACCCGGCCGTAGACCCGGTCGACATGCTGTTGCTCAGCCGCCAGCTCAGCGCGCTCCACTGTGGGGGATTGATCCACCAAGGTCCTCTCTACCGCCGGGCACCAGCCCCGCTCAGAACACAAGAACAACCAATCTTAGTTGTCTCGAGTGCATAACCCCACGCGGGTCTCAGGCCTTCCCGATCGCGTCCGCGACGATGGCCGCGCCGAGGGTGGTCGCGGGCACCCCGGAACCCGGATGAGCGCCCGCGCCGACGCAGTACAGGCCCTTCACCGGGGACACGTTCGACGCCCGCCGACGGGCCGTCTTGTATCCCTCCCAGGCCACCCCGGCCCACCAGGACGGTGACGTCTGCCTGGACACCACCTTGTCGCGCACGGGCAGACCGCGGGCGACCAAGAGGTCCAGTACGTCGTCTGTCGGGTAGCCGTGGACCAGCACGGACCACGCTTGGTGACCAGCGGGCGCTGTACCACCTGTCCGTACGACGACCGTCGGGGTGCCGTGCAGCACAGTCTCGAACGGAAGCGTCGGTACCGGCTCCTTCAGGCCCAGGTGTACGACGTACGCAGCCTGTGCCTGGTGCGTCGACAGGATCCGCTTGCGCACCTTTTTGGCGGCGGGGTCGTCGACCATGGACTCGTAGAGCACCCGTGGATCGATGTCACTCACCACGATGTCGGCAGGGATCGCCTCGCCGTCCGACAGCCGTACGCCGCTCACTGCGCCGCCGGCTGTCGTCACGGCGACCACCTCGGCGCTGGTACGGATGGTGATCTTCCGCTCGCTCGCACGCTGCACCAGCGCGTCGGCCAGGGCACCGAACCCACCCGGGATCGTCCAGCGGCCGAACGTGCGCTCCAAGTAGGACCAGACACCGACATAGCCCGGTGTGAGCCCCGCCTCGGAACCGCCCTGCGCTGCGTAGTACCGGAGCACTGCCCGTGCGCGCTCGTCGGTCAGTTGGCGCTGTGCAACCTTCTCCAGCGACTGCCAGGGCTTCAGGGCGCGGATGGTCTTGAGCGGCAGTTTGGGCTCGAGAGGTGGTTCCAGCGACGTCTTGCGGAGCAGTTGCCACGTGTCGCCGAACCCGTCGACCAGCTTGGTCCACTGCTCGGCCACAGGTGCGCCTGCGAGGTCCGTCCAGGCCTCCTCCTGCGAGCCACGGTCACTGATCGGCAGGTCGAGGACGGAGCCGTCGGAGAACATGTGGCGACGCGGCTCGGTCACGGGCTCCAGTTGGACGAGGCTCTCGATCGGCCGGCCGCTCTTGCGGAACAGGTCGCGCAGCGCGGCGGGGAGCGTCGTACTGGCAGCTCCTGCATCCCAGGTGAAGCCATCGGCTTCTACGCGGCCCAGGACACCGCCAAGGTGCTCGTCGCGTTCGCAGATGGTCACCTGGTGGCCGAGCTTCGCCAGCCGCACAGCACTCGCGAGACCGGCCAGACCGGCCCCGACGACAATCACATCAGCCACTACCTGTTCCCACGTTTCTCTCGCCACGCCTTGAACCTGAGATACCCGCGCCGGATGAACCTGAAGGCGAAGTAGACCGCGATCAGGCCGACGATCAGCAGGCTGCCCGCGATGATCAGTGCCGCCTCCGGATGGAACGCGGCCAGCGACACCACACCGGCGACCGCCACATCCTCTCCCGACGAGGCCGCGATGTTCGTGACCGGCTCGGGGGAGGTGTTGATCGCGAGCCGCAGACTCGCCTTCACGGTGTGTGAGAGCAGCGCCACCAGACCGCCGACCGTCGCCACCACCGCCTGGTGCAGGGTGCTCGCCTGACCGGACAGCATCGCGGCGATGATCGCCCCGATGGTCGGCCGGATCACCGTCGAGATCGCGTCCCACGCGGAGTCGACGTACGGGATCTTGTCGGCGACGAACTCGAACGCGAACAGCACGCCGGCCGCGATCAGTACCGGCGTCGTGGTGAGTGCGTGCGGTACGTCGCCGGCGCCGGCGAACCGGCCGAGCAGGCCGAGGATCAGCACGCAGGCGTAGGCGTTCACACCACTCGCCCAGCCGGTCGTCACCGCCAGCGGCAGCGCTTCCATCGCGGTACTCCATAACCCGAGGTGGCCGATTTCCGTTAACCGTTGACATCCGCGTCGCCCGGACCCACAGTGACTAGGCTGCCGGTCTGTGTGACCGGCACCCGCCCACGGGTTCAGGAGATCATCATGCTGCGTCGTCCGAAGATTCTTGCCGCACTCGCTGCGGTAGCGCTGCCGACCGCGGTGGTCGGCGTGTCGTTGGGAAGTCCACCGGCCCAGGCCTCGCCGCCCGGCGTCGTCAGTAGCGCGAGCGCCGACGGCACCGCGGCGTACAGCGCGGCGGCCGCGAAGTACGGCGTACCGGAGTCCGTCCTGCTGGCCGTCTCGTACGCCGAGTCGCGCTGGGACGACCACGCCGGCGCGCCGAGCACCACCGGCGGGTACGGCCCGATGCACCTCACCGGTCTGGGTGCCTCCGAGGTGGCCGACCTGTCCGGCAAGCAGAAGGTCGCCACCGCCGAGTCGCTGCAGACGCTGAAGAAGGCGTCCGACCTGACCGGCATCGACCAGTCCACGCTGCGCACCGACACCGGAGCCAACATCGACGGCGGTGCCGCGGTGCTGGCGTCGTACCAGAAGTCGCTCGGCCTGCCGGTCGGTACGAGCACCTCACCGGCCCAGTGGTACGGCGCGATCGCGTCGTACGCCGAGGCCTGGGACAAGGTCGGCGCCGGCGGCTTCGCCGACGACGTCTACGCGATCATGGCCAAGGGCGCCGCCCGAACCACGAACACCGGCCAGCAGATCGTGATGCCGGCGCTCGCGGTCACGCCGGACAAGTCGCAGCTGAGCAAGCTGTCGCTGCCGGCCGGCGTCCAGCCGTCCAAGTCGGACGTGGAGTGCCCGCCGTCGCTCGGCTGCGAGTGGCTGCCGGCGCCGTACTCGACCTTCGGTACCGACGGCGACTACGGCAACCACGACCTCGCGAACCGGCCGAAGACCGGGAAGATCGACTACATCGTCATCCACGACACCGAGGGCACCTGGCAGGGCGTGCTGAACCTGGTGCAGGACCCGACGTACGTCAGCTGGAACTACACGATGCGGTCCAACGACGGCCACGTCTGGCAGCACGTGAAGGCCAAGGACGTCGCCTGGCACGCCGGCAACTGGTACGTGAACATGCACAGCATCGGCATCGAGCACGAGGGCTTCGCGCCGCAGGGTGCCACCTGGTTCACCGAGTCGCTGTACCGCAACTCGGCCAAGCTGGTGCGCTACCTGGCCGCGAAGAACGACATCCCGCTCGACCGCGCCCACATCATCGGCCACGACCAGGTGCCGGGCACGGTCCCGTCCACGGTCCGCGGCATGCACTGGGACCCGGGACCGTACTGGGACTGGGAGCACTACTTCGACCTGCTCGGCGCGCCGATCTGGGGCCACTCCGTGCTGCCGGTGAAGGCCGGTTCGATCGTCACGATCAAGCCTGGCTTCGAGGGCAACGTCCAGGTCGTCAACAGCTGCGACACTCCGGGTACGCCGTGCACCCCGCAGGGCACCAACTTCGTCTACCTGCGCCAGGCGCCGGACGACAACGCACCGCTGGTCAAGGACATCGGCCTGCACCCGGACGGCTCCAACGGTACGACCGAGGTGTCCGACATGGGCTCACGGGCCGCAGCGGGTTCGCAGTACGTCGTCGCCCAGCGCCAGGGAGACTGGGTGGCCGTCTGGTACCTGGGGGCTCTCGGCTGGTTCAAGAGCCCGGCCTCCGCGCCGGACGCGTTCGCCAAGCCCGGCCTGGTCGTGAAGCCGAAGGCCGGTCTCACCTCGGTACCGGTGTACGGAAGGGCCTACCCGGAGGCGTCGGCGTACCCGGCCGGGATCCCGTACCAGACGGTGACGCCGTTGCAGTACTCGATCGGTGCGGGTCAGGCCTACCCAGTCGGTGACCTGAACATCGAGACCGACTACTACCGGGCCGTGACGTTCGACGGGCAGCCGCCGACCGACCACGTCCAGGTGCTCGGCAAGGACAAGTACTACGAGATCTGGTTCGGGCACCGGATGGCCTACGTACGGGCTGCCGACGTGGACGTCCGCCCGGCCGTCTAGTCTTGCCTGGGTGATCGACGAAGCCGTCCAGCCGTTGCTGGACGGCTTCGTCCGTTCTGTCCGCTCTGCCGCCCCTGTCGTGGCCGTCTGGCTGCACGGCTCGCTCGCGCTGGGGGACTACCAGCCCGGGCGTAGCGACCTGGACGTGATCGTCGTGGTCGCGAAGCCACCCTCGTCGGCCGTTGCCGACGTACACCGGAAGCTGATCCGCACTGACCCGCTGGCGGCCAAGCTGCACTGCTCGTACATGGCGATCGGCCGGTTGGCTGATCCGTCGATCCGGCACCCGACCTTCGCCCACGGGCGGTACTTCGACCGCCCGGTGACGCCGGTGACCCGCCGCGAGCTCGCGATCGGCAACCGGACGCTGTTCGGGCCGGCGCCCGTGGAGTTGCTGCCGGCAACGACCGACGAGGAGCTGTTCGCGTTCGTCCGCCGGGACCTGCGCGAGTTCTGGCTGCCGGCGACCCGCAAACGCAGGCCCTGGTACGCCGACATCTGGGTCGACCTGAGCCTGCTCACGATCGCGCGGGCGCACGTGACGCTGGCGACCGGAGACCTGATCACCAAGCGCGCCGCGTTCGACGTGCTGCCCCGGCTCGGGGCGCCGGCGGACGTCGTCGAGGACATCCGGCGGCGCCGGTACACCGACGGGGTCCGGACCGGGCCGTGGTGGCGGCACACCCGCGCCGGGCTGACCCGGCGCTTCGTGCGGACCGCCATTCCACGGGTGCTCAGTTCACCGTGATCTCGGAACCTTCGGTCAGCGTCAGCAGCTCGGCGTAGCTGGTCGGGAAGACCGAATGCGGGATGCCCGCCGCGGCCCAGATCACCGGGTACTGCTCGAGGGCGCGGTCGACGTACGTCGGAACCGGGCCCGGGTGGCCGACCGGGGCGACGCCGCCGATCGCCTGACCGGTGTGCTCCTTGACGAACTCCGGCGTGGCCCGCTTCAGCTTCCCGATCCCGAGCTCGGCGGCGACCTTCGCGGTGTCCACGCGGTGCGCGCCCGAGGTCAGGATCAGCACCGGGGCGCCGTCGCCGTCGAAGATCAGGCTGTTCGCGATCGCGCCGACCTCGCAGCCGAGCTCCGCCGCGGCGGCCGCCGCGGTCGGCACCGCCTCGTCCAGGATCACGATCTCGCCGGTCGCTCCGGCCGCCCGCAGCGCGGCGGCCACTTTCTGCACATTGGGATGACTGCTCACCCCGGTGAGCTTAGGCGGCCCGGCCCCCCGATCCGGGCGCTGTCCGGAAATTGTCGGTGGCGTCGTCGACGATGACGTCATGGAGATCGGAACCGTGCTCAGCCGCCGGGCGCCCGGGCCTGCCCGGATCCCGGTCCACGGCGCGCCGATCCCCGCTCCCGTTGACGACTGTCGGCGGACGGCGATACGCTTCCAGTGTTCGAACAGATGTTCGATTGCTTCGGTCCCGGTTTCGTCGGGAGGCCGGCCCGGGGCGGATCGGACAGCTGAACGGCTCCGGTGCGGAGTTGCGGCCGCATCGGAATCCGGTGGCCCCGGCGGGCCGGGCACCGGGGTGGTCCTCGACCCCCACCCCGGTGCCACCCGCCGGGCCGCCGGCCAGGGGAAGCGTTCGGAGCGCAGGAGGAGATGGACCATGTGGGAGTTCGACGACGCCGTCGAGGTGCACTCGGTGAACGTTGACGGTGTGCTGACCCCCGACCAGTTCCTCTGGCGCGGCCGGTTGTGGCGGGTGCGCGCGGTCAGGTCGCAGTGGACCGAGACCGCCGCCTGGTGGGAGCGCGGCGTGATCGGCACCGGCCGGACGTACGACTCGCTCGCCCGGATCGACGCGACCACCGTCGCCGAGGTCTGCTCGGCGGCCCGGACGCCCGCCGCCACCGGCGTGCTGGACGCGGAATGGGGACCGGAGCGTTCGGTGTTCCGGGTGGAAGCCGGCTGCGGCCGGTTCGGGCAGCAGGAGATGTTCGATCTCGCCCACGACCCGGATTCGGGGCGTTGGCAACTGGAGAGGGTGACCGACCGATGACAGTTTCACCGGTGTCGCCGGCTGCGGCCGGCGCGGCCAGCCGCGAGCTGTTCCGTGCCCGGGCCGCGCTGGCCGAGGCAACCGAGACCAACGACCACCTGATCCGCTACTCGAGCGCGCATGTCGCGGCGCTCCGGGTCGCGGCCGCGGTGCTGGCCGTCCGCGCCCGCCCGGTCCGCTCGGGCAGCCGGCGGCGGGTCCAGCGCAACGCCTGGGTGCTGCTCGCCGAGGTCGCGCCGGAGTTCGGCGAGTGGGCGACCTTCTTCGCCGCCGGTGCCGCGCAGCGCGCCGCCGCCGAGGCCGGCCTGGAGCGTGCCGTCAGCACCCGCGAGGCCGACGACCTGGTCCGCGCGGTCGAGACGTTCTACACCCAGGTCGAAGCGAGCCTGCGGTTGTCCACCAGCCCGGTGCTGACCGCGACCACCGACCCGCAGTCCGTTCTCACCCAGTCCTGGATGCAAGCCAGCTGACGCACCACCGCACCTGAGGAGATCCCGACCGTGAGCGAACCCACCCGAGGCCTGGGCAAGGACCTGTGCGGTCGCGTCCACGCCGTCACCGGCGCCGAGTGCTACCTGCCCGACACCCACTACCCGCGGCCGCACCAGGCCCTGTCCGGCGACTCCTGGCACGACGGCCTCTGTAGCGAGTGCGCGGGCTCAGGCCTGGTGTCCGACATTCTCTGTCCGTCCTGCAACGGCACCGCGTTCGAGCCCCTCACGCCGTACTAGGGTCAACCGGGTGAGCGGACTTCCGGTATTGGATGTCGAGGAGCAGCGGGTTCTGGGGAGCTTGCTGGAGAAGCAGTTGACCGTGCCGGCGTCGTACCCGTTGACGGCGAACGCGTTGCGGACCGCCTGCAACCAGACCAGCAACCGTGAGCCGGTCGTGGACTACGACCAGGGCACGGTCGAGCGGGTCGCGCGCGGACTCCGCGATCGCGAGCTGGTGCGGATCGTCTGGGCGGACACGGGTCGCCGGACGCTGAAGTACCACCAGATCCTCGACGAGAAGCTCGAGCTCGCCGAGGACGAGCGGGCGTTGATCACCGTCCTGCTGCTGCGCGGGGCTCAGGCGCCGGGGGAGTTGCGGACGCGGACCGAGCGCCTGCACCGGTTCGACGACCGGGCCGACGTGGAGGCGTGCCTGCAGCGGATGGCCGCCCGCCCCGAGCCGCTGGTGCGTGAGCTCGAACGCCGGGCGGGGCAGCACGACCGGCGGTGGATCCACCTACTCGGCCCGGTGCCGGAGGTCGAGGCCGTCGCGGCGGTTGAGACGGTCGACCGCGACGCGGTGATCGCCGACGGGGCCGAGGCGCGTGACGCCCGGGTGCGTTCGGCGTACGACGCGGTCGCGACGGCGTACGCGGACGAGCTGCTCGACGAGCTCGACGG
This sequence comes from Kribbella jejuensis, assembly GCF_006715085.1. Classification (NCBI taxonomy): domain Bacteria; kingdom Bacillati; phylum Actinomycetota; class Actinomycetes; order Propionibacteriales; family Kribbellaceae; genus Kribbella; species Kribbella jejuensis. Next base: position 395,274 of record NZ_VFMM01000004.1, on the reverse strand, counting down.
GCTGCCGTTCGAGCGGTGGCTGCTCGACCGGGTGGTTGCCCACGCGGACGGCCGCCCGGTGGTCGAGGTCGGATCGGGTCCGGGCCATGTGACGGCGTACCTCGCCGCTCGGGACGCGGATGCGACCGGAATCGACGTGTCGCCGGAGATGGTTGCCGAGGCACGCCGGCGGTTCCCCCAGCTGAACTTCGAGGTCGGCGACCTGCGCCGGCTCGGTCGCCCGCCGGCGAGCTCCGGCTGGTCGGCCGTCCTCGCCTGGTACTCGCTGATCCACCTCGCCGCTTCCGAGCTGCCCGGCACGATCGCCGCGCTGACCCGGCCGCTGGACCCTGGCGGCTGGCTCGTCCTCGCCGTCCACGCCGGTGACGAGGTGCGGCACGTCGAGGAGTTCCTCGGCCACGAGGTCAGCCTCGACTACGTGCTGCACAACCCCGCGCAGCTCGTCCAGCTGCTCGAATCCGCCGGCCTGACCGACATCGAGTGGTACCTGCGCGGTCCGCTGGCGTCGCACGCGGAAACCACCAACCGCTTGTACGTCGTCGGGCACAAGTAAGGTGTGGCGCGGCGGACTCGGCAGGGCTGGAGGCTTGATGGTGGAGCGGCGGCGGCGCGGTGTGCGGACGGCGTTGGTGGGTGAGGCGCTGCGCGTTGCGCTGGCGGCGCGCGAGCGGACCGATCCGGGCGCCGGGCTGGACATCGTCGACCTCGGCGGAGGTACCGGCGGGTTCGCCGTCCCGCTCGCGGTCGAGGGTCACCGGGTGACCGTTGTCGACCCGAGCCCCGACGCACTGGCCTCGCTCGAACGTCGGGCCCGCGACGAAGGCGTCAGCGAGCTGGTCCGCGGCGTCCAGGGTGATGCGGCCGAGCTGCTCGGCCTGGTGGGGGAGTCGAGCGCTGACGCCGTGCTCTGCCACGGTGTGCTCGAGGTCGTCGACGACCCGGCACAGGCGCTGCAGGCGATGGCCTCCGTACTGCGCGAAGGCGGCGTGCTGAGTCTGCTGGTTGCCCAGCGCAACGCGGTCGTCCTGGCGCGGGCGCTGGCCGGGCACCTGGCCGAGGCACGAGTTGCGCTGCAGGATCCGGACGGCCGCTGGGGCGCGACCGACCCGATGCCGCGGCGGTTCGACGAGGCCGGCATCATCGGGCAGCTGGCCGACACCGGGTTCATGGTGCACACGGTGCACGGCGTCCGGACGTTCGCCGACCTGGTGCCGTCCGCGTTCGTCGACTCCGAACCGGGCGCGGCCGACTCGCTCGCGGACCTCGAGCGTGCGGCCAGCCAGCACCCGGCGTTCCGGGCACTCGCGACCCAGCTGCACATCCTCGCCACTCGCTGAGCGGTCGCCACGGAGCGTGACGACGGCGCGTTGGTACGGCGCCTTGAAACGGGGCAGTTGCGGGACCGTGACGCGCTGGACAGGCGGTCAGGGTTTCGTGTGACGCGAGGGCGGCCTAGACTGAAGGCGGCCTATCGAGATCGCGCTCATCATGGAGGGATCGACGGTGCCCCTCTCGGAAGAAGAGCAGCGCCAGTTCGAGCAGCTCGAACGTGCCCTTGCTGCGGAAGACCCGAAGTTCGTTTCCGCCATGCGTGGGACAAATGTGCGCTTGTACTACCGGCGCCGCGCAGTGCTTGCCGGCGTTGGTTTCGTGCTGGGCATCGCGGTGCTGATGACCGGTGCCATCATTCCCAACACCATCATCGGAGTCATCGGCTTCGTGATGATGGTCGCCTGCTTGTACATCGCGGCGCTGAGCATGAAGCGGATCAGCAACGCGGGGGAGTCCGACGACATCCCACCGCCTCCGCCGACCAAGCGGCACCGGACCAAGCACGACTCCTCCGGCAGCTTCATGGAGCGCATGGAAGACCGCTGGCGCCGCCGCCGCGAGGAAGACCTCTGACGCTCAAAGCCTGATACCGACCACACCCGCGCCCTGCTGGGCCGGGTGTGGTCGTTTCTACACCGGCGGCATGACGCCCGGCTCTACGACCAAGTGGCGGAGAACCGGGGGTTCATCCTCTATGGGATCCCGTTGTAGGGCGTTTCGGGAGGACTAGCGAGCGCAGGCGGGCTAGTAGTAGGTCGAACTCGTCGAGGAGGTCCGAGGCTTCGTTGGTGCCGCGGCTGAGGTACCAGCGCCAGGACGGCGGGAGGAGGCGCGCCCGCCAGCGGCGGCGGGTCGGGGCCTGGGTCCACAGCGCCTTGCGTACGTCGGCCGCGTCGGCGCGTAGGTCGATCTCGCCGTACTCGTCACCGGCGTACCGGAGTGCCTCGATGCCACGGGCCAGCCGGCGGGCGGCCGGATGGACTTCCTCGGGGAGCTTCGACGCCAGCCACTGCCCGGACTGACGGGGGGTGGAGATTTCGGACCAGTCCAGGCCGAGGTCCCGGGACGTGTCCCGGATCTCCGCCCACAACCCTTCGGCCCCCGCCCGGCCCGGAGGCCGCAGGAAGCGTCGTCTGCGGGTCAGCGTCCGGATCAGCCACGGGACGCACAGCAGCAGCAGGACGCCGAGACCGATGGCGATCGCCTGCCCGCCGCCGCGGGTGAACCAGTTGCCGCCGCCGGCGGTCGTGATGCCGGTCTGATCGGGCAGGTTCGGGTCGTGCCGCGGCTTGTCGATCGGCCCGGTCGCCTTGTCGCCCGGCGTGGTCGGGCCGCTGGTCGGCGCCGTCGACGGTGTGTTCGACGGCTCGTTCGCGGCCACCGTCCAGCCCGGCGTCGTCGCGACCCGCGCGGACGGCGTCGGCTCGAACCGGACCCAGCCGACACCCTGGAAGTACAGCTCGGGCCAGGCGTGCATGTCGTGCATGCGGACCGTGTACAGGCCGTCCTTGTCGGAGGTGCCGGGCAGGAAGCCGATCCCGACCCGGGCCGGGATGCCGAGGATCCGCGCCATCAGCGCCATCCCGGTGGCGAACTGCTCGCAGTACCCCTTCTTGCTGTTCAGCAGGAAGTCCTCGATCGCGGACATCCCGCTGCCCTTGACGTTCTCCGTGCTGTACGTGAACTGGCCGCCGCTGCGGAACCAGTTCTGCAGCAGCACCGCGGCCTCGAACTTGTTGCTCTTGGCCGACTCCGTGAGGTTGTACGCGAGACGTTTGATCGAGTCCGGCGTCTTGTCCGGCACGATCATCGTGTACCGGTCCGGCGCGCCGGTGGTGATCGAGTCGTGCAGCTGGTCCGGCGTCGGCTCCAGGTCGTACGCGGTCAGCTTGTACTTCTTGCCCGCGATGATCCCGCCGTTGCTCGACATCACGTCCAGCGCACCGGAGTCGAACTGCCAGTCCTTCTTCAGCGAGATCGACTGCAACGGGTAGGGCACCGGGACGAGTTGCGAGCGCAGGTCCCGGGTGACGTTGATCTCCATCGAGGTGACCGGCACCTTCGACAGGTCGCCGTTGAAACCGGGCGGCGGCGTCAGGGTGCCGTTCAGTTTCTGTTCCTCGCCGCGCGGCGCGATCCGCCAGGTGTTGCCGTCGAACAGGTCGAGCGCGGTCAGCCGCAGGTACGTACCGCCGGTCGGGCCGCCCTTGTAGGTGAGCGCCACGACGTTGTCGCCGCGCTTGAGGTTGCGGCCCATGTCGAGCATCGGGTCGGTGGAGGAGATCGAGGCCCCGATCCCGGTACCGTCGCTGCCGCCGGCCAGACCGTTGCCGATCACACCTTCCGGCAGGGCCGGCAACAGGGCGGGCAACAGTGCGGCGATCGCGACCACGGTCAGCCCGATCCGGCGGCCGGCCTGGCCGAGCGCCGACGCCTCGACGGGCTCGGCCGCGTCGAGGTGTGAGACCCCGGAGATCCGGCGGCCCCAGCGGCTCAGCCGGCTGCGCCCCTCCGAGGACAGCAGCACGATGTACCCGATCGCCGGCGGGATGAACAGCAGCCACGGCAACCCGCCGTGCACGGTCGCGGCCGGCACCGTGTACATGATCAGCAACAGCAGCCCGGACCACGCCGCCTGACGGAGCTGTACGGCGATCACGTGGATCAGGAACCCGGTCGCGCAGATCACCGACACCGCGAACAGCGTCAGGTGCGGGTCCGGCGGCAGCGGCGCGCTGAACCGGTTGATCGAGTCCATCGCGTCGACCATCCGCGCGTTGAACTCGATCGCGGTCGCCCGCCACGGGATCAGCCCGAACTTCATCGTGCCGTGCAGGAAGAACAACGACAGCAGCTCGACGAGCACGAGCAGCTGGACGATCGGGACCACGATCCGCGGGATGCGCAGGTTCTGCAGTCCGACGCCGACCCCGGTGATCAGCGCACAGAGGAACGCGCTGATGAACAGGAACGGCCCGGAGAACACCGGGGTCAGCACCAGCGACCCGAGCGCGGTCGCGCCCCAAGCGGCTATCGAGATCCTCGCGTGTCCAGTCATGCGATTCTTCCGCTTCGTAGTCCGAGACCGGACCATACCGTCGGGAGGTGGTCGCCGCGGCGGACTCTGGCTACTCGCCAGCCGTTGCGGCGCAGTTCGTTCTCGGTGGCGTCCGTGGCGGCGGACAGGCGGGCCGCCTTCTCGGTCGCCTCGGCGCCGACCGCCCAGCTGGCCGCGTCCAGGACCAGAGCGACACCGGTCGCCTGGCTGGTCCGCCAGCGGTTCAGGGCGATCACGTCATCGGTACTGCACGCGCCGAGGATCGCGATCACCAGGCTCGGCTCCTGCGGGTGCCGGTCGACGGTCAGCAGCGGACCGATCTCGGCGTACCGGTGTTCCTCGACGGTCGCGCACTCGGTCAGCAGTTCCTGCTGCGAGAGCGGCTGATGCACGGCGGCCGATGTCCGGTGCGTGATCGCCGACAGCGTGGTCGGCCCGCCGAGCATCGTGGTGACGTACCCGCGGCGGATCCGGTCGATGCCGACCGACGCGGCCGCGCTGACCGCCCACTCCAGGCTCGACGACGGGCCGTGCCCGTGGTGCGAGATCGTGCGTGCGTCCAGGAACAGCGCGCACCGGCTCTGCCACGGCTGCTCCTCGCGGCGGACCATCAGCTCGCCGCGGCGGGCGGTGGACCGCCAGTGCACCCGGCGCAGGTCGTCACCGTCGCGGTACTCGCGGACCGTCGCGTCCTCCTCACCCGCGGACGCGATCGCCCGCGGCCGGTTCTCGCCGGCGCCGGCCCGGTCCGCGCCGAGGCGTACCTCGGGCAGCTTGAACACCCGTGGCGTGACGAGCAGGTGCTGGCTGCGGGTGAACGTCCGGCTGGTCTCCACCAACCCGAACGGGTCGGCGACGGTCAGCATCAGCGGTCCGACCTGGAACAGCCCGCGGACGTCGGACTTCACCGGATAGGTGACGGTACGGCGCCAGTTCGGGCTGACGCGGTCGACGACGAAGCGCGGGCGGTGGCCCAGTACATAAGGAATGCGGTCCTCGAGCAGCAACAGTCCGGCCGGCATCCGGCCCTGGTTGCTGAGCGTCAGCTCGACGGTCGCCTGCGTCCCGACCGGGACCTGGTCCGGTGCGAGGCTTCGGCGTACCTGCAGGCGGAGCCGGGTGCGGCCGACCACCAGTGCCGCGACGACCGGCAGCGCGGCCAGCAGAATGCCGACCCGCAGCAGGTCCTTCTGGCCGAGCAGTAGTGCGCACAGCGATGCAGTGATCCCGGCCGCGACGAACGCCCGCCCTCTGGTGGTCAGTCCGCGCAGTGCCTGCCGCATGTCGTCTCAGTCCCGACGAGTACGGGGGAGCGGCACCGTGGCCACCAGTCCGGAGATGATGTCGGACGCGCCGCGCCCACCGAGATGCGCCTCGGCCGCCGGTAGCACGCGGTGCGCGAGCACCGGTACCGCGAGCTCCTGGATGTCGTCCGGCAGCACGAACTCGCGGGAGTCCAGTGCGGCGGCCGCACGGGCGGCCCGGATCAGGTGCAGCGTCGACCGCGGGCTCGCGCCCAGCCGGAGCTCCTGCGAACGGCGGGTCGCGCCGACGAGCGCGACGGCGTACTCCTTCACGGACTCGGAGACGTGGACCGACTGCACGGTCTTGACCAGGCGGAGGATCTGCTGGCCGTCGGTGACCGGCTGCAGGTTCGCCAGCGGGTCGTCGGCGGCATGGCCGTCCAGCATGCGCAGCTCGGCGGCGGGCTCCGGGTAACCCATCGAGACCCGGGCCATGAAGCGGTCGCGCTGGGCTTCCGGCAGCGGGTACGTGCCTTCCATCTCGATCGGGTTCTGGGTCGCGATCACCATGAACGGCGCGTCCAGCGTGTACGTCGTGGTGTCGACGGTGACCTGGCGCTCTTCCATCGACTCCAGCAACGCGGCCTGCGTCTTCGGCGAGGCGCGGTTGATCTCGTCACCGACCACGATGTTCGCGAAGACCGCGCCGGGCTTGAACTCGAAGTCGCGGATCTCCTGGTTGAAGACCGAGACGCCGGTGATGTCGGAGGGCAGCAGGTCCGGCGTGAACTGGATCCGCCGCACGCTGCAGTCGATCGACTTGGCCAGCGCCTTGGCCAGCATCGTCTTGCCGACGCCCGGCACGTCCTCGATCAGCAGGTGGCCCTCGGCCAGCAGGACCGTGACGGCGACCTCGACGACGTCGGGTTTGCCCTCGATCACCTGCTCCATGGCGCGGCGGACGCGTCCCGCCACCTCGGACAGCTCGTCGAAGTCCCCGGCTCCTGCCAGCGGCGAGCTGGTCGCGGTGGTGCTCACTCTGAGTCCTCCCCATTCGTTGACTGCCGACACATTCTCACCCTGCGTAGGGGTCGGGCCAAGAGTCTGGTCGGTTGGCGGTTCGATCGTCACGGCGCACGCCCTCAGGGTCGGTAGTCGTCCCTCCAAGCGTACGGGCGGCACCAGCGGCGTGTCGGGCGTACGACGCCGCGAACCGGTACCTGGTTCACGCGTGGGCCGGGCCAATGGTTCATGGAGGACTCAACGACACGCGGGCGCCGGGTGCCGATTCACGCGGCACGGGAGCGGAATGGAGCGGAAGTTGGTTGACGGTGGTGGAAAGTGGAGTAAGGTGGAGCGCAGTGGAACTGAAGTGGTGGAAACACTCGCCTGAGTCGGAGAGTCCGCAACGGGGAGGTGGAGCGTGTTCCTCGGAACTCACTTCCCCAAGCTCGACGACAAGGGCCGGCTGTTCCTGCCGGCGAAGTTCCGGGACGAGCTGGCCGACGGTCTGGTGATCACGCGTGGACAGGAGCGATCGCTGTCCGTGTGGCCGGAGCGCGAGTTCGTCCAGCTGACCGAGCAGTTGAAGCAGGCTCCGATCACCAACAAGGGTGCCCGGGACTACCTACGGATGTTGTTCGCCGGTGCCTCCAACGAGGTCCCGGACAAGCAGGGCCGGGTCACCATCCCACCGATGCTGCGCGACTACTCAGCACTTGACCGCGACTGCGTCGTCATCGGGGCGATGAACCGGGTGGAGATCTGGAACACGGAGAACTGGAACCGGTACTCCGCGGAGCAGGAGCAGGCGTTCGCCGATCTCTCCGAGGAAGTGCTGCCAGGCATCTTCTAAAGCTGAACAGTGTGCGTGGACCGAGAGACACCGACCGTCCGGTGAGATCACGGGTCCGACTTCCGACCTGGAGTGTTGGCGTCACTTCCCCGGCGCCAAGACCGAGCAGGTACTTCCCCGGAAGGCGTACCCGCGATCTGACCGGACGGTGCTGTCTACCCACGTATCACAGCTGACCTGCGGGGGCAGGGGTCGTTTCCCGCAGCTGTAGGGAAATGACGGGAAGGGTCGAGATGGACGCTGCGGAGCGGCATGTGCCGGTGATGCTGGAGCGCGTGGTCGCGCTGCTGGCACCGGCGCTCGCACGTCCCGGCGCGGTCTTCGTCGACGCGACCCTCGGCCTCGGTGGTCACTCCGAGGCATTCCTGCAGCGGTTTCCCGAGGTCCGGTTGATCGGCCTCGACCGGGACCCGAACGCGTTGCGGCTGGCCGGTGAGCGGCTCGCGCCGTTCGAGGAGCGGCTTACGCTCGTGCACGCGGTGTACGACGAACTGCCGCGGGTACTGGCCGACCTCGGCGTACCGGCGATCGACGGGATCCTGTTCGACCTGGGCGTCTCCTCGATGCAGCTGGACGAGGCGGACCGCGGGTTCGCCTACGCGCAGGACGCGCCGCTGGACATGCGGATGGATCCGACCGGCCCGACCACGGCCGCGGACATCGTGAACACCTACAGCGCGGCCGATTTGGCCCGGATCCTGTTCCAGTACGGCGAGGAGAAGTTCGCCCGCCGGATCGCGGACCGGATCGTCCGGGAACGCGAGACCGAGCCGTTCACGAACAGTGCGCGGCTGTCCGAGCTGGTCCGGAACGCGATCCCGCAGGCGGCCCGGCGGACCGGTGGGCATCCGGCGAAGCGGACGTTCCAGGCGTTGCGGATCGAGGTGAACGGCGAGCTCGACGTACTGCGCCGGGCGCTGCCCGCCGCGCTGGAGGCGCTCGCGCTGCACGGCCGGATCGTGGTGATGAGCTACCACTCGCTCGAGGACCGGATCACCAAGCAGGCGTTCGCGCCGGGCACCAAGTCCGACGTACCCGACGACCTGCCGGTCGTCCCGGCGGGGTACGAACCGTATCTGAAGCTACTGACCCGGGGTGCCGAACGGCCGACCGAGCAGGAGGTCGCGGTGAACCCGCGCGCCGCGTCTGCTCGCGTGCGGGCGGCCGAGCGAATCCGGGAGAGGGGACTGGTGGCCTGATGAGTACCGTCTTCAGCCCGCAGAAGGCGCGGGTGACGCCGGCCCCCGGCACCACAGGCGCGAAGAAGGAGCAGCCACGGCTGCGGGTGGTGTACGGCGCGCCGTTCCGGCCGCCGCGGATGCCGTTCGTGATCTTCGTGGTGTCGCTGCTGGCCGCCGGACTGGTCGGACTGCTGCTGCTGAACACGCAGCTGCAGAGCGGCACGTTCGACATCACCAAGCTGAACAGCCAGGCGAACGACCTGCGCGATCAGCAGCAGCAGCTGGAGAAGCAGGTGCGCGCGCTGGAGTCGCCGCAGAACCTGTCCGACCGGGCGCTGCGGATGGGCATGGTGCCGAACCCGAACCCGGTCTTCCTGCGGCTGTCCGACGGGCGCGTGCTCGGCGTACCGGCCGAGGGGAAGGCCGGCGCCGGAACGGCGATGTTCGGCCCGCAGACGCCGACCACCAAGCCGGCCACCAAGCCGGTGGTGAAGCCGACCACGCCGGTGAAGCCGGCTACCGGGACGACAGCCGCGACCACGAAACCGCCGACCAGCACTACCAAGCCGCCCACCAGCACGACCAAGCCGCCGACCGGTGCCACGAAGCCGGCTACGACGAAGAAGCCCGCCACGACCACACGGGGATGATCGGATGACGGACCGACGGGGAAACGAGCCACCACGCAAGCGTGGTGCCACACCGGGCCGGGACAACCCGCCCCGCAAGGCTCAACCCCGTCGTCCACCCGCTACCGACAGTACGCGCGCCAACCCCCCACGCCCCGAATCCACCCGAGACCGCCTCCTCCGCAAAGCCGAGGAGGAGAAGCACAGCGCCGCCCGCCGCCCGTCGCCCAGTGATGCGGCCTCCGGCCGCACGCGTGGGAGCGCGGCTGCGCCGCGCGCGGCGGCGGCTGGCCGTGGCGCTGGTGGCGCGGGGCGGCAGTCGCCGGGTACGAAGGCTGCTGGCGCGGGGCGTGCTGGCGGGGCTAAGAAGGGTGCCGCGAAGCGGCCGGTCAAGAAGGGGGCGGCTAAGCGGCCTCCGCAGAATCGGCCTCGGGCTCGGCCTAAGCGGCGGGTCAAGAAGGCGCCGCGGATGTTGCGGTTGGGGCGGCCGGCGTTGCGGTTGCGGTTGACGTTCGGGGTGATGGCGTTCGTGCTGTCGCTGTTCGCCGGGCGGCTTGTGCTGTTGCAGGGTGTGGACCCGGACAGCTACGCGGCCGCGGCGACCAAGGAGAACGCGCGGTCGTTCGTGCTGCATGCGGACCGCGGGACGATCGAGGACCGCAACGGCGTGGAGCTCGCGGTCACCGAGGATGCGGTCGCGATCACCGCGGACCCGCAGCAGACGAAGCCGGTCGCGCAACAGCTGGCTGCCATCCTCGCGCCGAAGATCCCCGGTACGACGACCGCGAAGCTGGTCGCCGCGATGTCCGGCACCGGCCGGTTCGCGTACGTCGCACGCCAGGTGAGCCCGACGGCGTGGAGCGCGATCCAGGCCGAGATCAAGGCCGCGAACCTGCCGATCGCCGCCCAGAACAAGGGCAAGCCCAAGGAGCAGCAGGCACCGCTGCTGACCGGCCTGTACACCGAGGAAGACCCGATCCGCAGCCACCCGAACGGGAGCATCGCCGCCACCCTGGTCGGCGTCACCGGTGCCGACGGCAAGGGCCTGTCCGGGCTCGAGTACGGCCTGAACGACAAGCTGTCCGGCGTCGACGGCAAGGCGGTCTACGAGGTCGATGCCCGCGGCAACCAGATCCCGAACGCGAACCACACCGTCCAGGAGCCCAAGCCCGGCGTCGGCGTCCAGTTGACGCTCGACACCGACCTGCAGTTCTTCGCCGAGAAGCGGATCCAGCAGGCCGTCCAGCAGTACAAGGCGAGCGCCGGCACGGTCGTGGTGATGGACGTGAAGACCGGCGAGCTGCTCGCGCTGGCGAACTACCCGTCGTTCGACCCGAACAAGCCGTACACCTCCAAGGACCTGAACAACCCGGCCCTGGAGCGCAGCTTCGAGCCCGGCAGCGTGCAGAAGGTCGTCACGATGGCCGCCCTCGCCGACGCCGGCAAGATCAACCTGAGCACCAAACTGCAGGTCCCGGGCAGCATCGAGGTCCAGCGCCGGATCATCAAGGACCACTGGTCGCACGACACGATGAACCTGACCATCTCCGGGGTGATCGCGAAGTCGTCGAACGTCGGCACGATCATGGCCGCGCAGCGGATGCCGATCGCGCAGTTCGTGAAGTACCTGCACAACTTCGGCTTCGGCGAGCCCACCGGGCTGAACTTCCCCGGTGAGACGAACGGCCGGTTGGCGCCGGGCGACGAGTGGCCGGAGATCACCCGGTCGAACGTCGCGTTCGGCCAGGGCCTGTCGGTGAACGCGGTCCAGGAGGCCGCCGCGGTCAACGCGGTCGCGAACGGTGGCGTGTACGAGCCGCCGAAGCTGATCCGCAACTACATCCAGGCCGACGGCACCCTGACGCCGAACCAGTCCGCACCGGCCCGCCGGGTGGTCAGCGAGCAGGCCGCCAAGGAAGTCACCACGATGATGGAGTCGGTGACCGCGAAGAAGGGCACCGCGCCGCAGGCCGCGATCGACGGCTACCTGGTGGCCGGCAAGACCGGTACGGCGCAGCAGGTCGTCCCCGGCACCGGGAAATACGGCAACTGGGCGACTTCTTTCGCCGGATTCGCCCCGGCCGACAACCCACGGTTCGTGACGTACGTCGTACTCCACGATCCCCAGGGTGCCCGGGGTGGTGGTCTGCAAGGAGGACCGGTGTTCCGAGACGTGATGAGCTACGCGCTGCAGAAGTACGTCGTCCCGCCGACGGGGGCGGCGCAGCCGAGCATCCCGCTCACCTGGTGATGCAACTGGTGACGCAGGGTCAGGTAGGAGTCACGGGGCCCGGAGCGGTAGCCTCAGGGCCCGTGTCCACCCCTACCGCCGCCGGCGGCGCGGTCGCAGCGATCAGGCCACGGCACGTCGTGCCCGTAGCCCTCGCGGACCTGGCGAACGTCGCCCACACAGAGCTCCCGGCAACGTCGCCGGTGAGCGTGACCGGCGTCTCCCTCGACTCGCGTTCCGTCCTCCCCGGCGACCTGTACGCCGCACTGCCCGGCGCGGTCACGCACGGCGCCGAATTCGTCGCGAAAGCCCAGCAGGCGGGCGCCGTCGCCGTACTGACCGACCCGGCCGGCGCCGAGCGGGCCAAGGCCACCGGGCTTCCGGTGCTGGTCGTCGACAAGCCGCGCAGTGTGCTCGGCGCGGTTGCCTCGCGGATCTACGGAGAGCCGACGAGTGAGCTGCGGCTGCTCGGCGTGACCGGGACGAACGGCAAGACCACGACCAGCTTCCTGCTGGATTCGGTACTGCGGCAGCTCGGCCCGTCGGCGCTCATCGGCACGATTCAAACGCGCGTTGGCGACGAGGTCGTGAAGAGCGTCCGGACCACTCCGGAAGCCACCGATCTGCAGGCGCTGTTCGCAGTGATGCGCGAGCGGGCCGTCGCCTGGTGCGCGATGGAGGTGTCGAGCCACGCGCTGGCGCTGGGCCGCGTCGACGGCGCGCGCTTCGCGGTCGCGGGGTTCCTCAACCTGACGCAGGACCACCTGGACTTCCACAAGACGTTCGAGGACTACTTCCAGGCGAAGGCCTCGCTGTTCACCCCGGAGCGCTGCGATGTCGCGGTGGTGACGATCGACGACGAGTACGGGCGCCGCCTGGCCGCGCAGACCGTCGTACCGCTGGTCACCGTGTCCACCAAGGGTGACGCCGACTGGACCGTCGCGCACCGGCACCGTTCCGAGCACGGGACGACCGTGCTGGACATTCAGGGGCCGGGGGAGACGCTGACGGTCGAGATCGGGCTGCCCGGTGACTTCAACGTCGCCAACGCGTTGCTCGCGACCGCGATGCTGCGGCAGCTCGACGTACCGGCCGAGGCGATCGCCGCCGGGCTGCGGACCGCCAGCGTGCCCGGGCGGATGGAGACCTTCACCCGGCAGGACGGGCTGGCCGTGGTCGTGGACTACGCGCACACGCCCGACGCGGTGGCGCTCGCCCTGAGGGCCGCGCGGACGGCGACCAAGGGCCGGCTGTTCGCGGTCGTCGGCTGCGGTGGCGACCGGGATCCGGGGAAGCGGCCCGCGATGGGTGCCGAGGCGGCGAAGGCGGCCGACGTCGTGATCGTCACCGACGACAACCCGCGCAGCGAGGACCCGGCCGCGATCCGGGCGGCCGCGATCGCCGGCGCGCGGGCCGCCGTACTGGACGTGAACCTGCACGAGATCGGCGATCGGCGGCAGGCGATCGCGTCCGCGATCGAGCTGGCCGGACCGGGCGACACCGTCGTCGTGCTGGGCAAGGGCCATGAGACAGGCCAGGACGTCGGCGGCGTGATCCACCCGTTCGACGACCGCGAAACCGTGCGTGAGCTGTTGGAGGCAGACCGGTGATCCCTGTCAGTTGCGGCGAGATCGCCGACGCCGTTCGCGGCGAGCTCGTGGGCGTCGAGCCCACGGCTGTCGTCGACGGCGCGGTGGTGATCGACTCACGAGTCGCCGAACCGGGCGGGTTGTTCGTCGCCGTGCCCGGTGAGCACGTCGACGGTCACGACTTCGTCGGTACGGCGACCGCGGCGGGCGTCACCGTCTCGCTCACCACGCGGCCGGTCGAGGGCTGCCCTTGCATCGTGGTCGACGACACCCAGCGCGCGCTCGGTGACCTGGCCCGGCACGTGATCGCGAAGCTGCCGGACCTGACCGTGATCGGCCTCACCGGTTCGACCGGGAAGACCAGCGCGAAGGACCTGATCGGCCAGCTGGTCCGCCCGTACGGCGAGACCGTGGCGCCGGAAGGCTCCTTCAACAACGAGCTCGGGCATCCGCTGACCGCGCTGCGGGCGACCGCGGCGACGAAGTACCTGGTCGCCGAGATGGGCGCCCGGCACATGGGCGACATCCGGTTCCTGAGCGCGATCACGCCGCCGGCGGTCGGCCTGGTACTGAACGTCGGTACGTCGCACATCGGCGAGTTCGGATCCCAGGACAACATCGCGATCGCGAAGGGCGAGCTGATCGAGGCCGTGCAGCCCGGCGGTACGGCGGTTCTGAACGCCGACGACCACCGGGTGGCCGCGATGCGGAGCCGGACGCGGGAGAAGGTGCTGACCTTCGGTCAGGCGCCCGAGGCGGACGTCCGGGCGACGGACGTGAAGATCGACGGCGAAGGCCGGCCGGCGTTCACGCTGCACATCGGCGCGTTCAGCGGCAACGTCCAGCTGCAGCTGATCGGTGAGCACCACGTCTCGAACGCGCTCGCCGCCGGAGCCGTCGCGCTCGCGGTCGGGCTGACGCCGGAGCAGATTGCCGACGGGCTGAACGCCGCCCAGCGGGTGTCCGCGGCGCGGATGGAGCTGACCGAACGCGCGGACGGCGTGACGATCATCAACGACGCGTTCAACGCGAACCCGGACTCGACCCGCGCGGCGCTCAAGTCGCTGGTCGCGATCGGCCGTTCCCGCGGTGCCCGGACCTGGGCGGTGCTCGGCGAGATGCTCGAGCTCGGCGACACCTCGCAGGAGGCGCACGACGCGATCGGCCGGCTGGCCGTCCGGCTGGACGTGAACCGGCTGGTCGTGGTCGGCGAGGGCGCGAAACCGATGCACCTCGGTGCCTCGCTGGAAGGTTCGTGGGGCAACGAGTCCGTGTTCGTCGAGACCATCCCGGAGGCGCTGGAGTTGCTGCGCGCGGAGCTCCGCGCCGGTGACGTCGTACTGGTGAAGTCCTCGAAGGCGGCCAAGCTGCGCAGCCTCGCCGACGCCCTGCTGGAGGAACAGCAGTGATCTCGATCCTGTTCGGCGGTGCCGTCTCGATGGTGCTGACCCTGCTCGGCACCCGGTACGCGATCAAGTGGCTGGCCCGCCGCGGCTACGGCCAGGAGATCCGCGACGACGGCCTGCAGTCACACATGATCAAACGCGGTACGCCGACCATGGGCGGCACCGTCTTCATCGTCGCGACCATCGTCGGGTACTTCGCGGCGAAGCTGTTCACGATGACGCCGCCGACCGCGTCGGCGCTGCTCGTGCTGTTCCTGTTCGCCGGGATGGGCGTGGTCGGCTTCCTGGACGACTTCATCAAGATCTTCCGGCAGCGCAGCCTCGGCCTGCGCAGCAAGGCGAAACTGGCCGGCCAGACGATGGTCGCGGTGATCTTCGCGGTGCTCGCGCTGCAGTTCCCGGACGACCGCGGTCAGCGGCCGGCCTCGCCGTTCATCTCGTTCATCCGCGACATCGGCTGGCTCGAACTGCCGTCGATCCTGGTGATCATCTGGATCCTGCTGCTGATCGCGGGGATGTCCAACGGTGTGAACCTCGCCGACGGTCTGGACGGTCTCGCCACCGGTGCGTCGATGATGGTGTTCGGCGCGTACACGCTGATCTGCATCTGGCAGTTCAACCAGAGCTGCGCGACCGAGCGGGGCGTCGGCGCCAAGTGTTACGAGGTACGCGATCCGCGTGACCTGGCGGTCGTCGCGGCCTGTCTGACCGGGGCGCTGTTCGGATTCCTGTGGTGGAACGCGTCGCCGGCGAAGATCTTCATGGGCGACACCGGTTCGCTGTCGCTCGGTGGTGCGCTGGCCGGGATGGCCGTGATGACCCGCACCGAGCTGCTCGTGCTGCTGCTCGGCGGCCTGTTCGTGCTGATCACCGCGTCGGTCATCCTGCAGGTGGGCTACTTCAAACTGACCCACGGCAAACGGTTGTTCCGGATGGCGCCACTCCATCACCACTTCGAGATGCTCGGCTGGGAACAGGTCAATGTGGTGATCCGGTTCTGGATCATCCAGGGCCTCTGCGTCGTGATCGGGCTCGGAGTCTTCTACGCGGAATGGGTCACCGGATGAGCCTGACAACACGCACCGACGACGGCTGGGACACGACCCGGTTCGTCGTCCTCGGCTTCGGTACGGCGGGCTACGCCTGCGCCGACTCCCTGCTCCAGGCCGGCGCCGAGCACCTCCTCGTACTCGACGACCGGGACAACGAGGCACTGCGCGAAAAGGCGCAGATCCTGGAGACGCTCGGCGCCACGATCACGCTCGGCCCGGGAAGTACGCAGGAACTCCCGAAGGACGTCGACGTCGTCGTGACGTCGCCCGGCGTACCGCCGCACGCGCCGCTGCTCGCGCAGGCGGCCGAGCGGGACGTCCCGATCTGGAGCGAGATCGAGCTGGCCTGGCGGCTCCGCGACCCGGCGCACGCCGCGCCGTGGCTGTGCATCACCGGTACCAACGGCAAGACCACGACCGTGCAGATGCTGACCGCGATGCTGCAGGCGGCCGGCCACCGAGCCGTTGCCGCGGGCAACGTCGGGCTGCCGCTGCTGGAAGCCGTGATGGACCCCGAGCCGTACGACGTGATCGCGGTCGAGCTGTCCAGCTACCAGTTGCACTTCACGCACTCGCTGTCCGCGCACTCGGCCGCGGTCCTGAACATCGCCCCGGACCACGTCGACTGGCACGGCTCGCTCGACGCGTACGCCGCGGCGAAGGGCAAGATCTTCGAGAACTGCCAGGTCGCGTGCGTGTACAACGTCGCGGACCCGGTCACCGAGCGGCTGGTCGAGGAAGCGGACGTGATCGAGGGCTGCCGCGCGATCGGTTTCACCCTCGGTACGCCGGGACTCTCGATGCTCGGTCTCGTCGACGACCTGCTCGTCGACCGCGCGTTCATCGAGCAACGGTCGACGTCCGCGCTCGAACTGGCCACGATCGACGACGTCAACCCGCCCGCACCGCACAACATCGCGAACGCGCTGGCCGCGGCCGCGCTGGCCCGGTCGTTCGGCGTACCGGCGAACGCGGTGCGCGACGCGTTGCGCGGATTCCATCCGGACAAGCACCGGATCGCATACGTCGCGGACGTTGCCGGAGTCAACTATGTCGACGACTCGAAGGCCACGAATCCGCATGCCGCACAGGCGTCCTTGCTCGCCTACGAGCATGTGGTCTGGATCGCCGGCGGCCAGGCCAAGGGCGCGACCTTCGACGATCTCGTGGTGGCGGCCCGCGAACGGTTGCGTGCCGTCGTACTGCTCGGCCAGGACAAGGCGGTGATCGCCGAAGCTCTCGAGCGACACGCACCGGATGTCCCGAGGATCGTCGTCGAGTCAACCGACACTGGTGCCATGGAGATCGTGGTGGGGGAGGCGGCGAAGCTCGCACAGGTGGGTGACACCGTGCTGCTCGCCCCTGGCTGCGCGTCCTGGGACATGTTCGCCAACTACGGAGCCCGCGGCGACGCCTTCGCCGAAGCCGTACGCCGGCTGGGGTGATCGCGTGACGTCGGTCGCAGATCAGCAGGAAGGCCGCAGGAGCGACGAACGCCCGTGGATCGCCGCGATCCGGGACGTGCTGGACCGCCCGCTGACGTCGTACCACATCGTGCTCGGTGCGACCGGCCTCCTGCTGGTGCTCGGCCTGATGATGGTGCTGTCCGCGTCCAGCGTGCTGTCGTTCCGCGCGTACGGCAGCAGTTACACGATCTTCACCCGGCAGCTGATCTGGGTCGTGGTCGGCCTCCCGATGGCGTACGTCGCCTCCCGGATGACGCCGCGGCACTTCCGGATGCTCGCGTACGTCGCGTTGCTGGGCTCGACGTTCCTGCTCGTGCTGACGTTCATCCCGGGCCTCGGCGTCGGCGTGAACGGCAACACCAACTGGCTGCGGCTCGGCGGTCCGCTGCAGATCCAGCCGAGCGAGTTCGCCAAGCTCGCGATGGTGATGTGGTGCGCGGATCTGTACGCCCGCAAGGAGAAGCTGCTCACCCAGTGGAAGCACCTGCTGGTCCCGATGGTCCCGGTCTGCGGTCTGGTGATCGCCCTGGTCGTCGGCCAGCACGACCTGGGCACGGCGCTGGTCCTGATGGCCGTGATGATCGGCATGATCTGGGTGGTCGGCGCACCGACCCGGTTGTTCGTCGCGACCATCGGCGCGGTCGGGATCGTGGCGACGTACTTCGTCAACGCCGAGCGCTACCGGATGCAGCGGGTGACGTCGTTCCTGGACCCGTTCGGCGATCCGTCCGGTGTCGGCTGGCAGGCGTACCACTCGTTCTACGCGCTCTCGACCGGCGGCTGGTGGGGCGTCGGGATCGGCAACAGCCGGCAGAAGTGGGGCAACCTGCCCGAGGCGCACACCGACTTCATCTTCTCGGTGATCGGCGAGGAACTCGGCCTGGTCGGGTCGCTGACCGTGATCGCGCTGTTCCTGCTGCTCGCCTACGCCGGGGTCCGGATCGCGACCCGGAACACCCAGCCGTTCGTGCGGTACGCGGCCGCCGGGATCACCGTCTGGATCATGGCGCAGACCGTGGTCAACCTCGGCGCGGTGATCGGACTGCTACCCATCGTGGGTATCCCGCTCCCGCTTTTGTCGTACGGTGGTTCCGCACTGCTGCCGACGCTGATCGCGATCGGCATGCTGCTGTCCTTCGCGAAGGCCGAGCCCGGCGCGCAGGCCGCCCTGAACGAAACCCGGCGACCTCGTTTCGGCTGGCTGTCCTCGCGACGAGCTTCGCCCAGATGAAAGACAAGTGAACCCCGCGGGAGCGTTGAAAGCTGTGCCCAGCATCGTTCTGGCCGGTGGCGGTAGCGCCGGTCACACCTCACCCCTGATCGCCACGGCGGACGCTCTGCGCCGGATCGACCCGACCATCGAGATCCTCGCGCTCGGCACCGAGCGCGGCCTGGAGACCCGGGTGGTGCCCGAGGCCGGGTACCGGCTGGAGCTGATCCCGCCGGTGCCGTTGCCGCGCAAGCCCACCCCGGCGCTGTTCGCCGTACCGGGCAAAATGCTCGCCTCGGTGAGCGCGGCCCGCAAGGCGCTCGACGAGGCCAAGGCGGACGTCCTGGTCGGCTTCGGTGGTTACGTCTCCACCCCGGCGTACGTCGCCGCCTGGCGGCGGAAGACGCCGATCGTTGTTCACGAGGGCAACGCGGTGCCGGGGATCGCGAACAAGTTCGCCGCGCGGTACTGCACCGAGCACGTCAAGACGTCCTTCCCCGGCTCCGACCTGCCGCACGCGGAGTACGTCGGCCTCCCGATCCGGCGGTCGATCTCGACGCTGGACCGGGCCGCGTTGCGTGCCGAGGCCCGGCGGTTCTTCGGCCTCGACCCGAACGCGCCGACGCTGTTCGTGACCGGCGGCTCACAGGGCGCACAGCGGATCAACGAGTCCGTCTCCGGCGCGGCGGCCGACCTGCAGGCGGCCGGTATCCAGGTACTGCACGCGATCGGCCCGAAGAACACCCTCGACGTGCCGCAGACCGGCCCGCTGCCGTACGTCGTGCTGAACTACGTCGACCGGATGGACCTCGCGTACGCCGCCGCCGACCTGGTGGTCTGCCGCTCCGGTGCGAACACCGTCACCGAGGTGTCCGGCGTCGGCCTGCCGGCGATCTACGTCCCGCTGCCGATCGGTAACGGTGAGCAGCGGCTGAACGCCAAACCGGTGGTCGACGTGGGCGGCGGCATCCTGATCGACAACGCCGACCTCACCGTCGACTGGGTTCGCGCGAATGTGCCCCAACTTCTGCTCGACCGCGAGCGTCTGACAACTATGTCCACTGCTGCGACCGGGGTGATCCGGACCGACGCCGACGAGCGATTGGCGCGGATCATCCTCGATGTGGTGAGGTCTGCCTCGTGATCGTCACCGCACCTGACACGCTGTTGCCTGCCGAAAAGCTGGGCCGCGTGCACTTCGTCGGTATCGGCGGCGCCGGGATGTCGGGGATCGCCCGGATCATGGCGTCCCGCGGTATCGAGGTGTCCGGCTCCGACGCCAAGGACGGCAAGGTGCTGGCCGCGTTGCGCGCGCTCGGCGCGACCTGCTGGGTCGGCCACGCGGCCGAGCACGTCAAGGACGCCGACACCGTGGTGGTATCGACCGCGATCCGCGAGACCAACCCCGAGGTGGTCGCCGCCCGCGCGGCCGGGATCCCGATCCTGCCCCGGGCCGCGGCGCTCGCCTCGGTGATGGTCGGCCGCCGCACGCTCGCCGTCGCCGGTACGCACGGCAAGACCACGACCACGTCGATGCTCACGGTCGCGTTGCAGCACTGCGGTGCCGACCCGTCGTACGCGATCGGTGGGAACCTCAACGAATCCGGGTCGAACGCCCACGACGGCAACGGCGACCTGTTCGTCGCCGAGGCCGACGAGTCGGACAAGTCGTTCCTGACCTACTCGCCCGAGGTGTCTATTGTCACGTCGGTCGAGCCCGACCACCTGGACAACTACGGCGACGAGGCCAGCTACCGCAAGGCGTTCGAGGAGTTCTGCGCGCGGGTGCTGCCCGGTGGGTTCATGGTGATCTGCCACGACGACGCCGGCGCCCGCAAGCTCGCGTCGTACGCTCGCGAACGCGACATCGACGTACGGACGTACGGCGAATCCGAAGACGCGGACCTGCAGGTCACGGAGATCACCGCGACCGGTGCGACCCAGTCCTTCGTACCGGTGTACCGCGGGCGGAAGCTCCCGGTGGTGCGGCTGCAGCAGGCCGGCAAGCACAACGCCCTGAACGCGTCCGCGGCGCTCACCGTCGGGCTCGGACTCGGGTTTTCGGCGGCCGATCTGGCCGAGGGGCTCGCGTCCTTCACCGGGACCGGGCGGCGGTTCGAGTTCAAGGGTCTCGAGGACGGCGTCCGGGTCTTCGACTCCTACGCACACCACCCGACCGAGCTGGCCGTCGACCTGACCGCGGCGCGTCAGGTGGCGGGGGAGGGGCGTGTGATCGCCTGCTTCCAGCCGCACCTGTTCAGCCGGACGCGCATCTTCGCCACCGAGTTCTCCGAGGCGCTGGCGCTGGCCGACGAGGTCGTGGTGATGGACGTCTTCGCGGCCCGCGAGGACCCGGAGCCCGGCGTCACCGGGGCCCTGATCGCGAACCACGTTCCGCTGAAGCCCGAGCAGGTCCGGTTCGAGCCGTCCTGGTCCGCCGTACCGCAGCTGGTCGCGGACCTGGCCGAGCCGGGCGACCTGGTCGTCACCCTCGGAGCCGGCGACGTCACGCTGATCGGCCCGGAAGTCGTTGGTCTGCTGGCCGAACGCGCCGCTACCCGCGAGCCTTCGAAGCCAACGCCCGTTGCTGTGGTGGAGTAATTGGGTGGGGTTTGTTGAATGAGCCAGAGCGTCGATCTGGCTCGGGCACAGCAGCGGTTCGCGCGCCGGCAACGGCTGGTGCGCCGGCGTAGCTGGCTGCCCTGGGCCATCGGCGGCGGGCTGGTCGTACTGGCCGGCCTGGTCGTCTGGTTGTTCTATTTCTCCTCGGTGTTCGCGGTCTCCGGGGTCCGGATCAGCGGTGCCGACACGGTGCCGGTGGCAACGATCGAGCAGACCGCGGCCGCACCGGTCGGAACCCCGCTGGCAAAGGTGGATCTGCGCGCGATCGCGGACCGGGTCCGGACCATCCCGGCGGTCGCGGACGCGCAGGTGACCCGGGCCTGGCCGCGCAAGATCGTGATCGTGGTCACCGAACGGGTCCCGGTCGTGGTGGTCACCGACGGCACGCGGTTCGAGCTGGTCGACGCGACCGGAACGTCGTACCGCACGGTGCCGGACCGTCCCGCCGGGCTGCCGGAGGCGAAGGTGACCGGCGTCCGGCGCGACGTCACGATCCATTCGGTGGTGACGGTTTCGGCCGCGTTGCCGGACACGCTGCGGACTCAGGTCGGGACGATCTCGGCGACCTCGCCGGACTCGATCACGCTCAACCTGAGCTCCGGAGTGAAGGTTGTTTGGGGTAGTTCCGATGACAGTGCGCGCAAGGCCGAGGTACTGAGCGTGCTGATGAAGCGCGACGCCAAGGTGTACGACGTGTCGGCGCCCGATCTCCCTGTGACCAAAGGGGAAAGACGGTGACAGGTCACATGACGGGATGTGCGGCGAGGCGCGTGGACTTCGGCCGGGAGCCTCACGTAGCGTTCCGCGTAATCTAAAGTTGACATAAGTCTAAGCATCCACTTGAGGTTCAGTCTTTTCGCTGGACAACGGGAAAGCAACGAGGCGAGAGGCGCGGACGTGGCGGCACCGCAGAACTACCTGGCACTCATCAAGGTCGTCGGCATCGGCGGAGGCGGCGTCAACGCCGTCAACCGGATGATCGAGCACGGTCTGAAGGGCGTTGAGTTCATCGCCATCAACACCGACGCCCAGGCGCTGTTGATGAGCGACGCGGACGTCAAGCTCGACATCGGCCGCGAAGAGACCCGTGGTCTCGGCGCCGGCGCGAACCCGGCGATCGGGCAGAAGGCCGCCGAGGACCACTCGGAGGAGATCGAGGAGGCGCTGAAGGGCGCCGACATGGTCTTCGTCACCGCGGGTGAGGGTGGCGGCACCGGCACCGGCGGTGCGCCGGTGGTCTCACGGATCGCCCGTTCCCTCGGCGCGCTGACCATCGGCGTGGTCACCCGCCCGTTCTCGTTCGAGGGCAAGCGCCGCGCGACCCAGGCCGAGGAAGGCATCGCGGCGCTCCGCGAAGAGGTCGACACGCTGATCGTCATCCCGAACGACCGGCTGCTGACCATCTCCGACCGCGCCGTGTCCGTGCTGGACGCGTTCAAGCAGGCCGACCAGGTGCTGCTGCAAGGTGTTTCCGGTATCACCGACCTGATCACGACGCCCGGTCTGATCAACGTGGACTTCGCGGACGTCAAGGCGGTCATGTCGAACGCCGGCTCCGCGCTGATGGGTATCGGTTCGTCCCGCGGCGAGGACCGCGCGGTCGCGGCGGCCGAGGCGGCGATCTCGTCTCCGTTGCTCGAGGCAAGCATCGAGGGCGCGCACGGCGTCCTGCTGTCGATCGCGGGTGGTTCCGACCTGGGCCTGTTCGAGATCAACGAGGCCGCGCAACTGGTGTCCGAGTCGGCGCACTCGGACGCGAACATCATCTTCGGCGCGGTGATCGACGACGCGCTCGGTGACGAGGTCCGGGTCACGGTGATCGCGGCCGGCTTCGACGGCGGCATGCCCAAGCGCCGCGAACAGGCGATGAACCAGGCCCGGCCCCAGACGACCCGCCCGGCCCCGCAGTCGTACTCCCAGCCGATGACGGTCACCAACCCGACCCAGACACCGCCGCCCCCCGCGCATCAGCAGCCCGGTGGTGGCCAGGGCGGCTTCGCCCAGCCGGGTGGCGGGCAGGCGGGTGCCGCGCAAACCGGTGGCACGCAGACCGGTGGCACCCAGCCAGGTGGCATCCAGGCGGGGAGCACGCAGGGCGGCGGTCAAGCAGGCGGTGGCCAGGGCGGCTCGGCCCAGCCGGGTGGGGGGCAGGGCGGCTTCGTCCAGCCGGCCCCAGGCTCGCCCGGTCACCCTGGTACGGGTGCTCCTCAATCGGTCCCGGGCCAACAGGGCATCCCCGCTCAGCCGACCGACGACACCGTCCCGGTGCCGGCCCCGACTGAGCCACGCGCTGGCACGACCAACTCCGCCCGCCCCCAAGAAGGCGTGCGCACCGTCCAGAACGGTCAGCAGTCGGCGCAGCCCGCTCCGCACACCCCGGCGTCGCCGACGACTCAGCACTCCTGGCCCACAAACGGCCCGAGCAACTCGGCGAGTAACAGTGGCGCTGGTCAGGTGAAGAAGAAGCCAGAGCCTGAGGAAGACCTCGACATCCCGGACTTCCTCAAGTAGTCCCACGGGGCCGGTACACCGACACCACCACGCCGTACCGCGCCTCGTCCGGTCCGGCGTCGGTGAGGCCGTCGACCAACCGGCTCAGTGTCTCGGCGAGTTCTTCCGCCTGAGCCGCGGTCAGCCGCAGGTTCCGGACCGTCAACAGCGGGTCGTCCTCGGCCGTTTCGAGATCGGCCGCGACCGCTTGCAGCGCAACGGTGTTGTTCGCCCGGGCGCCAACACCTGCGAACCCGAACCGCCGGACCGAGCGGCGGTAGTACTGCTCCGTCCCGCCACGCACCTGCCGCGTTTCCGCGACATGCACCATCCCGGCATCGCGTAACACCCCCAGATGATGTGCGACGTTGCCCTTCGCCGTACCGAGCGCGGCGGCCAACTGGCTGATCGTCGCCGCCTCCTGCCCCAGCGCGAACAGCAGACGATGCCGCAGCGGATGCCCGAGCGCCTTGAACTGGGCAGCGCTCGACACCTCCAGGTGATCAACGATCTCGGCCATGACTAAAGCGTCGAGAATTCTTGACGCTTTGTCAATCGAGATGGTCTACTCCCGGCATGGAAACCGAAGAGATCAGGTCCGTGCTCGGCCGGTTGGGGGCGTTGGTCGGCGAGCACTACGTCTTCCCCGACGTCGGCGCCGAAGTTGCGGACCGCCTGGCGACAGCGGTCGCCGACGGCCGGTACGACGAACTCCACACGCCGGCGGAACTGGCCGAAGCGGTCACGGCCGACCTGCAGTCCGGCAACAACGACAAGCATCTGCGGCTGATCTTCCGTCGCGACGGGCTGCCGGACGAGACGGACCCGGTGGCGGAGGAAGCCCACTGGCGCCGGCGAGCCGCGCTCGACGCCGGTGGGATGGCGCGGGTCGAACGGCTCGCCGGTAACATCGGGCTGCTCGAGATCCGCCCGTTGCTGTATGCGCCAGAACACGCCGCCCCCGCGGTAACGGCAGCACTGTCGCTGCTGGCGTCGACCGATGCGCTGCTGCTCGACCTGCGTCGTTGCCTCGGCGGATCACCGGATCAGGTCGCGTTCATCTGCAGCTACCTGCTCGACTCCGACGAGCCGATCCACCTGCAGGACCTGGTCACCCCGGCCGACGGGACGACGCGGCAGTTCTGGACGGCGCCGTACGTACCGGGTCCGCGGTTCGACCGGGCCAAGCCCATCTGGGTGCTGACCAGTACGGCGACCTTCTCCGGCGGCGAGGAACTCGCGTACAACCTGCAGCAGTTCAAGCGGGCGACGATCGTCGGCGAACGGACCGGTGGCGGCGCCCATCCGCGCCGCGGCTTCAAGCTGCACGAGCAACTCGAGGCTTCGGTACCGGTGGCGCGTTCGGTCAACCAGGTCTCCGGCACCAACTGGGAGGGCACCGGTGTCGCTCCCGAGCTGGAGGTTCCGGCGGAGCAGGCGTTCGACGAGGCGTATCGGCGGGCGGCCGAGCACGTCCTCGGGCTGCAGGGGGACCCGGAGCGCAACGGTGTGACGGACGAGGCGCGGACCGTGCTGGGTCCGGTGGCTGCGGCTGTGGGTACGGCTGGATAGCCTTTGGTCGTGTTCGGCTACGACGAGGTTCTCTCCGCCGCCCGGGTCGCCTTCACCGATCGGTACGGCGGCGCCAGCAAACCGCCGTACGGCGAACTCAACCTGGGCAGCGCCTCCGGCCCGGACGCCGACGGTGTGATCGCCAACTTCGCGTTGATCGCCGGCGAGTTCGGCGTACCCGCGGACCACGTGGTGCGGGTCAGCCAGGTGCACGGCCGTGACGTCCATGTCGTCCGGCCGGACGACGTACTGCCGGCCCGGCCGATGCCGAAGGCCGACGGTCTGGTCACGACCCGGTCCGACGTCGTACTCGCCGTCCGCGCCGCCGACTGCCTGCCGGTGCTGCTGTCCGGCGACGGAGTGATCGGCGCCGCGCATTCCGGCCGCAAGGGCATGTACGTCGGGATCGTCCCGGCAACCGTCGACGCGATGCGCGAACTCGGCGCCGCGAACATCACCGCGGTGCTCGGCCCGTACGCCTGCGGCAAGTGCTACGAGGTCCCGGACGAGATGCGCGCCGAGGTCGCCGCGCAGGTACCGGCGTCGTACTCCGAGACGACCTGGGGTACGCCCGCGATCGACGTCGCCGCCGGTGTGAAGGCGCAACTGGCCGAGCTCGGTGTCGAGGTCGTCGACGCCACCGCGTGCACGATCGAATCCGAGAACCTGTACTCGTACCGCCGCGAAGGACCTGAGAGCGGCCGGATGGCTGGACTGATCAAGCTGGTCACGCCATGACCGATCGCGCCGAGGAGCTCCGGGGCAATCTGGAACAGGTGCAGGAGCGGATCGAGAAGGCCTGCCAGGCGGCCGGCAGGGCCCGGGACGAGGTGACCCTCGTCGCGATCACCAAAACCTTCCCAGTCAGCGATGTACGGGCGCTGGCGGACCTCGGGATCACCGATGTCGGCGAGAACCGTGAGCAGGAGCTCAAGGTGAAGGCGCCGGACTGTCCCGACCTCACCTGGCACTTCGTCGGGCAACTGCAGTCGAAGAAGTCACGCTCGGTCGCGAAGTACGCGTCGGTCGTGCACTCCGTCGACCGGCCGTCACTCGTCGACGCGTTGTCGAAGGCGGCCGTCGCGGAGGAGAAGTCGTTGCGCTGCCTCATCCAGGTGAGCCTGGCGGCGTACGGCTCCGCGGACGCGGCGACCGGCGCGAGCCGCGGCGGTGTCGAGCCTTCCGACGTACTCGCCCTGGCCGCGGCGATCGCCGGCGCGGACGGCCTCGAGATCGGTGGCGTGATGGCGGTCGCACCACTCGGGTCGGACGCGGGCGACGCGTTCGCGGGGCTGCGCGAGGTAGCGTCGCGGCTACGCTCCGAACACCCGGGCGCGGACTGGATCTCGGCCGGGATGACCGGTGATCTGGAGGCCGCGATCCAGCACGGTGCGACACACGTTCGGCTCGGGCGCGCATTACTCGGTACGCGCACTCCACTGGGTTAGTGTCGACATCGAGCGGGTTTGCTTCCTGCTCATCGTGTTGCCGAGTTGTCGTCGAACCGGATCGAGGTGCTGAGGGGCCATGAGCGGCGCACTGCGCAAGATGGGTGTGTACCTCGGCTTGGTCGAGGACGGGGAGCGCTACAACGCCCGCTACGACGACACCTACGACGATGAATACGACGAGTACGACGAAGACGTCGACGGGGACGCCCAGGAGACCGAGCCGGTACCCGCCGGCCGGGAGAACCGTGAAGCTCGCGAGCACCGCGAGGAGCGCCAGGACCGTTCCGAGCGTTCGGACCGTGCGGACCTGGGCGGCGCCACGGTCAGCAAGTTCCCAGACCGGCGCGGGGTCGCGCCGTCCCCGGAGGTTACCGAGTTGGCCCGCATCACCACCGTGCACCCGCGCAGCTACAACGAGGCGCGCGTCATCGGTGAGCACTTCCGCGACGGCACGCCCGTCATCATGAACCTGACCGAGATGGACCACGCCGACGCGAAGCGGCTCGTCGACTTCGCCGCCGGCCTGATCTTCTGCTGCCGCGGCTCGATCGAGCGGATCACCACCAAGGTGTTCCTGGTCTGCCCGCCGAACGTCACGGTGGCCGCCGAGGAGAAGGAGAAGATCGCCGCGGACGGGTTCTACAACCAGAGCTGAGGCTCTGGTTCGCGACCTGGCTTCCGGGGTCTTCTACACTCGTTCTCGACATGGATGCTCTAGCGCTCGTCCTCATCGTTCTTTACTGGGTGCTGCTCGCCTTCTTCCTGGTGCTGGTGGCCCGGTTCGTGCTCGGTCTGATCGTGATGTTCGCGCCGCAGTGGCACCCGAAGGGTCCGCTGCTGCTGTTGTTCGAGCTGATCTACTCGATCACCGACCCGTTCCTGAAGCCGTTGCGGCGGATCCTGCCCCCGATCGGGGCCGGTGGAGTGCGGATCGACCTGTCCACATTGATGCTGTTCGTCATCGTCTCGGTGGCCATGGCGATCAACTCGACGGCCCTCCGATCGTTGTGAGCATGAGGGTCTTCAGGAGTGGGTAGGTAGAGCCCGGATTCCGTTCTAAGACAACGAAGCGATAACGTGATCTACTGAGTCGCCAAGGCGAGACCACGGGGACTCCGCCAAGACACAGACAAACGAGGTGAAAGATGCCGCTGACGCCGGATGACGTCCGCTCGAAGCAGTTCACGCCCGTCCGACTACGGGAGGGCTACGACGTCACAGAGGTCGACTCCTTCCTCGACGAGGTGGAAGCCGAGCTCGAGCGACTTCTCGCCGAGAACGAGGAGCTGCGGGCCAAGCTCGCGGCGGCCCAGCGCGCGGGCGCGGACCAGCAGCGGCCGGTCGACCAGACCGCCGCGCTGCCGCCGGTCGTGCAGCAGCCGAAGCCCCCGGTCGTGGTCGAGAAGCCCGAGGAGCCGAAGCCGCCGGTCGCGGTTCCGGGTGCGGCCGCAGCGGCCGGCACGGTCGGTGACGCCTCCAGCTCCGCTGTGCGGCTGCTGGAGATGGCCACCAAGCACTCCGACGACCTGGTCCAGGAGGCGAAGGACACCGCCGACAAGATCATCGGCGAGGCCCGGGCCAAGGCGGAGCGGCTGGAGAACGAGGCGCGCGGCAAGGCCGACCGGATGACCGGTGAGGCCCGGGCCCGGGCCGAGAAGCTCGACGGGGAGATCGCCGAGCGGCGCGCGCAGATGCTCGGCACCCTGGAGAAGCAGAAGGGCCAGCTCGAGCGCACCATCGACGACCTGCACGCCTACGAGCGCGAGTACCGCAGCCGCCTGAAGACGTACTTCACCGAGCAGCTGAAGGCGCTCGGCAACGGCGACGACACGCTCAGCCCGCGGAACGGTTTCCGTCCCGAGGCCCGCGCCCAGGCGCACGGCGGCCACGGGGTCTGACAGTCTGCAACGAAGGGGCGGTGCTTTCCGGCGGCACCGCCTCTTCGTCATGTCTGGACCCGATTGACTGGCTGTCCCTTTCCGGTGACAGCCAGTCAATCCCAGGCCATCGTCAGGCTCAGGCCTTGGTCAGCCAGTAGGTCAGCTGCAGGTCCTCTTCGGTGCCGGTGGCAACATCGGACTCCGACGGCGCGGACTGGTTCAGCTCGACGGCCAGGACCTCGCGGGCGATCTCGTCGGCGTGCTTGCCGAGCGCATCGGACAACTCGGTGTCGGTCGAGGTCAGCCAGACCTTGATCCGGTCCGACACCTCGAGGCCGGCGTTCTTCCGGGCCTCCTGCAACGTGCGGACCACTTCGCGGGCCAGACCGGCCTGCTTCAGCTCCGGCGTCACCTCGAGGTCGAGGGCAACGGTCTCGCCCTGCTCGTTGACCACCGACCAGCCTTCCTTCGGCCGCTCGGACACCAGTACTTCGGACTCGCTGACCTGGACGTCCTCGCCGTCGACCACCACGGTCGCCGTACCGGACTCCTTCAGGGCAGCGGCCAGAGCGCCGGCATCCGCCGCCGCGATCGCGGCCGCGACCACCGGGGTCTGCTTGGCGAACCGCTTGCCGAGCTCCCGGAAGTTGCCCTTGGCCGAGAACTCGACCAGGTCCGCACCCGCCGAGGACAGCGGCGCGACCGAGCCGACGTTCAGCTCGTCCGCGATCTCCCGCAGCAGCTCCGGCGACAGGTCCGCGATCGCTGCCGAGCCGACCAGCGCCCGCGCCAGCGGCTGCCGGGTCTTCACCTTCGCCTCGGCGCGCGCCGACCGGCCGAGCTCGACGACCCGGCGGGCCATCGACACGTGTTGCGCCAGTACGTCGTCGATCAGCGTCTCGTCGTACGTCGGGAAGCTGGTCAGATGGACCGACTCCGCCAGGCCGGGCGTGACCGGGCGGAACACGTCCTGCCAGACGCGTTCGGTGACGAACGGCGTCAGCGGCGCCATCACCCGGGTGAGCACCTCGAGCGTCTCGTGCAGGGTGGCCAGCGCGCTCGCGTCACCGGACCAGAACCGGCGGCGGGAGCGGCGGACGTACCAGTTCGAGAGCACGTCGACGAACGAGTTGATCAGCAGGCCGAGCCGCTGCGTGTCGAACGCGGCGTACGCCTCGTCGGTGTCGCGGACCAGCCGGTGCGTCTCGCTGACCAGCCAGCGGTCCAGCACCGAACGGTCCTCGACCGCCGGGGCATCAGCCGGTGACCAGTCCGCCAGCCGGGCGTACAGCGCGTGGAACGCGACCGTGTTCCAGTAGGTGAGCAGCACCTTCCGGACGATCTCGTTCAGCACGTTCGGCCCGATGCCGCGGGCCTTCCACGGCGACCCCGACGCGGCCATGAACCAGCGCACCGCGTCCGCGCTGTGGTCGTCCATCAGCGGGATCGGCTCCAGGATGTTGCCGAGATGCTTGGACATCTTCCGGCCGTCCTCGGCCAGGATGTGCCCCAGGCAGACCACGTTGCGGTACGACGACTCGTCGAACACCAGCGTGCCGATCGCCATCAGCGTGTAGAACCAGCCACGGGTCTGGTCGATCGCCTCGGAGATGAAGTCCGCCGGGTAGGTCGCCTCGAACTTCTCCTTCGAGCCCTCCACCCACGGGTAGCCCCACTGCGCGAACGGCATCGAGCCCGAGTCGTACCAGGCGTCGATCACCTCCGGCACCCGGCGCGCCTCGGCACCACAGGTCGGGCAGTCGAACGTGATGTCGTCGACGTACGGCCGGTGCGGGTCGGTGCTGCTCAGGTCGCGGCCGGCCAGCTCGCCGAGCTCGGCCAGTGAGCCGACGCAGACCTGGTGGTCCTCACCACAGCGCCAGATCGGCAGCGGCGTACCCCAGTAGCGGGAACGGGAGACAGCCCAGTCGATGTTGTTGCGCAGCCAGTCGCCGTACCGGCCCCACTTGACCGACTCGGGGAACCAGTTGGTCTTCTCGTTCTCACGGAGCAGCGCGTCCTTCACCTGGGTGGTGCGGATGTACCAGGAGGGCAGCGCGTAGTACATGACTGGGGTGTGGCAGCGCCAGCAGTGCGGGTACGGGTGCTCGTACGGCACGTGCTTGAACAGCAGGCCGCGCTCCTTGAGGTCCTTGAGCAGGTCCTCGTCCGCCTTCTTGAAGAACTGCCCACCGACCAGCGGTACGTCGGTGTTGAAGTGGCCGGTCGTGTCGACCGGGTTCACCACCGGCAGGTTGTACGCGCGACCCACCGCGAGGTCGTCCGCGCCGAACGCGGGGGACTGGTGGACCAGACCCGTACCGTCCTCGGTGGTGACGTACTCCGCGAGCACGACGTAGTGCGCCGGCTCGTCGAACGGCACCAGCTCGAACGGCCGCTGGTACGTCCAGCGCTCCATCTCGCGGCCGCCGTACTCACCGGTGACCGTCCAGCCCTCACCGAGCCGGTCGAGCAGCGGCTTGGCCACCACCAGCGACTCGTTGCCGTCGGTGGCGACGACGTACTCGACGTCGGGGTGTACGGCGACCGCCGTGTTCGACACCAGCGTCCACGGGGTCGTCGTCCAGACCAGCAGCGACGCCTGACCCGCCAGCGGGCCGGAGGTGAGCGGGAAGCGGACGTAGACCGACGGGTCGACGACCGTCTCGTAGCCCTGGGCGAGCTCGTGGTCGGACAGGCCGGTGCCACAGCGCGGGCAGTACGGCGTGATCCGGTAGTCCTCGACGAGCAGGCCCTTCTCGTGCACCTGCTTGAGCGACCACCAGACCGACTGGACGTACTCCGGGTCCATCGTCTTGTACGGGTGCTCGAGGTCGACCCAGTAGCCCATCCGGACCGTCAGCTCGTTGAACGCGTCGACGTGCCGGAGCACCGACTCCCGGCACTTCGCGTTGAACTCGGCGATCCCGTACGCCTCGATGTCCGGCTTGCCGTTGAAGCCGAGCTCCTTCTCGACCGCGACCTCGACCGGCAGGCCGTGGCAGTCCCAGCCGGCCTTGCGCTCGACCCAGAAGCCCTTCATGGTCCGGTAGCGCGGGAACACGTCCTTGAAGACGCGGGCCTCGATGTGGTGCGTGCCGGGCATCCCGTTCGCCGTCGGCGGGCCTTCGTAGAACGTCCACGGCGTACCGCCCGCGGACTGCTCGAGGCTCTTGGCGAAGGTGCCGTGCTCGTCCCAGAGGGTGAGCACCTCGCGCTCCATCGCCGGGAAGTCGACCTGTGCGGGAACCTGCCGCCAGGGAGTATGTGCCGCCATCCGTTCGTCCTTCGTCGCGTCCTGCTGCTGGGGACGAGGGACGAAGTAGCCGGTGTGGCCGGTTACCGCGCGGTACCACCCTCCTTGGTGACCCAGAGTCCGGTCACCCACTTCCTTAACGAGACGCTGCCGGTTCTAATAGGTCCCTGCGGACCGTTCTTCCGGCGGCTCCGGGGTGATGGCCCCATCATTGCCTTGCGGTTCTCGGTCGTCAGTGTACGGCGTTGTACCAGGCGACTACGAATCGTTAATCGGTGGTGCGGCACGAAGTCGGCCAGCAGAATTCTCTCGGCGGCCGAGGTGGGGAGGAGAACGAGGTCCGGGGACGGCTCGAGCGACTAGTGGCCTGACCTGGGAAGTGTTACGGACAGTGATGTCTGCAACACGGTTGTGACGTTGGGAACATCGAGCGGACTTGAAGAACCGACTACCTTATGTCCACGGTCTGCGCGTCAGGCTGGCACGTAATGGGCACGTGTCCTAAGGTCTTGCGACCAGTCCGCTCCAGTCTCCGACGAAGGCAGGGGGTAGCTGACCATGGCTACATCGGCACCCAAGAAGTCCGCCCCCCAACGCACCGCCGCGGCCAAGAAGAGTGCCGCCGAACACAGTGCCGCCAAGAAAGCCGAGCCGGTTCAGAAGACAGCGGCCCGGAAAAGCCCGGCGAAGACCTCGCCGGCCAAGAAGACCACCGCGGTGAAGAAGTCGGCAGCGACTTCAGCGACCACCGCGGCGAAAAGCACGGCGGCGAAGAGCCCTGCCAAGAAAGCTCAGACGAAGAGGGTGGCCATGAAGACGAACGAGAACAGGACCCCGGCGACGGCGCCGGCCAAGTCCGCGGCACACACGGCCGAGAGCTTCAAGGTGAAGCCGGGCGAGGATCCGTGGACCGCCGCGGAGCTCGCCGAGCTGCGGGCCGAGCTGGAGGGTGAGGTCGAGCACCTCAAGGAGGAGATCCGCGAGGCCGAGCAGGAGATCGTCGGCCTGTTCCGCGACGGCAGCGACGGCGCCGGCAACGACCAGGCGGACGTCGGCTCCACCACCCTCGAGCGGTACCACGAGCTGACGCTGGCGAACAACGCCCGCGACATGCTGAACCAGATCGAGTTCGCGCTGACCCGGATCGACGACGGCACGTACGGCGTCTGCGAGAACTGCGGCAACGCGATCGGCAAGGGTCGGCTGCAGGCGTTCCCGCGTGCGACACTGTGTGTCTCATGCAAAGAACGCCAGGAACGCCGCTGAACAACCCCGCCCCGCCAAGCGAGGCGGACGAACCAGCCACCCCTGAGCCGGCCGACAACCCGTCGGCCGGTTCGCTGTCGTCCCCACCCGGCGCGAGCCTCGGATCGCCTTCCGGGGCCGATGTCGCCGAAGGCGGCGAGGCCGAGTCGCCGGGTGGGATTGATGGCTCCGGCTCCTCCGCCTCCTCGGCCGATGTCGCCGCCAACGGCGGCGAGGCCGGGGGTGGGCGGTCGTGGAAGTGGACTGTGCTGTTCGGTGGGGTTGGGTTGGTGGTGTTGTTCCTCGATCAGTTGACGAAGGCGCTTGCGCTGGCGCATCTGACGCCGGGGGAGCCCGTCAACGTGATCGGGAGTCTGCTGAAGTTCAACCTGATCCGGAACCCGGGCGCCGCGTTCAGTCTGGGTGTCGGTTACACGCCGTACATCAGCGCGATCCAGATCGTCGTCGCGGTCGGGGTGGTCTACCTGTCCCGCAAGCTCGGTTCGGCCGGCTGGTCGGTGGCGTTCGGGTTGCTGTTCGGCGGTGCCGTCGGGAACATCCTGGACCGGATCTTCCGTGAGCCGTCCCCGTTCCACGGGCACGTGGTGGACTTCCTGCAGACGCCGCACTGGGCGATCTTCAACGTCGCGGACATGGCCGTGAGCTCGGCCGCGATCCTGCTCGTCATCCAGACCCTGCGCGGGATCAAGCTCGACGGCACCCGGGAGCAGCGGCGGTGACATCGGGACCATCTGGGACAGCCCGGACCGTCATCGTGCCGGACGGTCTCGCGGGGGAGCGGCTGGACGCGGCACTGTCCCGGCTGTTCGGCGTGTCCCGGACGAAGGCGGCCGAGCTGATCGAGTCCGGTCTGGTCCAGGTGGACGGCGTACCGGCACCGAAGTCGTCCCGGGTCGCCGCCGGCGTACTGCTCGACGTCGAGCTGCCCCCGCCGCCGTCCGAGGTGACCGTGGTCCCGGAGACCGTGGACAACCTGCGGATCGTGTACGACGACGACGAGATCGTGGTCGTCGACAAACCCGTCGGCGTCGCCGCGCACCCCTCACCGGGCTGGACCGGTCCGACGGTGATCGGCCACCTGGCCGGAGCCGGGTTCAGCATCTCCACCAGCGGCGCCGCCGAGCGCAAGGGCATCGTGCACCGCCTGGACGTCGGCACGTCCGGGCTGATGGTGGTCGCGAAGACCGAGTACGCGTACACCGTGCTGAAGCGCGCCTTCAAGGAGCGCACGGTGAAGAAGATCTACCACGCACTCGTCCAGGGTCACCCCGATCCGTTCACCGGCACGGTCGACGCGCCGATCGACCGGCACCCGCACCACGACTACAAGTTCGGCGTGGTGGCCGGCGGCAAGCCCAGTGTCACGCACTACGAGACCCTCGAGGCTTTCCGGTACGCGACTCTGCTCGAGATCACCCTCGAGACCGGCCGGACACACCAGATCCGTGTGCACATGTCCGCGATCGGGCACCCGTGCTGCGGTGACCTGACGTACGGTGCCGACCCGGTGCTCGCGGAACGCCTCGGCCTCACCCGCCAGTGGCTGCACGCAATGCGCCTCGGCTTCACCCACCCGGGCACCGGCGAGTACGTCGAGTTCACCTCGCAGTACCCCGAAGACCTCGACCACGCCCTGGATCTCCTGGTCGACGCGGTCTGATCCGATGGGGTGAATGCCTCATGTTGCCGGAGCGGTCCGGCGAGACGCTGCCGGCATGAACAGACACCTCACCACAGGACTCGCTGCCGCGGCCGTCGCCGCGCAACCGTTGTTCGTCGCCGGATGGGCGATCCTCGGCGCGCTCGAAGGCCACGGGTACGACGCCGGCCGCCACGACATCAGCGACCTGACCGCGCTGACGGCCCACCACGCGACGCTGGCCCGCCTCGGCACCGGCCTCCCCGGAGCAGCGACCATCGCCTTCGCGCTGCTCGCGCTCCGCCCGGCCCTGCGGACCCAGGACGGCCGCGGATCGATCGGGCCGTGGCTGCTCGCATTGTCGCTCCCCGGCTGGGACGGACTGAGCGACGCGTTCTTCCGGCTCGACTGCCGGGCCGCGGACGCCGGGTGCTCGCCCGCCGACGCGTTCGGATCCTGGCACGCCAAGGTGCATCTCCTGTCCTTCGTGATCGCGGCGCTCGCCACGATCGCCGCGCCGTTCGTGCTGTCCCGCAGGATGCGACAGGTCGACGGCTGGCAAGACCTGGCACGTCCGACACGCATTGCAGGCTTCGCGGTGATCGCACTGCTGCTCATCACCGGCGTGACCTCGGGTACGGCGATCCAGGGCTGGACGCAACGCGGTGCTGCCGCGCTGGTCTCGTCCGGTGTCGCACTACTCGCCTGGCGGATGCTGCAGTTGCAGAGCAGACCACTGCGAACAGCCACGCTGGCCGCGGGTCACTGACCGTCCGCCTCGAAGCCCCCGAGCAGTCCGTGCCGTGCCGCGAACAGGGTCGCCGCAGCACGACTCCCGACACCCAGCTTCGTGTAGACGTGCTCGACGTGGTTGGACACGGTCTTGGGTGCCACACCGAGTTCCCGGGCGATCTGCTTGTTCGTCTGCCCGCGGGCCAGCAGTGCAAGGACCTCCAGCTCGCGAGAGGTCAGCCCGGCCGGCTGTTCGCGCCGTACCTGAGTTCGCAGACCCGCAGCACGGAGTACGGCGTTGACCGCGTCGCCGTCCAGCCGTCCGGCTCGTACGTCGTCCCGCAGCCGCCCGGCAGCGGTGTCGGCACTCAGCGCCGGGCGGTACGGCCGCGGTTCGAGCATCGCGTGGTACGCGTCGCTGCCGCCAACAGACGATCGGCCGGTGTCAGAGCAGCGGCGGTCAGGCCGCGGGGATAGCCGGAGCCGTCGAGCCGTTCGTGGTGGTTCGCGGCGATGTCGCGACTGCGGGACAGCGCGCCGACGCGGCGCAGCATCCGGTCGGTCAGGTAGGGGTGCAGCCGGGTCCGTTCCCGCTCCAGGTCGCCGAGTGGTCCGCGCCGGTCCCAGATGGAGTTCGCGATCCCCAGCCGGCCCAGGTCGTGCAGCAGGCCGGCGCGGAACAGCTCACGCTGCTCGGCCGGCGGCAGGCCCGACAGCTGCCCGGCCTTGGCCGCGAGGTTGGCCACGCCGCGCGAGTGACCGGCCGAGCACGGCGACTTGATGTCGACGAGATCGGCCATTGCCGCCAGTACCTCGTCGAGCGCGTCCCCGGCGACGCTGCGGATCGGACCGGGCTCGAGCGCGAGTACGGCGTCCCAGCCGGCAGCGGTCTGGAGATCGTCGAGTACGGCGTCGGCGTGGTCGGCGAACGCGGTGACGACGTCGGGGTCGTAGAGCGTCCCGGCATGCCGCTGCGCTGTCTCGACGGCACGGTCGACGCCGTGCCGTCGGCTGACCACCTCGATCGGCCCGGCGAACTGCACCAGCCGGGAGGGGAGCGCGATGGACGTCCCACGCAGGTGCCGCGGCGTTCCCTTGCCGTCCCACTGTTCGTACGCCTGCTGCAGCGAGGTGACAGTCGCCGCACCCAGGCCGACGCTCTCCGCGAAGCGGCTGCCGAGCAGGGCGTGAGTGGTCAGCCACGACTCGACGGTCCGCTGACCAGCGAGCGGGAAGACGGCCACCCGACGTACCCGCTGCCACGCGGTGCCGTGCGAGGCCACGCGCCGCAGCAGAAACGCCGCGGTCTGGACCGTGCTCATCCCGAGCATCTCGTAGCTGTCTGCCTTGAAGGAGATGTCGTCACCGAACCACTGCGACTGCTCGGCGGCGTCCGCGTGACAGTAGGCGTTCATCAGCAGGCCGAGGTAGTACGTCGCAGCGCGGTCGGCGGGGTCCGCTCCGGTCAGGTCGGCGAGGCGGAGCGCGATCACGGTCTGGCGCAGGCAGTGCTCCAGCGGCTGGCCGAGCCCGAGGTCGGCGGCGTACGACAAGGTCGCCACCAGCTCGGCGATCCTGACGCTGCCGGGTACGCCACCCATGTCCCGAGTGTGCGCCGAACCCGATCGAGTTCGGAATAGTTGCCGTCGAAGCGCACCGGCCGCCGCATCCGGCCGTACGCTGAGGCATGGGCGAGGCCAGGCCCGCGGCAGCAGGCAAGGGGCGGCTGCCGGCCGAGGTGACGAGTTTCGTCGGACGGCGGCGTGAGCTGGCGGACACCAGGCGGTTGCTGGCCGGCAGCCGCCTGCTGACCCTGCTCGGCGTCGGCGGGGTCGGCAAGACCCGGCTGGCGCTGCGGATGGCCGCAGAGGTACGGCGCACCTTCACCGACGGCGTGTGCTTGGTCGAACTGGCCGCGCTGCGCGACCCGGCACTGCTGGGGCTCACGCTGGCCGAAGCGCTCGAACTGAGCCAGGTGTCGGCCGATCCGACCGCTGATCTGGCGGAGTACCTGGAGGACAAGCAGCTGTTGCTCGTGCTCGACAACTGTGAGCACCTTGCCGAGGCTTGCGCCGTACTCGTCGGGAAACTTCTTGCGGCCGCGCCTGGGTTGCGCATCCTCGTCACCAGCCGGCACGTGCTGGGTGTCGAAGGCGAGCAGGTGCTGCCGGTGCCTCCGCTGTCGACGCCGCCCGCGGAGGCTCCTGGCGACGGCACCGGCCAGGACACCGACCAGTACGAATCGCTCGTGCTGTTCACGGATCGCGTGCGGTCGGTGCTGCCCGAGTTCCGGATCGACGACACCAACCGGTGCCAGGTGGTCGAGGTCTGCCGGCGGCTGGACGGCATCCCGCTGGCTCTGGAGCTCGCGGCGGTGTGGATGCGGACGCTGTCGCTGCCGCAGATCCTCGATCGGCTCGACGACCGGTTCCGGCTGCTCGCCGCCGGCCGGCGTGCGGCACCGCCGCGACAGCAGGCGCTCGAGGCCGCCGTCGAGTGGAGCTACGACCTGTGCTCGCCGGCCGAACGACTGCTGTGGGAACGGCTCTCGGTGTTCTCCGGCGGCTTCGATCTCGACGGTGCCGAACAGGTGTGCTCGGGCGACGGCATCCCGCGCGACCACGTACTCGACCTGGTCGCCGGCCTGATGAACAAGTCGATCATCACGCGCACCATGGCCACCAGCCACACCGTCGCGTGGTACGACATGCTCTCCACCATCAGCCAGTACGGCGGGATGCGGCTCGCCGAGGCGGGCCGCACCCGCGAGTTCCAGTTCCGGCATCGCGACTACTACCGGGAGCTGGCCGCGCGATGGGCCGCCGAGAGCTTCGGGCCGCGGCAGTCCGACTGGTACATCCAACTGCGCCGCGAGCACGACAATCTCCGGGCGGCCCTCGACTTCTGCCTGGCGGAGCCGGGGGAGGCGGCTGCCGCCCTGGAGATCGCGGCGCCGATCTGGAACTTCTGGTTCGCCGGCTACCTCCGCGAGGGGCACCGCTATCTCAGCCGAGCGCTCGACGCCGCGCCCGAGCAGACCGAGGTGCGGGCGCTCGGTCTGTGGGCGGGTAGCTATCTGGCGATGTTCCTCGGCGAGGCCGGACAGCTCGCGACCTTGCTGGCCGAGTGCAAGGAACTGGCTGAGCGGTACGACGACGACCGGCTCCGGGCCCGCATCGCCGAGGTGTCGGGCCACGCCCTGATCTACCAGGGCGAGCTGGCGGCGGCCGTCGGGATACTGGAGCGCGGGCTGGCCGGCTTCCGCGCGGTCGGCGACGAGCTGGGTCAGTTCGACGTATTGATTCTGTTGTCGGCAGCAACGTTCTTCTCGGGTGACCCGCGGGTCGAGGAATTCAGCCGGCAGGCGCTGGAGCTGGCGTCGGCCCGCGGCGCGGACTCCTCGAAGGCGTATGCGCTGTGGGCGGTCGGCATCGTGCAGTGGCGCGACCACGATCAGTGCGAGGAGGCGACCCGCTCGTTCCGGGAAGCCATCCGGCTGTGGATGCCGCTGAACGACCGGACCGGGATCGGCTTCTGTGTCCAGGCCTTGTCCTGGTGCGCCGGCTCGGCGGCGCCGGACGAGCGCGCGGCCCGGCTGATGGGCGCGTCCCGTGCGGTCTGGCGGTCGAGCGGCGCTCACGTCGACGAGACGACGCCGTACAGCCGGTTCGACGAGATGACCGAGCAGCGGATCCGGGCCCGGACCGGCGACGCGGTGTTCGACGGCGCGTTCGCGGTGGGTGCTGCGTACTCGTTCGAGCGGGCCG
Organism: Kribbella jejuensis; assembly: GCF_006715085.1. Lineage (NCBI taxonomy): Bacteria > Bacillati > Actinomycetota > Actinomycetes > Propionibacteriales > Kribbellaceae > Kribbella > Kribbella jejuensis. The sequence goes on along the minus strand of NZ_VFMM01000004.1, from coordinate 356,347 downwards.
TCGCGCTCGCGCTGGGGGAGGAGCGTGCGGCGGCGCCGAAGTCCGGGCCGGCCGGGCGGCTGACGCGGCGGGAGCACGAGATCGCGGCGCTGCTCGGCGAGGGGCTGAGCAACCGGGAGATCGCCGCCCGGCTGGTCATCTCCCAGCGCACGGCCGAGACGCACGTCGAGCACATCCTCGGCAAACTCGGCTTCAACTCCCGCGCCCAGGTGGCCCGCTGGATCGCCGAGCACCGGACCGGCGACGTGTCTACGTAGTCAAATCCGTAGGTCTCCCGATGTCCGTGGGCGGCGAGGCCGACATGCTTACCAGGTCTGCTCCTCCCAGACCGGCGGACCTGGCGTCCTGAGACCCCTGCTCGGCGCCAGGTCTGCCGTTCCATCCGGCTGCGCGGACCGGCGTCCTTGACCGGATACCGGGCGCGTCGGGGACTCGACGGAGAGCCCATTCGGAAACTGTCCCAGGGCCCGACTAGGCTGCTCCAGTCACCCTCACTCGCGCCCTGGGAGGTCTGCGTCGACATGGCGTCCAGCGACAGTTTCGTGCATCTCCACGTGCACACCGAGTACTCGATGCTGGACGGCGCCGCGCGGATCGACGAGTTGTTCAGGACCGCCCAGGAGATGGGCCAGCCGGCCATCGCGACCACCGACCACGGGTACGTGTTCGGTGCCTACGAGTTCTGGAAGACCGCGAAGAAGTACGACGTCAAGCCGATCATCGGTGTCGAGGCGTACCTGACCCCGCACACCCACCGCTCCGAGCGCAAGCGGGTCAAGTGGGGCGACGCGAACTCGGGCCGCGACGACGTCTCCGGCTCCGGTGCGTACACGCACATGACGCTGCTGGCGAAGAACACCTCCGGCATGCACAACCTGTTCAAGATGAGCTCGCTGGCCAGCCTCGAGGGGTATTACTTCAAGCCCCGGATGGACCGCGAGCTGCTGAACACCTACGGCCAGGGCCTGATCGCCACCACCGGCTGCCCCTCCGGCGAGGTGCAGACCCGGCTGCGCCTCGGGCAGTACAAGGAGGCCGTCGAGGCCGCCGCGGAGTTCCGCGACATCTTCGGCAAGGAGAACTTCTACTGCGAGCTGATGGACCACGGCCTCGGCATCGAGCGGGACATCCAGAAGGACCTGCTCAAGCTGGCCCGGGAGCTCGGCCTGCCGCTGGTCGCGACCAACGACCTGCACTACACCAAGCCCGAGGACGCGACCGCGCACGCGGCGCTGCTCTGCGTGCAGTCCGGCTCGACGCTGTCGGACCCGAACCGGTTCAAGTTCGACGCGAACGAGTTCTACGTCAAGACAGCGGCCGAGATGCGCGAGGTCTGGAAGGAACTGCCCGAGGCCTGTGACAACACGCTGCTGATCGCCGAGCAGTGCGATGTCGGTTTCACCGAGGGCGAGGGCCGGTTCATGCCGCGCTTCCCCTGCCCGGAGGGGCACAACGAGGAGTCCTGGTTCGTCTCCGAGGTCGAGACCGGTCTGCACCTGCGCTACCCCGACGGGATCCCGGACGACGTCCGCAAGCGGACCGACTACGAGATCGAGGTCATCGTCTCGAAGGGGTATGCGGGTTACTTCCTGGTCGTCGCCGACTTCATCAACTGGGCGAAGAAGAACGGCATCCGGGTCGGCCCGGGCCGTGGTTCCGGTGCCGGTTCGATGTGTGCGTACGCGATGAAGATCACCGACCTCGACCCGCTGCTGCACGGTCTGTTCTTCGAGCGCTTCCTGAACCCGGAACGCATGTCGATGCCCGACTTCGACATCGACTTCGACGACCGCCGCCGCCCCGAGGTGATCCGCTACGTCACCGAGAAGTACGGCGACGACCGGGTCGCGATGATCGTCACCTACGGCACGATCAAGGCCAAGCAGGCGATCAAGGACGCCGGCCGGGTGCTGGACTACCCGTTCGCGATGGGCGACCGGATCACCAAGGCGATGCCGCCCGCGGTGATGGGCAAGGACGTCCCGCTGTCCGGCATCTTCGACCCCTCGCACAAGCGGTACTCCGAGGCCGGTGAGTTCCGCCAGCTGTACGAAGCCGACCAGGACGTCCGCAAGATCGTCGACACCGCCCGCGGCCTGGAGAACCTGAAGCGCCAGTGGGGTGTGCACGCGGCCGGCGTGATCATGTCCAGCGAGCCGCTGATCGAGCTGATCCCGATCATGCGCCGCGAGCAGGACGGCCAGGTGATCACCCAGTTCGACTACCCGAGCTGCGAGACGCTCGGCCTGGTCAAGATGGACTTCCTCGGCCTGCGCAACCTGACGATCATGGACGACGCGGTCAAGAACATCGAGGCCGCGCACGGGATCCAGATCGACCTGGACAAGCTGAGCAAGGACCTCGACGACAAGCCGACGTACGACCTGCTCGCGCGCGGTGACACGCTCGGTGTGTTCCAGTTCGACGGCGGGCCGATGCGGGCCTTGCTGCGGCTGATGAAGCCGGACAACTTCGAGGACATCTCCGCGAGTACGGCGCTCTACCGACCGGGCCCGATGGGTGCGAACAGCCACACCAACTACGCCCTGCGGAAGAACGGCCAGCAGGAGATCAGCTACCCGCACCCCGAGCTGGCCGAGGCCCTCGAGCCGGTGCTCGGTGTCACCTACGGCCTGATCGTCTATCAGGAGCAGGTGATGGAGATCGCCCAGCGCCTGGCCGGCTACTCGCTCGGCAAGGCGGACCTGCTCCGCCGCGCGATGGGCAAGAAGAAGCGCGAGGTCCTGGACGCCGAGTACGTCGGCTTCTCCGAGGGCATGAAGGCCAACGGGTACTCGGACGAGTCGATCAAGGCGCTCTGGGACATCCTGCTGCCGTTCTCCGACTACGCGTTCAACAAGGCGCACTCCGCGGCGTACGGTCTGGTCTCGTACTGGACGGCGTACCTGAAGGCGAACTACCCGGCGGAGTACATGGCCGCGGTCCTGACGTCGGTGAAGGACGACAAGGACAAGATGGCCATCTACCTGAACGAGTGCCGCCGGATGGGTATCAAGGTGCTGCCGCCGGACGTCAACGAGTCCGACTCGAACTTCACCCCGGTCGGCACCGACATCCGCTTCGGTCTGTCCGCGATCCGCAACGTCGGCGTGAACGTGGTCGCCGAGATCGTCGCGGCCCGCGAGGAGAAGGGCCGGTTCACCGACTTCGTCGACTTCATCGACAAGGTCTCGCTGCCGGTCTGCAACAAGCGGGTGATCGAGTCGCTGACCAAGGCCGGCTCGTTCGACTCGATGGGACACGCCCGGCGTGCGGTCGTCGCGGTGCACGAACAGGCCGTCGACGAAGCGATCGACCTGAAGCGGAACGAGGCGCACGGCCAGTTCGACCTGTTCTCGATGGGTGACGACGACACCGACGAGGGCGAGGGCAACAGCCGGCTCACCGTCACCGTCCCCGAGATCGAGGAGTGGGACAAGGCGACCAAGCTGGCGCACGAGCGCGACATGCTCGGGCTGTACGTGTCCGACCACCCGCTGTTCGGCGTCGAGCACGTGCTCACCAACGGTTCGGACTGCACGATCGGTCAGCTGCTCGCCGACGAGGACCGGCCGGACGGCAGCCGGGTGACGATCGGTGGCCTGGTCACCGCGGTCCAGCGGAAGGTGAACAAGCGCGGCGACATCTACGCGATCGTCACGATCGAGGACCTCGAAGGTTCGATCGAGGTGATGATGTTCTCCTCGGCGTACCAGCTGCACGCGCACCTACTGACCAACGACGCGATCATCTTGATGAAGGGCCGCGTCCGCCGTCGCGAGGACCGGCTGGAGCTGAGCGGCGACGAGGTCGTCGTCCCCGACCTCACCGAGGGGCCGAGTGGTCCGGTCGTCCTCACCATGCCGGTGAACCGCTGCACGCCACCGGTGGTCGACTCGCTCCGCGACATCCTCCAGTCCCACCCGGGCATGACCGAGGTCCACCTCCGGCTCCAGGCCCGGCAGAAGACCACCGTGATGCGCATCGGCGACCGCTTCCGGGTGACCCCCACCTCGTCGCTGATGGCCGACCTCAAAGCGCTCCTCGGCCCCTCCTGCCTGGCCAGCTGACAGGCATGCGTCACACTGGCGTCGTGAGTCAACCGGAGTCTTCGCAGCCTGTGCCTTACGGGGCGCCGTCGTCGGGTGGTTCGTTCGGGGTGCCGGCGGTGCCCGCGACGGCGGAGCCGCGGATGCCTTGGGCCAAGGCTGTGCTGGTGACGGTGGTCGTGTTCCTGGTGGCGGGCGTCGTTGCCGGGTGGGCCTGGCAGCAGTTCTCTCCGTTGGCGAAGTACACGGTGGACGATCGCGGTGGCTCGCTCGGCGAGGAGCAGATGACGCGGCTCTTCGGGCCGGACGGGACGTTCACCGCGATCGGGTTCGTGGCCGCGGTGGTGCTCGGCGCCGCGCTGTTCTGGTGGCTGCGGAACTACGGCCCGTGGTCGGTCGCGATCGTGGTGCTCGGCGCCTGCCTCGGGTCGGGGGTGTCGTGGGGCGTCGGGATGCTGCTCGGTCACGATCCGCTGGACGCGCGGCTGCGCGCTGCGCACCCGGGTGACCTGGTGGCGGCGCCGCTGGAGCTGCACACCTGGACGCCCGCGGCCTCGTGGCTGGTCGGTGCGGCGCTGGCGTGCGCGATCATCGCGGCCGCCTCCTGGCGGGCCGATCCGGTGGCAACCACTCCGCACTCTGCTGCGTCGGAACCTGGACCGCCGGTCCACTAACCTTTGCTGGTCCGGCGGTGAGGCCACCGGCGCCAGCGAGGGAGCATATGTCCGACCAGAACCAGCCACCGAGGTACCCAGGTCCCGGTGGTCAGCAACCACAGAACTTCCGCCCCCAGCAGGGTCAGCCGTACGGCGGCCCGCAGCAAGGTGCACCCCAGTACGGCCAACCTGGACCCTATGAGCAACTGAACATAGGTGGGGGTCCCGGGTACGGACCGCCGCAGCAATGGCAGCCGGCGCCGAAGAAGACGCGCGGCAAACTGATCCCGATCGTCGCGGCACTCGCGATGGTGCTGGTGGTCGCCGGCGGCGGAATCTTTGCCTACGGCAAGCTCGGCGGCGGCGGCAAGCAGCCCGCCGACGTGCTGCCCGGCACCGCGGTCGGGTACGCCCGCGTCGACCTGAACCCGTCCGCGGGCCAGAAGGTCAACGCGATCCGGTTCCTGATGAAGTTCCCGTCGGTGAAGGACAACCTCGGCCTGACCGGCGACCAGGACGACTTGAAGCAGAAGCTGTTCGAGCAGATCAAGAAGTCGGCCGGGGACGATCTCGCGGACGTCGACTACGCCAAGGACATCAAGCCGTGGCTGGGTGACCGCGCCGGGTTCGCCGCGCTGCCGCCGGCCGAAGGCAAGAGCGACCCGGTCCCGATCGTCGCCGTCCAGGTGAAGAACCAGGACGCCGCGAACAAGGGCATGGACAAGCTCCTCGCCAAGGAGGACGACAAGCCGGGCCGCGCGTTCACCGACGGCTACATGATCCTCGGCGAGAACCAGGCGACCGTCGACTCGGCCGTCGCCGCCGCGAAGGACAACCCGCTGAGCAAGAACGCCAAGTACAAGGCGGACATGGACAAGCTCGGCGAGCAGGGCTTCGTCTCCGGCTGGGCGGACATGAAGGCGATCGCGTCGCTGAGCGGCAAGGTCGACTCCAGCCAGTTGGCCGGTCTCGGCGACGCCAGCGCCGCCGTGGCGCTGCGGTTCGATTCGTCGTACGTCGAGCTCGAGGGCATCGCGCACGGCGACAAGAGCGTCAAGGTGGGCTCCGCCGACGCCGGTGAACTGGTCACCAAACTGCCGGACAGCACGGCCGGCGCGATCGCGATCTCCGGTGGCAACAGCCTGATCGACGCGGCCTGGACGCAGATCAAGAAGACCGGCGGCGACAACGTGCAGCCGATGATCGACCGGATCGCCGAGGAGACCGGCCTGAAGCTGCCGGACGACCTGAAGACGCTGGCCGGCAAGAACGTCGCGGCCGTGATCGACAAGGAGACCGACAGCGGCCCGAAGGTCGCGCTGCGGATGGAGACCGACCCGTCGCAGGCCGAGCCGGTGGTGCAGAAGCTGACCACGCTGCTGCGGGAGCGGTCGTCGGCGGACGTTCCGATCGAGACTGCGAAGGACGGCGACTCGCTGGTCGTCGCGACGAGCAAAGACTACGCCGAGCAGGTGCTCAAGGGCGGCAACCTCGGTTCGACCGACAGCTTCAAGCAGGCGCTGCCGGACACCAAGAACGCGGTGATGATCGGGTACGTCGACTTCGGCGCGCTCGGCACCTTCAGCCAGCGGCTCGGCGAGAACAAGGATCTGGCCGCGCTGAAGTCGGCCGGTGTCGTGGCCCGCTCGACCGGCGACGGCGAGGCCGAGTACACGATGCGGGTCGTCGCGAAGTAACCGGATACCCCGAAGAACCCCGGACCAGGCGGTCCGGGGTTTTTCTTTTGCCGACCGATGTCGAAAACGCCGATGTGGCTTCTACCTCTGAGTGAAAGCACCCCCTGAGAGGAGCAAGACCATGAACCACATCAGCGAGATCCGGACCGTCGGCGTACCGGTGAGCGACCAGGACCAGGCGCTGGCGTTCTACACCGGGACGCTGGGTTTCGAGGTACGGCTCAACGTGCCGCTGCCGCAGTTCGGTGGGCGGTGGCTGGTGGTCGGACCGGCGGGTGCCGGTGAAGACGGTGCGACGATCGCGCTCGTACCGGCGAGCGACGGCAATCCGGCCGGTGTCGACACCGGGATCCGGATGGGCAGCCCGGACGCGAAGGCCGCGCACCAGCACTTCCTCGACGCCGGTGTCGACACCGACGAACTGCTCGAGTGGCCGGGGATCCCGCCGATGTTCAGCCTCCGCGACCAGGACGGCAACCGCCTCTACGTCTCCGGGTTCTAAACCAGGACATGTCCGCCGTCGACGCTGACGATCGAGCCGGTCGCGTACGGCTGGTTCATCAGGTAGACGTAGGCGGCGGCGATGTCCTCGGGTTCGCCGACCCGCTGCACCGGGAGGTGTTCGGCAGTCGCGTCGTAGTCGAGCGCATCGCGCCACAGCGGCGTACGCACGACGCCCGGTTTGACCGCGTTGACGCGCAGTGGGGCGAGTTCGACGGCGAGCGCGCGGACGAGCGAGTCCACCGCGCCGCAGATGCTGGCGGCGACCGACCACCCCGGTCCGGGGCGGTCGCCCGCCGCGCCGGTCGTCAGCACGACGGATCCGCCCGGTCGCAGTCGCGGTACGGCGGCACTCACCGCGCCGAGCGCACCGAAGTACCGCAGCTCGAACGCCTGTCGCGCCTGCGCGAGATCCATCGTGCGGACCTCCAGCAACGTGAGCGCCTCGCCGGCGGTGTAGACGAGGTGGTCGAACGGCTCCAGTCCGGCGAAGAACGCCGCGACGGCCGCGGAATCGGTGAGGTCCACGGCCTGTCCGGCCGCGGACGCGGGGAGTGCCGTCAGCGCCCGTTGCACGGACGACGGGTTGCTGGAGGCAACGATCACGCTCGCGCCCTGTTCGGCGGCGAGCTGGGCGGTGGCCAGGCCGATACCCGACGTACCACCGAGGATGACGACGCGCTGGTCCTGCAGAGTCACGGAAGTGCCTTTCGTGGGAACGGTTTCGGCTTCCACGATGCGGCCGCCCGGCTCGGCGCGTCCAAGACCTGTTCCCGCCGCTGTAATACCCTGAAGGTATTATGGACGTCGACCTCCGCAAGCTCCGGTACTTCGTCGCCGTCGCCGAGGAACTGCACTTCGGTCGCGCGGCGGAGCGCCTGCACATCGCGCAGCCGGTGCTGTCCCGGCAGATTCGCGCGCTCGAGGACGAGCTCCGGGCGCAGCTGTTCGTCCGGACCAAACGAGCGACCGAGTTGACCGCGGCCGGTCGCCAGCTGCTCGACGACGCCCGCCCGCTGCTGGCGGCCGCGGACGCGACCCGGCGCCGGGTGGCGCAGGCCGCTCGCGGGTCGAAGACGTTCACGATCGGCTTCATGCCGGGACTGACCGTGACCGAGGCAGTCCGCACGTTCGGCGCCACCCATCCCGGGGTAGAGATCGAGCTGATCCGGACCACGTGGGACGACCAGGTCGACGTACTGCACGACGGCCGGGTGGACGTCAGTGTCGTACGGCTGCCGATCGACCAGTCCGGTCTCACCGTGCGGCCGCTGTTCGAGGAGCCGCGGGTCGCGATGCTGCCCGCCGATCATCGGCTGGCCGGCAAACCGGTGATCGACATCGCCGACCTCGCCGACGAGCACCTGCTGCAGGACCCGGACGCCGTCCCCGAATGGCGGGACATCGCCGTCGAACTCCGCACCCGTACGGCGAAACCCGTGCCCGCGATGCGCAGTGTCGAGGAGAAGCTGGAACACGTCGCGGCCGGCCACGGCATCTCGGTCGTCCCGCTCAGCGTCGCAACCTTCTACCAGCGCCACGACGTGGTCGCGGTCCCGGTCGACAGCCTCGCGCCGAACACCGTCTGCCTCGCCTGGATCGCGAGCCGGCGTTCGCGATTGCTGCACGAGTTCGCCGATCTGGCGCCGACCGTCACCTGGACGCCGTAGTCGGTGCCATCATCGGAGCATGAGGTGGAGCGCAACCGCCCTGCTGGTGTTTGCGTTGGTGGGGTGCTCTGGCGGGGGAGAGGTACCGCTACCTGCGCCGCAGACGCCTGCCGCCTTTCCGCCGCCGGCCACGCGGACCCTCGCGCCGGACAAGGCGAAGGCGCTGCAGGAGGCGCTCGACCAGATCGTCGAGTTCCCGGACAGCCCGTCCGGTTCCCGTGGTGCCACCGCCGCGGTTGTCACCGACCACTGGACCTGGTCGGGCGCCGTCGGCACGGACAGCCGCGGTACGCCGTTGCGCCCCGACACGAGCATGGCCGTCGCCAGCATCACGAAGACGTTCATCGCAGCCGAGGTGATGTTGCTGGCCGGCAAGGGCGAGCTCAACCTCGAGCTGCCGATCGCGCGCTACGTCCCGCACCGGCTGACCGCGAACGACGCGACCGTACGCCAGCACCTGTCGATGACGGCCGCCCTACCGGACTACCAGCCCGCCGACTTCGCCCGGATGGACCGGGCCGCCGCCGCGGCGCCGGGCAAGCACTGGACGCTCGCCCAGTCGCTCGACTTCGCCGACGGTCACCTCGGTGAGCCGGGCCGGGCTTACAGCTACAGCAACCCGAGCTACGTACTGCTCGGCATGCTGATCGAGAAACTCACCGGGCAGCCACTCGCCACCGCGCTCCGCCGTGATCTGGCCACACCGGCCGGACTGCAGCACGCCGCCTTCCAGGACGGCGAGAAACCCCAACCGCCCGCGGCCGTCGACAACGACCAGGCGTGCGGGGCACCCGACGGATACCTACCGTGCCGAGCTTTCGCGAGCCTCGCCGCCGCACCCGGCGGGCTGGCGGCCGACGCTCCGACGGTGGCTCGTTGGGGCTACCAACTGTACGGCGGCCGCGTGATCCCCGCCGACCTGGTCAACCAGATGACCGACGGCGATGGTCAGTACGGCCTCGGCACGATGCTGTTCACCCAGCAGTTCGGCCTCGGCCAGGCCTTCGGCCACCGCGGCGACATGCCCGACCACACCAGCCTGCTGATCGTCATCCCCGCCAAGCGGCTCTCCATCGCCCTCCTGCTGGCCAACGGCGGCCGGAGCATCGACCGCCGCATGACCGACCTCACCAACGCCGTCGCTCCGCTACTCAGCTGACCCGGTAGCGAATGTGGGTTGCCTGCGGGGTGTCGATGACCCGCACGATCTCGAGCTCGATGCGGCGGGGGAGAACGTCGAACAGCCGCATCCCGCTGCCGAACAACACCGGCACCTGGCTGATCTGCAGCTCGTCGAGGACACCGGCCGCCAGGGCCGTCCGGGCGGTGACCGCGCCGTGGACCGGCGGCGGGTTGTGGCTGACGACGAACAGCGGTACGCCGTGGTGCTCGCCGCCGTAATAGTCGACCTGCTCCGCCGTCCGCCGGCCGACGACAACCGCCCCCGTCGCGTTCAACTCGTCCCAGATCTCACCAGCCTCCCCCTCAGGGCGGCCCGGCCGAATCGACACCTACTCTGCGGCGAGTGTCTCCAGGACGCCGTCGCCGTACTTGGCGAGCTTGTTCTCGCCGACGCCGCTGATCTTGCCGAGCTCGGCCAGCGAGGACGGCAGGTCGGTCGCGATCTGGCGCAGCGTCGCGTCGTGGAAGATGACGTACGCCGGTACGCCCTGCTCCTTCGCGACCGCGCCGCGCCACGCGCGCAACCGCTCGAACACCGGCGCCGCCTCGGCCGGCAGGTCCGCGGCCGCCGCCTTCTTGGAACCACCGGAGGACCGGGTGCGGGTCCGCTCCGGCTCGCGGCGCATCATCACCTCGCGCCGCCGCCCGAGCACCTCCGCGCTCTCCTCGGTCAGCACGAGCGTCCCGTAGTCGCCCTCGACCGCGAGCAGCCGCAGCGCGAGCAGTTGCCGGACGACACCGCGCCACTCCGCCTCCTTCAGCTCGGTGCCGATCCCGAACACGGTCAGCTGGTCGTGCCGGAACTGCTTGACCTTGTCGGTCTCCTTGCCGAGCAGGATGTCGATCAGCTGCCCGGCGCCGAACTTCTGCCCGCGCTCGTGCTGCAGCCGGTACACCGTGGAGAGCAACTTCTGCGCGGCGATCGTGCCGTCCCAGGACTCCGGCGGCGTCAGGCAGGTGTCGCAGTTCCCGCAGGTGTCACCGTGCTGACCGAAGTACGCCAGGAGTTGGGAACGGCGGCACTCCACGGTCTCGCACAACGCCAGCATCGCGTCGAGGTGCGAGCTCAACCGGCGCCGGTGCGCCAGGTCGCCCTCGGACGTGTCGATCATCTTTCGTTGCTGGACGACGTCCTGGAGGCCGTACGCCAGCCAGGCCGTCGACGGCAGCCCGTCGCGCCCCGCGCGGCCGGTCTCCTGGTAGTAGCCCTCGACCGACTTCGGCAGGTCGAGATGCGCGACGAACCGGACGTCAGGCTTGTCGATGCCCATCCCGAACGCGATCGTCGCGACCACGACCAGCCCGTCCTCGCGGAGGAACCGGGCCTGGTTCGCCGCGCGGGTCCGGCTGTCCAGGCCGGCGTGGTACGGCAGGGCCTCGATGCCGTTCTGGGTGAGGAAGGCCGCGGTCTTCTCGACGCTGTTGCGGGACAGGCAGTACACGATGCCGGCGTCGCCCGCGTGCTCGGTCCGCAACAGGTCGAGCAGCTGCCGCTGCGGGTTGTCCTTCGGGACGATCCGGTACTGGATGTTCGGCCGGTCGAAGCTCGCGACGAAGTGCTTCGCCTGCGCGAGATTGAGCCGGGTCGCGATCTCCTGGTGAGTCGCCTCGGTCGCCGTCGCGGTCAGCGCGATCCGCGGTACGTCGGGCCAGCGCTCGTGCAGCTCCGACAACATCAGGTAGTCCGGCCGGAAGTCGTGGCCCCACTGCGACACGCAGTGCGCCTCGTCGATCGCGAACAGCGCGATCTTGCCCTGGTCGAGCAGCCGCACGGTCGCCTCGACCCGCAATCGCTCGGGCGCCAGGTACAACAGGTCGAGCTCACCCGCCAGGAACGCCTGCTCCACGTCACGCCGCTGCTCGAAGTCCTGCGTCGAGTTGAGGAAGCCGGCCCGGACACCGAGCGCGGTCAGCGCGTCGACCTGGTCCTGCATCAACGCGATCAGCGGTGAGATCACCACACCGACGCCGGATCGCACCAGCGACGGAATCTGGTAGCACAGCGACTTGCCCCCACCGGTCGGCATCAGCACCAACGCGTCGCCGCCCGCGACCACGGTGTCGATGATCTCGGCCTGCTCGCCGCGGAAGGATTCGTACCCGAACACCCGCCGGAGGACCTGAAGGGCTTCGGAATCGGGCAGCTCGGTCGTCTCACTCACCCCGGGGAGTCTAGTGAGATCCCGCGACCGCTGCTGGCACGATCGCCGGACCCTGTGGATTACGGTCGAAATCGGCCGGTAGCGCGGGCAGTTCCTCGATCATCCACTGCCGCGGCGAGCAGCCCGCGATCGCCCGGAACTCGCGGGTCAGATGCGCCTGATCGGCATACCCGGCGACGGCCGCCAGGTCGGCCAGCCGGGTGTCCGGACGCCGGCGCAGCGTCGCCGTGACGTACTCGAACCGGAGCACCCGCGATGCCACCTTCGGCGGCAGGCCGAACTCGGACCGGAACCGCTCGGTGAGGTGCCGCCGGCTCCACCCGACCTCCGACGCCAGCTCCTGTACGCCGATCGCGCCGCCTGCCTCGCACAACCGCAACCACGCCCATCCGAGCTCGGGGCGGACCGCAGCCGGCCGGCGTCCGTCGAGCTGCCGGAGCAACCACGCCTCGAGGAGGTCGAAGCGTGCCGACCAGGCCGGTGTGTCCCGGAGCTGCTCCACCAGTTCGCGTGCCGCGCGGCCGAGGAGCTGGTCGAGACCGATCACGCCCGCGAGCTCGCCCGGCGGAACGCCGAGCAGTACGCGCGCGGCGGCCGGCGTGAGACTGAGCTGGAGGCCGGCACGGCTGGGAGTCTGGCCGACGTGCACAGCGGTCGAGTGCAGTCCGCCGACGAGGGCGTCGTACTTCTCCACCGGGCCGCCCGGCTGGGCGACACCCAGCGGCTCGTCGAGCGTGACGATGATCGTCAGGTAGCGCGACGGCAGGCCGCGGTGCAAGTCCGGCGGATCCGCGTCGTACGCATACCCGATCAGGTCGCCGACGTACGGACGCAGCGCCAGGTGAACCGCGCGGGTCGCGTATGCCATGCAAGCAGGCTAGAACGGACCTCCGACAGTTGTGGTCAGTCCGGATGCCGCACGATCACGATCCGGCCGAAATCGGTCTGCGCCACCCGCACCGGCTGGAACCCGGCAGCCACGGTCTCGGCCGTCAGCTCCTCGGCGGTCCGGCCGAACGGGATCCCCTGAGCCTGGGCGATCAGCCGCCGCATGGTGTACGCGGGCCGGGCAGCCTCGTCCGGCACCGGCTCCATCTCCTGCAGGAACAGCAGACCTCCGGGGCGCAGCGCGCGCAGGATGGTCGCGAGCGCCGCGGCGCGGGTCGCCTCGGGAAAGAACGGCTGTGCCCAGAAAGCCCCGCCGAACGCGTCCTGCTCGTCGAAATCGCGTACGTCCATCGTCCGGATATCCACCCGGTCGGCCACACCCTGAGCCTCGGCCCGGCGCCGCGTCTCGGCGGCCACGGTAGGAACGAGTTCGAGCGCGACGGCCTTGAGCTCGGGGAACAATCCCGCCAGCGTCAAGGTGGATCCGGCGACCCCACACCCGACGTCGAGCCACGGTTCGGTGCGGACCACGTCGACGAGTTCGGGAAGCTTGGGCAGGAACAACCGGTCGAACAAGGCCCGGGTGATGTGGGTCGAGTTGCCGCCGGACGAGCGCGCGATCAGCAGCGCGTCGGCTTCGGACAGCGGCAGCGGGCCGGCCTCGGCGGTCGCCGGAACCAGCCGCGTCGTCAGCTCGATCCGGTCGAGCAACTCGTCGAGGCCGACCCATGCGTCGTCGGCGGACAGTGCCGCGAACTCCGCCGTCAATCGAACCGTCTCGTCGGTCCGGTCGACCACGCCGTACGCCTCGAGCACGTCGACGATGTCCGCGACGCGTTCCGGCGCGAGGCCGGAGTAGGTCGCCAGTTCGCCGACCGAGCGCGGTTCGATCAGGTACGCCGTCCAGCCCTTGTCGCGTACGACGGTCAGCAGGCGTACGACGTACGCGCCCTCAGCCCACGCCTGGAGAGTGCTCCGCGCTGAGCCGGCCGACGCGAAGCGGGCGAGCGGATCGGTGTCGCCAGTGGAGGTCACGCGGCCAAGATACGGCGGCGGGGTGGCACTGCCGCATCCGTCATCCGGGACCGGCGTACCGCTATCCGGACCCGCGTGGCAGTATCGATCAGGTATCAAGAGATACGTACTAGCCGCAAGGAGATGTCGTCGTGCCTGCTCTGAGGTCCCGTACTGTCACCCACGGCCGCAACATGGCGGGCGCCCGCGCGCTCATGCAGGCCTCGGGGGTAGCCCGGGAGGACTTCGGGAAGCCGATCATCGCGGTGGCGAACAGCTTCACCGAGTTCGTCCCCGGTCACACCCATCTGGCCCCGGTCGGCCGGATCGTGTCCGCGGCGATCCACGCGGCCGGCGGGATCGCCCGCGAGTTCAACACGATCGCCGTCGACGACGGGATCGCGATGGGCCACGGCGGCATGCTCTACAGCCTCCCGTCCCGGGACCTGATCGCGGACTCGGTCGAGTACATGGTCGAGGCGCACTGCGCGGACGCGCTGGTCTGCATCTCGAACTGCGACAAAATCACTCCCGGCATGCTGAACGCCGCGCTCCGGCTGAACATCCCGACCGTGTTCGTCTCCGGCGGCCCGATGGAGGCCGGCCGGGCGACGCTCGTCGACGGTACGGTCCGCAAGCTCGACCTGATCGACGCGATGTCCGAGGCCGTCAACGAGAACGTCTCCGACGCCGACATCCTGCGGATCGAGGAGAACGCCTGCCCGACCTGCGGTTCCTGTTCGGGCATGTTCACCGCGAACTCGATGAACTGCCTGACCGAGGCGATCGGCCTGTCGCTGCCCGGCAACGGGTCCGTACTGGCCACCCACACCGCCCGCCGCGCGCTGTACGAGAAGGCCGGCGAGACCGTCGTACGGCTGGCCCACCGGTACTACGACAACGACGACGAGACCGTGCTGCCGCGGTCGATCGCCTCGAAGGAGGCGTTCGGTAACGCGATGGCGCTCGACATCGCGATGGGCGGCTCGACCAACACGATCCTGCACCTGCTGGCCGCCGCGCAGGAGGCCGAGGTCGACTTCGACCTGGACGACATCAACGCGGTCTCCCGCCGGGTCCCGTGCCTGGCGAAGGTCGCGCCGAACGTCGCCCCGCAGGGCACGTACTACATGGAGGACGTGCACCGCGCCGGCGGCATCCCCGCGATCCTCGGCGAGCTGTACCGGGCCGGCCTGCTGAACCAGAACATCCACACCGTGCACAGCGACTCGATCGACGAGTGGCTGAAGACGTGGGACCTGCGCGGCGGCTCGCCGTCGCCGGAGGCCGTCGAGCTGTGGCACGCGGCGCCGGGCTGCAAGCGGTCGGCGACCGCGTTCTCGCAGTCGGAGCGTTGGGACACGCTGGACACCGACGCGGCGAACGGCTGCATCCGGGACCGCGAGCACGCCTACTCCAAGGACGGCGGTCTCGCCGTCCTGAAGGGCAACCTGGCCGTCGACGGCTGTGTGGTGAAGACGGCCGGCGTGGACGAGTCGATCTGGACGTTCGAGGGTCCGGCCGTGGTGTGCGAGTCCCAGGAGCAGGCCGTCGAGAAGATCCTCACCAAGCAGATCCAGCCCGGCGACGTCGTCGTGATCCGGTACGAGGGCCCGAAGGGCGGGCCCGGGATGCAGGAGATGCTGTACCCGACCTCGTACCTGAAGGGCCGCGGTCTCGGCAAGGTCTGCGCACTGATCACCGACGGCCGGTTCTCCGGCGGTACGTCGGGACTCTCGATCGGGCATGCCTCGCCCGAGGCGGCCTCCGGCGGGACGATCGCCCTGGTCCAGGACGGCGACCGGATCAAGATCGACATCCCGAACCGCTCGATCGAACTGCTGGTCTCCGACGAGGAGCTGGCCGCTCGCGATGCGGCGCTGAACGGCGTCTACGCCCCGCAGAACCGCGACCGCAAGGTGTCCAGCGCGCTGAAGACGTACGCGGCGATGGCGACGAGCGCCGACAAGGGCGCGGTTCGCGACCTGTCCAAGCTGGGTTAGAGCTCGAGGTCGAACGCCAGGTTGATCGCCTCGGCCAGGGCAGGTTCCTGGTCGGGGTGGAGGTACCCGATGAGCCGGCCCAGCTGGCTCCTCGGGATGGTCTGGATGTTGTCGCAGGAGATCGCGCTCGGGTGATCCAGACCGTTGTCCGGGCCGACCAGTACTTCGGTCGACAGGCCGCGGATCGTGCTGGTGATCGGCGCGACCGTGACGTTGGTCAGCCGCGGGCGGATGAGTTCGCGGGTCAGCACCACCACGGGCCGGGGTTTGTCGAGCCGGGCGATGTGCAGTGGACGCACGGTGTCGACTCAGTCGAGATCGAGGACTGTGCCGGACGCTGCTGGAGCCAGGCCGTCGAGGTCGTCGTACCCGCCGTGCTCGCTCAGGATGGCGAGGTCGCGCGCGGCGAGTTCGCGGCGGCGCTCGCGTTCCATCGCCCGGGCGACCACGGACGCCCGGCTCGTCGCCTTGTCGGTGGCGACCAGCTCGTCCATGAAGTCGACCAGCTCGTCCGGCAGCCGAACGGTGATCTGTTTGCTCATACCAAAACCATACCGCTGTGGGATTCGTTGCGGTAGGGCTGCTCAGTTGGGGGAGAGGGCCGACCAGGTGATCAGGTCGGTGGCCGGCAGCGAGGGGAGCGCCTTGATCGCGGCCAGTTCGTTGTCGAGGAGGCCGACCAGTTGAGCCAGCCGGGTGGTGGCGTCCGGGGCTTCGAGGAGTTTCTGGCGGTCGGGCGTCATCAGCTTCATCGCGGCCGACATCAGGTACGACAGTGTGCTGGGGTTGTCCGGGAGGTCGCCGAGGTGCAGGCCGGGCCGGCTGATCTCGCTGACCGCCTCGGCGTACTTGCGGAACCGTTCCAGCGCGATCGTTGCCGTGCCCAACGGGTCGTCGCCGAGGTCGTCGGCCAGCCATTCGACGTCCGCGACCAGGTAGTCGCCGCTGCCGTCCAGCTCGGTCACCTTGAACCGGCGGTTGCCGGTCAGCGTCACCTCGATCGGGCCCTCGTCGTCGGCGTCCACCGCGATCTCGGAGATCGTCGCCGCACAGCCGGTCCCGTACAGCGACCGGAACACCCGCTCACCCAGCTCGTACCCGTCGCGCACCGCGAGGGCGCCGCAGACCAGTTCACCGCCGTTCTCGACCAGGTCGCGGACCACCGCTCGCCCTTGCACGTCGGTCACCGGAATCGCCAGCACCAGCCCGGGAAAGATCACCGTGTCGACAGTGAGCAACGGCAGGCGGGAGTCCATGCGGTCGAGCCTAGGGCATGGCCGCCGGGCTGACCTGCCGTGACGGGCCAGCCTGTGGATAGCGGGTCAGCGGCGCCGGGTGCGACCACTAGACTGAGCGCATGATTCGCCGCGTCGACCTGCGGGGCCGAGTGGCAGCTGGAGAGGTGCTGAACCTCCAAGCCCTGGTCCCCCGAGCCGTGTTCGACGTCGAGGCCGCCCTCGACGTCGTCCGACCGATCTGCCTGGACGTCCGCCATCGCGGCCTCGAGGCGATCAGGGAGTACGGCGAGAAGTTCGACCATGTGCGTGTCGACGACGTGCGGGTGCCCGCGGAGGCGCTGAAGACGGCGTTGGAGGAGCTCGACCCGGAGGTGCGCAGCGCCTTCGAGGAGTCGATCCGCCGGGTCCGTGAGGTCAGCCAGGACGAGCTCACCGCCGACATCGCCTCCGAGCCCGCTCCCGGCGGGCGGGTGACGCAGCGGTTCGTCCCGGTGCAACGCGTCGGGCTGTACGTTCCCGGCGGTCGCGCGCCGCTGGCGTCCAGCGTGGTCATGAACGTCGTACCGGCCCAGGTGGCCGGCGTACCGTCGCTCGCGGTGGCATCCCCGCCACAGAAGGAGTTCGGCGGTCTGCCGCACCCGACGGTGCTGGCGGTCTGTGAGCTGCTGGGCATCGACGAGGTGTACGCGATGGGCGGCGCGCAGGCGATCGCCGGGTTCGCGTACGGCTTCGAGGGTTGCCAGAAGGTCAACCTGATCACCGGCCCCGGCAACATCTACGTGGTCGCCGCCAAGCGATTCCTGCTGGGCGAGGTCGGCATCGACTCGGAGGCCGGCCCGACCGAGATCGCGATCCTCGCCGACGACACCGCGGTCCCGAAGCACGTCGCCGCGGACCTGATCAGCCAGGCCGAGCACGACCCGATGGCCGCCAGTGTGCTGGTGACACCGTCGGAGGTGCTGGCCGCCGCAGTGGAAGCCGAGCTTCCGGTCCAGGTCGCGAAGACCAAGCACGCCGACCGCGTCACCGAGGCGCTGTCCGGTCAGCAGTCCGCCGTCGTCCTGGTGGACGACCTCGACCAGGGCACGGCTGTCGTGAACGCGTACGCCGCCGAGCACCTGGAGATCCAGACCGCCGACGCCGAGGAGCGCGCCGGTCAGATCACCAACGCCGGCGCGATCTTCGTCGGCAGCTGGTCGCCGGTCTCGCTCGGCGACTACTGCGCCGGTTCGAACCATGTGCTCCCGACCGCCGGTTGCGCCTGCCACTCGTCCGGCTTGTCCGTGCGCAGCTTCCTGAAGGCCGTGCACGTCGTCAACTACTCCCGCGATGCGTTGCAGGAGGTCGCCGGGCACGTACTCGCGCTCGCGCACGCCGAGGACCTGCCGGCCCACGGCGCCGCAGTCTCGTCGCGATTCCCAGGGGAGAGCTGATGGGCCGCTTCGACGGGCTGCCGATCCGCGAGGAGCTGAAGAGCTTCGAGCCGTACGGCGCCCCGCAGCTCGACGTCCCGGTGCTGCTGAACGTCAACGAGAACCCGTACCCGCCGAGCGAGGAGACGGTCGCCGACGTGGCCGCCTCGGTGGCGGCAGCAGCCCGTGGCATGAACCGGTACCCGGACCGCGAGTTCCTCGACCTGCGCGCGGACCTCGCGGCGTACCTGGCCCGCGAGTCCGGCGCGCGGCTGGAGCCGGAGCAGCTGTGGGCCGCCAACGGGTCCAACGAGGTGATGCTGCACATCCTGCAGGCGTTCGGCGGCCCCGGCCGTACGGCGCTGTCGTTCGCCCCGACCTACTCGATGTACCCGGAGTACGCCCGCGACACGAACACCGCCTGGGTCACCGGCCGCCGCGCCGAGGACTTCACGCTCGACCGGAGCAAGGCGATCGCCGCGATCTCCCGGCACCGCCCGTCGGTCGTGTTGCTCGCCTCGCCCAACAACCCGACCGGTACGGCGCTGCCGATCGACGTGACCGAGGCGATCGTCGCGCAGGCCGCCTCGCTCGGGTCGGTCGTGGTGGTCGACGAGGCGTACGCCGAGTTCCGCCGGGCCGGGACGCCCAGCGCCGTCTCGTTGCTGCCGTCGTACCCGAACCTGGCCGTCTCCCGGACGATGTCGAAGGCGTTCGCGATGGCCGGCGGCCGGGTCGGATACCTTGCCGCCAGCAAGCAGTTCGTGGACGCGCTGCGGATCGTCCGGCTGCCGTACCATCTGTCCGCGGTCACCCAGGCGACCGCCCGCGCGGCGCTGCGGCACTCCGACGAGCTGCTCGGCCGGGTGGAGCAGCTCCGCGCCGAACGTGACGAGACCGTCGGCTGGCTCCGGGCCCTGGGCCTGCGCGCGGTCGACTCGGACGCGAACTTCGTGCTGTTCGGGACGTTCGCGGACCGGCACGCGGTGTGGCAGGCGTTGCTCGACGACGGCGTACTGATCCGTGAGACCGGGCCGGACGGCTGGCTCCGGGTCTCGATCGGCACCAGCGAGGAGATGGCGGCGTTCCGCGCCTGTATGGAACGCATCCTCAAGACAGACACGGGAAGGCACTCATGACGCGCACCGCGCGGATCGACCGCGAGACCAGTGAGTCCAAGGTCCTGGTCGAGCTGAACCTCGACGGCGAGGGCCGGGCCGACATCTCCACCGGTGTCGGCTTCTACGACCACATGCTGAACGCGCTGGCCAAGCACGCGCTGCTCGACCTGCACGTGAACACGGTCGGCGACCTTGAGATCGACGCGCACCACACCGTCGAGGACACCGCGATCGGGATCGGCCAGGCGCTGCGCGAGGCACTGGGTGACAAGCGCGGCATCCGGCGGTTCGGCGACGCGACCGTGCCGCTGGACGAGGCGCTAGTGCACTGCACGGTCGACCTGTCCGGCCGGCCGTACTGCGTGCACACCGGCGAGCCGGACGGCCAGGTGTACGCGATCATCGGCGGCGACTACGCCGGCTCGCTGACCCAGCACGTGTTCGAGACGCTGGCGTTCAACGCGGCGATCTGCGTACACATCCGGGTGCTGTCGGGCCGCGACCCGCACCACATCGTCGAGGCTCAGTTCAAGGCGTTCGCCCGGGCACTGCGGGCGGCCGCCGAGCTGGACCCGCGGCAGCCGGGCATCCCGTCCACCAAGGGCGCCCTGTGAAGAAGCGGGTCGTCCTGCTCGACTACGGTTCGGGCAACATCAGGTCGGGGGAGCGGGCACTGCAGCGGGTCGGCGCCGACGTGACGGTGACCGCGGACTTCGACGAGGCCTGCAACGCCGACGGTCTGCTCGTGCCGGGCGTCGGTGCGTTCGAAGCCTGCATGACCGGTCTGAAGGCGGTCCGCGGTGACGTCGCGGTCGACCGGCGGCTGACCGGTGGCCGCCCGGTGCTCGGGATCTGCGTCGGCATGCAGATCCTGTTCGGTCGCGGAATCGAGCACGGCGTCGAGACCGAGGGCTGCGAGCAGTGGCCCGGCACGGTCGAGCGGCTGCAGCCCGGGGACGCCCAACCCGTTCCGCACATGGGTTGGAACACGGTCGAGGTACCGTCCGGCAGCAAGCTGTTCGAGGGCATCGAGAAGGAACGCTTCTACTTCGTGCACTCGTACGGCGTCCGCACCTGGCAGCTGGACGACGCGCGCGAGTCGGTCGCTCCGCTGGTGACCTGGACGACGTACGGCGGCGACAGGTTCGTCGCCGCGGTGGAGAACGGCCCACTGTCCGCGACCCAGTTCCACCCGGAGAAGTCCGGCGACGCGGGCGCCACCCTGCTGGAGAACTGGGTCCGCTCGCTCTAGGAGACGGCGCCGGGGAGTGCCGTCGGGGCGCCGCCCCAGGTGAGTTGGTTGGTGGAGGCGGCGAGGAGGGCGTCGATCGCGAACGTGCGGACTGCCGGTTGTTCGGCGGCCTCGACGAGGTCGCCGTACACGGCCGCGATCCGGCGTTCGACGTAGAGGATGAGTGCGGCGGCGGTCGCGCCGTTCGTGACCGCCCGCGGCAGGTCGTAGGCCGGGTCGGCCGCGACCGGGGTCTGTCCGGCGGCGACGATCAGCGCGCTGAGGTGGTCGCGGTTGTTGCGGTGCGCCCCGAACAGGTCGGTGGCCTCCTTGAACCGCACGCCGTTGAACTTGCCGCCCGCCACACCGACGCCGTACAGCGCGGCGTGTTCACCGGCGAGAGCGGCCTGCAGGGCGTCGAGTTGATTCATGACGCCGCCTTGTTCTTGGCCGGGGTCAGGGCATAGCCGAGCTGGGTCTCGGAGGCGGCGATCTCGGCGAGCAGGCGGGCCGGCGCACCGGACAGCTTGGCCGCGGCCGCGACATGCGCGGTCGCGGCGGCCCGTTCCTGCTTGGCGATGGTGGCGAGCGCGACCTGCGAGCTCGCGAGCGCGACCGCGGTGGCGGGCTGGGCCGACACGCCCGGCGTCTCCTTGAGCTTCGCGAGATGCGTCACGTGGTACTTCGCGCCGGCCGCGAGCTGCACCCGGAGCGCCGGGAACTTCCGGCTCGCGGTTGTGTAGAGCTGGGACAATTGAGTCACCTGGGTCGCCGCGGCACTGAGCGCGGCGACGACAGCCGGGTCGGCCGCCGGCGTCTCCGTGGCCGGGCCCGGCGACGTCGTCGTACCGTTCACGGCGCCCTTGGTGCCCGACGGGCCGGAACCGGCCGACGGGTCGTCCTTGCAACCGGCCAGCACGGCCGCACCAGGGACGAGGACGGCGGTCGCGACGACGGCACGACGGGTGAGGCGGCGTTCAGGCACGCCGGAACGATACCTGGTGACACGCCGCGAACCGGCCCGGGCCGAGCCGGTGAGCGGGATCCGGACACCGGCCGGATAGGGTGGGCTACTGCTCTCGGTGAGACGGCCGGGAGCAAACGGGTGCACAACTGGAGAGAGGCAGGTCAACTGTGAGCAGAAGGACCGATCACACGGACACCACGAGCCTCGAGAACTTCCTGCGGCCGATCGTCGAGCAGTTCGGGTGCGACCTGGAGGCCGCGGACATCGCGCCGGCCGGCCGCCGCCGGTTGCTGCGCGTGCTGGTCGACCGCGACGGCGGGATCAGCCTCGACGACATCGCCGAGGTCACCCGGGCGATCTCCAAGGCGCTCGACGCCGACGACATCATGGGCGAGGGCGCGTACACGCTGGAGGTCTCCAGCCCCGGCGTGGACCGGCCGCTCACCCTTCCCCGGCACTGGCGACGCAACCGCGACCGTCTCGTCAAGGTCACCCTGACGGCCGGCGGGACGCTCACCGGCCGGATCAAGTCCGCCTCCGACGAGGCGGCCGAACTGGACATCGACGGCAAGCGGCAGACCGTCGGGTACGCCGACGTGGCCAAGGCCAAGGTCCAGATCGAGTTCAACCGGGCTGCCGGCAACGACGAACCTGAAACACCTGCCGACGGCACGGTGGAGGAGAACTGACATGGACATCGACATGGCCGTGCTGCGGTCACTGGAACGGGAGAAGGACATCTCCCTGGACGTGGTGGTGGAGGCGATCGAGCAGGCGCTGCTGGTCGCCTACCACCGCACCGAGGGCGCGCAGCAGCACGCCCGGGCCGAGTTGGACCGCAAGACCGGGCACGTGACGGTCTACGCGCGCGAGCTGGCCGAGGACGGCACGCTGGCCCGCGAGTACGACGACACCCCGCACGACTTCGGCCGGATCGCCGCGACAACCGCGAAGCAGATCATCCTGCAGCGGCTGCGCGACGCCGAGGACGAGGTCCGGTACGGCGAGTTCTCCGGCAAGGAGGGCGACATCGTCTCCGGAGTCGTCCAGCAGGGCCGCGACCCTCGGTCGGTGATGGTCGACCTGGGCAAGATCGAGGCCGTGCTGCCGGCCCCCGAGCAGGTGCCCGGGGAGCAGTACGAACACGGCTCCCGGCTGCGGGTGTACGTGGTCGGCGTCCGGAAGGGCTTCAAGGGTCCGCAGATCACGGTCAGCCGGACGCACCCGAACCTGGTGAAGAAGCTGTTCGCGCTCGAGGTCCCGGAGATCGCCGACGGCACGGTCGAGATCACCGCGATCGCCCGGGAGGCCGGTCACCGCACGAAGATCGCCGTCCGGACCCTCAACCCGTCCGTGAACGGCAAGGGCGCCTGCATCGGGCCGATGGGTCAGCGCGTGCGCAACATCATGCACGAGCTGCACGGCGAGAAGATCGACATCATCGACCACAGCGACGACCCGGCGACCTTCGTCGGGAATGCGCTGTCCCCGGCGCAGGTTACGTCTGTCGAGGTGATCGACGCCGCGGCCCGTGCCGCGCGTGTCGTCGTACCCGACTACCAGCTGTCGCTCGCGATCGGCAAGGAAGGCCAGAACGCGCGGCTCGCGGCCCGGCTCACCGGCTGGCGGATCGACATCCGGCCGGATACCGATGTGACCCCTGAGGCAGAGAAGGTAGACTAGGTGCTCGGTCGGTCGACTGAGTCGCAACCACACCCTGAGGATCACCTGACAGTGACTGCAGCCGCGCGCCCAGGCAAGCCTGCGGAGCGTACCTGCATCGGGTGCCGGAAGCGGAGCAGTCCGGCTGACCTGCTGCGGATGACGGCTTCCGGAGGACACGTGCTTCCGGATCCCGCTCGTCGGGCACCTGGGCGAGGGGCGCACCTGCACCCCACGACCGAGTGCTTCGAGCTCGCCGTCCGGCGCAAGGCGTTCCCACGGGCCTTCAAGGTCCCGGGTCCGCTGGACGTGACCGGACTGCGCGAGTACGTCGCGCAGCGTGATAAGCAAGAAGCAGTACACACGGCGGCCAACCGGCCGTCCGCGGCGGTCTGACCGGACCGTCGTGACCGACATGAAGGCGGGTCATCGACTCATGACCACTCGATGAGTGTCTACCGATGAGTGCAAAGCGATGAGCACGTACGTCAACTAACGGTCCGCGCCCCAGGCTCGGACCAGAGGGAGAGTAGTGGCAAAGGTCCGGGTCTACGAGCTCGCGAAGGAGCTCGGAGTTACCAGCAAGGTCGTTCTGACCAGACTGAACGACATGGGCGAGTTCGTCCGGTCGGCATCCTCGACGATCGAGGCGCCGGTGGTTCGAAGGTTGGCGGAGGAGTTCGAGAAGAACCCGCCGAAGAAGCGCGCGGCCAAGAAGGCCGCCGCCAGCACGTCCGCGGCACCGCAGGCGACCGCACCGGTCGCCCCCGCGGCCCCCAGGCCGGCCCAGCCGGCCACCCCGAAGGCTCCGGCCGAGCGTCCCGCTCCGGCCGCCGAGCCGGTCACGCCTGCCGAGACCACCCCGGCTCCGGCAGCTAGGGCGGAGACCCCCGAGGTGACCGCGCCGGCACCGGCCCGTCCGGGTCCGCGGCCAGGTCCCAAGCCGGGTCCGCGGCAGGAGACCACGCCGGCCGAGTCCGCTCCGGCGGCCGCGGCTCCGGTGGAGTCCCCGGCTGCTCCGGCGACACCGGCCTTCGAGGCTCCGGCCGCACGGGCCGAGTCGCAGGAGGCCCCTGAGGCCCGTCGTAGCGACGCCCCGCGGCCGGGTGCGAGCCCGCGTCCGGGTGGTCAGAGCCCGCGTCCGGCGGTGCCGGGTGCGAGCCCGCGTCCGGGCGGCCAGGGTGCCGGCCCGCGTCCGGGTGCCGGTCCGCGTCCCGGCGAGGGTTCCGGCGCGCGCCCCGGTGGTTCGGCGCGTTCCGACGCGCCGCGGCCGGGTGCTCCCCGTCCGGGTGCCCCGCGTCCCGGCGCTCCCCGTCCGGGTGGCGCTCCGGGTGGTGCGCCGCGTCCGGGCAACAACCCGTTCAGCTCGACCCAGGGCATGGGGCGCGGACCGCGCCCCGGCCCGGGTGGTGGCGGTTCCGACCGGCGGGGCCCGAGCCCGGCCGGTGCGACGCCGCGCCCGCCGCAGGGCCGCTCCGGCGGACCCGGTGGTCCGGGTGGTGGCAGTGACCGGCCGCGTCCGGCCGGCGGCGGCGTTCCGGGTGCTCCGCGCCCGAACCCGGCGATGATGCCGAAGTCCTCGGCCGGTACCTTCACCGGTCGCCCCGGTGGCGGCTCCGGTGGTCCGGGTGGCGGTCGTGGTGGCGGTGGCGGTCGTCCGGGCGGTGCCCCGGGTGCCGGTCCGCGCGGCGGCGGCGGTGGCGGCTTCCGTCCCGGTGGCGGCGGCCCGAGCGGTCCTCCCGGTGGCGGCGGTGGCCGTCCGGGTCCGGGCAACCGGGGCCGGGGCGGGACCCAGGGTGCCTTCGGGCGTCCGGGTGGTCCGGCTCGTCGTGGCCGCAAGTCCAAGCGCGCCAAGCGCCAGGAATTCGACAACATGCAGGCCCCGGCGGTCGGTGGTGTCCGCGTCAAGCACGGTGACGGCGAGGTCGTGAGGCTCCCGCGTGGTGCCTCGCTGACGGACTTCGCCGAGAAGGTCGGAGTCGACCCGGCGTCGCTGGTCCAGGTGCTGTTCCACCTCGGTGAGATGGTCACCGCGACCCAGTCGGTGAACGAGGAGACGCTCGAGCTGCTCGGTACCGAGCTGAACTACGACGTCCAGATCGTCTCGCCGGAGGACGAGGACCGCGAGCTGCTGCAGTCGTTCGACATCGAGTTCGGTGCCGACGAGGGCGGCGAGGGCGACCTCGCTCCGCGGCCGCCGGTGGTGACCGTGATGGGTCACGTCGACCACGGTAAGACCAAGCTGCTGGACGCGATCCGGATGGCGAACGTCGTGGCCGACGAGGCCGGCGGCATCACCCAGCACATCGGTGCGTACCAGGTGACGACCGAGGTGGACGGCGAGCAGCGGGCCATCACCTTCGTCGACACCCCGGGTCACGAGGCGTTCACCGCCATGCGTGCCCGTGGTGCGCAGGCCACCGACATCGTGATCCTGGTGGTCGCGGCCGACGACGGCGTGATGCCGCAGACGATCGAGGCGCTGAACCACGCCCGCGCGGCGGGTGTCCCGATCGTGGTCGCGGTGAACAAGATCGACGTCCCGGCGGCGGACCCGGCCAAGGTGCGCGGTCAGCTGACCGAGTACGGCCTGGTGCCCGAGGAGTACGGCGGCGACACGATGTTCATCGACGTGTCGGCCAAGTCCCGGATCAACATCGACGGCCTGCTCGAGGGCGTCGTGCTGACCGCGGACGCGGCGCTGGACCTGCGCGCCAACCCGCACATGCACGCCGAGGGCATCGCGATCGAGGCGAACCTCGACAAGGGCCGTGGTCCGGTGGCGACCGTGCTGGTGCAGCGCGGAACGCTCCGGGTCGGCGACTCGATGGTGGTCGGTCCGGCGTACGGCCGGGTCCGGGCCATGCTCGACGAGCACGGCAACAACGTCGAGGAGGCGACCCCGTCGCGTCCGGTCCTGGTGCTCGGTCTGACCGCCGTACCAGGTGCGGGTGACAAGTTCCTGGTCGTCGACGACGACCGCCGGGCCCGGCAGATC
This sequence comes from Kribbella jejuensis, assembly GCF_006715085.1. Classification (NCBI taxonomy): domain Bacteria; kingdom Bacillati; phylum Actinomycetota; class Actinomycetes; order Propionibacteriales; family Kribbellaceae; genus Kribbella; species Kribbella jejuensis. The sequence goes on along the minus strand of NZ_VFMM01000004.1, from coordinate 329,896 downwards.
GCCGAGAAGCGGGAAGCCCGTGCCCGGGCGGCGGCCAACGCCAAGCGTCGCGTCCGTCGTACCCTCGAGGACTTCATGGCCTCGATGGAGAAGGGCGAGACCCAGGAGCTGCTGCTCATCCTCAAGGGCGACGTGTCGGGTTCGGTCGAGGCGCTGGAAGACGCCCTGGTCCGGATCGAGGTCGGCGACGAGGTGTCGTTGCGGATCATCGACCGCGGTGTCGGTGCGATCAACGAGAACGACGTCAACCTGGCCATCGCGTCGAACGCCGTCATCATCGGCTTCAACGTGCGGCCGGCGGGCAAGGCCGGTGACCTGGCCGAGCGCGAGGGCGTGGATGTCCGGTACTACTCGGTCATCTACTCGGCGATCGACGACATCGAGGCGGCCCTGAAGGGCATGCTGAAGCCGATCTACGAGGAGGTCACCCTCGGCCAGGCGGAGATCCGGGAGATCTTCCGCTCCTCGAAGGTGGGCAACATCGCCGGTTGCTGGGTGACCAGCGGCCTGATCAGGCGCAACGCCAAGGTCCGGTTGATCCGGGACGGTGCCGTGGTCGTCGACAACACCGAGCTGTCGTCGCTGAAGAGGTTCAAGGACGACGCGTCCGAGGTCCGCGAGGGCTTCGAGTGCGGTCTGACCATCAACAACTTCAACGACATCAAGATCGGCGACGTCGTCGAGGCGTTCGAGCTGCGCGAGAAGCCGCGCAGCTGACGTAGGCGGTGACCCGGCGCGGGTCACCGAGGAGTAGCGTCCGGAGAGACTGCGGTCTCTCCGGACGTTGTTCATGAATGAGGGAGTTGAGCCCTGATGGGTGAAGCAAGGGCGAAGCAGCTGGCCGACCGGATCCAGGTGCTCGTCGCGGAGCTGCTGGAGCGCCGGGTCAAGGACCCGCGGCTCGGGTTCGTCACGGTCACCGACGCGCGGCTGACCGGCGACCTGCGCGAGGCCAGCGTCTGGTACACGGTGTACGGCGACGAGCAGGAGCGGGCGAACACGGCCGCCGCGCTGGAGTCGGCGAAGGGCCTGATCCGCAGCGAGGTCGGCAAGGCGCTGGGCCTGCGGCACACCCCGAGCGTGGCGTTCTTCCTGGACGCCGTACCGGAGAACGCCGGCCAGATCGAGGAGCTGCTGGCCAAGGCCCGCGAGGCCGACGCCGAGGTGGCCAAGGCCGCCGCGGGCGCCAAGCCGGCCGGCGACGCCGACCCGTACAAGCGGCCGCACGACGACGCCGACGCGCCGGCCGACGAGGACGAGCAGGACTGACTTGACCCCGGACTTCACGCCGGCGTCGGACGGGATCGTCGTCGTCGACAAGCCGGCAGGCCTGACCTCGCACACCGTGGTCGCCCGGATCCGCAAGCTGGCCGGTACCCGCAAGGTCGGGCACGCCGGCACGTTGGACCCGATGGCGACCGGTGTGCTGATCGTCGGCATCAACCGCGCCACCAGGCTGCTCGGGCACCTGCAACTGGCCGACAAGTCGTACGACGCGACGATCCGGCTCGGTGCCACCACGACCACCGACGACGCCGAGGGCGAGGTCCTCGAGATCGCGCCGGTCGGCGGCGTCACGGCGGCGGCGATTTCGGCCGCGGTGGAGGGCTTTCGTGGTGAGATCTCGCAGGTGCCGTCGAAGGTGTCCGCGATCAAGGTCGACGGCCGGCGCGCGTACGAGCGGGTCCGGGCCGGCGAGGAGGTCGCGCTGAAGGCCCGCACGGTCACCGTCTCCCGGTACGACATCCTCGACGTCCGGCCGGACGCCGACGGGATCTCGGTCGACGTCTCGGTGGACTGCTCCAGCGGTACCTACATCCGCGCGCTGGCCCGGGACCTCGGCGCCGAGCTCGGCATCGGCGGTCACCTGACCGCGCTGCGCCGTACCAGGGTCGGCTCGTTCGACCTTTCGGTGGCGCATTCGCTGGAGTCGCTGGCGAAGTCGTTCGACTGGTTGCCGATCGCGGACGTTGCCGCCGGCACCTTTCCGCGGTACGACGTGGACGAAGCGCAAGCCGCCGCGATCCGCACCGGCCGCCCGCTGCCGGGGCTGAACCTGGCGCCCGGTCAAACCGCCATGTTCGACCCCACCGGTACGTTCCTGGCGCTCTACGAACCCCACGGACCGCTGGCGAAACCGACGGCTGTCTTCGTCGCCTGAAATTGTCGGTGGCGCCCGTTAGCGTCCGGTGGCATGAAATACGGGTTCGTAATGGCGTACGGCGATGCGCGCGACGCGGCCGAGCTGGCCCCGCTCGCGGAGAGCCACGGCTGGGACGGGTTCTTCGTCTGGGAGTCGATCTGGGGGATCGACGCCTGGGTGATGCTCGGCGCCGCGGCGATGACGACCGAGCGGATCCGGCTGGGCACCATGCTCACACCCCTGCCGCGGCGAAAACCGTGGGACGTCGCGGGCCAGGTCTCCACGGTCGACAACCTCAGCGGCGGGCGGGTGATCCTCTCGGTCGGGCTCGGTGTGTCAGGGGAGGATCGGTTCTGGCTGTTCGAGGATGATCCCGGGCGCAAGGTGCGCGCGGAGCTGATGGACGAGTCGCTCGAGATGCTGCCGCACCTGTGGCGCGACGAGCCGTTCGAGTTCTCCGGCAAGCACTACAGCTCTCGCAAGGTCGCCGAGCTGAATCCGCCCGCGCCGCCGCCACCGGTGCAGCAGCCGCGCGTCCCGACCTGGGTGGTCGGCGGCTGGCCGCGGCCGAAGTCGATGCGCCGCGCCGCGCTGCAGGACGGGTGGCTCCCGGCGTACGTCGGCGACGGTGAGGTGACGCCTGAGGTGGTCGCCCAAGGCGTCGAGTGGATCCGCACCGAGCGCGAGAAACACGGTCTGACCATGGACGGGTACGACGTGGTCGCCGAAGGGATGACCGCCGCCGATGACCCGAAGGCCGCCGACACGGTCCGTCCGTGGGCCGACGCGGGCGCCACCTGGTGGATCGACGCCGACTGGTCCTCACTCGACCAAGCCGTCACCCGCCCGGCCGCCGAGCGCCGCCTGCGATCCGGCCCACCCCGCGTCGATTGACCTGCCCGTACCCTGGAGGCGTGCGTTCTCGTCCGACGTTGGAGTGGGCTCCGGGCCCTGAGGTGCTGGCGCTGGAGCCGGGGGCGACGGACGTCGGCCCGGTCGCGGAGGTCGTGGCGGCCGGCGGCGTCGTCGTTCTGAGTGGAGCCGGGATCTCGACCGAGTCGGGCATCCCCGACTATCGCGGCGAGACCGGCAGCCTGCGGACGCATACGCCGATGACGTACGGCGACTTCCAGGGCAGCGAGGAAGCTCGCCAGCGGTACTGGGCACGCAGCCACCTGGGCTGGCGGACGATCGCGCGCGCCGCCCCGAACGACGGCCACCGCGCCGTCGCCGCGCTCCAGGCCCGCGGCTACCTGAGCGGGATCATCACCCAGAACGTCGACGGTCTGCACCAGGCCGCCGGCGCCCGCGACGTGATCGAGCTGCACGGCAACCTGGACCGCATCATCTGCCTCGACTGCGGTACGACGTCCGCTCGCGAGGTGCTCGACCGCCGGCTGCGCGCCGCGAACCAGGCGTTCACGGCCGAGGCGACCCGGATCAACCCGGACGGCGACGTCGAGCTCCCGGACGACGTGGTCCGGACGTTCAGGGTGGTCCCGTGCACGGTCTGCGGCGGCGTACTCAAGCCGGACGTGGTGTTCTTCGGCGAGAACGTCCCGAAGAGCCGGGTGGAGCGCTGCTACCAGCTGGTCGACGACGCGAACGCCGTCCTCGTCCTGGGCTCGTCGCTGACCGTGATGTCGGGCTTCCGCTTCGTCCGGCACGCCGCCAAGGCCGGTACGCCGGTGCTGATCGTCAACCAGGGCCTGACCCGCGGCGACCCGTACGCGATGTACCGGGTGAACCTGCCGCTCGGCCGGGCGCTGACCGAACTGCTGGAAGAAACCACCGGGCCGAGCCACGCGTGAGGTGGCCCGGCCCGGAGTCCGCAGTACGGATTGGAAAGGGTCAGCGTTGCGCGCTGGTCCGTACGCGGTTCAGGGAGGCCCCGAGGGCCTGGGGTGACGCTGCGGCCTGCTTCGCCAGCGCCCGGGCCATGGTGGCCCAGGCGGCCTGCTCGGCGGCCGTGACGACCGGCGGCTGGCCGGTCAGCGTCTTGTAGGTGAGGGCGGCCATCCCGGCCTCGCCCTCGAAGCGCGGGTGGTAGTTCAGCGCCCGCAGCAGGTTGATGTCCTTGCCCTGGATCCAGGCCTGCCCGTCCGGCGCGCAGGCGTCGTGCCCGGTGGAGGGGTTGAAGGTGTCGACGTACGTCGCTCCGCCGGCCGCGGCCGCTCCGGCGACGGCGGCGTTCAGCGCCTGCTCGATCGAGTACAGGTAGCCGTAGTCGCCGTCTGCGAACGGAAGGATCGACGGGCAGGTGCCGTGCTCCGGCGCGATCTTCGGGTACCCGACGAGCACGATCGTGGCTCGCGGCGAGCGCGCCCGGATGCCCTGGACGACGGTCGTGATCCGGGTCTGGGTCTGCTGGATCTTCGCCAGCAGCGTGTCGACGCCGTCGACCGTGAAGTGCGCCTTGCACGGCGCTCCGGTCGGGTCCGAGGCGCGCAGCCCCGGGCAGGTGCCGATGATGTCGCCGAAGACGCCGAAATCGTTCCCGCCGATGCCGAGCGTCACCAGGTCGGTGTCGGCGGTCAGCGCGTTGAACTGCGGGGCCGCCGTACCGAGGACCGTGCTCTGCGGCTGGGTCATGTTCGTGGTGTCGGCCCCGCCGCAGCTCACGTCGGTGAACCGGTAGACGTGCAGTGCGGCGGCGAGCTGCTTGGGGTAGTTGCTGTACGAGCGGGCGCACCCGAGTGACAGCAGGTCCTCCACCGGCACGAACGGAGCCGAGGTGTACGAGTCGCCGAGCGCGACGTACTTGGTGAACCGCGGCGTGGCCGACGCCTCGGTAACAGGAACGGTGCCGAGCAGTGTGAACACCGCGCAAGCGGCAACCAGACGGCGTAGCTTCATGAGACCTCCCCGAGCTCAGCAGTGCCACAGCGTGGCGCGGCCCACGATAAGTTGAGTCACTGCCCGATTACAAGGGGTGATCGGCCACCTGGTTGAAGCAATCGGCCCCGGACATGGAATCCTGCTCTCATGCGTGTCTGGCACGGATTGGACCAGGTGAGCGCCGAGGATCCCGGGTTCGGGCCGACGGTCGTCACGATCGGCAACTTCGACGGCGTGCACCGCGGTCACCAGGAGGTGCTCGCGCACGCCCGCGCGCGGGCGGCCGAGCTGGGCGGCCTGCCGGTGGTCGCGATGACGTTCGACCCGCACCCGATGCGGGTGCTGCGGCCGGACCACGCGCCGCTGATGCTGAGCGACCCGGAGCAGCGGGCGGAGCTGCTCGGCAAGGCCGGCGCCGACGCGGTGCTGATCCTTCCGTTCACCACGGAGGTGTCGCACTGGTCGCCGGAGGAGTTCATCGAGCGCACGCTGGTGAACGCCCTGCACGCGAAGGCGATCGTCGTCGGTGAGAACTTCCGCTTCGGTCACAAGGCCGCGGGTCACGTCGACACCCTGGTCCAGGCGGGAGCGCAGTACGGCTTCCAGGTCGAGGGGCTGAGCCTGGCGGGGGATCAGCAGCCGTGGTCGTCGACGTACGTTCGCCAGAAGCTGGCCGACGGTGACGTCGAGGCGGCCGCGGAGGCGCTCGGCCGCCCGCTGCGAGTGACCGGCGTGGTCGTCGAGGGTGACAAGCGCGGCCGCGAGCTCGGGTACCCGACCGCGAACATTCCGGCCGACCCGGGCGCGGCGGTCCCGCAGGACGGCGTGTACGCCGGCTGGCTCACGGTGCTCACACCCGCGCCCGGCGCCCCGGCGTACCCCGATCCGCTGCCGGCCGCGATCAGCGTCGGGACGAACCCGACCTTCGACGGCCTCGACCGGCGGGTGGAGTCGTACGTCCTGGACCGCGACGACCTCGAGCTGTACGGCGCCAAGGTCGCGATCGACTTCGTCGCCCGGCTCCGCGGCACCCAGATCCGCTTCGACAGCATCGACGAGCTGCTCGTCCAGATGAAGGCCGACGTCGACGGTGCGCGACGCACGCTTGATGCTGATTAGGGTGACGCGTCCACGGACTGATACGCTGGCTGCTGCCGTCTGAACGGCCGCGGATCGAGAGTGCTCGGGTGAAGAATGCCCCGGTGCGCCGCGCAACGGAAATCGAGAGGATGCCTGTGTCAGCTGTTGACGCTGCTACGAAGAAGAAGATCATGGGCGAGTACGCCCTGTCCGAGGGTGACACCGGGTCCCCCGAGGTCCAGGTCGCGCTGCTGACCCACCGGATCAGCCACCTGACCGAGCACCTCAAGGAGCACAAGCACGACCACCACAGCCGTCGTGGCCTGCTGCTGCTCGTCGGTCAGCGCCGCCGGCTGCTGAACTACCTGGCGAAGAAGGACATCAACCGCTACCGGTCCCTGATCGAGCGGCTCGGCCTCCGCCGATGACGTCGCGAGGAGCGGCCCCCGAGACCCGGGTGGCCGCTCCTGGCGTATCCGCGTCCTGACGGCGCGGACCACAACCGAATACCGCAACTGAATACTGGAAGACGAACGAGGCGACGCGAAGCGCGTGGCGGGAGGACGACCGGTCCTCGGTAGTGGCTTTCGGGTACCAGGTGGTACCCGCGGGCCTCGATCGAAGACCGGCACCCCGGAAGCTCGCGCCTCGCAGTCGTCACACTGTGAGAGAGGGGTATCCCGTGTCGGGATCCACAAGTGCGCCGATGGACGGCGCCGAATTCGCTGAGGCCGTCATCGACAACGGCAGCTTCGGCACCCGCACCATTCGCTTCGAGACGGGCCGTCTGGCCCAGCAGGCCGCCGGCTCCGCCGCGGCGTACCTCGACGGCGACACGATGGTGCTGTCGGCCACCACGGCCAGCAAGAAGCCCAAGGACCAGTTCGACTTCTTCCCGCTGACGGTGGACGTCGAGGAGCGGATGTACGCCGCGGGCCGGATCCCCGGCTCGTTCTTCCGCCGCGAGGGCCGGCCCTCCGAAGAGGCCATCCTGACCTGCCGGCTGATCGACCGCCCGCTGCGGCCGTCGTTCGTGTCCGGCCTGCGCAACGAGATCCAGGTCGTCATCACGGTCCTGGCGCTGAACCCGGACAAGCTGTACGACGTGCTCGCGATCAACGCGGCCTCGATGTCGACCCAGCTGGCCGGCCTGCCGTTCTCCGGCCCGATCGGCGGCGTCCGCGTCGCGCTGATCAACGGCCAGTGGGTGGCGTTCCCGACCCACACCGAGCTCGAGGACGCGGTCTTCGACATGGTGGTCGCCGGCCGGGTGACCGAGTCCGGTGACGTCGCGATCATGATGGTCGAGGCCGAGTCCACCCCGGGCACGTTCGAGAAGGTCGCGGCCGGAACCCAGGCGCCGACCGAGGAGATCGTCGCCGAGGGCCTCGAGGCCTCCAAGGCGTTCATCAAGACCCTGGTCGAGGCGCAGGCCGACCTGGCCGCGCGGGCCGCGAAGCCGACCGGTGAGTTCCCGGTCTTCCCGGACTACGCCGACGACGCGTTCGCCGCGGTCGAGGCCGCCGCGAGCGAGGAACTGGCGCAGGCGCTGACCATCGCCGGCAAGCACGAGCGCGAGGACGCCACCGACGCGGTCAAGGCCGCGACCGTGGAGAAGCTTGCCGCCGACTTCGAGGGTCGTGAGAAGGAGCTGTCCGCAGCCTTCCGCTCGCTGACCAAGAAGCTGGTCCGGCAGCGCGTGCTCAAGGAGAAGGTCCGGATCGACGGCCGCGGGCTGACCGACATCCGGCCGCTGAAGGCGCAGATCGGCGTGCTCCCGCGGGTGCACGGCTCGGCGCTGTTCGAGCGCGGCGAGACCCAGATCCTGGGTGTCACCACGCTGAACATGCTCCGGATGGAGCAGCAGCTGGACACGCTCTCCCCGGAGACCCGCAAGCGGTACATGCACAACTACAACTTCCCGCCGTACTCGACCGGTGAGACCGGCCGGGTGGGTTCGCCGAAGCGCCGCGAGATCGGTCACGGCGCGCTGGCCGAGCGGGCGCTGGTGCCGGTGCTGCCGTCCCGGGAGGACTTCCCGTACGCGCTGCGTCAGGTGTCCGAGGCGCTCGGTTCGAACGGTTCGACCTCGATGGGTTCGGTCTGCGCCTCGACGCTGTCGCTGCTGAACGCGGGTGTCCCGCTGAAGGCGCCGGTCGCCGGTATCGCGATGGGCCTGATCTCCGGTGAGGTCGACGGCAAGGAGGAGTTCGTCGCGCTGACCGACATCCTCGGCGCCGAGGACGCGTTCGGCGACATGGACTTCAAGGTCGCCGGTACGAAGGACTTCGTCACCGCGCTGCAGCTGGACACCAAGCTGGACGGCATCCCGGCCAGCGTCCTCGCGGGTGCGCTGAAGCAGGCCAAGGACGCGCGGCTGACGATCCTGGACGTGATGGCCAAGGCCATCGACGCGCCGGGTGAGATGAGCGAATTCGCGCCGCGGGTGATCTCGGTCAAGGTCCCGGTCGACAAGATCGGCGAGGTCATCGGCCCGAAGGGCAAGATGATCAACCAGATCACCGAGGACACCGGCGCCGACATCTCGATCGAGGACGACGGCACGGTGTACATCGGCGCGACCGACGGCCCGTCGGCCGAGGCCGCCCGGGCCGCGATCAACGCGATCGCGAACCCGACCATGCCGGAGAAGGGTGAGCGCTACCTGGGCACGGTCGTGAAGACGACCAACTTCGGTGCGTTCATCAGCCTGCTGCCGGGTAAGGACGGCCTGCTGCACATCAGCAAGCTGCGTCCGCTGGCCGGTGGCAAGCGGGTCGAGGCCGTCGAGGACGTGCTGTCGGTCGGCCAGAAGCTGCAGGTCGAGATCGCCGAGATCGACGACCGGGGCAAGCTGTCGCTGATCCCGGTGATCGAGGGCTCGGACGAGAAGAAGGACGAGCCCGCGGCAGAGTGACTCGAGCAATCACGAGTACCCTGCTGAGCCCGGAGGAGGGCGGTCCGGTCAAACGGACCGTCCTGCCCTCCGGGCTCCGGGTTCTCTCCCAGTCGGTACCGGGCTTCCGCTCGGTCACTTTCGGGCTCTGGGTCGGCGTGGGTTCCCGCGACGAGCCGGAGCAGCTGGCCGGTGCGACGCACTTCCTCGAACACCTGCTGTTCAAGGGCACTGAGCGTCGCGACGCGCTGGAGATCTCCGCCGCGATCGACGCGGTCGGCGGGGAGATGAACGCGTTCACCGGCAAGGAGTACACCTGCTACTACGCGCGGGTGCTCGACACCGACCTGCCGCTGGCGGTGGACGTGATCTGCGACATGATCACCTCCGCCACGCTCACCGACACCGACGTGGAGAGTGAGCGCGACGTCATCGACGAAGAGATCGCGATGCACGCCGACGAGACGTCGGACCACATCCACGACCTGTTCGCCGAACAGCTCTGGGGCAAGTCACCGCTCGGCCGCTCCATCACCGGTACGCCGGAATCGGTCGCCGGGCTGTCCCGCCGGCAGGTCGTCGGCTGGTACCGGCGCCGCTACAAGCCGTCGAACATCGTCGTCTCGGTGGCCGGCAACGTCGACCACGCCGACGTCGTACGGCTGGTGCGCAAGGCGTTCGAGCGGCACTGGGTGACGGCGGAGGCCGAGCCTGCCGCGGTCCGGCGTGGTTCGAGCCGGCGGGTTCCGACGTACGGCGGGGTGCGGGTGCATCACCGCGACGTCGAGCAAGCGCATCTCGTTCTCGGCATGCCCGGGCTGGTGCGCAGCGACGACCGCCGGTACATCGCCGGCGTCCTGCACGGGATCGTCGGCGGCGGGATGTCGTCGCGGTTGTTCCAGGAGGTGCGGGAGAAGCGCGGCCTGGCGTACTCGGTGTTCACGTTCGGTTCGGCGTACGCCGACTCCGGCATGGTCGGCGTCTACGCCGGATGCCTGCCGAAGAAGGCGCCCGAGGTCCTGGACGTGATCCGCGGCGAACTCGAAGCGATTGCCCAGGGCAACATCACCCCGGACGAACTGCTCCGCGGCAAGGGGCAGATGCGCGGGTCGGTGGTGATGGGCCTGGAGGACACCGGCGCGAAGATGACCCGGATCGCGAAGGCCGAGCTCGTGTACGGCGAACTACCGACCGTCGACGAGATCCTGCACCGGATCGACTCGGTCACGCTCGACGACGTGACCCAACTCGCCGCGGAGCTCTACGCGGGTACGCCCGCGCTCACCGTGATGGGCCCGTTCAAAGAGGACACCACGGCGTTCAGTCTGTGAGGCCGAGCAACGCCAGGAACGCGGCCGCCGCGGGGGAGCGGCCCGTTGCGCTCCAGACGACGTATTCGACCCGGCCAGGCGCGTCCTTGATCTCCACGGTGGCGACGCCGGGCAGTTGTGGTGCGTAGGTCGAGGCGAACAGCGCGACGGCAAGTCTCTCGCTGACCAGCCGGGCCATGAGTTCGGCCGTGCTGACCTCGAACGCGACGTCGCGGACGAGCCCCGCCGCTTCGAAGGCCTGGTCGCTCTGCAGGCGTCCGGCTGTGCGGGGCGGTAGGTCCGCGAACGGTTCGCTCGCCAGCCGCTTCAGGGTGACCGACGGTTTGCCGGCCAGCGGGTGGTCGGGTGGTACGACCGCGACCAGGCGGTCGCGGGCGAGTTCACGGGCTTCGACGCCGCGCGGCTGAATGCTGGTGGGCAGGCCGAGGAACGCCACGTCGAGGAGGCCTTCCTTGACCTGGTCGGCGAGTTTCTCGCTGGCGCCGACGCGCATCGAGATCCGTACGTCGGGGTAGTCGCGCCGGAAGTCCCGCAGCGCGGCGGGGATGTCGACGGCTGCCACCGTCGGGATCAGGCCGACGGCGAGCCGGCCGCGGACCAGACCGACCGCCGCGGATGCTTCCGCTGCGGCGCGCTCGGCCGCGTCCAGGCACTGCCGTGCGGCCGGGAGGAACGCCGTACCGGCCGTTGTCAGCGCGACGCGCCGGCTGGTGCGGTCGAAGAGGCGGACGCCGAGTTCGCGTTCCAGTTTCGCGATCTGGTGGCTGAGCGCCGACTGGACCACGAGACAGCGGTCGGCGGCGCGGGTGAAGCTGTTCGTCTCGGCGACCGCGAGGACGTACCGGAGTTGCTGGAGTTCCATGGATCTATCTTGAATCATGATCGATGCGTTGACGAACATGTGTTGGACTCATCGATAGTCACGGCCGGAAACTGCTTGAGTGACTACTGAATCTCTCGAGCGCACGTCGACGGCGCGCTCCTGGCTGGGCGTCGCCGCGATCACCGCCAGCCTGTTCGTTTTCCTGACCACCGAGCTGATGCCGGTCGGCCTGCTCACCCCGCTGAGCAGCAGCCTGGACGTCCCGGTCGGCGTGGCCGGCCTGATGGTGACGCTGTACGGCGTCTCGGCCGGTCTCGGCGTACCGTTCATCGTCGCGTGGAGCCGGCGGGTCAACCGCCGCGTGCTGCTGTCGGTCCTGTTGTCGGTGCTGACCGTCGGGAACCTGGTGACCTCGATCGCGCCGAACTTCCCGCTGATGCTGGCGACCCGGCTGTGCATGGGGTTCGCGAGCGGGGTGTTCTGGGCGATCGGCGTCAGCATGGCGATGCGGCTGGTAGCGCCACGCGACGCGGGACGGGCGGCCGCGACCGTCATGTCCGGGATCTCGGTCGCCGCCGTGGTCGGTATCCCGCTCGGGATCTTCCTCGAGAGCCGGACCGACTGGCGGACGACGTTCCTGATCTGGTCAGGGTTGAGCCTGCTCGTGCTGATCGCGGTGGTTGCGGCGATTCCTTCGCTGCCGTCGGACAATGCGGTGCCGGTGCGTGAGGTGTTCGCGTTGCCGGGACGGAATGTGCGGCTCCGGCTCGTGATGGTGATGGTGATGCTGTTCGTGCTCGGGCACTTCGGCGCCTACACGTTCGTACGGCCTTATCTGGAAGGGGAATCGTCGTCGAGTCCGGCGTTCATCACCGCGATCCTGATGGCGTACGGTGCGGCCGGTGCCGTCGGCAACTTCATCGGCGGACGCGTGGTGCGGTGGAACGTTCGCTCCGGCTTCATCCTCGGTTGCACCGGTGTCGCTGTGGCTCTGCTGTTGTTGCTCGTCGCCGGCAGTTCCCCGGTCGGTCAGGTTCTCACGCTGATCCTGTGGGGCATGTCGTTCGGCGTGGTCCAGCTGTCCCAGGTGAACCTCACCCAAGCCGCCGCACCCGACACCTTCGAAGCGGCCATGTCCCTCAACACGATGGCCTACAACACCTCCATTGCCCTGGGCGCCCTCTTCGCCGGTCTGTTCGCCGACCACACCGGCATCAGCAGCGTCCTGTACTTCGGTATCGCGCTGACGGCTGCGTCGCTGGTGGTCACGCTGGTCACCGGGCGGCGGACAGCTTGATCGGCAGGGTCTGGTAGCCGCGCAGTACCAGTCGATCGCGCCGCGTCGGCTCGCCGTTCGCGGTGATGGTGAAGCGGCGGAGGCGGTCGAAGGCGATGGTCGCCTCGAGCCGGGCGAGGCTGTTGCCGAGGCAGATGTGCGCGCCGGCACCGAAGCTCAGCGGCTTGTTGTTCGGGCGCCCCGGATCGAATCGGTCCGGGTCCGGGAAGCGTTCGGGGTCGCGGTTCGCGGCGCCGAGCAGTAGGACCAGATCGCTGCCGGCGGGGATCGGCGTACCCGCGATCGTCCCGTTCTCCCGTGCGACGCGGGTGGTGACCTGCACCGGGGAGTCGTACCGCAGGACCTCCTCGACGAAGGCCGCATCCGTCGGCAGGTCCGGTTGCCGGAGCAGGAGCTGGAGGCCGTTGCCGAGCAGGTCGGTGGTGGTCTCGAAGCCGGCTACGAGCAGCAGGATCAGGTTGGCGAGCAATTCTTCGTCCGACAAGCGTTCACGTGCGGCGACCAGCGCGGCGATCAGGCCGACGGGTGGCGGATCCGCGATCAGGTGTGCGAAGTACGCCCCCAGCTCGCGGGCCGCCGCGTCGGCGGCAGCGTCCGAGTCGCCGGTGAGTTCCAGTGCCGTCGTCAGGTCTGCGGCGAGCGGGCGGAAGCGGTGCCGGTCCGAGGCCGGTACGCCGAGCAGCTCGCAGATCACCGTCACCGGCAGCTGGAACGCGAACTCGTCCATGAAATCCACCTCAGCCGGGAGGTCGCCGAGCAAGTCGTCGACCGCGGCCGCGATGGCCGGTCGCAGTTCGGCGACCCGGCGCGGGGTGAAGACCTGTGAGATCAGCGAGCGCATCCGGCCGTGGTCGGGTGGATTCGTCCGCAGGATCGAGCGTTGCATCAACTCCAGCGACGGTTGGCTCGACGGCTGGCTCGGGATCTCGAACGCGGGGTTGCGGAGTACCTCGTTCGCCGCGGCGTAGCCGACGACCAGGAAGATGCCGTCGGCAACCGGTAGCAGCGGGCCGAGACGATGCGCGGCGGCGTACAGCGGGAACGGGTCGGCGCGGCCCGCGGGGGAGAGCAGGTCCTGGAGGAGTTCGGCGGCATTCATGCCCGGCGGCCCAGGAGCACGTAGCCGACCGTGTAGAGCGTGGCGCCGGCGACCTCGAAGATCTGGATCAGTCCGAAGCGTGGGCCGGACGTGAAGATGAAGAGACCGCCGACGGTGTATGCGACCGCTCCGACGCCGAGGAGTACACCGTGCAGGGTGAGTCCGCGTCTGCTCAGCGCCCGCCCGAGCCAAACGTACCCGAGCGGGAAGATCAGCAGCGCCGGGAAGACGATCAACGCCGCCGGGGTGTTCAGGTCGGCCGGCTCGTGCACCATGCTCGGCGCGTACTCCGCGCGGACCGGATTGTGCGAGCCGTCGAAGACGATCAGCGCGAACCAGAACAACGTCCCGGCCATCGCGGCGTACCAGGACCGGAGGTCGCGACGTTCCTTGCTCAGGGCAATCATGCTGGCCAGGCAGGCCACCTGCAGGCCGAGGCCGGCCGCCTGGATGTCGTGTGTCAGCCCGTACCGCTCGCCGACGGCCGCGATACTCCAGCCGTCCCGGGCCGGATGCAGCAGAGTGCCGAGCCAGAACAACGGTCCGCCGGTGAAGGCGGTCAGCCGAGCGGTGTTGCGGAGCTGCCGGCGCAGGCCTGTCGGCGCGGATTCGGTGGTGGTCATGGTCGATCTACTTTCACTAGAGTGTTCCTCTAGCGAACCACTAGAGCACTGCTCTAGTCAATTGGTATGCTGCGGTCCATGGCACGACGTGCGGAACAGACCCAGGCCAACCGGCAGCGCATGCGAGAGGCAGCGCTAGCGCTGTTCACCACCCGCGGCTACTCCGCAACCTCGATGCAGGCCATCGCCGACGAAGCGGGCATGGCCGTCCAGACGCTGTACTTCACCTTCAAGACCAAACGCGCGCTACTGGGCGAGTTGCTGGACGTCGCGGTAGCCGGCGACGACGAACCGATCCCGAACCTCGAACGCCCTCAGGTCCGAGCCGCGCTCGATAACCCGGACCCCGTAGCCCAACTCCACGAACAGGCCCGCCTGGCCCGCGAGGTCTACGAACGCGTCGCCCCGATCCTCCAGGTCATCTCCCACGCCGCAACCGCCGACCCGGAAATCCACGACCTCTGGGAAACCAACAACGCCCAACGCGCCATCGTCATGGAACGAATGACCACCGCCCTCGCCACCAAATCCGCCCTCCGCGATGGCCTGGACGTAGCCACAGCAACCGACATCACCCTCGCCCTCCTGAGCCCAGAGCTCTACCACCTACTCACTGCTCGCCGCGGCTGGCCCCCGACCCGCTGGGAACAATGGACCGCCAACGCCCTCGTAACCCAACTCCTCCCACCGGGATAGTGCCTGGATGTTGTTGACTGGGCCCGTGACCGGGCTTCGGGGGTTCGCGGGGGTGGCTTGGCGGGCAGGTCGCGGGCTGTCGGTGTTGGTGGTCACGACGATTTCCTTGTCGGCGGCCGCGCCGGTCGTGCTGGCAGTGGCGCTCGGGCGGGTTGTTGCGGGATTGGGGAGTCAGCGCGCGGTTGGTTGGGCGTTGCTGGCTGCTGGATGTCTGCTGCTGCAGTGGTTGGCCGGGGCGTTGCAGCGTGCGGCCGCTGTGGCGCTGGGGGAGCGGGTCGACGGCCTGCTGCGGCAGGAGTTGATGCGGGCCGTGGCGGGGCCTGAGGGTGTGCGGCGGTTGGAGGATGCCGGCACGGCGAACCTCGTCGAGGTTGGGCGCGAGACGTTGCGGGGGGACTGGGCCCGGCCGGGGCGGTTGGTGTCGACCGTTGGAGGATTGGCTACCGGGCGGATCGTTCTGGTGGCGGCTGGGGTGAGTTTGGCTGGGTTCCACTGGTGGCTCGGCGCGGGTTTGCTGATCGCCGGCGTGTGGGCGGCGTACGAGGACAAGGTCGCGTCCCGTGCCGAGGCCGGACATCACTACGGGACCACCGAGTCCGCCCGCCGGATGCGGTACTTCAACGATCTCGGTACGACGCCACCTGCCGCGAAGGAGATCCGCTTGTTCGGGCTCCCGGAGTACGTCGTCACCCGCCACGGCGAGACGTGGACCGCGACCATGCGCCGCGTACTCCACCGCCCAGGGCGACGGCCGCTACTGGCCACGGTCTTCCTCGGCGTCGTCGTCCTGGGCGGTATCACCCTGGTGATCCACGCGGCCCTGACCCACCACCTCTCCGCCGGTGTCACCGCGACGTACGTCCAGATGTTCATGGTCGCCCTAGCAGGCATCCAGCAGTCGTCGTGGTCGGGTCTGCAGGCGGAGCTCGCGTTGGCAACCCTCCACCGGTACGACGACGCACTCAAGGCGCTCATCACCGACAGGCAGCAGGCGGGAAGAGGCGGTCGTTCCGCTGCTGGGATGCCTCGGCGGGAGATTGCCTTCCGTGGAGTGGGGTTTAGCTATCCGGGGACCGAGAAACAGGTCTTGCGGGGGCTTGACCTCGTGGTGCCGGCGGGGCGGGCGGTGGCGGTGGTGGGGGCCAATGGGGCGGGGAAGACGAGTCTCGTCAAGTTGCTGTGTGGGTTGTACGAGCCTACTGACGGGGAGATCCTGGTTGACGGCGTTGAGTTGAAGGACCTCGAGCTGTGGCAGCGGCGGTTGGCAGTGGTATTTCAGGGGCCCGTTCGGTTGCCGATGTCGGCGTCTGAGAACGTTCGCTTCGGTCGCCCCGCCGGGTCGGCTGATGCGGCGGCGGAGCGGGCGGGGGCGGCCGGCGTCATCGAAAGCTTGCCGCAGAGGTGGGACACCGTTCTGTCGGCGGAGTTCGACGGTGGGGTTGAGTTGTCCGGCGGGGAGTGGCAGCGGGTGGCGCTTGCGCGGGCCATGTACGCCGTCGAGCACGGGGCATCAGTACTGATCCTGGACGAACCGGCGGCACATCTGGACGCGCGTTCCGAGGCCGAGCTCTACCGGCGGTTCCTCGATCTCACGGACGGGTTGACCACGATCGTGATCTCGCATCGGTTCTCCACTGTGCGACAGGCGTCCACGATCGTCGTACTGGACGAAGGCCGCGTGATCGAGCAGGGCTCCCACGACGAGCTGCTCGAACGCGACGGCACCTACGCACACATGTTCCGCTTGCAGGCAGCACGTTTCGGGGAGCCGACGTGAAGACAGCCCGGCTACTGATCGGGCTCGGGTGGGAGATCGGCCCGGGCCTGTTCCTGGTGTATACCGCGGTCACGATGTCGAGCTTCGTCAGCCCGTTGCTGTTCGCGCTCGGGTTGCGGCCGCTCGTCGACGGAGTGATCGAGAGCGACCAGCACCGGATGATTGCCGGAGGCATCGAAGTCGCCGTCGCACTCACGGTGGTGCTGATCGCCCCGATCGGCTACCGCTGGGCAACGGTCCGGATGCGTGAACGCTCCAGCTTCGTCTCCGAACGCCGGATCCTCCGACTCGCCACCAACGCCCCACAGGTCGAGCACTTCGAGCGCCCCGAGTTCCTCGACCGCCTGCAATCGCTGCGCCGCGACGCCGCCGGACTCGGCGACAGCGTGACGCTCCCGTTCATCGCACCACTTGTCGTCGCGCAACTCGCCGTCAGCACAGTCCTGCTCGCCAACCTCAGACCTGTGCTCGCTCTCCTCCCGCTGATCGCGATCCCAGCGCTTTGGCTCAGCCGCTGCGCCGAACAGCTCCGTCGTCGTGCCGAGCTGGAAGCTGCTCCGCACCGCCGCCTGGCCGAGCAACTGTTCACGCTGTCGGTGTCGCCCGCGGCGGCGCAGGAAATCCACGTCGCGTCGGTCAGCCAAGAACTCGTTGCCGAGCACAGCCGAGCCACCAAGAACGCCAACCGCATCACCCACACAGCCCTCTTCACCTCGGCGGTCATCGGCTCGATCGGCTGGTCCCTGTTTCCGGTCGCGTACGCAGCCGCGCTCCTGCTCGTCCTCCATGACTCCGCTGCGACCGCGGGCGATGTCGCACTGGCGATCGCCCTGGCCGGCGCCGTCATCGCCGCGGCGACCAGGATCCTCGACCTCGCGGGTTCCGTACTGCGAATCCGCACGACCGCCGAGCACTACTTCTGGTTGTCCGAGCAAGCCCACCGCGAACCAGGAACCGAACCCGTACCCCACCGCCTCACCCACGGCATCGAACTGAGGAACGTCACCTTCTCCTACGGCGACCGCCCGGTCCTGGCGGGCATCGACCTGCACCTCGAAGCAGGCCGCACGATCGCGATCGTCGGCGAGAACGGCGCCGGCAAGTCCACGCTCGTCAAGCTGCTCACCGGCATGTACCGCCCGCAGTCCGGCGAGATCCTCGTCGACGGCGTGGACCTCGCCGCGCTGGACCTCACGCAGTACCGGCAGAAGCTGAGTGCCGGGTTCCAGGACTTCGTCCGGTACCAGCTGACGGTACGAGAAGCAGTAGCCGTCGGCGGTCTGACCGAGCCCGCCGACCGGACAACCCAGGCCATCGCGAAGGCTGAGGCAACCTTCGTCGACACGCTGCCCCAAGGCCTCGATACTCAGCTGGGCAGCGACGGTGTCGAGCTGTCCGGCGGTCAGTGGCAGAAGCTCGCGATCGCCCGCGCCCTGGTCCGGCCGGCACCGCTCCTGATGATCCTCGACGAGCCGAGCGCCTCGCTCGACCCGCAAACCGAGGCGGCCTTGTTCGACCGTCTCGCCACCGAGGCGCGAGCAGGCCGAGCCGACGGCCGGATCACGGTGCTGATCTCGCATCGGTTCTCGACGGTACGTTCCGCGGACCTGATCGTCGTCCTCGAGAACGGTCGCGTGACCGAGCAGGGTACGCACGAGGAGCTCCTCGATCGTGGCGGAACGTATGCGGAGCTCTACGGTCTGCAAGCGGGTGGGTATAGCTGAATGTGCAACTGTGAGCAGTTCTAGATATCGCTTGTCATCTGATGACTTAGCCGGGCTGATCTGATTAAGTGGAGGGTTGCGCAGCTGTGACCGGCCGGTCGTCTGAGGTCTTGGCAAAGTAACGCCTACGTTACGCGCCGCCGCTTTGTGTCTGACAACGTTGACATGCGCAGTTTCGACCAGCAACCATGACGCTTGATCCGCCCGCCTAGCGGCCCTCCCGCCGAGGAAGTTGGTAAGACTGTGCGACGTCTGACTGGGGTTGTGGGGGTGGCACTCGGCTTGGCGCTGGTGCTCGCCTCCTGTGGGGATGGCAAGAGCAGCAGTGGAGGCGGCTCCGGGGGCAAGAGCGAGATCATCGCGATCGCTGCCGACCCGCTGGACTACATCAACCCGCTGAACGACAACGGCACCGCGGGGATCGGCGTCTCGATGGCGATCTTCGCGCCGCTGGTGACCACCGACCCGGACACCGGCAAGCTGCAGAACGTGATGGCTGACTCGGTCACGCCGGACAAGAACAGCCAGACCTGGACGATCAAGCTGAAGGCCGGCAACACCTTCCAGAACGGGCAGCCGCTGACCGCGAAGGACTACGTGGACAGCTGGAACATGACCGCGGAGGGCTCGAACGGCTGGAAGAACAACGGCTTCTTCTCCAAGGTCGAGGGGTACGACGCGCTGAACCCGCCGACCCCGGACGGCGCCACGCCGAAGCCGACCGCGGTGAAGACGATGAGCGGCCTGAAGCTGATCGACAACCTGACGTTCTCGGTCAAGCTCAAGGTCCCGTTCTCGCAGTTCGGGCTCACCCTGCAGTACCTGGGCCTCGCGCCGCTGCCCGAAGAGGTGCGCAAGAACCCGGACGCGTACAAGCGCAAGCCGATCGGCAACGGCCCGTACAAGCTGGACGGTGCCTGGAACGCCGGTGATGACCTCAAGCTGGCAAAGTGGGACGGCTACAAGGGCCCGCAGATCCCGGAGGCCGACCACATCACGTACCGGTTCATCCCGAACGCGGACACGGCGTACAACGAGTTCCTGGCCGGCAACGTGGACTTCACCGACGTCCCGTCGACCAAGGTGAAGAGCTTCAAGACCGACGCGCCCGACCAGTGGGTGACCAGCGTCAGTTCCGGCGCGAACTACCTGGTGATCCCGGCCTGGGACGCCCGGTTCAAGAACCCGAAGCTGCGGTACGCGATCTCCGAGGCGATCGACCGCAAGGCGTTCGCCGACCTGGTCGGGCTGGCCGAGCCGGCCAAGGGCCTGGTCGCGCCGGACATGCAGGGGTACCGCGCCGACGCCTGCAAGACCTGTGACTTCGACGCGGGCAAGGCCAAGCAGCTGCTCCAGGAGGCCGGGGGCTTCCCCGGGGTGCTGAACATCAACTACAACACCACCTCCGCGACCGGGCAGATCTTCGCCGAGGCGATCGGCAACATGCTCCGGCAGAACCTCGGGCTGAAGGTGAAGTACACCGGCAAGCAGGGATCGGAGATCACTGAGCTCGCCGACTCGCACAAGCTGGACGGGCTGCGGTTCAGCGGCTGGGGTCACGACTACCCGTCGATCGAGGACTACCTGACGCCGATGTTCAAGTCCAACGGCGACGCGAACTTCGCGCACTACTCGAACCCGGCGCTGGACGCCGTGCTGGCCAAGGGCGACGCCGAGCCGGACCCGGACAAGGCGATCAAGCTGTACCAGCAGGCCGAGGACATCGCGCTCACGGACATGCCGCTGATCCCGCTGTACACCAAGTCGAACGCGTATCTGCACTCGGACAAGATCCAGCCACGCGTCTCGAAGTACACCGGCGTCTCGGCAATCTGGTCGACGTTCAAGTGATCCGTTTCGTCCTTCGCCGCGTCCTCGCGGCGATCCCGATCGGCCTGGTCGTCACGCTGGGGGTCTTCGCGCTCGTGTTCGCGATGCCCGGAGACCCGCTGCGTGAACTGGCCGGCGACAAACCGATCCCGGCGGCGGTACTGGCGGCGAAGCGCGCCCAGTTCCACCTCGACGATCCCTTCATCGTGCAGTACCTGCTGAGCATGAAGGACATCCTCACCGGGCATTTCGGCACCACGTTCGCGGGTGCCGACATCGCCGACCAGTTGCGGCTGCGGATCCCGGTGACGCTGAAGCTGGCGTCGATGAGCCTGGTGTTCCAGTGGATCTTCGGCCTGCTGTTCGGCCTGTACGCCGGGTTCCGCCGGAACGGAGTCGTCGACAGGATGTTGCTGCTGGCAACACTCGTGGTGCTGGCGGTGCCAGGCCTGGTGCTCTACTTCACCGGGCAGTACCTGTTCGGTGTCGAACTGAAATGGCTCCCGGTGTCGGGGGTCCGTGACGGCTGGCCGACCGCGTACCTGTTGCCGGCGCTGTGTATCGGCATCTCCGGGTTCGCCGGCCTGGCCCGGCTGACCCGGACGTCGATCGTCGACACCACCGGCTCGGACTTCGTCAAGACCGCCCGGGCCAAGGGCCTCGGCGAGCAACGGATCCTGTGGCGGCACGTGCTGCCGAACGCCTTGCTGCCGGTCGTCACGCTGATGGGCATCGACCTGGCCGGGATCTTCGCCGGCGCCGTGCTTGCGGAGAGCATCTTCAACCTGCCGGGCCTCGGCCAGTTCATGTTCCAGGCGATCAAGCTCAAGGAGGGTGGCGTCGTGGTGCTGTTGTCCACGCTCGCGTTCCTGATGTTCATCCTGATCAACCTGATCGTCGACGTGGTCTACGGCGCGATCGACCCGAGGGTGCGCAATGTCTGAGACTCAGCAGGTGTTCGGGGCCGAAGCACAGGACCTCGAAGGCCGGACCCTGTCGAACCGCGAGCTGCTCTGGGCGTTGCTGCGCAAACCGCAGTTCGACATCTGCCTCGTGCTGGTCGTGGTGTTCTTCGCGATGGCCGCGGTGCCGCGGCTGTTCACGTCGATCGATCCACGGTTCTGCGAGCTCACCAAGAGCCAGCACGGCCGTGAACCGGGGCACCCGTTCGGGTTCGACATCCAGGGCTGCGACTACTTCGCGAACGTGATCTACGGCGCGCGCCCGTCGGTGCTGGTCAGCCTGGTCGCCGGGTTCGGCGGGTTCGCGGTGGCGGGTCTGCTCGGCCTGCTGGCCGGCTACTTCCCGGGCGCGGTGGACACGATCATCTCCCGGGTGGCCGACGTCCTGTTCGCGCTGCCGGGGCTGATCGCACTGATCGTGATCCTGAACTCGGTGCCGAACCGCAGTATCTGGATCATCGTCGCGATCATCCTGGTCACCGCGTGGCCGCAGGGGATGCGGATCATGCGGTCGACGGTCTTCTCGGTCCGCAACCGCGAATACGTGCTGGCCGCGCGTTCGATCGGGGTGCCGCCGCTGCGGATCCTGCGCAAGCACGTGTTCCCGAACGCGATGGCCCCACTGCTCGCGATGACCACGCTCGGCATCGGCGGTCTGATCGGGCTGGAGGCGGTACTGACGTTCCTCGGGGTCGGGCTGCAGCCGCCGTCGATCTCCTGGGGATCGCAGTTCGGCGTCGCGACCTCGTACCGGGAGACGCCGCACCTGTTCGTCTGGCCCGCGATCTTCATCTCGACGATGACGATCTCGTTCATGATCATCGGCGACTCGATCCGGGACGCCCTCGACCCGAAGTTGATGCGATGAGTGGCGACGTGCTGTTGAAGGTGGACAACCTCAGCGTGGAGTTCGATACGCCGCACGGCGCGGTGCGAGCTGTCGACGGGGTGTCCTGGCAGGTGCGGGCCGGTGAGACGCTCGCGATCCTGGGCGAGTCCGGCTCCGGCAAGAGCGTCTCCACCCAGGCGCTGACCGGGATCCTGGAGATGCCGCCGGGCCGGATCGTCTCCGGTACAGCGGAGTACCGCGGCGTGGACCTGATCTCGATGACCACCAAGGAGCGCCGCAAGATCGTCGGCGACCGGATCACGATGGTGTTCCAGGACTCGCTGTCCGCGCTCAACCCGGTGCAGTCGGTCGGTACCCAGATCGCGGAGTGCTTCCGGGTGCACCGCGGGATGTCGAAGCGGGACGCGATGACCAGGGCCGCCGAGATGCTCGACCGGGTGCGGATCCCGGCCGCGGCGAAGCGGGTCCGGGACTACCCGCACGAGTTCTCCGGCGGGATGCGGCAGCGGGTGATGCTGGCGATGGCGCTCGCGCTCGACCCCGACGTCTTGATCGCCGACGAGCCGACCACCGCGCTGGACGTGACCGTACAGGCGCAGATCCTGGAGCTGATCGCGGAGCTGCAGGCCGAGCGCGAGATGGGCGTCGTCCTGATCACGCACGACCTCGGCGTGGTCTCCGACGTCGCCGACAACGTCGTGGTGATGTACGCCGGCCACGTCGTCGAGCGGGCCGCGACGGCGCAGGCGCTGGAACACCCCGTCCACCCTTATACCGAAGGCCTGCTCGGCTCGATGCCGTCGGCCGACCTGAAGGGCCGCGAGCTGCCGACGATCCCGGGTACGCCGCCGTCGCTGCGCGCGATCCCGTCCGGTTGCGCGTTCCGGACCCGCTGCCCGATCGCGATCGACGACTGCGCACGCGAAGTACCGCCGCTGCTCACCGTGGCACCGGGGCGCGACGCCGCCTGTATCCGGCGTACGTCGCTTGCCGCCAAGGAGGCTGTATGAACGAGTTGCTGGTGGCAACGAATGTCGTCAAGCACTACGACATCAGCCCGGCGCTGAGCTTCGGGACCAAAACGGTCGTCCGCGCGGTCGACGGCGTCGACCTGACGCTGCGCAAGGGCGAGTCGCTCGGCATCGTCGGCGAGTCCGGGTGCGGCAAGTCGACGCTGGTCCGGCTGCTCGCGGCGCTGGAGAAGCCGACCGGCGGACAGATCGCGTACGACGGCGTCGACGTCAGCAAGCTCCGCGGCCGCGCACTGCGCAGGTGGCGGCGGAACGTCCAGGTCGTCTTCCAGGACCCGTACTCCAGCCTGAACCCGCGGATGCGGGTCGGCGAGATCGTCGGCGAGCCACTCCAGGTGCACCCGGACGTCGCGCGCGGGATCGACATCCGCAAGCGGGTCCGGGAACTGCTCGAGCTGGTCGGGTTGCGGCCGGAGGACGAGACGAAGTTCCCGCACCAGTTCTCCGGCGGTCAGCGGCAGCGGATCGGTATCGCGCGCGCGATCGCGCTGAATCCCGATGTCCTGCTCTGCGACGAGCCGGTGTCGGCGCTCGACCTGTCCGTCCAGGCGCAGGTGGTGAACCTGCTGATGCGGCTGCAGCGGGAGCTCGGTCTGAGCATCATCTTCGTGGCTCACGACCTGTCCGTGGTCCGGCACGTCTCGGATCGGGTCGCGGTGATGTACCTCGGCAAGGTCGCCGAACTCGGCGAGCACCAGCAGGTGTACGACGCACCCGCGCACCCGTACACGCAGGCGCTGCTGTCCGCGGAGCCCGGTCTGGCCCGTCAGGGCCGGCAGCGGATCGTGCTCGCCGGTGACCCGCCGTCGCCGGTGCTGCCGCCGTCCGGCTGCCGTTTCCACACCCGCTGCCTGCGCGCCGAGGCCAAGTGCAGCAGCGACGTACCGGAGCTCCGCGAGATCCCGTCCGGACAGATCGTCGCGTGTCACTTCGCCGAGGACGCGCAGACGGCTTACTCCACGGCCTGACGTCGATGGCCTAGGGTGGCGGCCGTGGCTACGGTTTCCTCGGCAGGCAGGCGGTTCGCGCTGCTCGCCGGGGTGACCGTCGTGGCAGCCGCCCTGGCCGCATGGTGGATCCTGAGTGCGGGACGGGCCGCCAACGAGGGGTTCGACATCACCGACGAGGGCTACTACCTGCTCTCGTACCGCTGGTGGGACAGCAATCCGCTCGCGTTGACGGGCGTGCAGTACATCTACGGCCCGATCTTCGAGTGGCTCGGGTACGACATCGTCAAGCTCCGATTCTTCCGGCTGTTCACGGTCGTCGCAGTCCACGTGATCTTCGGTTACAGCTTCATGCGCTGGCTCCGCGGCCGGCGCCCGGCGCTGCCGCCGACGCGGCTCTTCGAGGTCGGCGGTACGGCGGTCGTTCTCGCCGCGGGCGGCATGTGTTATGCGTGGCTCCCGCAGTCACCGGGATACAACGATGTCGTCCTGCTCGGCGCGCTGACGCTGGTGTCCTGCGTGCTGTGGATGGCCGCCGCGGTCGATCGCGGTACGCCGGTACCGTTCTGGATCTTCGTGGTCTTCGGCCTGGTGATCGGCGTGATGCTGCTCGCCAAGTGGACGTCGGTCGTGGTGATCGGGCTGATCGTGATCACCGCGGTGATCGTCCTGGCCGGACAGTCCTGGCGATCCGTTGCCTGCGGCATCCTTTACGCCCTCGCCGGGATCGCGCTCACTGCGCTGGTGGTCCAGCTGTTCGTGGTGCACCTGAGCGTCGCCGTCCCGGGCATCCTCAAGGTCAACAAGTTCATCGCCGGTACGTCGTACACGCCGTCCCAGCTCCTGCACCTGTACTGGTCGAGCACGGTGAACCTCCTCGGACGGACACTGGCTGCGCACGGCCTGCTGCTGCTCGCGACCGCGGTCGCCGTCATCGCCCGCTGGCGCCCGCTCCGCATTGCCGCCGCGGTCCTCGCGCTGGTCGCCTTGATCCTGTCCGTACGCCACGTGATCGTCGACAACGGCGCGCTCGGCGGTTCGCAGCACATCCAGATGTACGCCGAGACGCTCCTGGCCGCCGTACTCGTAGCCGTCGTGGCCGCCGCCGGTGCCGTCATCGGGGGCCGGGTCGGCGTGACGCCCTGCTCCCGGCTGGGCCGCGAGAACACCCGGAGTTGGGTGATCCTCACGCTGCTCGTGCTGCTGCCGCTGGTGCAGGCCTTCGGGACGAACACCCCGCTGTACACGATCGGTTTCAACGCCTTCGCGGCGTGGGCCGCGGTGATGATCGCCGTACTGACCGGCATCTGGGCCACGCCGGTCGTCGCCCGCCTGATGCTCGCGATCGTGCTCACGGGATCGCTCGTCGCGACGTCGGTGATCGCCTACACCGGGCTGTTCCACTACCCGTACCGCTCGGTCGGTCACTCGCAGCTGACCGCGGCCGCGACGTTGCCGCCGTTGAAGGGCCTGTACCTGTCCGCACCCGCCGAGCGGAACTTCGGCCGGCTGGCCGCGGTGCTGAAGCCGTACACCGAGCCGCCCGGACGCCCGATACTCGCCCTCGACAAGATGGCCGGCCTGGTCCTGATGCTCGGCGGCCGCCCGCTCGGCGAGGCCTGGATCGCGCCGAAGGAACGGAGCCGGACGGTCGCGGGCATCGAGGAGGTCTGCCGGCAGAACCGCCCGGCGCGGCCGCCGCTGATCATCCTGAACCGGGAGATCTCCGACCTGGAGGTGAACGCGCTGCGCGGCTGCGGCGTCGACTTCCGCACCGGCTACGTGCAACTGGCGCCGGCCAAGCAGACCATCGGTTTACAGGTGTGGGTACCGAAGAGCGAGCGGGCGGCCGGATGAGATCCTGGTGCCCTCGAACCGATGAGGAAGGCTGCGGATGATCAAGGTCGGTGTGCTGGGGGCCAAGGGCAGGATGGGCGCTCAGACGTGCCTCGCGGTCGAGGAGGCCGCCGACTGCGACCTGGTCGCGCAGCTCGACCAGGGCGATTCGCTGGACGCGCTGACCGAGGCCGGTGCCGAGGTCGTGGTCGACTTCACCCGCCCCGAGGTCGTGATGGACAACCTCGCCTGGTGCATCGAGCACGGCATCCACGCCGTCGTCGGCACCACCGGTTTCGACGCCGAACGGCTCGCAGTCCTGCAGACGCAGCTGGCCGCGTCGCCGACGACCGGCGTCCTGATCGCCCCGAACTTCTCCATCGGCGCCGTGCTGATGATGCAGTTCTCCGCCAAGGCCGCGAAGTACTACGAGTCCGTCGAGATCATCGAGCTGCACCACCCCGACAAGGTGGACGCCCCGTCCGGTACGGCCCGCCGTACGGCGGAACTGATCGCGGCCGCGCGCCGCGACGCCGAGTCCGGGCCGATCCCGGACGCCACCACCACCGCGCTGGACGGCGCGCGCGGCGCGGACGTCGAAGGGATCCGGGTGCACGGCGTCCGGCTCCGCGGGCTGATCGCACACCAGGAGGTGCTGTTCGGCGACGAGGGCGAGACGCTGACCATCCGGCACGACTCGATGTCCCGGGTCTCGTTCATGGCCGGCGTGCTGCTCGGTGTCCGGACCATCGCGACCGCGCCCGGGCTGACGGTCGGTCTCGAGCAGTTCATGGACCTCACCTGAGATGAGAGCCAAGCAGACCGCTTTCGTGCTGGCGGTCGTGTTCGTCGCGTACGCCGCGCTGATCGGCTACCGCGGCGTCCTGCTGATCAAGGTCGGTACGACGGTCTCGGTCGTGCTCGGACTCGCGGTCCTGGTGATCCCCGTCATCGGCGCGTACCTGGTTTGGCGGGAGATCCAGTTCGGCCGGCGGACCGAAGTACTGGCCAAGGAACTGGAGGCCGTGGGCGGCCTGCCGGTCGACGATCTGCCTCGCCGGCCGTCCGGCCGGATCGACCGCGCGGCCGCGGACGAGGCCTTCGGGCGGTACCGGGCGGAGGCCGAGGCGGCGCCCGACGACTGGCGGGTGTGGTTCCGGTTGTCGACCGCATACGACGCCGCGGGCGACCGGAAACGGGCCCGCGCGGCGATGCGCACAGCGATCGGCCGGCACGATTCGAAGTCCTGACTTCGCCGGGAAGCCTGACAACACGAGTGATTCGGGCTATTTTCAGGTACATGGCGTGGCAGCCGCCACGTCAAGGGGTCGGAGACTGGGTGGGGCCGTCCTGTGCCGTCAGATGGAGCTCGCCGAGGATCGGACGATGCGCAGGAGGGCGGATTCGGCGGGCTACTGCGTCGGCACCGGCGAGAGGCCGGGCTGTCGCAGGAGGGACTCGCCGAGCTCGCCGGTCTGAGCGTCGACGCGATCGCGGCGTTGGAGCGAGGTCGCCGGCGTGCGCCGCGAGCGCACACGCTGCGGCTGCTCGCCGACGCGTTGCGGTTGGCCGAACCGGACCGTCAACGGCTCACCGCCGCAGCCCGTAGAGAGACCGACTCCGCCCGGCTGCCGCTGCGCCGGCCGCCGGCACCGACCAGCGAAGTCGTCGGCCGCGGCACCGAGCTGACCGCGACGACTCGCCTGCTGGCACAGCGAATCACTCGTTTGCTTACGCTCACCGGTCCGGGCGGGGTCGGCAAGACCCGGCTCATGCAAGCCGTGATGAGCGAAGTCGCGGACAGCTTCCCGGACGGCGTCTGCTGGGTCCCACTCGCTCCGCTGACCAATCCCGACAGCGTCCTGCCGACACTGGCCGCGTCGCTCGGTGTGCAGGCACAGCAGGTCGACGAGATCGCGGAGCAGATCGGCCGCAGCGGCATGCTGCTGGCGTTCGACAACTGCTCGCACATGGTCGCGGCCGTCGGCTCGATCTGCGCGACCCTGCTGGAGCGCTGCCCGAACCTGTCGATCCTTGTGTCCAGCCGCGAACTGCTGCGGCTACCCGGCGAGAGCGTGTACGTGGTGCCTTCGCTGAGCCTGCCGTACGACGAGGACCACCTGGAGGCATCCGAGGCGGTGCGGCTGTTCGTCGAGCGGGCGATCGCCCGCGGCTACGACCCGACCGGGCAGCTCGACCAGGTCGCGCGCGTCGTCCGCCGGCTCGAAGGGATGCCGCTGGCGATCGAGCTGGCCGCGGCGCGGACGAACGTGATGACGATCGAGGAACTGGCCGGCGAACTCGAGGTCTCGTTCGGCATCCTGGCCGGCGGTGCGCGGACCGCGTCACCGCGGCAGGCGTCGATGTACGGCGCGATCGAATGGAGTCACGCGCTGCTCACTCCGGCCGAGCGGGAGCTGTTCGCGCAGCTGTCGGTGTTCGCCGGCGGTTGGACGCTCGGTGCGGCGACGAGCGTACTGTCCGGCGTCACGTCGCGGGTCGAGGCCCTCGACCTGATCGGCCGGCTCGCGGACAAGTCGCTGATCAAGGTTGTCCGGCGCGGTGGCGTCGCGCGGTACTACATGCTCGCGGTGATCCGTGAGTTCGCCGCCGACCGCCTGCGGTCCATGGGTGAGACGGACGCCGCGGCCGAGCGGCACGCGCGGTACTACCTGAGCCTCGCCGAGGAAGCCGAAGGCCACTTGCGTGGTCCTGAGCAAGGGGAGTGGCTGGACCGGTTGCAGGTCGAGCTGGCCAACCTGCGGGTCGCGATGGCGTGGTCGCTGCGGACCAACTCGGTCGAGGCGGCGCTGCGGCTGGCCGGCGGGCTGTGGCTGTTCTGCTCGTTACGCGGTCACTACGCCGAGGGGAGTCAGTGGCTCGAGCGCGCGTTGCAGCTGGGCAAGTCGGCACCGCCCGAGCTCGCGGCCGCCCGCGCGAAGGCGAACCTCGGTGCCGGCACACTCGCGTTCCTGCAGTGCGAGTACGACACCGCGACCGATCGGCTGCAGACCGCGCTGACGCAGTACAAGGAGCTCGGCGACAAGGCCGGTACGGCGCTCGTCCTGCAGCGACTCGGGGGAGTGGCGCGCGAACGCGGGGATTACGACGCGGCCGAGGACCTGCACTGCGAGAGCTACGACCTGTTCGAGAGCCTCGGCGACCGCACGGGCATGGCCTGGGCCCACAACCACCTCGGCTTCGTCGCGTGGTTGCGGGGCGATCTCGAGATCGCCGCCCGCCGCTGCCGGCGCGCCCGGGACAGCTTCCGGGTCGTCGGCGACGGCGAAGGACTCGCCTGGTCGCTGATCAACCTCGGCGCGATCGCGCAGTACGACGGTGACCTGGTCGAGGCCGAGGACCTGCTGCAGGAGAGCCTCGCGCTGTCCCAACGGCTCGGTTACCGCGAAGGTGTCGCCTGGTCGCTGAACCAGCTCGGCATCGTCGAACGCCGCCGCGGGCTGACCGAGCGCGCCGTCCACCTGCTCGACGAGAGCCTCGCCGAACATCGGGACCTGGGCGATCGGTGGCGGTCGGCCAGTGTGCTCGAGGAGCTCGCCGCGGTCGCCCAGCAACGCGGCCGCAGCGAGTACGCCGCGTTCCTGCTCGGAGCCGCCGACGAAGTCCGGGAAGTGATCCAGGCGCCGGTGCCGCGGATCGAACAGGCCGACCGCGAGGCCACGCTGGCCGCGGTCGAAGCGGCCATCGAACGAAGAACGTTCCGGGCCGCGTGGTCGGCCGGACGGGCCGCGCCGCTGGCGGCCGTCGCGGACGGTTACCCGCCCGGAACCGGGTCCGAGGATCGCACCCGCGACCCGCTCTGACCGCGGTGGTGCCTCGCGGAGCACCACGACCTGGGGGATCGACGATGCCCCGCGAGGGATCTGAGAGCGCGCGCTGCGTGACCCGGCCGGCTGTGTTCTGTCTGGGACCCTCTGTCTGGCCCCCCAGCCAGTCCCCCCACCCAAATTCTGCACAGCCGGCCGAAGCCACGCCTGGCATTGACCGTCATCGAGCCCTCCCAGTCGACGCTCGGTCTCCGCGCTGACATCAAGGTTGCCGTCATTACGCTGTGTCGCACAGGGACGCAACCCTGACATCGCCCTGACAACTATGTCCTGACAACGAAAGCACTACCAGGAATTCGCCGAGCGTGATCGGGATCTATCGGTATGTCAGCGAATTACCGCTGCTTTTACGGCAGATATCCGGAAACAGCCTTTGTGAATCCGGCGATCTTTTGCAACGGAGCACCGGCCGCCTCGTCCAGGCCCGGTACTTCGGGACTCGGCGCGGGGATGCCTTCGCCCTTGCAGCTCGCGTCCGTGGCCGGCGCGACGCCGGTGGTGAGGAACGTGTTGACGATCCGGTCCGCGCACTTGTTCACGCCGCCGTAGACGCCGTGGTCGCCTTCGCCGGTGACCGTCAGCAGACGCGAGCCGGCGTATTGGCTGTGCGCCTCGACCGCGAGCCCGTAGTTCGTCGCCGGGTCGTGCACGGACTGCACCATCAGCGTTGTGGGCAATCCTCTGCCGGTCGGTGTCGGCATCGTCAGGTTCGGGCGCTTCCAGTAGAAGCAGGGGTTCTCGGTCATCGTCCAGCCGACCAGCGGGTAGTGCGGACCGAGCCGCGCCGCGAGCTGTTCGCCGTACTCACGTCCCTGCGGCCACGGGGTGTCGTTGCAGGTGATCGCGGTGAAGGTGGCGTCCTCGGAGTCGTAGTCGCCGAGCATCCGCAGGCCGATCGGTGTGCGGTGCGCGCGCTCGACGAGCTGCTGCTGACGTGCCGGCGGGAGCGCGTCGACACGGCGCTGCGCGGCCCGTGGTCCGCCTTTTGCCTGGGCCGCGGAAAGGTCCCGGAGAAAGAGCAGATCGGCGGCCAGGGAATGGAAGTCGAGCTTGGAGTACATATCGCCGGTGACCATCTGGTCCAGGATGTTCTCGTCGTACGTCACCTTGACCGCGCCGTCCAGGAACTCCTCGGTCGCGGGTTGCGCCTTGAGGCTGCGCCGTAACCGTTCGTACACCCGGATCACGGCGCCGGGCGTCGACCCGAG
The DNA here is from genome assembly GCF_006715085.1 of Kribbella jejuensis. Taxonomy (NCBI): domain Bacteria; kingdom Bacillati; phylum Actinomycetota; class Actinomycetes; order Propionibacteriales; family Kribbellaceae; genus Kribbella; species Kribbella jejuensis. Next base: position 299,057 of record NZ_VFMM01000004.1, on the reverse strand, counting down.
CTGCAGCACGTCGTCGTACTTCGCCGCCCAGGGCGCGAAGTCCTCACGGAACCGGCGCTCGAAGGCCTGCGGCTGCGCGACGAACGTGTCGAGCCAGGTCCCGGTGAAGTCCGTGTTCGAGTCCAGCACGAAGCGGCCGACGTGCTCGGGGAAGTAGGTCTGGTAGTACGCCCCGAGCCAGGTGCCGCCGGAGTACCCGACGTAGTCGATCTTGTCGAATCCGAGCAGTTGCCGGATCAGGTCCATGTCCTGCACGGTCTGCGCGGTGGTGATGTACGGGAGCAGACCGCGGGACTGCCGGTCGCAGTACGGCTGGGTCAGCTCGGACGCCTCGGCGATCAGATCGCGGGTGCCGGGATCGCGGTCGCGGGCGTCCATCGTGTAGCCGGGCGCACCGTCGCAGCTCACGCTCGTACTGCCGCCGGTACCGCGTGGGTCGAACCCGATCGCGAGGAAGTTCTTCGCCAGCGGCGCCTGGCTCGCAAGGTACGGCGCCATGCCGAGTCCGGCCCCGCCCGGTCCACCCGGGTTGCCGAAGACGACGCGGGTCGGCTTGCCCTTCACCGGGGCGACCTTGCTGACCGCGATCTGGAGGTCGTTCCCGGAGTACTGGTTGGCCCAGTCGCGCGGGACGGTGATCTTCGTGCAGTACGTGCGGAACTCTTCGTCACCACACTTGGTCCACTGCGGTCTCTGCTTCAGGTACTTCGAGGCCACCCGATGCGGCTTGTCGACGACAGTCGCCGATTGCATCGAGGCGGTCGCCCCGGACCCGGGGACGACCAGCACAACAGCAGCAGATATCCCCAGGCCCACGGCCAGGGTGAGGTACTTCATGCAGACTCCAGCGGACGCAGCACGTGATCGGACCGTGACAATCTGTCATGCCCGCCGGATGTGGTCGAACACCACCCCCGGCCCGTCGCGGATCTGCTGTCTGCTACTGCTCGCCCGGGTCGGTGTGGAGGCGGATCTGCTTGATGCGGATGGACTCGTCGCCGTAGAGGTCGAGTTCGCGGTGGGCGCCGTCGGGGGCCCAGCCGGCTTCGGTGTAGAAGGCTCGGAGGACGTCGTCAGTGGAATTGACCCAGACCGTCACCCGGCTGAAGCCGTCGGCGCGGACGGTGTCGACGACGGCGTTCAGGAGCCGGGAGCCGTGGCCGGCGCGGGTCGCCTCCGGGCTGACTGCCAGTTCCGCGATCAAGGCGTCCCGCTGCTGGTCGGCGTCCGGGTCGTCCGACGGTGTGATGGCCGCGAAGCCGACCAGCGTCCGGCCGGCCAGCGCGACCATCACCCGGTTGCGTGCCTCGCCCGGGGCGAGCAGCGCGGCCCGCCACTGGGCCGCGAACTGCGCCGGGTTGAGATCGGCGAGTACTTGGGCGGGCAGCAGCCCGGCGTACGCCGCCCGCCAGGCTGCGACCTGGATCTCGCCGATCTCGTTCGCCTCGGCCGGGAGCGCGAGCCGGACACTCGTCTCGGCGACCGGGGATTCGGCCGAGAGATCCGAGAGGTTCGCAGGTTCCGGTACGCCGAAGTCGCTCATGACCGCCATCTTCCCAACTCAGTAGACGAGCCTGCGCAGCAGGGTCTCGGCTGGTCCGCGGTACGACCGCTTGCTCATCGCGTAGGCACCGAGCACCGAGACGATCCACACCCCGATCGCGACCAGCGCTGCCGTGTACGCCGTACTCCCGAACCGCAGGTCCAGCGTGAACGGGGCGAGCAGCGCCATCCACGCCACCGACTGGAACAGGTACCCCGACAGCGATCGCTGGCCGAGCGCGGAGATCGCCCGGACCGGCAGCGACTGCTTGCGGATCCGCGCCACCAGCAGACCGAACAGCGCGACGTACCCAGGTCCGCCGAACATGCCGGACACGTGGGACAGCAGGCTTGCCGAATCCACGGCGGCCTGGTCGACGTGGATCCAGCCGGCCCCGATCAGCGCGAGGGGGAGACCGCCGACGAACGTCAGGCCAAGGCAGACTGCGGCGACCCGGGTCAGCAGTGTCTTGTGGGCGGCCGGGTTCTCCAGCAGTTGTTTGCGGGCCGCCCAGATGCCGAGCCAGACGATGATGATGAACGGCAGCACGCTCGCCAGGTGCAGCGGGTACTCGTGCAGCCGGCCGACCAGGCTGCCGACGTACGACGTGGCTGCCAGCGACGGGTTCGGGGAGTTCGTGAGTGCGTGTGCGGGACCTGTGCTGCCGATGATCGAGGCGACGGCCTTGGCTGCGACGAACAAGGTCTCGAGGCCCATGAACGCCCACAGCGCCAGCACGATCCGGTGGAACTTGTCGCCGCGGTTGATCAGGACGAGCGTGCAGACGATGCCGACGACACCGTACGCACCGAGGAAGTCGCCGAAGTACAGCAGCGTCGCGTGCGCCAGGCCGAACCCGATCAGCCAGGCGTTGCGCTTGACCAGGACCCGCCGTACGGCGGACGTACTCGCCCCGGCCGACCGCTGCCGGCGGGCCAGCTGGACCAGGCCGTAGCCGAACATCACCGCGAAGACCGGGTACGCGCGGGCGTCGACGAAGGTCAGCTTGAGGAAGTTCAGGATGCGCTCGAAGCCGTGCGGCGCGCTCTCCACGCCGGGTTGGCCGGCGAACGCGAAGTTGGCGCTGTTCGCGAGGCCGATCAGCAGCAGCATCGCGCCGCGGATCAGGTCCGGCGCGAGCGCTCGCTCGCGGCCGGTGACCGGACCTCTGTGGTCGGATTTCGGTGTTGCCAGGGTGGTGGTCACGGGAGCCTCCGGGGAAACTGTTCAGCCATTGAACGGATAACTCCATCCTGGTTCCGGGCGGCCCGGCGGCCCAGTGCGGCAAACCCACTTCCCGGGGTGGGCGTAGCTCCACCTTTGTGACACCTGTTGTTGATTCTGGCAAAAAGTGTCACATATGCTGTCGGCATGGACAGCTTCCAGGCGACGATCGACGCCGACGGCCGGATCGAGCCGCGGGACGCGATGCCCGAGGGGTACCGCAAGACCCTGATCCGGCAGATCGCGCAGCACGCGCACTCCGAGATCATCGGCATGCAGCCGGAGGGCAACTGGATCAGCCGCGCGCCGTCGCTGCGCCGCAAGGCGATCCTGATGGCCAAGGTGCAGGACGAGGCCGGCCACGGGCTGTACCTGTACGCCGCCGCCGAGACCCTCGGGGTGGATCGCGCCGACCTGCTCGACCTGCTGCACAGCGGGAAGCAGAAGTACTCCAGCATCTTCAACTACCCGACGCTGACCTGGGCCGACATCGGCGCGATCGGCTGGCTGGTCGACGGCGCCGCGATCGTCAACCAGGTGCCGTTGTGCCGTTGCTCGTACGGTCCGTACGCGCGGGCGATGGTCCGGGTCTGCAAGGAGGAGTCGTTCCACCAGCGGCAGGGGTTCGAGATCCTGCACACGTTGTGCAACGGCACCGAGGCGCAGAAGGCGATGGCGCAGGACGCGCTGAACCGCTGGTGGTGGCCGTCGCTGATGATGTTCGGCCCGCCGGACTCGGCGTCCACGCATTCGGAGCAGTCGATGGCGTGGGGGATCAAGCGGCACAGCAACGACGAGTTGCGGCAGCGGTTCGTCGACATGACCGTGCCGCAGGCCGACGTCCTCGGGATCCGGGTGCCGGACGACGGGCTCGCGTACGACGCGGAGACCGGGCACTACCGGTTCACCGAGCCGGACTACGCGGAGCTGTACGAGGTTGTCAAAGGCAACGGTCCGTGCAACCAGCAGCGGCTGGCCCATCGGGTGAAGGCCCATGAGGACGGCGCCTGGGTGCGGGAGGCTGCTGCTGCCTATGCGGCCAAGCAGGCTTCGAAGGTTGGTGCGGCATGAGCGTCGAGCCGTTGTGGGAGGTGTTCGTGCGGTCGCGTCGCGGACTGTCGCATACGCACGTCGGTAGTCTGCACGCCGCCGACGCGACGATGGCGTTGCGGAACGCGCGGGACGTGTACACCCGGCGCCAGGAAGGCGTGTCGATCTGGGTGGTACGGGCGGCCGACATCACCGCGTCCTCGCCGGACGAGAAGGACGAGTTCTTCGACCCGGCCGGCGACAAGGTCTACCGGCACCCGACGTTCTACCAGGTGCCGGAGGGTGTTGAGCACCTGTGAACGACCTCTTCGTCTACGCGCTCCGGCTCGGTGACGACGCACTGATCGCCGCGCAGCGGACCGGCGAGTGGATCGCGGCTGCGCCGCAGCTCGAGGAAGACGTTGCCCTGGGCAACATCGGGCTGGACCAGCTCGGGCAGGCCCGGTCGCTGCTGCAGTACGCCGGCTCGCTGGACGGGCGCACCGAGGACGAGCTCGCGTACTTCCGGGACGAGCGCGAATTCCTCAACCTGCAGCTGTGCGAATTGCCGAACGGCGACTTCGCGTTCGCGATGGCCCGGTTGCTGTACTTCGCGACGTACCAGCATCTGCTGTACGACGAACTCCGGTCGAGTGCCGACGAGACGCTCGCCGGGGTCGCGGGGAAGGCGGTCAAGGAGGTCGCGTACCACGTCGACCACGCAACCCAGTGGGTGCTCCGGCTCGGCGACGGCACCGACGAAAGCCACCGCCGCATGCAAGCCGCTCTTGACGCTCTCTGGCCCTACACGGCCGAGATGTTCGAACCAGACCCCCTGGTGGAGCGCCTGCCCGTAGCCGTCAACCCCGCGGCGCTGCAGGACGAATGGAACCACCGAGTTCTGGGAATCATCGACGAGTCCACCTGCGAGCGACCGTCGTCCAGCTATCAGCACACCGGCGGCCGCGAAGGACGCCATACCGAACACCTCGGCTACCTGCTGGCAGAAATGCAGCACATCGCGAGATCCCATCCGGGTGCGACATGGTGACCGACACCGAGATCCTCGAGGCGGTCGGCGACGTCCCCGACCCCGAGGTACCCGTTCTCACCATCGCGGACCTGGGCATCCTCCGCGGCCTCCGGCACGAAGCTGAGCAGGTGGTGGTAACCATTACCCCCACCTACTCCGGCTGTCCCGCCATGGACCTGATCCGCCACGAGGTCGAGTTGACGCTCGACCATCTCGGTGTGACCGGCCGCGTAGAGACAGTGCTGTCACCGGCGTGGACGACAGACTGGATGACTGAAGCCGGCAAGGCCAAGCTGAAGGACTACCGCATCGCCCCACCTCCCGCCGCTCGACACCGGTCCCGGGCCAACACTCCGGTCCTCCTGCAGTTGAGCATCCGCTGCCCGTTGTGCGGCTCGCCCAACACGACAGAACTCAGCCGCTTCGGCTCCACCTCGTGCAAAGCCCTCTGGCGCTGTAACGACTGCAAAGAACCCTTCGACCACTTCAAGGCGATCTGATGACGACCATCGCCCCGAGGCGCCGCGCCACCTTCCACCACCTGAAGGTGGCCGCGATCGACGCGATCACCGACGACGCGGTCGCGATCACCTTCGCCGTCCCACCGGAGTTGACCGACGAGTACGAGTTCGCCGCCGGCCAGCACCTGACGATCCGCCGGACCGGAGATGAGGTCCGCCGCAGCTATTCGATCTGCTCGCCGGCTGGTTCCGGCGTGCTGCGGATCGGCGTCAAGCGGATCCCCGGCGGCGAGTTCTCGGCGTACGCCGCCCACGACCTCAAGGTCGGGGACGAACTCGAGGTGATGACCCCGCTCGGCCGGTTCGGTACGACGCTCGACGCCGGCAACGCCAAGCACTACGCGTTCGTCGCCGCTGGCAGCGGTATCACGCCCGTACTCTCGCTGATCGCGACGATCCTGTCGGTCGAGCCGGCCAGCCGCGTGACGCTGCTGTACGGCAACCGGACCGCGGGGTCGGTGATGTTCGCCGACGAACTCGCCGATCTGAAGGACCGGTACGCCGAGCGCTTCCACCTCGTCCACGTACTGTCCCGCGAGACGACCGAGGTGGAACTGTTCAGCGGGCGGATCGACAGCGACCGGCTGCGCCGGATGTTCGCGACGATCCTGCCGCTGGACTCGGTCGACGAGTGGTTCCTGTGCGGGCCGTACGCGATGGTCGTCGGTGCTCAGGAGCTGCTGCTGACCGAGGGCGTCGCGCGCGAACACGTCCACGCCGAACTGTTCCACGTCGGTGACGAGGCGCCGAAGGCACCGGTCGAGGAGACAGCCGCGGACGAGGATGCGGCGCAGGTGACCGTGATCCTCGACGGCCGGCGCTCGACGTTCCCGCTGGGTGAGCACTCGAAGGCGGTCCTCGACGCCACCCTCGCCGTCCGCTCCGACGCGCCGTTCGCGTGCAAAGGCGGTGTCTGCGGCACCTGCCGAGCCAAGGTCCTCGACGGCAACGTCCGCATGGACACCAACTGGGCCCTCGAACCCGACGAGATCCGCGCCGGCTACGTCCTCACCTGCCAGTCGCACCCGACCACGCCAACAGTCACGCTCGACTTCGACGCCTAGCGTGCCCAGTCGCGGGTCGCGGTCGCATCTCACGGGATGCCGTTAACCGCGGCCCACGGCTGAAGATTTCAGTCGGTGCCGGACTCCATCGCGGCGCGGTCGAGGAGTTCATCTTCCTCGGTGGCTTCGCCGCGGGAGGCGATGGCTTCGGCGCCACCCTTGGGGAGTTCGCCGATCAGGTCGGTGGACGACGCCAGCGCCGCGTTGGACGAGCCGAACATGCCGAGTCCGGCGTACTGCTCGAGCTTCGCGCGCGAGTCCGCGATGTCCAGGTTCCGCATCGTCAGCTGGCCGATCCGGTCGACCGGGCCGAACGCCGAGTCCTCGATCCGCTCCATCGACAGCTTGTCCGGGTGGTAGCTCAGCGCCGGGCCGGTGGTGTCGAGGATCGAGTAGTCCTCACCGCGCCGCAGCCGGAGCGTGACCTCGCCGGTGACCGCCGTACCGACCCAGCGCTGCAGCGACTCCCGGAGCATCAGCGACTGTGGGTCCAGCCAACGACCTTCGTACATCAGCCGGCCCAGCTTGCGGCCCTCGGTGTGGTAGCTCGCGAGCGTGTCCTCGTTGTGGATCGCGTTCACCAGCCGCTCGTACGCCGCGTGCAGCAGCGCCATCCCCGGCGCCTCGTAGATACCCCGCGACTTCGCCTCGATGACCCGGTTCTCGATCTGGTCGGACATACCGAGCCCGTGCCGGCCGCCGATCGCGTTCGCCTCCAGGACGAGGTCGACCGCGGAGCCGAACTCCTTGCCGTTGATCGTCACCGGCCGGCCCTGGACGAACCCGATCGTGACGTCCTCGGCCGGGATCTCGATCGACGGGTCCCAGTGCGCGACCCCCATGATCGGCTCGACCGTCTCCAGCCCGGTGTCGAGGTGCTCGAGCGTCTTCGCCTCGTGGGTGGCGCCCCAGATGTTCGCGTCGGTGGAGTACGCCTTCTCGGTGCTGTCCCGGTACGGCAGGCCGTGCGCGACCAGCCACTCCGACATTTCCTTCCGGCCGCCGAGCTCGTGCACGAACTGCGCGTCCAGCCACGGCTTGTAGATCCGCAGCTGCGGGTTCGCGAGCAGGCCGTACCGGTAGAAGCGCTCGATGTCGTTGCCCTTGAACGTCGACCCGTCGCCCCAGATCTGCACGTCGTCGTCGAGCATCGCCTTGACCAGTAGCGTGCCGGTCACCGCGCGGCCGATCGGGGTGGTGTTGAAGTACGTCCGCCCGCCGGACCGGATGTGGAACGCGCCGCACGCGAGCGCCGCGAGCCCTTCCTCGACCAGCGCCGCGCGGCAGTCCACCAGCCGGGTGATCTCCGCGCCGTACGCCGTCGCACGCTCGGGCACCGAGGCGATGTCGGGCTCGTCGTACTGCCCGATATCAGCCGTGTACGTGCACGGCACCGCCCCCTTGTCCCGCATCCACGCAACCGCAACCGAGGTGTCGAGACCCCCCGAGAACGCGATCCCGACCCGCTCACCGACCGGCAAAGAAGTAAGTACCTTGGACACAGGAAGAGTATGCACCGCCCTGAATGATTATGCAAAGTAAGCGACGTTCTGCGTGGCTGGTGGGGTTGATGGGACTGGTGGGGGAGGATTCACGCCGACTGGGAGGGAGTGGGGCGCCGGATGATGGGGCGGTCGCATGCGTTGTCGGGGTGGTGTGCGGGGCTGGCGGTGGCGCCGTTGGTGGGCTTGACCTCGGTGGCCGAGATGGTGCCGTTCGCCGCGGCGACGGCTGGGTATGCGTTGCTGCCGGACTTGGATCACCAGGGCGCGAGCGCCGCACGGCTGCTCGGACCGATCACGCGGTTGGTGTCAGGAGCCGTACGAGCGTTCTCGGGCGTGCTGTACCGCCTGACGAAGGGCCCGCGGGACGAGGAAGGCACGGGCAAGCATCGCCACGCCACCCACACCCTGGTGGCCGCCGTACTCCTCGGCTTCCTGGCAGCAAGCCTCGGCGACCGCGGGAAGTGGGCCGTGCTCGCCGTAGCCGTCACCGGCTTCGTGCTGGCCGCCGACGTACTCGGCGACTGGGTCGTCCTCGCGGTGCTCGCCGCGGCCGGCTGGTCCGTCACCGGCGTAGGCCCCGGCCCATCGGTAGCGGACGCCGTACAAGCAGGGCTGACCCAGATCGGCGGCTGGATCGGCGCCGCAGTAGCGGTCGGTATGTTCGTCCACTGCCTCGGCGACAGCCTCACCCGCTCCGGATGCCCCTGGCTCTGGCCACTGCCGATCCGCGGCGAGACCTGGTACGAGATCCGCCTCCCGAGGCCGCTCCGTTTCAGCACCGGCCATTGGTTCGAGCATGTGGTCATCGTGCCGATCCTCACCGTCGGCGGCGTACTGCTCCTGCCCGGGGCCGTCCAACTCCTGCAACACCTCTTCGACGCAACGACCGTCTGGCTGGCCGGTCAATCCTGAAAATTGCTACGGATTGCGATGACTGAAGCACAGAGAGTATTTACAGAAGTTTTTCCGGACTTTTTTGATGGAAGCTGTAACGACTACGGGGCGCGGCCCGATAGGACGAGTGAGCCTGGTGGCTGCCCGGACCCCCGAGCGGACAGCCACCAGGCCTACCCATTTCTTGAGGGGTCGGGAGCGGTAATCTGAGGCACATGTCCTCGCCAGCATCCACGCCCTCGCCGACATCGTCCGAGGCGCTGCCTTTCGGCCGTCTGACGACCGCGATGATCACCCCGTTCCGGCCCGACGGCTCCCTCGACCTGGACGCGGTGCAGAAGGTCGCGACGTACCTCGTCGACGGCGGCAACGACGCCCTGGTGCTGAACGGGACCACCGGCGAGGCGCCGACCACCTCGGACCAGGAGAAGGTCCAGATCATCCGGGCGGTCCGCGAGGCCGTCGGCGACCGGGCCAAGCTCGTCGCCGGGGTCGGTACCAACGACACCGCGCACACGATCGAGTGCGCCAAGCAGGCCGAGGCCGCAGGCGCGGACGGCCTGCTCGTCGTCACGCCGTACTACAACAAGCCTCCGCAGGACGGGCTGCGCGCGCACTTCACCGCGGTCGCCGACGCCACCGGCCTGCCGAACATGCTGTACGACATCCCCGGCCGCGCCGGCGTCGAGATCAAGTCCGAGACGCTGATCGCGCTCGCCGCGCACCCGCGGATCGTCGCGGTCAAGGACGCCAAGGGCGACCTGGCCGGGACCACCAAGGTGCTGGCGAACACCGATCTGTTCTACTACTGCGGTGCCGACGAGTTGAACCTCGCCTCGCTGGCGATCGGTGCGGTCGGTATCGCGAGCGTCGTGGCGCATGTCGCGAGCCGGGAGTACCGGCAGCTGATCGACGCCGTGGTGGCCGGCGATCTCGCCCAGGCACAGGACATTGATCGACGGCTGGTGCCCGCCGTCGAGACGATCATGACGAAGACCCAGGGCGCCATCATGGTGAAGGCCGCGCTGAAGCTGGCCGGCGTCATCGAGCACGCGACCCTCCGGTTGCCGCTGGTCGAGGCGACGGCCGAGCAGACGGACTGGCTCACCACCGACCTCAAACAGGCAGGACTGATTGCATGAGCCATCCCCATCCAGATCTCGACGCGCCCGGACCACTGGCTCCGGGCGCTTTGCGGGTCATCCCGCTCGGCGGCCTCGGCGAGGTCGGCCGGAATATGACCGTGTTCGAGTACGACGGCAAGTTGCTGATCGTGGACTGCGGCGTACTGTTCCCGGACGAGAACCAGCCCGGCGTGGACCTGATCCTGCCGGACTTCGAGCCGATCCGGGACCGCCTCGCCGACGTCGTCGCGGTGGTCCTGACCCACGGCCACGAGGACCACATCGGCGGGTTGCCCTACCTGCTGCGTGAGCGGGGCGACATCCCGGTGATCGGGTCGCAGCTCACGCTCGCGCTGCTCGAGGGCAAGCTGAAGGAGCACCGGCACCGCAACGTGCCGCAGCAGACCGTGGTCGAGGGCGAGAAGCTCCAGATCGGGCCGTTCGTCTGCGAGTTCGTCGCGGTCAACCACTCGATCCCGGACGCGCTCGCGGTCGCGATCAAGACCCCGGCCGGCGTCGTGCTGCACACCGGCGACTTCAAGATGGACCAGCTGCCGCTGGACAACCGGATCACCGACCTGCGCGCGTTCGCGCGGCTCGGTGAGGAGGGTGTCGACCTGTTCATGGTCGACTCGACGAACTCCGAGGTGCCCGGCTTCACCACCCACGAGCGCGACATCGCGCCGGTGCTCGACCGGGTCTTCACCAAGGCGAAGAACCAGCGCATCATCGTGGCCTGTTTCGCCTCGCACGTGCACCGCGTCCAGCAGGTGATGGACGCCGCCGTGAAGCACCGTCGCAAGGTGGCCTACGTCGGCCGCTCGATGGTCCGCAACATGGGCGTCGCCCGCGACCTCGGCTTCCTGAACGTGCCCGGCGACACGCTGATCGACATGCGTGACCTGGACAACTACCCGCCGGAGCAGGTGGTGCTGGTGTCGACCGGTTCGCAGGGCGAGCCGATGTCGGCGCTGTCCCGGATCGCCGCCAACGACCACAACGTCGTCCACCTGCAGCCGGGCGACACCGTCGTGCTGGCCTCCTCGCTGATCCCCGGCAACGAGAACTCGGTGTACCGGGTGATCAACGGGCTGATCCGGCACGGCGCGAACGTGATCCACAAGGGCAACGCGCTGGTGCACGTGTCCGGGCACGCGAGCGCGGGCGAGTTGCTGTACTGCTACAACATCGTCAAGCCGCGCAACGTGATGCCGGTGCACGGCGAAGTACGGCACCTGCACGCGAACGCGGACCTCGCGGTGCAGACCGGCGTACCGCGGGAGAACGTGGTCGTGGTCGAGGACGGCGTGGTGGTCGACCTGATCGACCGCAAGGCCGTGGTGGCCGGCAAGGTCGAGTGCGGGTACGTGTTCGTGGACGGCTCGACCGTCGGCGACATCACCGAGACCTCGCTCAAGGACCGCCGGATCCTCGGTGACGAGGGATTCATCTCGGTGATCGCGGTGATGGACTCGGTGACCGGCAAGCTGACCGCCGGACCGGAGATCCAGGCCCGCGGGTTCGCCGAGGACGACTCCGTGTTCGACGACCTGAAACCGCGGATCGAGGCCGAGATCGAGAAGGCGATCGGCGGCGGCGTCGACGACATGTTCCAGCTCCAGCAGGTGATCCGCCGGGTGGTCGGCAAGTGGGTCAGCGACACCCACCGCCGTCGCCCGATGATCATTCCCGTGGTCGTCGAAAGCTAGTACCCTCGGCGCGAGCGAACGAAGGGGCCGGCGATGAGTGTCAGCGGGGTGAACGGGACGGGCCAGCGCCGGCCCACGATGAAGGAGGTCGCCGCCCGGGCCGGGGTCGCGTTGAAGACCGTGTCCCGGGTGGTGAACGAGGAACCCAACGTCAGCCCCGAGCTGACCGCCAAGGTGCAGGCGGCGATCAAGGAGCTGAACTACACCCCGAACGAGTCGGCCCGGATGCTGCGGCGCGGCAGGACCGGCACGATCGCGGTGGTGATCCGCGACATCGGCGACCCGTTCTTCGCCTCGCTCGGCCGCGCCGTCGAGCTGTGGGCGCGGTCGTCCGGTTCGGTGGTGATGATCGGGCTGACCGACGAGGACCCCGAGCGCGAGCGGGACGTCTGCCTGGAGTTCGTTGCCCGGCGCCCCGATGCGCTGATCATGGCACCGATCGGCGAGACCCAGGAGTACCTGGCCCCACACGTCGACGCCGGGATGGCCGTGGTCACGATCGACCGGCCGGCGCACGGGATCGAGGCCGACGCCGTACTCGCGGACAACGCGGGCGGGATCGACCAGGCGATCGACCACCTGGTCCGGCAGGGGCACCGCCGGATCGCCTATCTCGGTGACGACGAACGGATCTTCACCGCCCGCGAGCGCGTGGTCGCCTACCGGGCGGCGATGGCCCGGCACCGGATCGAGGTCGACGAGGACCTCGTCCACCTGTCCGAGCCGACCACCGAGGGCATCGGCATCACGCTGTCGGCCGTCCTGGATCGCCCCGATCCGGCGACGGCGTTGCTGTCGGCAAACAACATGACCACCGCCGAGGTACTGCGTGGTCTCGCGGGCCGCCGGGACCGGGTCGCGCTGGTGTCGTTCGACGACCTGCAGCTCGGCGACCTGCTCAGCCCCGGACTGACCGCGGTCGCGCAGTCAGCGGACGTGATGGCTCGGACGGCGATCCAGCTGATGACCGAGCGCCTCCCGGAACCCCACCGCCCCGGCCGCACGGTCCGCGTCCCGGTCAAGCTGACGATCCGCGGTTCGGGAGAGATCCCTCCGCCGAGCTGACCGGCTGCTCCGGCTCCCCGAACCGTGCCAGTGCCAGGGCGCCTGCGACCGCGAGGACGAATCCGGCGATCGCCGGCACTGTGTAGCCGTGGCGTGCGTGGTCGCCGAGCAGCAGCAGCCCGACGAGCGCGGGCAGCACGGTCTCGCCGATGACCAGCATCGCGGTGGCCGTCGTGACCCCGCCGCGCTGCAGAGCCGCGGCGTAGCACAGCATCGCGAGCGCGCCGGCAGCGATGGCGGTGTAGGTGGCGGACTCGGTGAGGAGGTCCGCGGGGCGCAGGCTGGGGATGATCCGGCCCGAGACGGCGACCACCCCGAAACCGAGACCACCGATCAGGCCGAGCAGCGGTCCGTGCAGACGACGCGGTACCAGCTGGATCGATAGCCGCGCCAGGGCAAGCAAGACGACGGCAGCACCGAGTGCCCACCTGAAACCGTGACCGACAACCGGACTGCCCTCGGAGCCCGCCGACAGCCCGAGCAGGCCGAGTCCGAGGCAAACGACGCCAACCGCGAGCCACTCCGTCCGTCCGAGCCGAACACCGAGGGCACGGGCAGCGACCGCGGTCACCGCCAGGCTGGCTGCCAGCGCGGACTGAACGACGAAGAGCGGCAGCACCTGTAGTGCAGCGACTTGCATGCCGAAGCCGACCAGGTCCAGACCCATGCCCACCAGGAAACGCGGCTTGAGTACGACAGCTTCGGCGCCCGCGTCGGGTGAGCTGCCCGCGGCCGACGCCTGCAGGACAGACGCCAGGCCGTACGCAACGGCCGCCGCCAACGCCCCTGCGAGACCCCACCACATGAGCTCCAGCCTATGCCCGGAACTGCCCCATCAATGGACACTGGAACGGGTCGCGGGCTCGGAGGCCGACGTTGTTCAGGTAGTCGACGACGATTCGGTACGACGTGAACAGGCCGACCTCGGTGTACTTCACGCCGTGGAGCTCGCAGTACTCGCGGACGATCGGCTGGACCTTCCGCAGTGTCGGGCGGGGCATGCTCGGGAACAGGTGGTGCTCGATCTGGTAGTTCAGCCCGCCCATCGCGAAGTCGGTGAACACCCCGCCGCGGATGTTCCGCGACATCAGTACCTGGCGGCGGAGGAAGTCGAGCCGCAGCGTCTTCGGGACCAAGGGCATGCCCTTGTGGTTCGGCGCGAACGAGCCGCCGAGACAGATCCCGAAGATCGCGAGCTGCAGCCCGAGGAACGCCCCGGCCTTGCCGATCGGCAGCACCAGCAACAGCACGGTCAGATACCCGGCGATCCGGCTCAGCACGATGGCCGCCTCGATCCGCTCGACGGTGCTCGCGCCTCGGCGGAACAGGTGCTGGAGGCTCGCGACGTACAGGCTCAGGCCCTCCAGCGTGAGCAAGGGAAAGAACAGCCAGCCCTGGCGACCGGTCAACCAGGCCTGGAAGCCTTTTCGGCGGCCGGCCTGCTCGGGTGTGAACGCGATCACCCCGATGTCGAGGTCCGGGTCCTTGCCCAGCTGGTTCGGCGCGCCGTGGTGCCGGCTGTGCTTGGAGCGCCACCAAGCGGCGCTGATGCCGACCAGACCACCGGCGAGCAGACGCGCTGTCCAGTCGTTCCAATGGGCCGAGTCGAAGATCTGCCGGTGTGCGCTGTCGTGGCTGAGGAAGGCGACCTGCGTCAGCACCAGGGCGAAGGCACCCGCCATCAGCAGTTGGAGCCAGGAGTTGCCGAGCAGGCCGACTCCGACCCAGACGGCGGCGAACGCCGTCAGCACCAGGCCGATGCGGACGAAGTAGTACCCGCGGCGCCGCTTGAGCAGGCCGAGCTCGCGGACGGTGCGGAGAAGCTCGGTGTAGAGATGAGCGTGCCGCTCTTGCGGCCGCAGCGGATCATGATCTTCCGCGACAAGGGATGACAAGTCGAACGCCCCAATTCAGGAATGCATCGATCGATGCGCCACCAGTGCGGGGCAGCGCCACGAATGAGTGGCTGACGTTCCCAACGGAACCACGCCAGCTGCTCGTACGCAAGGCGGCCGCGGGTCGCCGTGATCGGACGGCACGGCTGAGTTGAGGCTGAGTTCGCCCGGCGGCCACCTCACCGTCATCCGTGGAGCGCACCTTCGGGTCATGAAACTGAGTCGCCGCCAACTCCTCGCCGCCACCACCGCCGCCGGTGCGTCGCTCGCCGTTCCCGGTGTGGCGTCCGCAGCGCCGAATCTTGTCCGCCGTGACCGGGCCGCGTTGCCCTCCGGGGTCGCGAGCGCCGACGTGACGCCGAACTCGGCGGTCGTGTGGGCGCGCGCCGACCGGCCGGGCCGGCTCGTCGTGCAACTGACCAGCCACGGCCGCTTCGACCGGGCGATCAGCCTGCGCGGCCCGAAGACCGACGCCGGCGACGACTTCACCGCGCGGCTCCCGCTGCGCGGCCTCCGCCCGGGCCAGCGGTACGACTACCGGCTCGGCTTCGAGGATGGAGGAGGCCGGATCGGCGAGACCCTCGACGGGTCGTTCCACACCCCCGGCCGCAACCGCGCGGTGTCGTTCGTGTTCACCGGCGACACCGCGGGCCAGGGGTACGGCATCAACCCGGACCTCGGCGGGATGATCGCGTACAAGGCGATGCACGACACCCGGCCGGACTTCTTCCTGCACTCCGGCGACAACATCTACGCCGACGGCCCGATCCAGGCCGAGCTGAAGGTTGCCGACGGCACCGTTTGGAAGAACGTGGTGACCGAGGAGGTCTCGAAGGTCGCCGAGACGCTGGCCGAGTACCGCGGCCGGTACAAGTACAACCTGCTCGACGACAACGTCCGCGCGCTGTACGCCGACGTACCGCTGGTCGCGCAGTGGGACGACCACGAGACGCTGAACAACTGGTATCCGGGGGAGATCCTCACCGACTCGCGGTACGTCGAACGCCGCGTGGACGTGCTCGCCGCGCGGGCGAAGAAGGCGTTCCTGGAGTACCTGCCGATGGAGCACGTCGCGGGCCGGGACCGGATCTACCGCAAGGTCAGCCACGGGCCGCTGCTCGACGTGTTCTGCCTCGACATGCGCACGTACCGGGGCGCGAACCCGGTGCCGTCGACGGCCGGGCCGGTCGCGATGCTCGGCGCCGAGCAGGCCGCCTGGCTGGTCCGTGAGGCGGCCGCGTCCCGGGCGACCTGGAAGGTGATCGCCAGCGACATGCCGCTCGGCCTGCTGGTACCGGACGGCGACCTGATCGAGGCCGTAGCCAACGGCCGGCCCGGCGCGCCGGGCAGTCGCGAACACGAGATCGCCTGGGTGCTGAGCCAGTTCAAGAAGCACCGCGTGCGGAACGCGATCTGGCTGACCGCGGACGTGCACTACGCGGCGGCGCACCACTACGACCCGGCGCGGGCGGCGTACACCGACTTCGACCCGTTCTGGGAGATCGTGGCCGGCCCGATCAACGCCGGGACGTTCGGCCCGAACACGCTCGACAGCACGTTCGGCCCGGAGGTCGTGTGGTCGAAGGCGGCGGACTTCCCCAGCCAGTCACCGGCAGCCGGCAACCAGTTCTTCGGGCACACCCGGATCGACCCACGCACCGGCGTCTTCACGGTGTCGCTGCGGAACCTGTTCGGCCAGGTCCTGTGGACCAAGGACATCACCCCGGCCTGAGGTCGAGGCCAGTCGGACTCACCGGCTCCGGCGCCTGCGCGGGATGCCGCCCACCGGAGCCGGTGAGGACGACGTGTTGTGCAGGACCTGTACGCCGGGGCCGTCGAGCTGCGGCAGTACGACGGTGCGCCCGGTCAGGAGCAGCAGCAACGCGAGGATCGGCCCGCGTAGCTCGGGGCCTTGGCCGACGCTCCAGGCGATGTCGGTCGCCTGCAGGTTCAGGCCGTCGTACGGGAGTTGGTTGAAGACCTTCGACAGCCTGGTGCCGCGGCAGTCCCACACCCGTTGCGCGGCGACGGCGGCAAGTTGTTGCGGGACGTGCAGCGAACGGCCGATCGGTACGGCGATGTCCTGGCCGTGCACGACGATGTCGATCAGCGTCTCCTGCGCGGTGACGCCGACGTTGTGCCGGCGCGAACCGGCCATCGCGCGGATCTCGGCGATCAGTTGCGCGGTCGGTTGCCGGCTCTTGGCGCGGGTCGAGGCGTGGATCGTCCGGTTGACACCTCCCGGGTGCTTGAGCGCGAGTTTCAGCCCGTCACCGAGGGTCAGTTGCTGCAACGTGAGGTGCGCGGCGACGTCGCGGACGGTCCAGCCGTCGCAGAGCGAGCGGTGCGACCAGTCGTCGTCGATGAGCGTTTCGAGCAGGTCGGCGGTGCGCAGGCGCTGCGCGTCGATCGCGGCCCAGAGTTCGTCGTCGTTCATGCCTCTCCCTTGATCGGACGGTAGCGCACATCGGGCGGCGTGGCCCGGGTTCGTTTGAGCTCGAAGAAGTCCGGTGCGCCGGCGAGCAGCCGTACGCCGTCGAACAGCCTGAGCGCGTCGTCGCCGCGGGGGACCGCGTTGAGCACGGGCCCGAAGAAGGCGGTCCCGTCGACGTGGATGACCGGCGTACCGCCGTCGATGCCGACCGGCCGGGTGCCTTCGTCGTGACTGCGCCGGAGCGCTTCGTCGTACTCGGTGGTGTCGGCCGCTGCTATGAGTTCGGTCGGCAGGCCGGCTTCGTGGAGCGCTGTCCCGCAGGCGTCGTGGTATTCCTCCGGCGTCGGGTAGCGCCATTCGTCGAAGATCAGCTCGCCGAACGCCGCATGCCAGGTCCGGAAGGCGTCGTGGCCGTGAGTCTCGACGATCGCGGTCGCGACCCGAGACGGGCCGACGGTTGTCGTGTACTTGCCTTCGTTGAGCAGTTCGAGGCTCATCACGTGATAGCGGACGTCGATCTCGCGGTGCTCGCTCACCTCACGGAGCCAGCACGCGGCCACCCAGGTGTACGGGCAGATCGGGTCGACGTACAGGTGCACGCCGGGCGTCGTGCGGGCGTCCTTCGTGCGCTGGTTGAAGCCGGCCCGCGGCTCGATGCCTATGCGTTCGGTGAAGTAGGTCGTGGTGACCCGCTCCCAGAGGTCGTCCGTCATGCTCCCAGCGTCGGCTCAGCCGGTGCCGCACCGCATCGTGCGAATTGCTCATTGGCTACTCATCCAGGCCGCGATCTGCGCCCGGTTGGCGAAGTCGAGCTTGGTGAGGATGTGCTGCACATGGTTCTGGGCGGTCCGCTCGGAGATCACGAGTGCGTTGGCGATCTCCCGGTTGCTCATCCCGGCGGCGACGAGCTTGGCGACCTCGTATTCGCGGTGGCTCAGCTTCGACGGCTGCAGCCGCGCGACCCAGGGCGTCATGCCGAGCGTTCGCGCGAGTGGCAGTGTCTCAGCAGCGAGAGCCTTTGCTCGTGCGCTGTGACCTGCCTGCTGGTACGCCGTGGTCAGCAGGCACGCCGACTCGACCGCAAACCCGGGCGCTCCGATCGCACGGCACAACTGTTCGGCCTCGGTCAGCTCTGCGATCGCGGCGTCCCAGTCGCCGAGTGCGGCGGCGCAGATGCCGAGGGACAGTTCGACCGGGCCGAGGAAGTTCGTCCCGCCGGCACCGCCGACGACGTACCGGCCGCGGCGGCTATCCAGTTCGGCGCGGAGTTCGCGGACGTCCTCGGTCGCGCCGACCGCGGCGGCGACCCGTGCGGCGATTGCCTCCAGCAACAATTCTGCAGCGCGCATCCGGGGCCAGGAACCGGGGCGCCCGCAGCGCTGGTACACCGTCGCGGCCTCGTCGATCCGGCCGGCGTCGGCCAGTACGAACGCACGGACGAGCCGGGCGCCGAAGTCCCAGCGAACGTCCGTCCCGAACTGCCAGGCTTCGGTCGAGAGCAGCTCCGCGGTGTGGCCACAGTGGTGACCGATGAGCATCTTGGTCGCGATCTCCGCGCCGTGGACGGCGGGGTGGCCGATTTCGCGGAAGCCGTGCAGGGCTTGGTCGAGCAGGGCCGCCGCGTGGTCGAACTCGGCGCGTGCCAGTGCGAGCGACGTACGGGTCATCAGTACATGCCAGTGACCCTGCGGTTCGTTGAGGCGTCCGGCGCAGCTGTCGATCCGGGCGATCTCGGTGGCGATCGCGGTGAGGTCACCTGTGTACCAGAGCGCGTCGACCCGCCAGAGGCGGCCGCGGAGCTCGACGTCCGCGCGGCCGGTCGACGTACCGAGCTCGATCATCCGGTCCGCGGTGGCCGCCAGCTCCTCCACGTCGTCCGGCCCGCTGGTCGCCAGCTGACGTGCGGTGAGGACCTCTGTGTCGTCGGGTGCTTCTTGCAGCGCGGCCTCGCTCGTTGCCAACGCTTCGGCCCAGCGGCCGAGGTACGTAGCCGCCTGACTCTGCCGCGCCAGCAGCCGCGCGCTCCGTTCATGTGCCAGCGCTTCGGTGCACCACTGGTGAATGTCCCCGTCCCAGGTGGACTCTCCGATGGGCTCCAGCGTCAGTGCAGCCTCAGTCAGCAGCCCGTGGTCCTGTGAGCTCCGCGCGTACGCAACAGCCGCCGTAGTGGCCGCATGCGCCGTCTTGAGCTCGCCTGTCCGCACTGCGGCCTTAGCGAGCCTCAGCCGCAACCGTGCACGTTCGCCCGGGTCCGGTGTGACAGCGACAGCGGCCGACCAGTGCTCTACGTCGTCCAGAGCAGCCGCTGCCCGGCGGCGCAGGTCTGCGCGAGCCGCGAGGGGCAGCGCGGCCTCAGCGTCCCGCCGTACCGTCTCGCTCGGGAACCAGGCCTCACCGCAGTCCGGTGCCAGGACCAGGGCGCCTTCGCGGACCAGTGCATCGACCGCGGCCAGGAACTCGTCGGAGGGCAGGCCGACGAGCTCCCGGAGTACGTCGAGACGCACCCGCTCACCCACCACCGCAGCCGCGCCCAGCAGGTCGGTCATCACGCTCGCAGTGTGACCGCCGATTGCATAAGTTGTCAGCATGACCTACCCGGAAAGCCGCCGCGACGATGTGGTCGAGACGTTGCATGGGCACCAGATCGCCGACCCCTACCGCTGGCTGGAAGACCCTGACTCCGCCGACACCCAGGACTGGGTCGACCGGCAGAACGCGTTCACCGAGGCCGAGCTGTCGGGTTACCCGGAGCGGGCCTGGTTCCAGCAGACCATGTCCGCGATCCTGGCCCGGCCGCGCGCCGGGGTCCCGGCCCGGAAGGCCGGCTGGTACTTCGTCGGCCGCAACGACGGAACGCAGGCGCAGGACGTCATCTACGTGGCCGAGTCGCTCGAGGCGCTGCTCGCCGGCGGCCGGGTGCTGATCGACCCGAACCAGCTGTCCGAGGCGGGTACGGACTCGCTCGGCAGCTACACGGTCAGCCCGGACGGCAAGTACTTCGCGTACGGCATCAACGAGAGCGGCAGCGACTGGACGACGTTCCGGCTGCTCGACATCGCCAGTGGTCAGCCGGTCGACGACGTGGTGACACAGTCCAAGTTCAGCGAGGCCGTGTGGCTGCCGGACAGCTCCGGGTACCTCTACCTGCACTACCCGGTCTCCGACGGCAGCGAGGGCACCGAGACCAGCGGACTGAGCAGTGGCCGGCTGACGCTACACAAGATCGGTACGCCGCAGTCCGAGGATCAGCTCGTGCTGCACTTCGAGGACAACAACACCTTCATCACGACCGACGTCACCGACGACGACCGGTACGTCGTTGCCTCGATCACTCGAGGCACCGATCCCGCGACGAAGCTGTGGCTGCTCCCGATCACGTCGGACGGTCTCGGCGAGCCGGTCAAGGTCGTCGACGAGTTCGAGGACGAGATCGTCTTCGTTCGGATGTCCGGCGACCAGCTCGTGCTGCAGACGGATCGCGACGCCTCCCGCGGTCGCGTCGTCCTCTCGACGCTCGACGGGGTCTTCACCGACCTGGTGCCTGAGGGATCGGCCACGCTGCAGTCGGTCCGGCCGACGGAGCACGGGTTCGTCACGCTGTCGCTCGTCGACGCGCAGTCGGTGCTGACCGTCTACGCCCTCGACGGCTCCGGCGCGCAGCCGGTGGACATCTCCGACGGCGCTGTGGTGGGCCTGAACGCCTCGGCGAAGAACGCGGACGTCTTCGTCGGCCTGTCGACGGTGACGGAGCCCACGCTGTCGTACGTCGTCTCCTCCTCGACCGGCACGGCCCGAGCCCTGCCGTCGCTGGTCCGCGGCTCCAGCGACTTCACCCCGCCCGCGGTGGCCGTCGAGCGGCGCGTGGAACCTGGCCGCGAGGTCCCGTACTTCGTCATCACCCGCTCCGACCTGGACTTCAGCGAACCCCGTCCCACGCTCATGTGGGGGTACGGCGGCTTCCGCATCCCTATCCAGACCGACTACCGTCCCGGCTGGCCCGCCTGGTTGGCGGCCGGGGGAGTGCTGGTCATCACGAACCTCCGCGGCGGCGGCGAGTACGGCAGCGAGTGGCACGACGCCGGCCGGCTCAAGAACAAGCAGAACGTCTTCGACGACTTCATCGCGATCGCCGAGCACCTGGTTTCGACCGGCGTGACGACGCCCGATCAACTGGCGGCGCACGGCCGCAGCAACGGTGGACTGCTGATCGGAGCGGTGATGACCCAGCGGCCGGACCTGTTCAAGGTCGCACTGCCCGGGGTGGGCGTGCTGGACATGCTCCGCTTCCACAAGTTCACCGTCGGCGCGGCATGGGTCTCCGACTTCGGCTCCCCGGACGACCCGGACCAGTTCGAGGACCTGCTGGCCTACTCGCCACTGCATCGGGTCTCCGAGGGGACGGCGTACCCGGCAACGCTCGTCGTCACCGGCGACCACGACGACCGGGTCGTACCGCTGCACAGCCACAAGTACATTGCCGCCCTGCAGCACGCACAGTCCGGGCCCGCGCCGATCCTGACCCGGGTAGAGGTCAACACCGGCCACGGCTTCGGCAAGCCCGCCGCCATGATCGCCGCCGAGTGGGCCGACCTACTGGCGTTCGCTGCTCACCATGTAGGTCTCGTACCTCCTGAGCAGTAGGAAGCGCTGCCGACTACCAGATGCGCGGGGCCTGGAGGTCGCGGGGGTCGTCGGAGGGCTGACAGCCGTGGGCGGTTTCTGCGTACTCCGTGCGCGGGCCGGTCGTGGCCAGTGTGCGGACGGCGTTGACGAGGCGGTCGACGTGCTCGCGCGTCGTACCGAGGCCGAGGCTGGCGCGGACCGCCGTACCGTGCTCGGGGGCGTTGCCGAGGAGGTGGCCGACCAGGAGGTGGGCGCAGAACTTGCCGTCGCGGACACCGATGCCGTACTCGGCGCTGAGCGCCGCGGAGACCAGGGTGGAGGTCAGGCCGTCGACGGTGAAGCACACGGTGCCGACGCGGTCGGCCTCCTCACCGAAGATCGAGTACGTCGTGACGCCGTCGATCTGCGCGAGTCCGGTACGGAGCCGGGCGAGCAGGCTGCGCTCGTGCTGCTCGATCGCATCGCGGTGCTTGCTGATCGCGGCACAGGCACTCGCCAGCGCGATCGCGCCGATGACGTTGGGGGAGCCGCCCTCGTGCCGCGCCGGGCCGGTCGACCAGACCACGGTGTCGCTGGTGACCGCGTGGGTCGCGCCACCGCCGTACAGGTACGGGTCGGCGGCGTCGAGCCAGTCGGAGCGGCCGATCAGGGCACCGGCGCCGTACGGCGCGTAGAGCTTGTGACCGGACACCGCCACCCAGTCGACATCCAGGAGGGTGATGTCGACCGGGCGGTGCGGTGCGAGCTGGGCGGCGTCCAGGCAGACCCGGGCGCCGTGCGCCTTGGCCACCTTGGCGATCTCCGCGATCGGGAAGATCTCACCGGTCACGTTCGACGCGCCGGTGACGACGACGAGCCGCGGGCCCTCGGGCGCCTGACGGAGCGCGTCGGCGACGTTCGTGACGGCCTCGGCCGGGCTGGCCGGGGCCTTCAGCCGGACGGTCCGCTCGGCCGGCCAGGGGAGCAGCGCGGCGTGGTGCTCGGACTCGAAGACGATGACGGTCGCGTCCTGCGGCACCGCGTGCGCCAGCAGGTTGAGCGCGTCGGTCGTCTGCCGCGTGAAGATCACCTGGTCTGTGGGGCGCGCACCGACGAAGGCGTGGACCTCGGCGCGGGCCCGCTCGTACCACTGGGTAGTGATGCGCGAGGCGTACCCGTTGCCGCGGTGCACCGAGGCGTACGACGGGAGCGCTGCCTCGACGCTGGCCCGGACGGACTCCAGACAGGGCGCGCTCGCACCGTGGTCGAAGTTCGCGTAATCGGTGACCCGGCCGTCGGCGAGCGGGACCAGCAGGTCCGAGCCGACCGTGCTCGGGATGGTGCCGGTGACCTGGCGGGTGACGGTCGGTCGGGCGGTCGTCGCGCTGGCCGGTTCGAGGATGGAGAGGATCGACATGGTTCTGCTCCCAGGAAGTCCGCGCTTGCCGAACGGGGTATCCGCACGGCCTGGTCTTCACCCGGGGCACCCCACCGCGGAGGAGGGTTGCCGGCCAGCGAGCCGGGGCTTGTCGCTGACACTCATGACCTGCCGAGAACGGTAACGAACAGGCCACGACCCCCGCCAGTGCGAATCTCACATTCCGGGACAACTGCACGTATCCTGAGACGCGCACAATGAGCACATGATCGGACGACTGCACCACCTCGCGATCGACTGCCCGGATCCGCACGCGCTGGCACAGTTCTACTCGGCGCTGCTCGGCAAGCCTGTGACGTACCAGAGCGACGACTGGGTGGTCGTGGCCGACGACGACCACACCTCCGGCCTGGCCTTCCAGCGTGCGCCTGACCATCAGCGCCCACAGTGGCCGAACCCTGAACGGCCGCAGCAGATGCACCTCGACGTCATGGTCGACGACGTCGACGCGGCTGGGGTGGAGGTGCTCGCGCTGGGAGCGCAGCGGTTGGCCGGGAACGTGTACGAGGATCCGGCCGGCCACCCGTTCTGCCTGGTTCCGCGACCTGGCTGGGCGCCGCCCGTGAACCCCTGACCAGGTCGTCGTGTTGGATGTCCCCATGACGTCAGACCCCGCGGTGTGGACCGCCCCTCAGGTCGAGCGGCCCGACGGCTCGCTGACCCCTCCGGAACGCGAACTGCTGCAGGGATATCTCGACTTCTACCGGACCACGCTGCTGTACAAGTGCGCCGGCCTGACCGCGGAACAGCTGGCCGAACGCCCCTCGCCACCGTCGAACCTCTCGCTGCTCGGTCTGATCCGGCACCTGACCAAGGTCGAGCGGATCTGGTTCCGCATCCACTTCGCCGCGGACCCGGCCGAGCCGCTGTTCGCTCCGGAGCTGGGCAAGGACGCCGACTTCGAGTTGATCGACCCGGCCGACGCGCAGGCGGCGTACGACGGTCTGATCGCCGAATGGAAGCTCTCCGACGAGGCGGCCGCGAACCACTCGCTGGACGACCGGTTCACCTTCGGCGGTACCGAGTCGACGCTGCGGATGATCTACATCCACCTGATCGGCGAGTACGGCCGGCACTGCGGCCACGCAGACCTGCTCCGCGAACAACTGGACGGCGTCACAGGCGCCTGACCGTGCCCTTCACCCTGGCCCACCCCGCGGCCGTCCTCCCGCTGCGGTCTGGCTGTACCGCTGGTACCGCCGTACGCCTCCCGTGGTTGCTCGAGGTGACTCCGTGGCGGCATGGGTCCGGTACGTCGTCCTCGGCGCGCTGGTGGTCTTCGCGATCATCGGTGCGATGGTTGAGCTCGGCCGGGCGGACGGTGGCCTCGGCGGGGAAACCGCCGTACGGCTGGTCCTGTCCGGCCTGATGTCAGGCGGCCTGGCCGCGCTCGGCTGGTACGTCGTGCTGTGGCACCTGGGCCGGCTGCTGCGCAGTCGTGATGCGACGGATGAGCCGGTGTGATCGGCGTGTGACACGTGGGACTCGTGGGGTGATCGGGGTAGCCTGAGGAATATGGCGACCCGCACGTCTTCCCCGGCGCGGGCGCAGAAGTCGGCAGCCAAACGGCCGAGCACGGCCCGTTCGGCTGCTGGTGGACGCTCCCGTCCGACAGGCGCCCAGAAGCGTGGGCAGAGCTCCAAGCGTGGTGGATCATCCGCCGCGCGGACCAGCACGCCCAAGAACAGCGGGCCAGGACCGTTCGCGGCCGCCATGCTCGCGCTCGGACGCGGAGTGGTGAAGGTTTGGATCGGCATCGCCCATCTGCTCGGCAGCATGGTGCGGGGGATCGGCCACAGCGCTCGCGACCTGGAGCCGGAACACCGCCGTGACGGCGCCGGCCTGTTCCTGATCGGCCTGGCGGTCGTGGTGGCCGCCGCGATCTGGTGGGACCTGCCCGGCTCGGTCGGCAACGGTGTACGGACCGTCGTCGGCGGCAGCATCGGCATGCTCGGCTGGGCGCTTCCATTGATGCTCGTGGTGATCGCCGTCCGCACCCTGCGGCACCCGGACCGCAACGGCCCGGCCGGTCGTCAGGTGATCGGGTGGACCGCGGTCTGCCTCGGCGTCCTCGGTCTGATCCACATCGCCAACGGGTTACCGCGGCCGAACAACCCGGCCGACGGCCCGCTCCGCGACGCCGGCGGCGCGATCGGGTACTTCATCTCCTCGTTCCTCTCCGACCTGCTCACGCAGTATGTCGCCGCGCCACTGCTGGTGCTGCTGTCGATCTTCGGCGCGCTGGTGATCACCGGCACGCCGGTCTACGCGATCCCGCTGCGCTTCCGCGCGGCCTTCGACGTACTCATGGGCCGCACCGAGCTGCCGCAGGACGCGCCGTCCGTGCAGGCTGCGCCGACTGACGACACGGTTCGCCTGACTCGCAAACAACGCCGCGCGAAGGCCGAGCTCGACGAGGATGGCGAGCCGACCGTCAGGCCGTACGACTCACCGGTGCTCGGTGACACCCCGAAGCGCGGCCGCAAGATCAAGGGCAAGTCCGCCGACGATGACGCCTACGACGTCGACAGCGCCGACGAGTCCGCGGCCATCGCCGTCGGGCCGTCCATCGAGCCGTCGTTCGAGGCTCCCGTTCCGACCAAGCCGTCGGCGCCCCCCGAGCCGCCACCACACACCCCGCTGCCGCAGCGAGTCGAGCAGCTCAGCCTGTCCGGCGACATCACCTACACGCTGCCCGACGGGCAGATGCTGAAGCCCGGCTCGGTGCACAAGGCGCGTACCAAGGCGTCCGACCAGGTCGTCGACCGGCTGACCGAGGTGTTCGACCAGTTCGGCATTGACGCCCAGGTCACGGGCTACACGCGCGGCCCGACCGTCACCCGGTACGAGGTCGAGCTCGGCTCCGCGGTGAAGGTCGAGAAGGTCACCGCGCTGTCGAAGAACATCGCGTACGCGGTGGCCTCGGCCGACGTACGGATCCTGTCGCCGATCCCGGGCAAGTCCGCGATCGGGATCGAGATCCCGAACACCGACAAGGAGATCGTCAGCCTCGGCGACGTGATCCGGTCGGCGACGGCCCGCAACGACCACCACCCGATGGTGGCCGGCCTCGGCAAGGACGTCGAAGGCGGCTTCGTGGTCGCCAACATGGCGAAGATGCCGCACCTGCTCGTCGCCGGTGCCACCGGCTCGGGTAAGTCGTCGTTCGTCAACTCGCTGATCACCTCGATCCTGATGCGTGCGACTCCGGACGAGGTGCGGATGATCCTGGTCGACCCGAAGCGGGTCGAGCTGAACAACTACGAGGGCATCCCGCACCTGATCACGCCGATCATCACCAACGCGAAGAAGGCCGCCGAGGCGCTGCAGTGGGTCGTCCGCGAGATGGACATGCGCTACGACGATCTCGCGGCGTTCGGGTTCCGGCACGTCGACGACTTCAACAAGGCGGTCCGCGGCGGCAAGGTGAAGCCCCCGCCGGGGTCCGAGCGCGTGCTCACGCCGTACCCGTACCTGCTGGTGATCGTCGACGAGCTCGCCGACCTGATGATGGTCGCCCCGCGCGACGTCGAGGACTCGATCGTCCGGATCACCCAGCTGGCCCGGGCCGCCGGTATCCATCTGGTGCTCGCGACCCAGCGGCCGTCGGTGGACGTCGTCACCGGTCTGATCAAGGCGAACGTCCCGTCCCGGCTCGCGTTCGCGACCTCGTCGCTCGCCGACAGCCGGGTCATCCTCGACCAGCCCGGTGCGGAGAAGCTGGTCGGTCAGGGTGACGGCCTGTTCCTGCCGATGGGCGCGAGCAAGCCGATGCGTATCCAGGGCGCCTGGGTCACCGAGAGCGAGATCCGCGGCGTCGTCACCCACTGCAAGGAGCAGCTGCAGCCGACGTACCGCGAGGACGTCACCGCGGCGCCCGGCCCGAGCAAGGACCTCGACGACGAGATCGGCGACGACCTCGACCTGGTGGTGCAGGCGGCGGAACTCATCGTTTCCACCCAGTTCGGCTCCACGTCGATGCTGCAGCGTAAGCTCCGCGTCGGTTTCGCCAAGGCCGGCCGGCTGATGGACATCCTGGAGAGCCGCGGCGTCGTCGGTCCCAGCGAAGGCTCCAAGGCCAGGGACGTCCTGGTCAAACCCGACGATCTCGAGGACTTCATCAGCACCCTCCGAGGAGAGTGAGACCGTGACCGCCGCGAGCGCACTGCCGAGGCAGGACCGATTCGAGCTGGACCCAGAGCCTGTGCCGTTCACCGTGCGCGCGTCCCAGAAGGTGCACGGCGGACTCGCCGTCGGCGCCGCGCTGGTCGCGATCGGGTTCGCCGCGTCCGGTTCGACCAGCCCGACCGGGATCCTGCGCTGGATCGTGGCGGCCGCGTTCGCCGTCCTCGCCGTCGTCTGCGCCCGCGCACTGACAGTGGGGGAGATGCTGGTCGCCGACAAGGTCGGCATCCGGCTCCGCATCGGGGACGAGTGGGTGGGTACCCGGTGGGAGGACATCGAAGAGGTGACGGTGCTGCAGCGCCGGCATCCGCTCGACGACGGGCGGATCGCCGTACATCTGCAGGATCCTGGGCCTGTCCTCGGCGCGCTGCCGAGCTCGACCCGCAAGCTGACCGACGCGAACCGCCGACTGACAGGGTCCTCACTCGCGATACCGTTCGGGTTGACGGCGCGGCCGTCGAACACCGAAGTGGTGCAGGCGCTGCACATGCTGGCAGACGCCCGGTGCCCGGTCAGGGAACAACTCTGACCCGCGCGTGACCCCGCCGTACCGAGGCCGTTGACCTGTTTGAATCGCGTCGACGGTCCGATGACCGACGACCTGCAGCTCGGACGAATCCAGAGAGGACGGTGGGACGTGAGCATCGGCAGCGATCTCACGGCGGCCCGCGAGCGGGCCGACATGACGATCGAGCAGCTGAGCGCCGCGACCAGGATCAGAACCGGGCTGCTGATCGACATGGAGGCCGACGACTTCTCCCGCTGCGGTGGGAACTTCTACGCCCGCGGCCACATCCGCTCGATCGCCCGCGTGGTCAAGGCCGACCCTGCTCCGCTGCTCGCCACCTTCGACGCCGAACACGCCGTCGAGGAGGAGAAGTCCCGTCGCGAGGAACGCGCCGCGGTCAAGAAACCCAAGCTCAACCCGGCCCGCCCACGCTGGGCCGTCGTCGTCGGCGCGATCCTGGTCAGCCTGATGGGCTGGGGGATGGTCCGCCTGTTCACGCTGCCGAGCGACATCGAAGCGAACGCATCCAAGACGGCGACCACCACGGCGACCGTGACGACGCCGACCCCGAAGGCGACGTCGCAGCCCAGCGTCAAGCCCACCAAGAAGCCGTCCGCGAAGCCGCCGGTGCTGAAAACCGAGCTGACGATGACGGCTCGGAACGATGGCACCTATCTGACGGTGCGCGACCGCACAGACCGCAAGATCTTCCAAGGAAAGCTCAGCCCCGGCATCGCTCAGTCGGTGACGAGCGCCGGCGATATCCGCGTCCAGGTCGGCAACCCGAGCAACCTGATCGTCGTACTGAACGGCAAGCGCATCGCCACGACCCTCACCAAGTTCACCGCGCACCCCGACGGCACCCTCACCAAGACCACCTCCAACGCCTGACCGATCGGTCTCCGAAGTTCGTGTATGTGGGGTGCCCGGACGTGGGTGTGCAAGGTACTGAGTTGTGTGTGAGGTGCTGAGTTAGGCGGGGACGTGTACGGCGCGTCATACTCGTGGGGATGACTACGCAACCCACCACCGTCGCCCTGGTCACGCTGGGCTGTGCCCGCAACGATGTCGACTCCGAAGAACTGGCCGGTCGCCTGGAAGCCGGCGGCTTCCGCCTCGTCGACGACGCCGCCGAGGCAGACACCGTGGTGGTGAACACGTGCGGCTTCGTCGAAGCCGCCAAGAAGGACTCGGTCGACACCCTGCTGGCTGCCGCCGACTACAAGGAGTCCGGCCGCACCCAAGCAGTCGTCGCAGTCGGTTGCCTGGCCGAACGGTACGGCGAACAGCTCGCCGAAGCCCTCCCCGAAACCGACGCGGTCCTCAGCTTCGACGACTACACCGACATCTCGGACCGCCTCCGAGCCATCCTCGCCGGCACCAAGCACCACCCGCACACCCCCCGAGACCGCCGCAAACTCCTCCCCCTGGCCCCCGCCGACCGCCACACCGCCCCACCCGTATCCCTCCCCGGCCACGGCGACACCCCCCAACCCTCCAACGCGCCCACCCCCGACGACGCAGCCGCCACAAACGGGACCGCCAACGGCGCAGCAGCCACCGGGGCCGCCAACGGCGCAGCAGCCACCACCGGCCCGGCCACTGGCGGCCCGGCCACGACCGCCCCAGGTCGTGCGGTTGGTGATCACATCCCCGACGCGCTCCGGCCCGCGGGATCCGCGGCGCCGGCCGGGCTGAAGGGTCGGTTCGTCACCGGCGCCCCGGAAGAGCTGAAGATCGACGCCCCCGACCTCGCCGCCGCCCCCGCCAGCGGTCCGCGCGTCATGCGCCGCCGCCTCGACGGCGGCCCGATGGCGCCGCTCAAGCTCGCCTCCGGCTGCGACCGCCGCTGCGCGTTCTGCGCGATCCCGATGTTCCGCGGCGCGTTCATGTCCCGCCGCCCCGCCGAAGTACTCCGCGAAGCCGAGTGGCTGGCCGAGAACGACGTACGCGAACTGTTCCTCGTCTCCGAGAACTCCACCTCGTACGGCAAGGACCTCGGCGACCTCCGCCTGCTCGAAACGCTCGTCGGCGAGATCGCCCAGGTCCCCGGCATCATCCGCGTACGCGTCTCCTACCTCCAGCCCGCCGAGATGCGTCCCACGCTGATCGCCGCGATGACCGGCACCCCCGGCGTAGTCCCGTACTTCGACCTCTCGTTCCAGCACGCCTCCGGCCCGCTCCTGCGCCGCATGCGCCGCTTCGGTGACTCCGAACGCTTCCTGGAACTCATCGCCCAGGTCCGCGCCGCCGCCCCGACTGCGGGCATCCGCAGCAACGTCATCGTCGGCTTCCCCGGGGAGACGGAGGAAGACGTCGACATCCTGTGCGACTTCCTCACCCGCGCCGGCCTGGACGCGATCGGTGTGTTCGGCTACTCCGACGAGGACGGCACCGAAGCCGAAACCTACGACGGCAAACTCGACGAAGACACCATCGCGGCCCGCCTCGACCGCGTGACCCGCCTGGCCGAGGACCTGACCTCGGCCCGCGCCGAGTCCCGCATCGGCGAACTCATCGAGGTACTCGTCGAAACCCTCGAAGCCCCGTCCAGCGACGCATCCACCGGAATGACCGGCGAAGGCCGAGCGGCGCACCAGGGGCCTGAGGTGGACGGTACGACGACGGTGACGGGTCTTCCGGAGGGAATCCGGGTCGGGGATCTGGTGTCCGCGAAGGTGGTGGCGAGCGACGGGGTCGACCTGATCGCCGAGTTCGCGGCCCTCGTGAACACGCCAGACACCCGCCCGGCAGTTAACCTGACCGCGTGACCAATCCGCCGACCAACCCGGCGCCGCGCGCAGCCGGCGGACCACTTCACGCCCCCAGCGCCTGGAACGTGCCGAATGCGCTGACGGTCCTGCGGCTCGTACTGGTTCCACTCTTCGTCTGGCTCCTGCTCCGCGACGGAGGTCACGCCACCGGCGACCGCCTTCTCGCCACCGCCGCGTTCGTCGTCGCGATCGTCACCGACCGCTTCGACGGCGACATCGCGCGCCGCTGGAACCTGGTCACCAACTTCGGCAAGATCGCCGACCCGATCGCCGACAAGGCCCTGACCGGCGCCGCCTTCCTCGGCCTGTCGTACCTCGGCGAGCTCCCGTGGTGGGTCACCATCCTGGTCATGGTCCGCGAGTGGGGCGTGACCGCACTCCGCTTCTGGGTGATCCGCCACGGCGTTATGCCCGCCAGCCGAGGCGGCAAACTCAAAACCGTCCTCCAAGCGATCGCCCTCGGCCTCTACCTACTCCCATGGCAACACCTGGCAGTAGTCCACTGGCCCGCCATAGCAATTATGGCCGCCGCGGTCCTGGTAACCGTCGCCACCGGCATCGACTACCTCTCCCGAGCCCTCCACCTCCGAGCCGCCGCTAAGCGCCCCCTCGAGTAACCTCCCGCGGCGAAAGTCAGTACGGGTATTGATTCGATGTGGAGGTGACGATGGCCGGGGACGGGATTGATGCCGCGGTCGGGCGGTTGGTCGAGTTGTTGCTGGAACGTGGCGTGACGCTGGCGACGGCTGAGTCGTTGACCGGTGGGATGGTGGGTGCGGTTCTGACGGATGTCCCGGGGGTGTCGGCTGTGTATCGGGGTGGGGTAGTGGTGTACGCGACCGATCTGAAGGCCAAGCTCGCGGGCGTGCCGGAGGATCTGCTGGCCGCTGTGGGCCCGGTCCACCCGGACACGGCTGCGGCATTGGCCAGCGGGGTACGGGAGCGTCTGGAGGCGGATTATGGCCTCGCGACGACCGGTGTGGCCGGACCGGACCCGCAGGCAGGCGTCGAGGCCGGAACGGTGTACGTCGCCGCGGCCGGACCCCGCTCGGTACAGGTGCGGAAGCTGCAACTGGCCGGGGACCGGACAGCCGTCCGGCGGGGGAGCGTGCAGGCCGTCCTGGAACTCGGAGCCGCGGTTGTGGCGGAAGAACTCGACTGAACGGGGTGTTGGTACCAGCATGGTGACAGGTAAGGAAGACTGGCACGGCGCACCGAAGGTGGACATTGCGAGAGGTAGTGACCCAGCAACAGGTACCGTTGGTTCCTACGGCCGAGCTACCGTGCGGGTAGACACGGCTGGACAGGCGGAAGGGAGAAACCTCATGGTGCTGGTTCGTGGCCTGCTGGGCGACGTGCTGCGGCGTAAGCGGCTGCGCCAGGGGCGCACTCTGCGCGAGGTATCCGCCGACGCCCGCGTCAGCCTCGGCTACCTGTCCGAGGTCGAGCGTGGCCAGAAGGAAGCCTCCAGCGAGCTGCTGGCGGCGATCTGCATGGCGCTCGACGTACCGCTGTCGACGGTCTTCGCCGAGGTGAGCGAGGATCTGGCCCGCGAAGAGGCGCTCGTGCTGGCACACCCAGCGATCGAGTCCGAGGTCGTGGCCTCGGCCGCCTGAGTCGCGGTTCATCGGGCTCCTCCGTGCGGAGCCTGCCCACTGCCGGTCGGCCGCATGAGGGCCGTCCGGCTCGGCACGACGAGTTGGAGCGCGGGCAGTGGCGGCTGGCCGGGCTGCCGGAACATCGTGTTCGCTGTGTACAAGTGTGTCGCCGAATCCGGGAATCGCAGGAGTTGGGCGGTGTCCGGCGGTGGGAAGAAGCAGGACAGGTCATCGCCCTCGTCGAACTCGGCGCCGGCCATCACAGCCCAGGCAAGCGGCTTCAGGCTCGGCTGCGCGAAGGCCGGCTCGTCGTCGAAGACGATGATCTCCGGATGCTCGTACAGGCTGAGACCGAGCGTGTACCCGAAGGCCGGATTCCGGGCCCCGTCGCCCGAGACGTAGAACATCGCCCAGCCGTACGTCTGGATCTTGTCTTCGAGCTGCCGCGCAAACAGCTCGTCGGTCAGGCCGCCGCACAGGTCGCACATCGCCGTCTCCTCTCTGCTCGAACGTTTGTTCGATGCGCCAGAGAAGGTATCCGGGTTCGGACGCCGCACGGACGTTGTCCACAGGGCAGTTCCCGGCAGATTCCGGCAGATTCAGGAACTGGGTCAGACCTCGGGCTGGCAGGCAGGGCACCAATAGGTGACTCGTTCGCGGGTCGGTTCCCCGAGCTGCCCGGTGAGGATCGTCGTACCGCAGCGGCGGCACGGCTTTCCGGCGCGTTCGAACACCCAGGAGCGCTGCCCGGGCCGGTCGACACCGGTGCTGACCTGGGTGCCGTTGCGGACATTCGCCTTCATCAGCTTCCGGCTGAGATCGACCGCCGCCGGTACGTCGACCGTCGACACCGGCCGCCAAGGGTGCAGACCGAGCAGGAAGCAAACCTCGATCCGATAGAAGTTGCCGATTCCTGCCAGGTTCCGCTGATCGAGCAGCGCTTCGCTGATCGTCCGTCCGCGGTCGGATTCGATGTTGGAGATCGCCGTCGCGCGGTCGAACGAGGGTGACAGCAGATCGGGACCGAGATGCCCGACCACGCTGTCCTCGTCGTCGGTGCTGACGAGATCAAGCACCGGGAGCCGATAACCGACGGCGGTCCAGGGCGCCGTTTCCAGGACGACCCGGATCTCGTGTGCCGGCCCGCCGCGCCATTTCTCACCAGGCCGGTACAGATGCCAGCTGCCGTCCATCCGGAAGTGACTGTGGAGCGTCAGTCCGCCGGACAGCCGCATCAGGATGTGCTTGCCCCGCGCAACGACCTCCAGGACGGTTCGTCCGCTGAGGTCGGTTGTCGCGAGCGATGGCACGCGGAAGTCCGTGCTGACGAGCTCCTGTCCGGCGAGCGCCCGGTTCAGCCGCTTGCACGCCCGCCAGACGGTGTCTCCCTCGGGCATCTGCTCACGCCCGAAGTCGCAGCCCACGCGGCGTCGCGTGGAAGCCGGCCTTGGCCAGAGCGTCCCCGAATGCCGTGTGCCGGACCTGTTCGCCGTCGGCTGTTTCCACGCTGAGCTTGCCGAGCTGGCCGTCCCGGATCGACAACGCCAGCGCGTCGACAGCCGGCTGCAACAGGTCGGGGTCCTCGGTGAAACTGAGCACGGTCCGCCCGCCACGTTCGACGTACACGATCAGCTGTCCATCGACCATCACGACCAATGCGCCGGCCTTCCGGCCCGGTCGGTGTCCGCCGGCGTTCTCACGTTCGGGCCACGGCAGTGCGGCGCCGTACGGATTGGCGGGATCGGACGCGGCCAGTACGACGGCCCGCGCCGTTAGGTCGTCTTCCTTCCGGGGGCGACTCGTCCCGGCCGCGCCGGGTCCAAATCTCCCCGCTGGACCGAACGGACCTTCCGCTTTGGACGTAGGCAGTTCCGCAAGCGCCCGCAATCGGTCGACCGCGCCGGGCAGGGCGAACTGCGCGGCGCCGAGTCCGGCAACGAAGTACCCGCGTCTGCACCGACCGGACTCCTCGAACGCGCTCAGCACCTTGTAGACAGCCGCGAAGCCGCCCGGCGTGCGCTCGGTGATCACCGATCCACGCGTCACGATCCCATAGCGGTCGAGCAATGTCTCGGCCGCGGCGTGCGCGCGGCGCGTCGCGTCCGAACTACGGGCCGGAAGCAACGACCACCGTCCGCCGGCGGTTGGCGGACCGCTGCGTGACGGCATCGACGGACGCCCCGGGCGCGAGGGGCGTCCCGGCCGCGCGCGCGGCGTCGTACGGCGTGTCCGATGACTGCCGCGGCCCCCGCCGACGAGCGACCGGACCGGCGTCAGGGTGTCGTTCGTGAGATATCCGGCCCAGACGAGATCCCACAGGATGGTGACCAGCGCCTCGTCCTCCACGACACCGGAGTTGGAGCCGACCACATCGCTCAGCTGCCGGAAGAAGAACGCACCGCCGCCCGACAGCGCGTCGAGGACGGCCTGATGCGTCTCGCTCAGCTCGAACGCCGGATCGGGATCCGGCAACGTCAGATCACAGTTGTCCGCCAGGTGCAGCGACACCCAACCGTCCGTGCCAGGCAGTGAACCGGATCCGGCCCACACCACCTCGCCGGTCGCGGTCAGCTCGTCCAACATGGACGGCTGGTACCCGGGCACGCGTGACGGCAGCACGATCGACTCGAGTGCTGATGCCGGTACCGCGCATCCGGCGAGTTGCTCGACGGCGGCGAGGAGTACGTCGTACCCACGGCCGCGGCCGCTCGTGATTCCTTGCCAGGCGGGGAGGAAGCGGGCGAGCGCCGACGGATCGACCGGCTCGACCTCCTTCCGCAGTGCGGCGAGCGAGCGCCGCCGCAGCAGGCGGAGCACCTCGCTGTCACACCATTCGAGCGCCATCCCACCCGGCAGGAACTCGCCTTCAACGACTCGACCGCCTGCGCCCAGTCGTCTTAGCGCCTCGTTGACAACCGCAACGCCGATGCCGAGATGCGTCGCGAGATCGATCGCCCGGAACGGTCCGTGAGTCCGTGCGTACCTCGACACGAGGTCGCCCAGCGGATCGGCGACCGGCTCGGCATGCGCTTCGGCGACCCCGGGCGGCAGCGGTACGCCGAGCGCGTCGCGCAATCGCGCAACGTCCTCGAGGACTGCCCATCGATGCTCGCCGGCGATCCGCACCCGTACGACGCGCCGCGCCGCTGCCAGCGAGGTCAGCCAGGTCTCCGCGTCCGAACCGTCGACGCAGCGCTGGATCGCCTCCGGCAACGACAGCGGCCCGATGATCCGCAGTACGTCGAACAGGCCTTCTGCGTCACGCGCGCGACGGTCCTCGGCCAGGCGTTGCAGCTCGGCCTCGGTCCGCAAGACGACCTCGGCGTCGAGCAGCTCACGGAGCTCGGTCCGGCCGAGCAGCTCCGCCAGCAGGCTTTGGTCCAGCGCGAGCGCTGCGGCGCGCTTCTCGGCAAGCGGGCTGTCGCCTTCGTACATGAACGCGCCCACGTAGCCGAAGAGCAAGGATTTCGCGAACGGTGACGCCTCGGAGGTCTCCACCTCCACCACGGAGATACGCCGCTCGCTGATGCCAGTCAGCAGATCCTTCAACGCAGGCAGGTCGTAGACATCCTGCAAGACCTCGCGCAGGGTCTCGAGCACGATCGGGAACGAGCCGAACTTGCTCGCGACACTCAACAGCTGCGACGCGCGCTGACGCTGCTGCCACAGCGGTGACCGCCGACCCGGATTGCGTCGCGGGAGCAGCAACGCCCGCGCCGCACACTCCCGGAACCGCGCCGCGAACAACGCCGATCCGCCGACCTCCGTCGTGACCAGATCCTCGATGTCGGCCGGGTCGAACAGCACCAGCTCCGCGCCCGGCGGCGCCTCGTCCGTCTCCGGCAATCGCAGCACGATCCCGTCATCACCCGAGACCGACTGTGCATCCATCCCGTACCGATCGCGCAGCCGTGCGGCGATCGCCAGTGCCCACGGGCCGTGCACCTGACCGCCGTACGGCGAATGCACGCAGACGCGCCAGTCGCCGAGCTCGTCGCGGAACCGCTCCACCACGATCGTCACGTCGTCCGGCACTCGACTGGTCGCATCGCGCTGCTCGGCGAGATAAGAGACAAGGTTGTTGGCGGCGTACTCGTCGAGACCCGCGCTTCGCGCACGCTCGACCGCCTTGCCGGCCGGCAACGACGCCATCTTCCGGATGAACGCACCGGTCGCCGCGCCGAGCTCGGCGGGCCGGCCGACGGCATCACCCTTCCAGAACGGCAACCTGCCTGGCTGACCCGGAGCGGGGGAGACGAGCACCCGGTCGTGGGTGATGTCCTCGATCCGCCAGCTGGACGCCCCGAGCGTGAACACGTCGCCCACCCGTGACTCGTACACCATCTCCTCGTCGAGCTCGCCGACGCGATGGTTCGTCGACTCACCGACCAGGAACACGCCGAACAGACCGCGATCAGGAATCGTGCCGCCGCTCGTCACGGCGAGCCTCTGCGCACCTGGCCGGCCGGAGATCTCGCCGCTGACCCGGTCGAACACGATCCGCGGCCGCAGCTCGGCGAACTCGTCCGAGGGATAGCGGCCGGAGAGCATGTCTAGGACGCCGTCGTACGCCGATCGGGGGAGCGTCGCGAACGGTGCGCAACGCCGAACGAGAGCGAAGAGGTCATCCACGTTGATCGAGTCCAGCGACACGATCGACACGATCTGCTGGGCGAGCACGTCGAGCGGGTTCGCGGGAATGTGCAGGCTCTCGATCAGGCCTTCGCGCATCCGCTGGACGACGACGGCGGTGTCGATCAGGTCGCCGCGGAACTTGGGAAACAACACGCCACGCGACACCGCTCCGACCTGGTGACCGGCCCGGCCGACACGTTGCAGCCCGCTGGCGACCGACGGCGGTGCCTCGACCTGGATCACCAGATCGACCGCACCCATGTCGATTCCGAGCTCCAGGCTGCTCGTCGCGACCACGCACGGCAGCCGTCCGGACTTCAGATCAGCCTCGATCAGCGCACGTTGTTCCTTGCTCACCGAGCCGTGGTGCGCGCGTGCGATCAACGGCGGCGCGGCGAGCGATCCCCCCGATTGCGCCATCAGTTGAGCCGGCGAGCCCAGCTCCGGAAGCTCCAGCTCGGCGCGCTCGGCAGCGATCTCGTTCAACCTGGCCGTCAGACGCTCGGCCAATCGGCGCGAGTTGGCGAACACGATCGTGGACTTGTGCTGACTGATCAGGTCGAAGACTTGTTCCTCGACGTGCGGCCAGATCGAGGCGTGCTGCTGCGGGCCTGCCGCCGAACCGGACGTCTCCACCTCGGTCGCAGCGAGCTCGGCCATGTCCTCGACCGGTACGACGACGCTCAAATCCCACTGCTTGGCAAACTTCGGCTGCACCACCGTGACCGGCCGCTCGCCGCCGAGGAACCGGGCGACTTCCTCCACCGGACGCACCGTCGCCGACAGACCGATTCGCTGCGCCGGCTTCGGCAGCAGCTCGTCGAGCCGTTCGAGTG
This sequence comes from Kribbella jejuensis, assembly GCF_006715085.1. Taxonomy (NCBI): domain Bacteria; kingdom Bacillati; phylum Actinomycetota; class Actinomycetes; order Propionibacteriales; family Kribbellaceae; genus Kribbella; species Kribbella jejuensis. The sequence goes on along the minus strand of NZ_VFMM01000004.1, from coordinate 261,441 downwards.
TCAGCGCGAGGTGAGCGCCACGCTTGGTCCCGGCGACGGCGTGCACCTCGTCGACGATGACCGTCTCGACGCCCCGCAACGACTCGCGACCTTGCGAGGTCAGCAGAAGGAACAAGGACTCCGGTGTCGTGATCAGTACGTCGGAGGGCCGGGTGGCGAATCGGCGCCGTTCGTTCGCCGGCGTGTCACCGGAGCGGACGGCCACCTCGACGTCGATCGGCGCCTCGCCGAGCCGGCGCGCGGTCTCGCGGATGCCGATCAGTGGGGCGCGCAGGTTGCGCTCGACGTCGACCGCGAGCGCCTTCAGCGGCGATACGTACAGCACGCGGCAGCGCAACTTCGGATCGTCCGGCGGTGGCGTCGTGGCCAGCCGGTCCAGGGCCCACAGGAAGGCGGCCAGCGTCTTGCCGGAGCCGGTCGGGGCGACCACCAGCGCGTCCCGGCCCGCGGTGATGGCGTCCCACGCCTCGAGCTGGGCCGGGGTGGCCGCCTCGAAGACGTCGCCGAACCACGCCCGGGTCGCGGGCGAGAACCGGCTCAACGCGCTGGTCTTCTTCACGCCGACCATCTTGCCGGGTGCCGCCGACAGTTTTCACACACCGGCTCCGATCGGGTTCGTCGCCGACCGTGAGCAGGCGCTTTCCGTCCGGTGCGCCGATTGTCCCCGTCGTCTGGAATGATCGGCGACATGATGAACCGCGTACGCGCAGCCATCGTCGTGGTGGCCTGCCTGATCGGGTTGACCGGGTGCGTCAAGATCGACGGCGACCTGAAGGTCGGGTCGAACGAGACGGTTTCGGGCTCGATGAAGATCGGCGTGGACAAGCAGCTGCTGCAGTCCAGCGGCCAGTCCCTGGACAAGATCCGCCAGCAGATCGAGAGCAGCATCAAGTCGTCCGCGACCGAGGGCGTCACCTGCAAGTCGTATGAGGACAGCAAGTACGTCGGCTCGGACTGCACCTTCTCGAACGTGCCCTTCGACAAGATGGGCGGCGCGAGCGAGGACGGCGTCGGCTTCAGCAAGGACGGCGACAAGGTCACGGTCAAGGTGAACGGCGGTTCCATCGGCAACAACCTGCCGTCGGGCGGCAGCCAGCCGGACGTGAACCTCAAGATCACCATGCCGGGCAAGATCCTCGAGCACGACGACGGAGCCAAGGTCAGCGGCCGGACGGCGACGTACGACAGTCTCGACAAGCTGGGCAAGATCTCGCTGACCTCTGAGGCCAGCAGCGGATTCCCTGCGTGGGCGCTGATTCTGATCATCGTCGTGCTGTTGCTGGTGATCGCCGCGGTCGTGTTCTTCGTTCTGCGCAGCCGGAAGCGCAAGGGGCAGCAGGGGTACGGCCAGCCGTTCCCTGGGCAGTATCCGGGCCAGTACCCGGGCCAGCCCGGGCAGTACGGCGGTCCGCAGGGGCAGTACCCGGGACAGCCGGGTTACGGGCAGCAGTACGGGCCTGGTGGGCAGTACCCAGGTCAGCCCGGGCAGTACGGCGGTCCGCAGGGCCAGCCCGGTCCGTACGGTGGTCAGCCAGGGCAGTACCCGGGCCAACCGCAGCAGGGTCAGCCGCCGTACGGCGGGCAGCCTGGACAGCCGCAGTACCCTGGGCAGCCTCAGCAGGGGCAGTGGGGTCCGCAGCAGCCACCTCAGCAGGGGCAGCAGGGTGGTTGGGGCCGGCAACCAGGGCAAGGACAGCCCGAGCCGACCCGGCCGCCCCAGCAGGGGTACGGACAGCCGCCGCAGCAAGGTGGTTGGGGTCAGCAACAGGGTGGTCCGTCGGCGCCTCAGCAGGGTCAACAGGGCGGATGGGAACCGCCGAAGGATGACGACGGGCAGGCATGAGACTGACTGAGTTCTGGGCACGGATGGATCACCATCTCGGACCTGCGTATGCACGGACCTGGGCAGAGACCCAGGTGATTCAGGAGCTCAACGGCCGTACGGTCATCGAGGCCCTGGCTGACGGCGAGTCCGCGAAGGCGGTGTGGCGTGCCGTCTGGGCGCACCTCAACCTTCCGCCCAGCGAACGGTGATGCCCTAGGCAACGAATGTGGTGGGCGCCGCCCGCTAGCCGGTCCATCCGGTCCGGGCGGCCCACTCCTCGGCAGGTAGATAGACGAGATCGCAGACCGGGTCCTTCAGGTCGCTGTAGTCGCCGATCTCCAGCCTGAGCGTGGCCGCGTGCTGCTTGAATGCGCCGTACGCGCGAGCCGTCTCCGGATGACTGCGCAGATAGTCACGGAACAGCAGGGCGTACCGCTGGTTGGCGCGGCCGGCCACCCGAATGTGCAGGTTGACCCGCCGCCGGTACATCGGCTCGACGAGCATCCGCTTGACCCACTGGGCATCGTCGGCGGGCAGCCCCGGTACCAGGTGATCGCGCCGCGGCGGGCGAAGCTCCCAGTTCGCGGCGACCATCCGCTGCGCCACCTGATCGAGCTCGGACTCATCGGCCACGGTGACCTGGATGTCGAGGATGTCCTTGGCGGGCAGACCCGGTACGGCGGTGGACCCGATGTGGTCGATCCGCTGCGCGAGGTCGCCGAGCACGCCACCGATCGTATACGCGGTCTTCTGATACTGCGCAGGCCAGGTCTCGTCCGGCCGAACGATGACGATCCCAGTCATGCTCAGAATCATCTCAGGACTACGGTGAGCGGCCCAGCGGTCAGACGGGTTTGACCCGGAACACGCTGTTGGTCAGCAGCTCCGCCGCCTCGTATGCCGCCTTCCTGATGCCCTTGCGCTCGTCGAAGAACCCGCCGACGACTCCGACGCCGGGGAGCTTCCCGATGAACCGGGCGCCGAGACTGCCGCGCGGGCGCTCCTCGAAAACCTCGCTGAGCCCGCCGAACAGCTTGCTCAGCCGCCACACCAGCCGGACGCCCTTGCGCAGTCCCATGTCCCTCGAGATCTCGTCCAGCCCCAGTTGCTCGGCGACGTCCTGACCCGCGACCTCGGGGTCGTCGTACTTGAGCACCTCGTCCGGTGTGATCGGTCGGTCGGTCAGTACCCGGGCGATGATCGCCGTACGGTCGGCGTGTTCCTCCACGCCGTACTCGCGGCACACGGCGCCGATCACCATCGCCTGCACGGCGGCGCCGAGGGTGTCCTTCATCGGTAACCGGTCCGCGGCCGCGCCGCTGAGCCGGGGGAGCCCCGCGACGACCGCGGCGAACCCGCCCAGCCGCTCGACCCACCAGTCGCAGCGCTTGGCCAGCGGGAGGGTCGGCCACTCCTCGTGGCCGGGCACCTTCATCTGCAGGAGGCGGTCGATCGCGAGGATCAGGCCCTTCTCGGCGAGGTTCGGCTTCTCCTGCTCGGAGTACTCGGTGAGGTAGCTTCGGATGCCGAACGGGTCCTGGGTTCGGAGTGCGTCGAGAACGTGGTCGATGCCGAGTTCCACGCGGCTGATCGCGAGGACCACGGCGGAATCGGGGACGTCGGGCCGGTCTGTCACGCCCGCAAGGGTAGGGATTTTCCGGGTCAGAACCGCTGTCCGGTCAGGCTTCGGCGTGTCAGTTGTGATTCGAACACGTGTTCGGGATACTTTGGTCTCCGGAAGGTGCTGTGACAGCCGAGTTTGTCCACAGATTCGAAGTGGCGGCGAAAACTGTCGGAGGTAACGAATACCTTCTCTGGCGACAACGAAGTTTCTTCGGGCGGCCGGTGGGCGGCCCCGGATTATCAGATGGGTCAGGTGGCAGTCACATGGCGGGTGCAGCGAGTGCGGAGCGCGCGGTGGCCGATCGCGAGAAGGCGCTTGCGACCGCGCTGACGCAGATCGAGCGGCAGTGCGGCAAGGGTTCGGTCATGCGCTTGGGGGAGCAGAACAGGCCGCCGATCGAGGTCATCCCGACCGGGTCGATCTCCCTCGACATCGCGCTCGGGATCGGCGGTCTGCCGCGCGGCCGCGTGGTCGAGATCTACGGCCCGGAATCCTCCGGTAAGACGACGGTCGCCCTGCACGCGGTGGCGAACGCTCAGCGCGCCGGCGGGATCGCGGCCTTCATCGACGCCGAGCACGCGCTCGACCCGGAGTACGCGCGGAAGCTGGGCGTCGACACGGACGCCCTGCTGGTCTCGCAGCCGGACTCCGGTGAGCAGGCGCTGGAGATCGCCGACATGCTGGTCCGCTCCGGTGCGATCGACATCGTCGTGATCGACTCGGTGGCCGCGCTGGTGCCGCGCGCCGAGATCGAGGGCGAGATGGGCGACAGCCACGTCGGTCTGCAGGCCCGGCTGATGAGCCAGGCGCTGCGGAAGATGACCGGTGCGGTCAGCGGCACGAACACGACCGCGATCTTCATCAACCAGTTGCGCGAGAAGATCGGCGTGATGTTCGGCTCACCGGAGACGACGACCGGTGGTAAGGCGCTGAAGTTCTACGCGTCGGTGCGGCTGGACGTGCGCCGGATCGAGTCGCTGAAGGACGGCTCCGACGTGGTCGGTAACCGGACCCGCGTCAAGGTCGTGAAGAACAAGGTGGCCCCGCCGTTCAAGCAGGCCGAGTTCGACATCATCTACGGTCAGGGCATCAGCCGCGAGGGCAGCCTGCTCGACCTCGGCGTGGATCAGGGCTTCGTCCGTAAGGCGGGCGCCTGGTTCACCTACGAGAGCGACCAGCTCGGCCAGGGCCGGGAGAACGCGCGGAACTTCCTGCGCGACAACCCCGATCTGGCCAACGAGTTGGAGAAGAAGATCAAGGAGAAGATGGGCATCGGCCCGACCCTGGACCAGCCGGCCGAGGCCGCGGCCGAGGTCGATGTCGACTTCTGATCGACCCTCCGCGGGCGGCAGCGCCCGTCGGCAGCCCTCAGCTGCCGACGACGCTGCCCCCGCGGCGCTGTCTCTACCCCACGACGAACGCCTCGCCCTGGCCCGCAAACTCCTGGCCGAAGGCGCCTCCGCACCGACACCTCCCGCGGAACAGCGCACGTCGTACCGTCCTACGGCAACTCAACGCGCGTCCGCGGAGCGTCGTACGACGGGATCGGCTTCGTCGGCCGAGTACGACGATCCCCCGACGGACTCCTCCGGCGCGACGGCGCGATCCGATTCGTCCTCCACCAAGCGAGGCAAGCGACGTGCGCGCGCCCGCGTAACCGATCCGACGGACACCGACGACTTCTTGCCCGACGACGACACAACACGTCGACGTCCAGGCTCCATCAGACGAACCGTCGGATACGTAGATCCCTGGGACGAGCCATCGCCCCCCGCCTCCGAGAAGCCGAGCCACGATGGGAATGCTCAGACCCGGCGTCGCGAGGATGCTGTTCGCGGGGATGCTGAGGGGGCACAGGAGGACGTTCGGCCGACAGCGCGTTGGGTTGTGCCGAAGGTAGAGCTGACCGACCCGTGGGGCGATGACGACGTCCAGAAGGCGCGAACATTCAAAGCGCAAGCCGACGACCGCCTGGCCGAAGCCCGCGCGTTCGCGGACGACGAGCCGTACTCACCGAGTACCCGCCCGCGCCGCGATACGGCTGAGGCTGCCCGTTCCGGCCAGCCCGAGGTCACGCCATCTACTGAACCGCAGGATGGATCACCCGCAGAGCCCAATGATCCGTGGGGGGAAGCCCTCACCCAGCCCGGGGCCAGCAACTCGCCGTCCCGCATCAGCAGCAACCGATCGCACCGTCCACCGACCGAACCAGCGAACCCGGCAGCCGAACGGCGTGCAGTCGCCCGATCGGCTGACGCAGGAACAGTTGCACCTGCCAAGCCCCGGAACGCTTCATCCGCCCGGGCCGGAGTTGACCGTCCCGGGCAGAAGCCCGAACGTGATCCGTCAACGACGAGCCTCGAAGACGATGCCGTAGACACCCACCGGCTCGCTCCCCTCAACGCCGATCCGTGGGCAGCCATAGACGATTCCGTCGAGGCCGTCGAGGCCGTCGAGGCCGCCGGGACTGCCGAGGCCGCCGGGACTGCCGAGGCCGCCGGGACTGCCGAGGCCGCCGGGACTGCCGAGGCCGCCGGGACTGCCGAGGCCGCCGGGACTGCCGAATCCGCCGGGACCGCTGGGGCTGCCGGGGCCGTTTGGGCCGCTGGAGCCAACGGAGCTGCTGGAGCCAACCGAGCTGCCGGGGCTGCCGGGGACACTGGAGATCCTTGGTCTGGTGGTTCTGTCGACGGCGGGCAGCCCGACAACTCTGCCGGCGCGGAACAGCGACGTCAGCCGAGTCAGGGGCCGACGACCAGCCCCTCGATGCCCACAGCTGCTACGGCGGCTGAGCGGGGTACGGAGCAGCGGGGTTTGGGGCGGCGGCGGGTTGGTGGGGGATTTGGGCGGGGGCGGAAGTCGCGTACCGGGGATGAGCCCGAGTTCGATCCGGGGGTTGATCAGGACGCGGATCCGTATTCGGTGGCTCGGACGATCTTGCTGGACAAGTTGACGGGACAGCCGCGGACTCGGGCCGAGTTGGCTGATGTGTTGGCTGAGCGGGAGATCCCGGACCAGGTTGCGGATGAGGTGCTCGACCGGTTTACCGAGGTCGGGTTGATCGACGACGCGGCGTTCGCGAATGCGTGGGTGGAGTCGCGGCATCGGGGACGTGGGCTGGGGAAGCGGGCATTGGCGCAGGAGCTTCGCCGGCGCGGGGTGGATGACCAGTTGGCGCGGGATGCGCTCGAGGAGCTCGACCCTGACCAGGAGGAGCAGACCGCGCGGGAGCTTGTACGCCGGAAGCTGCGGTCGATGCGTTCGCTCGATCGCCAGGTGGCGATGCGCCGCCTGCTCGGAATGCTTGCCCGTAAAGGGTATCCGGGCGGCATGGCCATGACGATCATCAAACAAGAACTCGACGCCGACCACGACGAAGCACCCCTCCTCGACTCCTCCGGCCTAGAGCTCGAGTAACCAACACGCTCCTTCCCGATCAATCCCTCCTGCGTGAACCCGCCACGAAGCCCCAGCCCGATCACCGGCGCGGACTTGGGCTGGTCGGAGCCTCACAGGGTTGAGCTGTCTGTCGGGAATTGTCGGCCTACGAGGGCGGCGGCCGAACCCAGACTGTGGCGATCGGCGGGCGCCGACTTGCTGCCCTCTCCGACAGTCGCGCCTGCACGCAGCGGGGTAGCACCCTGGGCGCCCGACTCGAGCGCCCTTGGTTCTCGAGGAGTGGGGGTAGCTTGAGGGGATGGTGAGTTTGGGGGATGTGGAGCGGGTGGTGGCGGGGTTGCCGGGGACCGAGGAGGTGGCTCGGCATGGGGCGCGGACGTGGGCGGTTGGGGGGAAGGCTTATGCGTGGGTTCGGCCGTTCAGTAAGGCGGATTTGAAGCGGTTCGGGGATGAGGCGCCGCCGGAGGGACCAATTTTGGCGTTGGCGGTGGAGGATCTGGCGGAGAAGGAGGCTGTGCTCGCGGCGCGGGCGGGGGATGGGTTTTTCACGATTCCGCATTTCAACGGGTATGCCGCCGTACTCGTGCAGTTGGACAAGGTGTCCGAGGGCGTGTTGATGGAGGCGTTGCTCGACGCTTGGTTGGTTCATGCGCCTGCCGCGGTCGCGAAGGCGCACTTGGAGGGGAGGTAGCGCTACGGAGAGTCATCGGTTTGCGCGGGTTGGGTGCGGCGAGGGGCGTTGACGGGTGGGGCGTGACGGTGTGTTATCCGAGGTAGGGCCGGTATTTGGGCTGGTCCGTAGGCTGGGATTTTTCCGTCGATCCGCCCCAGACACCGCGGAGGGTGCAATGAACGATTTCCAGGAACAGGCGAAGAACTGGCTCCGGAATGTCGTCAAGCAGAACCCGGACAAGATCAAGGCCGGCGTCGAGAAGGCAGGCGACCTGATCGACAAGCAGACCGGCGGGAAGTACGCGGAGAAGGTCGACGCGGTCCAGCAGAAGGTCGGTACGTTCGTCGACAAGCAGACCTCCGAGGAGACCCCCGCGGCGGAGTCCGCCGAGCCGGCCGGATCCACCGGCGCCAGCGCGTCCAGCGGCACACAGAACCCCTCCACGAGCCCGGATCCGACCGGCCCGAGCACCACCGGACCGAGCGCCGCCGGTACCAGCGCTGACGACCAGCGCTGACGGAACCAGCGCCACCGCCACCAGCGCTGAGACCAGCTTGACCGGGACCAGCGCTGGCGGCCGGCGAGCGGGATCAGCGCTCGCCCCGAGCGCCACTGGATAGAGCGCCGGCAGTACGAGCGCCGGCAGTACGAGCGCTGACGACCAGCGCCGACGAGCGGCATCAGCGCTCGGCCTGAGCGCCACCGGGTACCGGCGCTACGACCAGCGCTGACGGGACTAGCGCTCGGACCGAGTGCCGCCGCCACCAGCGCGGACGACCAGCTCGCGCGAGACCAGCGCTGGCGAGCGGCATCAGCGCTCGGCCCGAGCGCCACTGGATCGAGCGCGACCCGTACGAGCGCGACCCGTACGAGCGCGACCCGTACGAGCGTCGGCAGTACCAGCGTCGGCAGTACGAGCGCTGACGGGACCAGTTCGCGGACCGAGCCTTGAGCGGAGCGCCGCCGCGACCGGCGGTGGCGACCTGCGGTGACGGCACCTGCGGTCGGACGGTGCGCCACCGGACCGGCCGTCACCACGAGCGCATGACCAGCGCTGACGGGATCAGCGCTCGGATCGAGCGCCGCCGCACCGAGCGTCCACCGGACGGGCGCTGGTTGGGCGGGCGCGGAGGGCAGCCGTGTTGACCGGACCGGCGTTGGCTCGGCGCGCGTGGGGCTGGGCGGGCGCGGAGGGCGGACGCGTTGGCTGGGGCAGGCGGGGAGGGCGGTCGCATTGGCTGGACAGGCTGGGCTGGGCGGACGGTGAGGGCAGCCTTTTCGACCGGGACGGGCGTTGGCCGGACGTGCGCTGACGGCGACCGCGTTGACCGCGTGGGCGTCGTGGGCGGGTGGTGAGCGGGGTCGGCGGTGGGGCGGCGGCGAGGCGGCCGTGTTGACCGGGCGGTGTCGGCTGGGCGGGTGGGGACGGCAGCTGTGTTGACAGGGCCGGGTGTTGGCTCGGCGGGCGCGGAGGGCGGCTGTGTTGAGCGGTCGGTGCTCGCCGGGTTGGCTGGGCGGGCGGTGAGGGCAACCGTGCTGACCGGGCGGGCCCGGAGGCGTTGGTGGGCGGGTGGGGAGCGGTGGCCTTGGCTGGCGCGGGGCGCGAAGGGCGACTGCCTGACGGGCGGGCGCGGGCTGGGCGCGAGGAGTTCCGGCGCGGTGCTGGATGTGCGCTGGCTCCGCGCGGGTGAGCGGGGGCTGCCGTGGAGGCCCGGGGTCTGAGGGACGGGTGGGTGCTGGTTGGGGAGTGGACCAGGGTGGGGAGTGGTATCGGTGGGGGTGTGGGTGAGTGTCCGTTCTTGACCGGGTGAGGGGGCGCGCTTAGCCTCGGCAGCAGGAAGGGATGAATCCATCGATTTGGTGGCGGACATACGGGTGGCGGGCCGGTGAGACGGCCGGCTGGACTGAACGCAAACACGCTCTACCGAGCTGGAGGAAGGGCGACGGCGCCGCGAGCGCCGTCGAATAGAAAAGGAGCCGCGCGCAGCGCACTGCGGGCGGATCCAGCGTGATCGCCGAGGATTTCAGCGGCGACGCACAGTGAGCAAGTAAGCGCGTCAGCGGACGGGGGTCCGCGGGTCGCGCATACCCCGAATCGTGAAGGCGGTTCGGTCACTCAGGCACAGTCGCACCCCCAGTTCGCCGTACCGTCTCCGGATTCCCCTTCGACCGATGGCCACAGTCCCGCGTGGACTCGAAGGAGAGGGGAGACGCCGATGACCGCGATGTACGTTGGCCTGACCCTGATCGGATTGCTGATCGCCGGACTGCTGGCCTGGATCGGCCTCACCCTCTCCCGCCGGAAGGCTCTCGACACCGCCACCGCACATCACGAGGTCGAGGCCGCGGCGGAGCTGGTACGCCGGCAGGCCGAGGAGGATGCCGCCGTACTGCGGGTCCGGGCCGAGGCGGCCGAGCGGCGCGCCGAGGAGATTCGCCGGATCGCGGAGGACCGGGCCTCGGAGGTACGGCGGGACGCGGAGCAGCGGGCGTCCGACGTACGGCGGGAGGCCGAGGCGGAGGCGCAGTCGATCCGGGACGACCTGCGCGAGCAGCGCCTGGAGATGGAGCGCCGCGACCACCGGCTGACCGAACGCGAGGAGCGGCTCGACGAGCAGCACCGCGCGATCGAGGAGCGCCAGCTCGAGCTGACCGCTCAGCTCGCCGAGCTGGAGCAGCGCAAGCAGCAGATCAAGGACCTGGAGGACGAGCGCCGCCGGATCCTCGAAGGGGTCGCGAACCTCACCACCGAGCAGGCGAAGGCCGAGCTGGTCGCGGCGATCGAGGACGAGGCGAAGCGGCACGCGCACGCGACCGTTCGCGAGATCGAGCGGCAGGCGCTCGACGAGGGCGAGACGAAGGCCCGCAAGATCATCACCGGTGCGGTGCAGCGGCTCGCGTCGGAGCAGACGAGCGAGTCGGTCGTCTCGGTGGTGCATCTGCCGAGTGACGACATGAAGGGCCGGATCATCGGGCGCGAGGGGCGCAACATCCGGTCGTTCGAGCAGACCACCGGCGTGAACCTGATCATCGACGACACCCCGGAAGCCGTGCTGCTGTCGTGCTTCGATCCGGTACGGCGGGAGACCGCGCGGCTGACGCTGGACTCGCTGGTACTCGACGGGCGGATCCACCCGAGCCGGATCGAGGAGATCTACGAGCGCTCGAAGGGCGAGGTCGCCGAGCTGTGCGAGCGCGCGGCCGAGGACGCGATGGCCGACGTCGGCATCACCGATCTGCATCCGGAGCTGATCCGGACGATGGGCCTGCTGCGGTACCGGACGTCGTACGGGCAGAACGTCCTCAAGCACCTCGTCGAGTCCGCGCACATCGCCGGGATGATGGCGGCCGAGCTCGGTCTGGATCCGAAGCTGTGCAAGCGCGGCGCGTTCCTGCACGACATCGGGAAGGCGCTGACGCACGAGTCCGAGGGCAGTCATGCGATCGTCGGCGCCGAGCTGGCGCGGAAGTACGGCGAGAACGACGATGTCGTGCACTGCATCGAGGCGCATCACAACGAGGTCGAGGTACGTACCGTCGAGGCGGTGCTGACCCAGGCCGCGGACGCCGTCAGCGGCGGTCGGCCGGGCGCGCGGCGGGAGTCGCTGGAGGCGTACGTGCAGCGCCTCGAGCGGCTCGAGGAGATCGCGATGCACCACGACGGCGTCGAGAAGGTGTTCGCGATGCAGGCCGGTCGCGAGATCCGCGTGATGGTGCTGCCGGACGCGGTCGACGACATCGCGGCACAGGTGATGGCGCGCGACATCGCGAAGCAGGTCGAGGAAGAGCTCACGTATCCGGGTCAGATCCGCGTCACGGTCGTACGGGAGTCGCGGGCCACCGAGGTCGCGAAGTAGCGCGTGGAGATCAGGACAGCCACGTCCGACGACTTCGAGCGGATGATCGCGGAGTTGGCGGATCAGCCGGCTGCGCAGTACCACGTTCGTGATCGTTGGGCTGTCCAACAGCGGGACGAAGGTCTGCTGCTGGTCGCGTTGGAGCGTGACGAGTTTGTTGGGCGGACCATGGTGTTGCGGAGTTCGAAGTACGACGAGGTGCGCGCGGCGCACGATCCGGTCGAGATCAACGCGCTGCATGCGTTCGTCCGAGGCAAGGGCATCGGTACGGCGCTGATCCGGGCGGCGGAGGCGGTCGCGGTCGACTGGGGGCGGGCCGCGATCGGGATGGGGGTCGAGCCCGACAACGTGCAGGCGCGCAGACTGTACGAACGGCTCGGGTACGTGCTGTGGTCCGGGCCGCGCGTCATCGACCGCTGGACCGAGCAAGCGGCCGACGGGACGGTGGTCCGCAGTCACGCGGACGAGTGCGACTACCTCTTCAAGCGCCTGTAGCCCGGGCGGTGCCGCCGCGGGGTGACGTCGATCGGTTCGTCGGCGATGCGTTCGTGCGCCGGCGAGGTGCGGTACTGTCGCTCGACCTCGGGGTCGATGACCTTCGTGTCGGCGCGCCGGCGCTGGTTCGTCAACCGGTACGACAGCCAGATCCCGGCGGCGCCGGCGAGCATGATGATGATTCCGAGCGCCGTCAGGTTGACGGCGCTCCAGCTGTCACGGACCGCGAAGGCGAGGACGGCGCCCACCACGATGAGTGTGATTCCGGGGCCGATCCGCATGATGCTCCCTCCTGGGTACGAAAGTGGTTGCTCACTCCCCGTGCCCAGGATGTACGGATCGTATTCGTCAGCGGAACGCCGACTGGCCGGTCAGGGCCTGGCCGATGACGAGTTGGTGGACCTCCGAGGTGCCCTCGTAGGTCAGCACCGATTCGAGGTTGTTGGCGTGCCGCATGATCGGGTACTCGCCGCTGATGCCGTTCGCGGCCAGGATGGTCCGGCACTCCCGGGCGATCGCGATCGCCTCGCGGACGTTGTTGAGCTTGCCGACCGACACCTGCTCGGGCCGTAGCGCGCCCTTCTCCTTCAGCCGGCCGAGGTGGACGGCCAGCAGGATGCCCTTGTTGAGTTCGACGGCCATGTCCGCGATCTTTGCCTGCGTCAACTGGTACGCCGTCAGCGGTTTGTCGAACACGATCCGCTCGCCGGCGTACACGATCGCTGTCTCGAGGCAGTCCCGGGCCGCGCCCATCGCTCCGAAGATGATGCCGAACCGGGCCTCGTTCAGGCAGCCGAGTGGGCCGGACAGGCCGCGCGCCTCGGGGAGCATCGCGGAGGCGGGCAACCGTACGTCCTCCAGTACGAGCTCTGAGGTGACCGACGCGCGGAGCGACATCTTGTTCTTGATCTCGGGGGCGGAGAAACCGGGTGTCGAGGTCGGTACGACGAAGCCGCGGACGCCGTCGTCGGTCCGCGCCCAGACCACCGCTACATCGGCGACGGAGCCGTTGGTGATCCACATCTTGTTGCCGTTGAGGATCCAGTCGTCACCGTCTCGGCGGGCGTTGGTGCGCATCCCGGCCGGGTTCGAGCCGAAGTCGGGCTCGGTCAGGCCGAAGCAGCCGATCGCCTCGCCGGCAGACATCCGGGGGAGCCACTCGTTCTTCTGGTCGTCGCTGCCGTACTTCCAGATCGCGTACATCGCCAGCGAGCCCTGCACGGAGACGAGCGAGCGCATCCCGGAGTCGGCCGCCTCGATCTCCAGACAGGCCAGCCCGTACGCGACCGGCCCGAGACCCGCGCATCCGTACCCGCTCAGGTGCATCCCCAGAAACCCGAGCGCGCCCAGTTCCTTGGCCAGCTCCCGCGCCGGAATCGAAGCCGCCTCGAACCACTCCGGCAGGCTCGGCCGCAACCGCTCATCAGCAAACCGCCGCGCCGCGGCCCGCACATCAACCTCCTCGGAACTCAACAAGGAGTCGACGTCCACAAGATCCAGCGAAGCACCCATGCGCTCACGCTAGCCGTTGCAGCGCTGCCGAGGCTGTGCAGCAGCTCACTTGCGGTACCAGGGCCACCACCAGTGGCGTTTGCGGGGGTGGCGGACTATGACGCTGGCGTGGTGGGCCCGGCCGGTTACGTGGAGGCGGACTCCGCCGGGGCGGGGGGCTACGGCCTTGTTCTTGGCGCTGCTGTGGTTGGCCTCCACCTGGTCGATGTCGACGCTCCAGCCCTCCGGGATGACCATCACCACCGAGCTGTGGATGGCCTGGGCGTCGACGTGGATGTCGGACCAGTGAACGACGGCGTCGGTGAAGTCGAGCTTGACCGAGGAGTGCTCCGCGATCGCGGTCAACCGTTCCGGCACCACCCAGGCGCCCTCGCGCTTCTGTGCACTGTGCCGAGCCCGCAGCGTGAGCTCCTGGGAGCTGCCGTGCGCGACGGGCACCAGGTCGGCCGTCGCGTTGCGGAGCTCCAGTTGAGTCTTGGCGGAGTAGATCCGGGTGAGTCGCTCGTCGAGTTCCTCGAAGTCCAGCCGCCCGTCGGTGTGCGCTTCCTGGACCACGGCGGCGGCACGCTCACGGTCGTTGTCGGATGCCCGGTGCCCGGGCGGCGGCTGCTCCAGACTCATGAACCCAAAGGTAGCGCCGCATCAGCCGACGAGGGCGAGGAAACGTCCCACCACCGTCGACCAGGTCTTGTCGAGCTCGACGGCGTACTGTTCCGCATCGGCCACTACCCGCGAAGGGTCGAAGCCCAGCGAACGCAACCGCTCCGGATTCCACTGCCGTACCCGTGCAGCCGAGACCTCCGGATGGAACTGCACGCCCCAGCTCTGCCCGATCCGCAGCATCTGGACGGGGCAGCGCTCGCTCGACATCAGCAGCACGGCATCGGAAGGCAGCCGCGTGATCTGGTCCTGATGACTCTCGACTGCCCGGACCACCGGCGGAAGCCCCGCAAGCAGTACGTCGTCCGCGGCCGCCGGCAGCAATGTCAGCGAGGTCACACCCTTCTCCGGCAGCCCGTACTTTCCCCGTACCTCGCCACCGAACGTATGCGCGAGCAACTGCCCACCAAGACAGATCCCGAGCACAGGCACCCGCCCGTGCGCGTCACGCAATAGTGCACGCTCAGCCGGCAGCCACGGCGATCGCTCGTCCTCGTCCGGCAGCATCCCTCCGCCGAGCAGCACCAGCGCCGCATGCGGGTCGACACGAGAGGGTACGGGCTCGCCGTCCCAAGCCCGAACGACGACCGGGGAGAGTGATCGCGCGTCCAGCCACTCCAGCAGCCGCCCCGGGCCGCTCTCGCGGTCGTTCTCGATGATCAGCACAGAACTCACGCCGCAACGGTACGGGCACCGGTGACACGCTGCGGACCGGCGTACCGGAGTCGTGATTGTTGGATACTGAAGCACTGGGGGTGCCGATGGAGCCTGTCAGTGGATTCGTGCGCGCCGTTGTCGGAGATGTGGCGTTCATCTTCGGCAAGGGCATGGTGGCCGCGTACCTGCTCGCTCGCCGCAACGGGTTGCCGCGGCCGCAGCTCGACCTGCTCGTCCGCTCGCACGGTCAGTACGTACCGCTCTCCGTCCCGACCGGCACCGTGCCCGCGGTCGGCCGGCTCGTCGGCCTGGACGAGATCCGTCCGGCGCCGATGATCACCGTCGAGTTCACCCCGGGCGACACCGGGGCTGAGGCGCATCTCACAGCGAACAACCCGGTGTTGATCACGATCACCGACGTGAGCCACCGCGAGTACGACGCGGTCGTACTCACCACCTCGCTGGGCGCAGCGGCGTACGCGCAGCTGCCTCCGGGGTACTACCACGTGTCCGCGGTGGTCATAGACGAGTACGGCGACCTCCTGCAGGGGTACGGCGCCCAGCACAACCTGCACGTGGACAAGGGCGACGACTTGATCGTCTCGCTGTCCATCCGGACCGCGGGCGTATCGGAGATCGCCGCGGCGCTGGAGACCGGCCCACAGCCCGCGCTGGTCGGTGTTGACGGTGACGTCGCACCGCTGCTGGACCTGGTCCGGATCGGTCGCGCCCCGGACTGTGACCTGATTCTCGACCGTCAGGAGATCAGCCGGCATCATGCGGAGTTCCTGCGCATCGACGCGACCAGCTACGAGCTCCGGGACCTGGGCTCCACCAACGGGACCCGGGTGAACGGCGAACCGATCCGGACCGCACCGGTCGGCCACGGCGACGAGATCCGGCTCGGGGCGCTGCCCTTCCGCCTACTGCTCGCCTGACCCGGTCGAAAACCTGGAACATCGAAAACCTGGAACAATGGCGCCGTGAACCCGCGCAGCGTCGTCATCCTCGGCTCGACCGGCTCGATCGGTACCACGGCGCTCGAGCTGATCGGCCGCAACCGGGACCGCTTCCGGGTGCTCGCGCTGTCCGCCGGCGGTGCCAACGTCGCGCTGCTCGCGGAGCAGGCGCTCGAGTTCGGTGTCGAGGTCGTGGCGGTGTCGAAGGCCACGGTCGCGCAGGACCTGCAGTTGGCGTTCTACGCCGAGGCGCAGCGGAAGGGCTACGCGCAGGGCGAGTTCCGGATCCCGAAGATCCTCACCGGGCCGGACGCGGCGAGCGAGCTCGCGGCGATGAAGTGTGACGTAGTACTCAATGGCATCAACGGATCGGTCGGTCTGCACGCGACCCTGGCGGCGCTCGACGCGGGGAACACACTCGCGCTCGCCAACAAGGAGTCGCTGGTGATCGGCGGCCCGATCGTCACCCGGCTTGCCAAGCCCGGCCAGATCGTCGCGGTCGACTCCGAGCACAGCGCGATCGCGCAGTGCCTGCGCGGCGGTTCGCCGGACGAGGTCCGGAAGCTGCTGCTGACCGCGAGCGGTGGCCCGTTCCTCGGCAGGCCGCGCAGCGAGCTGGCGAACGTCACGGTCGAGCAGGCCCTCGACCACCCGAACTTCGCCATGGGCCCGGTGGTCACGATCAACTCGGCCACACTGGTCAACAAGGGCCTGGAGCTGATCGAGGCGCACCTGCTGTTCGGCATCCCGATGGACCGGATCGACGTGGTCATCCACCGGCAGCAGGCGATCCACTCGATGGTCGAGTTCACCGACGGCGCGACGATCGCGCAGGTCGGCGTACCGACGATGACGGTGCCGATCGGCCTCGCGCTCGGCTGGCCCGACCGGATAGCGGACGCGTCGCCGCCGTGGAACTTCGCCGAGGCGAGCACCTGGACCTTCCAGCCGGTCGACCACGCCGAGTTTCCGGCGGTGCAGCTGGCCCGCGAGGCCGGTACTCGCGGCGGCACCGCGCCGGCCGTGTTCAACGCGGCGAACGAGGTCTGCGTCCAGGCGTTCCGGGACGGCCGGCTGCCGTTCACCGCGATCGTCGACACGGTGGGCCGGGTCGTGACCGATCACGACGTACCCTCGTATGAGGAACTGTCCGTCGACGACGTGCTCGCCGCGGACGCGTGGGCCCGGGACCGGGCTCGCGAGATCACGGGCGTACAGGAGATCCACCAGGCATGAGCGTGCTTCTCTCCATCCTCGGCATCGTGCTGTTCGTGCTCGGGGTGCTGATCTCGGTGGCGCTGCACGAGATGGGCCACATGATCCCGGCGAAGGCGTTCGGGATGAAGGTGACGCAGTTCTTCGTCGGCTTCGGGCGGACCGTCTGGTCGTTCAAGCGCGGTGAGACCGAGTACGGCATCAAGTCGATCCCGGCCGGTGGTTTCGTCCGGATCATCGGGATGATGCCGCCCGCCAAGGGGCAGGACCCGAGCAAGGTTCGCAAGGCCAACACCGGCCCGATCCAGTCGCTGGTCGAGAACGCGCGGACCGCGGAGTACGAGACGATCGCGCCGGAGGACAACGGCCGGCTCTTCTACCAGAAGGTGTGGTGGAAGAAGCTGATCGTGATGGCGTCCGGGCCGCTGGTCAACGTACTGATCGCGGCGGTGCTGTTCACCGGTCTGTTCACGCTGTACGGCGACCGCGTGCCGCAGACCACCATCTCCACGGTCACCGACTGCGTGATCCCGGCGAACCAGGCGACCCCGGACCGGAAGTGCCAGGACGGCGACAAGGTCTCGCCGGCCAAGCAGGCCGGATTCCAGGTCGGGGACAAGATCGTCTCGTTCAACGGCACCGCGATCACCAGCTGGGACCAGCTCACTCCGCTGATCCGGGCGAACACCGACAAGGCCGCCACGATCGTTGTCGAGCGCAACGGCCAGCAGCTCACCCTGCACACCAACACGATCGTCAACCAGGTGCTGGACACACCGGGGTCGGACAAGTACGTGTCGGTCGGGTTCCTCGGCGTCTCCCCGGTGAACAAGCTCGAGCGGCAGAGCGTCGGGTACGCGCTCGACAAGATGGGCAACTACACGGTGGCCACCGTGCAGGCCCTCGGCCGGTTCCCGGAGAAGCTCGTCGGCGTCGCGAAGTCGATCGTCGGCGGCAAGCGGGACGCGGACAGCCCGATGAGCGTCGTCGGCGCCAGCCGGGTGGCGGGAGAGATCGCCGCCAGCAACCTCGACGTCGGCGCGAAGGCCGCGACGCTCGTCCTGCTGCTCGCCTCGCTGAACCTGTTCCTTGCCCTGTTCAACTTCATCCCGCTGCTGCCGCTGGACGGCGGGCACATGATCGGCGCGATCTGGGAAGGCATCCGGCGCGGCCTGGCCAAGTTGTTCGGCCGGCCGGACCCCGGGTACGTCGACGTGGCCAAGCTGCTGCCGATCGCGTACGTCGCGGCCAGTGTGATCGTGGTGATGGGCGTGCTGCTCGTCATCGCCGACATCGTGAACCCCATCAAACTCTTCAACGGCTAACGGTTAAAGGACACATGAGCATCAACCTGGGCATGCCCGCACTGCCGCCCCCCACCCTCGCCCCGCGCCGCAAGACCCGCCAGATCAAGGTCGGCAGCGTGCTGGTCGGCGGTGACGCGCCGGTGTCGGTGCAGTCGATGACGACCACGCCGACGAACGACGTCAACAAGACGCTGCAGCAGATCGCCGAACTGACCGCGGCGGGCTGCGACATCGTCCGGGTCGCCTGCCCGCGGCAGGAGGACGCCGACGCGCTGCCGGAGATCGCGAAGCACTCGCAGATCCCGGTGATCGCCGACATCCACTTCCAGCCGTCGTACGTGTTCGCCGCGATCGAGGCCGGGTGCGCCGCGGTCCGGGTGAACCCGGGCAACATCCGCAAGTTCGACGACCAGGTCAAGGAGATCGCGCAGGCCGCGAAGGACCACGGTACGTCGCTGCGGATCGGCGTCAACGCCGGTTCGCTGGACAAGCGGCTGCTGGAGAAGTACGGCAAGGCGACGCCGGAGGCGCTGGTCGAGTCGGCGGTCTGGGAGGCCTCGCTGTTCGAGGAGCACGACTTCCACGACTTCAAGATCTCGGTCAAGCACAACGACCCGGTCGTGATGGTGCAGGCGTACGAGATGCTCGCCGAGCGCGGCGACTGGCCGCTGCACCTCGGCGTGACCGAGGCCGGGCCGGCGTTCCAGGGCACGATCAAGTCCGCGGTCGCGTTCGGCGCGCTGCTGTCGCGCGGGATCGGCGACACGATCCGGGTCTCGCTGTCCGCGCCGCCGGTCGAGGAGGTCAAGGTCGGTCTGCAGATCCTGCAGTCGCTGAACCTGCGGGAGCGCAAGCTCGAGATCGTCTCCTGCCCGTCCTGCGGGCGCGCCCAGGTCGACGTCTACACGCTCGCGGAGCAGGTCACCGCCGGCCTCGAGGGCATGGAGGTCCCGCTCCGGGTCGCCGTCATGGGCTGCGTCGTCAACGGCCCCGGCGAGGCTCGCGAGGCCGACCTCGGCGTCGCCTCCGGCAACGGCAAGGGCCAGATCTTCGTCAAGGGCGAGGTGATCAAGGTCGTCCCCGAGTCCGCCATCGTCGAAACCCTGATCGAAGAAGCCATGCGCATCGCCGAACAGATGGAAACCACCGGCGAATCCGGCGAACCCACCGTCAGCGTCAGCTGATTTGCACCACTACAGGCTGGTAATTGGTGCCTTGCGGCCGCCCGCATATGCACCAACTTGAAGCTCGATTTGGTGTACGCTTTCTGTCATGACGCGCATCTCGGTCGACGTGAACGACGAGTGGCTCGAGGCTGCCCGCGCGGAGCTCGGTACCGACAGCAAGGTAGAGACGATCAATGCCGCGCTGCACGAACTGGCCCGGCGGAAACGTGCCAAGGACCTTATCGCCACGCTCGACGAGGTCGAGTTGGATGTGAGCGGCTCGGACGCGGCTTGGAGGTACGGCGGCGGGCGTGATCTCAGCCGACTGGAGGCCGATGCGCGGGAAGAGCGCAGCGCGTGATGGCTGGAGCCGCCTACCTGGCGGACACTTCGGTCTTCGTGCTGCGTGGCCGCGACATCAACGTCAAGCATCGGTTCGACAGTTTGCTCGTCGAAGGCCGGCTGGCCTTCTGCCAGATGACCCTGCTCGAGTGCCTCAACAATGCTCCCGACCCGAAGACCTACGAACGGCTGTGGTCCGATCTCCAGGGGCAGCGATGGGCGGACGTGAGCACCGAGGCCATGGACCGGGCCCTGAATGTCCATCGGTTGCTGGCGAAGAAAAGCCAGCATCGGCAGTTTCGGCTTCCTGACCTCATCATCGCTGCGACCGCCGAACTGGCAGGGCTGACGGTTCTGCACTACGACGACGACTACGACCGGATCGCGAAGGTCACCGGGCAGCCGGTGGAGTGGGTCATGCCGAAGGGAACGCTCTGACGATGACCGAGTACCTGGTTGTCAGTGCGGTTGCCGGTGAGGCTCGGTATGTGCCGGCGGGGATGCCGGTGGTGGTGACTGGGGTGGGGAAGACGGCGGCGGCTGTTGCGGTTGGTCGGGCGTTGGGGGAGCGGGATACTGCGGATCTGGTGGTTCTGAATGTGGGGACCACGGGGGCGTTGCGGGACGGGTTGTCGGGGTTGTTCTTGCCGAGCACGGTGATCAACCATGACGTGAACGCGGAGGCCGTGCGCGCGATCGGGTTGGATCCGCAGGACGAGTTGGCGATCGAGGGTGGGGACGGGACGGTGCTCGCGTCGGGGGATGTGTTCGTGACCGATCCGGTGGTTCGGGCGCGGTTGGCGGAGCGGGCGGATCTGGTGGATATGGAGGCGTACGGCGTGGTCTATGCGTGCCGCGCGTACGGCGTACCGGTGCGCGTGGTGAAGCACGTGTCGGATTCCGCGGATGAGGCGGCGCTCGACTGGCCGGCGCTTGTCGATGCCAGCGCGAAGGTGCTGGGGGAGTGGGTCACCGAGTACACCCGCTGAACTTGACCTTTACCCTGGGGGCAAGGTTTAGCGTCGGGGTAGGAGGTCGGATGCGGATCAGTGATCTGGCGGCTGCGGCGGGCGTGACCGTGAAGGCCGTGCGGTACTACGAGGCGCAAGGGCTGCTCAAACCGCGGCGCGAAGCCAACGGGTACCGGGCGTACGAAGCGGACGACGTGGTCGTGGTGCGTGAGGTGAAGGCGCTGCTGAGCCTCGGGCTGACCGCGGAGCAGACGTACCCGTTCATCGAGTGTCTGCGGGCCGGCAATGCGCGCGCGGACGTCTGCCCGGCGTCGTTGACGGCGTACCGGACGCGGATCGAGGAGGTGGACCGGCGGATCGCCGAGCTCACCGACCTGCGGGCGCGGCTGACCGACCTCCTGTCCGATGCCGAGAGCTGGAGGAAGAACACATGACCGACCTGCGCAGCGTTGACCAGACCACGTTCAGGGACCAGGTACTGCGGTCCGACAAGCCCGTACTGGTGGACTTCTGGGCGCAGTGGTGCCCACCGTGCCACCAGATCGCGCCGGTCCTCGCGCAGATCGCCGCCGAACGCGCGGACCAGCTGACCGTGGTGAAGCTCAACTCCGACGAGAACCCCACCATCGCGGCGAACTACCGGGTGATGGCGCTGCCCACACTCGCGCTCTTCCATCGTGGCGAGCTGATCTGGTCGGTGGTCGGCGCCCGCCCGAAGCACAAGCTGCTCAAGGAGCTCGACGACGCGCTACTGACCGCCGTCTAACGCCGTCTGCTGGTGGAAGGCGACCAGCCACTCGCCGGAGGCGTTCGTCCAGACGGTGCTCGCGTACGACGGCGCCCGCACTTCGTTGCCGTCGACAAGCACCGTGACGTCGACGTGGTACGTGACGACCGCGGTGTGCTCGTCGACGACGATCATCCGCTCGCCGGTGCGCTCGGTCCTCAGGTACGGGTTGTGGTTGGCGGTGATGCCGGGGACCGCGGTCGCCTTGTCGATCACCCCGAACCGGCTCACCGCGATCGCGTCGTCCCGCAAGTACTTCTGATAGAACGCCCCGTCCCCTTCCCGGTTCGCCTTCCACAGCAGCTCCTCGAGCTCCGAAAGCTCCTCGTGCACAGACATAGCAACACTGTGCCGACGCCCTAGGACAACCGGGGTCCTAGTTGAACTTGTAGATCTCCACCAGTACGCCGTGCGGCCCCGCGACGTACGCGGACGTCGTCCCCCAGTCGGTCTCGACCGGCTCCAGCACGATCTTCCCGCCGCGCCCCCGGATCGCCTCGATGTCGGCCCGTACGTCGTCGCTGCTGAACTGCAGCAGCGTGCCGCCGAGCGGCTCGAACTCGGTCATCGCCCCGGTGTGCAACGCGATCGTCATTGCCCCCGCGGCGACCTCGGCATATCCCTCGCCGGCGTCGCCCGAGACCTCCAGGCCGAGGACGCCGGAGAAGAAGTCGGCGATGTCCTGGTTCTTGGTGCGGCTGTCGGTCAGCAGACCCAGGTGGTCGAACCGGATGCCCATGCCAGCTCCTTGTTGACTAGTAGGTTTCTAGGATGCTAGCAATATAGCTATGGTGGACGAGGGCGGCAAGAAGGTGCAGTTCAACGTTTATCTGCCGGTCGGGTTGGTGCGGCGGGTGAAGCACAAGGCGATCGACGACGGGGCGAGTTTGTCGGCGTTGGTGGAGCAGGCGTTGGTGGAGTATCTCGAGACTCATGGGGAGGCCAGGGGATGAGTGGCGTGGTGGTCAGGCCGTTGCGGTTCACCGATGACGTGGACGCGATGCGCGCGTTCCTGGAGGCGCTCGGGTTGCGGTCGCGGATCGAGTCCGAGCGCGGTGGCTGGGTGGACATGGTGACCGGCAACGGGATGGTCGCGTTGCACGACGCGGCGTCCAGTTCGACCGGTGGCAAGGCGGGGCAGACCACTCTGTCCTTCGAGGCGGACACGATCGACGACCTGGTCGAGCCCCTCGAGCAGGCCGGGTTCGGCGACGCGACGGTGTTCGACGAGGCGTACGGGCGGGTGCTGTCGGTGACCGCGCCGGACGGCGTCGTGATCTGGATCGACGAGCGCACCGAGGACCTCTACGGTTACAAGCTGCACACCGCGAACCCCGACGAGCGCTGGTCCGTCACGCCGTACCTGGCCGGCGCGGACGAGCCCGCCTGGCAACGGTTCCTCACCGCTCTGGGCGTCACTCCGACCGTCCGGTTCGGCTCGGGCGCCGAGTTCGCCGTACGTCTCGACCTCACCACCACCGAGGACCTCGACGACGTCCAGACCCGCGTCCCGGGCACTCGCATCGACGGCGGGCTGGAGCTCACCGATCCCGACGGTCAGCTTGTCCTGGTGCACGGATGATCCCGCGCGACTTGACCTCGACCGCACCTGAGGTTGCAGGATGCACGGCATGACGACGGGGGCGCCTCAGCGGCTGCGGGACGACGCGGACTTCCGGCGGTACTGGCTCGCACGGGCGCTCTCGATCACCGGCTCGATGGTGACGGCGATCGCGCTGCCGGTCCTGGTGTACCGCCTCAGCGGGTCGACCGTGCTGACCGCCGTGGTGACCGCGCTCGAGTCGGCACCGTACCTTCTCGCCGGACTCTTCGCGGGCGCGCTCGCGGATCGCTGGAACCGCCGCCGCACGATGGTGACCGCGGACTGCGTGAACGCCGTACTCGTCGGATCCGTGCCGCTCGCGCACCTGCTCGGCGTACTGACCGTCGCCCAGGTGCTCGTGGTGGCGTTCACCGTGCAAGCCGTCTACACGTTCTTCGACGGCGCGAACTTCGGCGCGTTGCCGGTTCTGGTCGGCCGTGCCCGCGTCGCGCAGGCGAACTCGGCGGTCTGGACGGCGTCGAGCCTGATCGAGCTGTTCGTCCCGCCGCTGACGGGCCTGATGCTCGGCGTCCTCGATCCGGCCAGCCTGCTCACGCTCGACGCGCTGAGCTTCGCGGCATCCGCGTTCGCGGTCCGCGGGATCGTCCGAGCCATGTCGGAGCCCCGCGACGGACAGCCGCCGCTCCGCCCTCGGGTGGTGCTGAACGACATCGCCGATGGTCTGCGGTACCTGGTCCGGCACGCCGGCGTCCGGACGATGACGATCATAGGCAGCATCCAGTCTTTCGCGGGCGGCGGTTTCATGGCGCTGATCGTGGTGTGGTGCGACCGCGTCCTGCACATCGGTACGTCGGGACTCCGGTTCGGGCTGGTCTGGGGAGTCTGGGGGATCGGCGGGCTGATCGCCGCGCTCAGCCTGCCGCGGTTGCTGAAGCGGATGCCGCCCGCGGCGATCACGCTCTACGCGCTGCCGATGTCCGCCCTGCTCGGGGTGCTCGCTCCGTTGTCGCCGCACTGGATCGTCGCGGCGCTGGCGCTGCTCGTCTGGGGCTCGGCGTACGTGCTGGTGATCGTGAACGCCGTGTCCTACCGGCAGCAGGTCACCCCGGAGCACCTGCTCGGCCGGGTGAACACGGCCGGCCGGATGCTGTCCTGGGGCGTCGGCTGGACGCTCGGATCGGTCCTCGGCGGACTGCTCGGCAACGCCTTCGGCCCGCGGACCGGGATGGTGCTGATGGGACTGTGTGGCTGCGTCGGCGTGGTCGTCGCCTGGACCTCGCCGCTGCGCCGGATCGCCGCCGGTCACGAACCACAGGTGGCCTGACGCGGCCCCGTTGCATACGGGACGGCCGAACATCGGCTAGGTTCTGCGCGTGGGAGTACGGGTTCTCGGTCCTCGTGACCTCGCGGCGGCGCGCGCGGTCATTGCCCGCGATCCGGTGGTGAACGTGTTCGTGGACAGCCTGGTGCAGGCGTCCGGACTCGACCCGCGACGTGGTGCGGAGGTCTGGGGGTACGTCGAGAAGGGCGCCCTCGAGGCACTGTGCCACGCCGGCGGCAACATGGTCCCGGTCGGTGCCGACGACGCGGCGCTCCGGGCGTTCGCGGCGTACGCGATGCGCCGCGGACGGAACTGCTTCCAGATCCTCGGCCAGGCACGCGCGGTCGATCAGCTGTGGCAGATCCTCGAGCCGCACTGGGGCCCGGCCCGCGAGGTGCGCGACGACCAGCCGTTCATGGTCATCGAGGGCCCGCCGGCGATCGCCCCGGATCCGCTGGTCCGCGCGGTGGAGCCGGTCGAGCTGCCGATCCTGTACCCGGCCTGCGTCGCGATGTACACCGAGGAGGTCGGCGTACCGCCGCAGACCGGCCCGGACGGGACCTTCTACCGGTCCCGCGTGGCCGAGCTGATCCGGGCCGGGCGGGCGTTCGCGCGGATCGAGGACGGCCGGGTCGTGTTCAAGGCCGAGGTCGGCTCGGTCGGCACCGGCGTCTGCCAGATCCAGGGCGTCTGGGTCGATCCGGAGTACCGCGGCCGCGGCCTGGCCGCTCCGGGGATGGCTGCCGTGGTGGAGTTGGCGCGGGAGATCGCGCCCGTCGTCACGCTCTACGTGAACGCCTTCAACCTTCCGGCGCGGGCGGCGTACGAGCGGGTCGGGTTCCGGACGATCGAGACGTTCGCGACGATTCTGTTCTGATACCGCTCTGATACTGGGCACTCCGTGTAACGGCAGTAGGACAGGCTCGTCTGCGTGCGAACCCTCGTCGTTCTGCTCTGGAGCTCAGCGCTCCTGCTGATCTCGTCGGCCACTTCCTGGTCGGCGACCTCGGTGACGTACTACGGCGGCTATCACACGACCGCGGGGCACGAGCAGCACAATGCGGCGGTCGCCGCGGCGCACCCGGAGCTGGTGAAGCTGTACGACATCGGCGACTCCTGGAAGAAGGCCCAAGGACAGGGCGGCCACGACATCCAGGCCCTGTGCATCACCAAGCTGACGCCCGGCGACTGTGCGTTGAACAGCACCGGCAAGAAGCCCAAGTTCGTCCTGCACGCGCAGATCCATGCGCGCGAGATCGTCACCGGCGAGATCGCGTACCGGTGGATCGACCTGCTCGTCTCGTCGTACGGCGTTGACCCCGAGATCACCGCGCTGCTGAACACCCGCGAACTCTGGGTGGTGCCGATCGCGAACCCGGACGGAGTGGACGTGGTCGCCTCGAACCCGGCACAGCCCTTGCTGCAACGGAAGAACGTCGACGACAGCGCGGGCGGATGCGCGTTCGGGTACGCCGGGGTCGACCTCAATCGCAACTCGTCCTTCCAATGGAACCCAGATGAGGGCGGTCCCTGTACGGAGATGTACCCGGGCGCAAAGCCCGCGTCCGAACCGGAGACCGTGGCGATCCAGGGCTTGCTGGACACGATCTTCCCCGACACGAAGGGCGCCGTGGACGAGCCGGCGGCTCGGAGCACGACGGGTGTCTTCCTGACCCTGCACAGCTATGGCGACGACATCCTGGCCCCCTGGGGATATACCCGCACGGCCGCGCCGGACCGGGCGGCGTTGGTGGCCCTAGGCAACAAGATGGGCGCTGTGACGGGTTATCCGGTCTCGACCGGGGACGGCGGGATCGGGTACTTCACGCCCGGCTCGACGACCGACTGGCTGTACGGAACCCGCGGCGTGCCGTCGTACACCTTCGAGATCGGGCCGCGCGCTGGGTGGTGCAGCGGATTCCAGCCGGCCTACTCGTGCGTCTCCTCGACGTTCTGGCCGTTGCTGAAGCCGGCGCTGGTTTATGCCGCGCAGGCCGCGGCGGCGCCGTACGGGCGGTTACCCTGAGGACCGTCGGGTAAGCTGTGGCGTCTGTTCTCGACTTTTGCACGCTTGGAGACTCCCGTGATTTTGCGCATGTCGTCGCTGTTCCTCCGCACCCTTCGCGAGGACCCGGCGGACGCGGAGGTCCCGAGCCACAAGCTGCTCGTCCGCGCCGGCTACATCCGCCGCGCCGCGCCCGGGATCTACACCTGGCTGCCGCTCGGGCTGCGGGTGCTGCGCAACGTCGAGCGGATCGTCCGCGAGGAGATGGACGCGATCGGCGCCCAGGAGCTGGTCTTCCCGGCGCTGCTGCCCCGCGAGCCCTACGAGGCGACCGGCCGCTGGACGGAGTACGGGCCGAACATCTTCCGGCTGAAGGACCGCAAGGGCGCGGACATGCTGCTCGGCCCCACGCACGAGGAGATGTTCACCCTCGTCGTCAAGGACCTGTACTCGTCGTACAAGGACCTGCCGCTGTCGATCTACCAGATCCAGAACAAGTACCGCGACGAGGCGCGGCCGCGGGCCGGCGTGCTGCGCGGGCGTGAGTTCGTGATGAAGGACTCGTACTCGTTCGACGTCGACGACGAGGGCCTGGCGAAGTCGTACGAGCTGCACCGGCAGGCGTACATCAAGATCTTCGACCGGCTCGGCTTCGACTACGTGATCGTGCAGGCGATGTCCGGCGCTATGGGTGGCTCCCGGTCCGAGGAGTTCCTCGCGATCGCGGAGAACGGTGAGGACACCTTCGTCCGCTCCCCGGGTGGGTACGCCGCCAACGTCGAGGCGGTCGTGGTGCCGCAGGCCGAGCCGGTGGACTTCTCCGGCGTACCGGCTGCCGAGGTCGTGGACACGCCGGACACCCCGACCATCGACACGCTGGTCGACGCGCTGAACGCGAAGCACCCGCGCACCGACGGCCGGGAGTGGACCGCCGCGGACACGCTGAAGAACGTGCTCGTGATGCTCGTGCACCCGGACGGGACGCGTGAGCCGCTCGCGATCGGCGTACCGGGGGACCGGGCGATCGACGAGAAGCGGCTCGGCGCGCAGGTGGAGCCGGCCGAGGTGGTCGCGTTCGAGGAGGCGGACTTCGTCAAGTACCCGTCGCTCGCCAAGGGCTACATCGGCCCGGGCGTGCTCGGGTCGGAGAACACGTCGAAGATCCGGTACCTGCTCGACCCGCGGGTGGCCGAGGGATCGGCGTGGGTGACCGGTGCGGACAAGCCCGGATTCCACGTGATCAACCTGGTGCACGGCCGCGACTTCACCGCCGACGGCACGATCCAGGCGGCCGAGGTGCGCGACGGCGACCAGTCGCCGGACGGATCCGGTCCGCTGGAGACCGCGCGCGGTATCGAGATGGGCCACATCTTCCAGCTCGGCCGTAAGTACGCCGACGCGCTCGACCTGAAGGTCCTCGACCAGAACGGCAAGCTCGTCACGGTCACCATGGGCTCGTACGGCGTCGGCGTCACCCGCGCGGTCGCCGCGATCGCCGAGGGCAACCACGACGAGCTCGGCCTGGTGTGGCCGCGGGAGATCGCGCCGGCCGACGTCCATCTGGTTGCCACCGGCAAGGACTCCGAGGTGTTCGAGAAGGCTGCCGAGATCGCCGCCGAACTCGAGGCGCGCGGGCTGAGCGTGATCTACGACGACCGCGAGAAGGTGTCTCCGGGCGTCAAGTTCAAGGACGCCGAGCTGATCGGCATCCCGACCATCGCCGTGGTCGGCAAGGGTCTCGCCGACGGCACCGTCGAGGTCAAGGACCGCCGCTCCGGCGACCGCGCCGACATCCAGGTGGCCGACGTCGTCGACCACCTGGTCAGCACGGTCCGCGGCTAGCTCAGACAGACCCCGCTGAAGACGGGGGCGGTGTCGTACGGCGGAGGGCTGCCTACGTTGATGGACACCGCCTTGTCCTGGTAGTTCGGGTTGGCTCCGAACACCGGGAAGATGGTGAGCGAGATGAGGTAGTCCGCGCCGACCACGAAATCGGTGTTGTTGAACGAGATGAACGACTGGTTCCCAGGTGCGCTGGTCGGCGACGGGCACCCGCCACTGCCGAGGTTGGCGCATCCCATGACATAGCTGAATGTGCCCGGTGCGAGCGTGGGTGCGGCCGGGTTGATCAGGTTCACCATCGACGGGGTCCAGGTGACGGTGACCGTGGGCGGGCACACGTCCAGGGCACCCGACGGGCCGGTGAGGACCGGCAACAGTGGTGCGGGCTGGGACGCTTCGGACGCCGAGGCGGTGTTGTTGGCGCTGTTCGGGTCGAACGTTGCCGCGGTCACGGAGGCGGTGACGGTCTGCAGACCCGCGGCGACGTCCCCGGCGAAGCCGGAGATCGTCAGCGTCGCGCTCGCACCCGGGGCCAGCGATCCGATCGTCCATCGGCCGGCCGCGTAAGCACCGGTGCTCGGTGTCACCGTCGGAGTCACGACCGCCCCCGGCAGATTCACCGACGCTGCCACGCCGGTTGAGGTCGTCGTGCTGCTGGTGTTGGTGACTGTGGTGGTGAAGGTGATCGGCGCGTAGTAGTACGGCGAGGCGTCGCTGACGGTCTGAGTTGTCGCCAGATCGGCCTGCGCAACCGTCAGTGTGGCGGTCCCGCTGATCTTCTTGACCGTTCCGGTGACGGTGTGGGCGCCGAGCGTGGTCGCGGTACATACATTGGCCGTGCAGCTACCGGCCGGGCTGATCGTGAACGTGGCCTGCGACGTCAGGTCGCCCAACGAGTTACCGGCCGCGTCGAATCCCTGCACGCTGTAGGCCTGCTTGGCGCCCGGATTGATCGTCGCCGTCGCCGGGCTGAGTACGACCGTGGTCAGCTTCCCCGGTCTCGGCTTCGGCGCGGCCGCCGCCGCGGTGCCCGCCGTGATCGTCAGCGCCGCTGCCAGCGCGAGCACCGTCGCCGCGGCAACCACCCGGCGGCCCGCAGTTGCGTAGAAACGCGACATCCTGCCCATGACCCACCCCCACGACGTGCAGCAGAACCCCCGAGCACTTCTTCAGGTCTACGCCCGGCGAAACATCCGGTCAACGGCGTGCGGATCGGATGTCGAGGATCCGTGGCCGGCTGCGATCTGGGGGTGAGGCGCCAGAGGGGGCGCCGGGATCGAGGGAGTGAGATGCAGGAACTGGAACTGCGTGGGGTTGTCGCGGGGGATGTACTCGTACCGGGTGACGACGGGTTCGAGACGGCCGGTCGGACGGTGGTCGCGGTGGGCCGGCCGGCCGTGGTCGTCCGGTGTGTGACGGCGGCGGACGTGGTGGCGGCATTGAAGTACGCCGAGGCGCAGGACCTGCCGATTGCGGTCCGGAGCGGCGGGCATCACGCGGCCGGATTCGGGACGAGCGACGGCGGGGTCGTGATCGACGTCCGGCCGCTGGACGAGGTGCGGGTGTTGCCGGACGACGTCGTCCGGGTCGGCACCGGGGCGACGTGGGGAGACGTTGCCGCGCGGTTGGGCAAGCTCGGGTTGGCGATCTCGTCGGGTGACACGGCGAGCGTCGGCGTTGGCGGGTTGATGGCCGGCGGCGGGATCGGGTGGATGGTCCGCAAACACGGGTTGGCGATCGACAACGTGGTCTCCGCCGAAGTGGTGACCGCGGACGGGGCCGTCCGGCGGGTCGACGCCGCCACCGAACCGGAGTTGTTCTGGGGCGTCCGCGGCGCGGCGGGCAGCCTCGGCGTGGTCACGTCGTACGACATCAGCGCCGTCCGCCGGTCGAAGGTGTACTTCGGAACCTTGCTGTACCCGTGGACGCAGGCGAAGCAGGTGATCCGCGCGTGGACGGAGTACATGGCCGACGCTCCCGAGGAACTGACGGCGAGTCTGCAGTTGGCGCCGACGATGATGGCGGACGGGCAGGTCCCGGTCGCGATCCAGGTGTGTGCGACCACCGCATCGGTCCTGGAACCGCTGCGGCACCTCGGCTCGCTGATCAGCGAGCAAGTGGCGGGGGTCCTGTACGCCGAGGTGTTCAGCGACATGACCATGCCGCCGGACTGGCGCCCGCGGATCCGCAACGGCTTCTACAACACCTGGCCTGGCGGTCTGACCGAGAAGCTGCTGGACGCCCGCCAGAGGATCCCCGGTCTCGCGATCGAGATCCGGTCACTAGGTGGTGCGTACGGCGCGATGCCCGCGGACGCCACGGCGTTCGCCCATCGCGACGCGCGGTTCCTGGTGAACTCGGTGCTGATGGGGACGCCCGAACAGCAAGGTACGCAGCCCAAGGACTTCGACGCGCTGTGGCGATCGCTCGAGCCGAACGGCGCGTACCTGAACTTTCTGTCCCACCCGACCGACGCCGACCTCGACGCCTGCTACCCCGAAGCCCATCGCAAGCGGCTGGCCGCGCTCAAGCAGGCGGTCGATCCAGGCCATGTGTTCCGCAACGCGCTCAGCGTCCCGCCGCGTCCCGAGTGGACCGGCGGTCGCCGTCATGTGATGAGGTGGGCGATGCGCTCGCGGAGGTAGTTCTGCTCGGCCGCGTTCCGGGTGCGCTCCAGTGCCGCGAGGTAGTTGGAGCGCGCCAGGTCCGGGCGGCCGGCGAGCTCGTGCAGGTGGGCGAGGACGGACAGCCGGCGGTGGTGGTTGCCGACGTACTTGTCGTCGGCGAGTTCCTCGACGATCGCGATGCCGGCGTCGGGCCCGTCGGTCATCGCGATCGCGACCGCCGAGCCGAGCCTGACCATCGGGCTCGGGTCGACGCGTTCGAGGAGCCGGTAGAGGCCGGCGATCTGCGCCCAGTCGGTCGTCTCGACCGAGTCCGCCTCGCTGTGCACGGCCGCGATCGCCGCCTCCAGTTGGTACGGGCCGACCGCCCCGGTCCGCAGTACGCCTTCGACCAGGCGGATCCCTTCGGCGAGTTCGTCGGCGTGCCAGCGGGAACGGTCCTGCCGGTCGGCCGGGATGAGGTCGCCGCCCGGACCGGTCCGCGCGTCCCGGCGGGCGTGGGTGAGGATCATCAACGCGAGCAGCCCGGTGACCTCGCCGTTGTCCTTGTCGTTTGCTCCGACAGCGTGCTCCAGCAGCCGGGTGATCCGGAGCGCTTCCGCTGCAAGATCCACCCGCTGCAGCGAGGCGCCCGCGCTGGCGGTGTGGCCTTCGTTGAAGATCAGGTAGAGAACCTGGAGGACAGCGCGCAGGCGTACGTCGTACTCCTCGGCGGTCGGTAGCTCGAAGCGGGCGCCGGCGATCATCCGCTTGGCTCGGCTGATCCGCTGCGCCACGGTCGTCTCGCTGACGAGTAACGCGGCGGCGACCTCGGCCGTGGTGAGACCGCCGACCGAGCGCAGTGTGAGAGCGATCTGCGAGGCCGGGGTCAGCGCCGGATGACAACACAGTACGAGCAGCCGGACCGTGTCGTCGGAGTCCTCGTGGTAGTCCTCCGGATCCGGATCGGCGGCGCGCAGGAAGTCGTTCAGCTCGCGCTGCCGCCGGGCGTTGTCCCGCCGCCAGCCGTCCATCAGCCGTCGCGTCGCGACGCTGATCAGCCACCCGGTCGGCTGCTCCGGTACGCCGTTCTCGCGCCATCGCACGAGCGCCTCGAGGAGTGCCTCCTGGATGGCGTCCTCGCACTGGTCGAACACGTCGTACCGCCGGACCAGCGCGGCCAGCGCCCGTGGCGCGGCGGCCCGGATGGCGGTCTCGACGTTGGTCTCGACGTCGGTCACGACTCGGTGAGCTCCGTTAGGAAGTCGTCCTGGTCGAGCCGGATCTCGCGCAGTTCGACGCGGCGGAACTGCGCCAGCGGGATCAGCGCGGCGATTTCGAGCGCCCGCTCCACCGACGCGCAGTGCAGCACCATTGCGCCGGCCAGGTACTCCTTGGTCTCGAGGAACGGCCGGTCCGAGATCACCGGCGTACCGGCGACGAGCTGGATGTCCCGCTCCTGGCCGGGCTCGTTCAGCCCGAGCACCGACACGAGTTCGCCGGTCTTCAACAGCTCGCGCGCGGTCGCGGCGACCTGCTCGCGCCCACCGGCCAGCTCCGTCAGCTCGTGCTCGCTGAGCCCTTTGAGCGCCTCGAGGTTGTTGTGGATCAGCAGTAGGAACTTCACCCGGCCCATTCTCCCGGACGAGGTGTCACGGCTTGACCCAGACCGTCCACCGCTCGACGCGCAGATAACCCAGCCGTTCGTACACGGGCTGCCCGTCGTCCGACGCGATCAGCACCGCCGGTTGGTCGTCGTACGTCGTCGTCGCTGCCCAGGTGATCGCCGCGCCGGCCCGGCGACCGCGCGCGGCGGGCATCACCGCGACGTTCTCGACCAGGGTGAGCCCGGCCGCGCTGTACGCCACCGCTGTCGCGAGCGGTACGCCGGCGTCGTACCCGACCCAGACCGCGGACCCGTCGAGGAAGGCCGGGACGTAGATGGCGCGGGGCTTGAAGGGCAGGAGCTCCGGCAGCGGATAGCCCTCGACCAGCACCCGCTCGGCGTCGGCCAGGCCGTCGGCGTCGGTCACCCGACGGATCTCGAGATCGGTCACCGGAGGAGTGGTTGCCGTCTGCGGGAGCCGGAGCATCAGCGGCGGGTGCCCGGCCAGCCCGAGCCCCGACGGGCGCAGGTCCCCGGTGGGCCACGGGCTGACGAACAGGTACGGCGCGTCGCCCGGCAGTTCACGGGCGACCTCGGCGACGACCCCGGCCGGGTCGACGGGCTGCTTCAGGACGACCCAGTTCGTCAACGCGCCGCGTTCGCCGAGGATGCCGCCGGCCCAGGCGTCACCGTCGTACCAGGGCTTGCCGGCCCGGCGGGCGGCATCGACCGCCCAGGACGCGTGCGCGAGCACGGCCTGGCGGATCAGCGAGTCGGCCGGCGCGAGGTCCGGCTCCCAGCCGGTGGCGAGTTGCTCGCCTTCCGGCGGCAGGATCGAGGACGCCATGGCCTCAGGGTGGCACCGGTTGAGTGGTTTGTCTCTCACTGGCCGGCGTAAGGGTTGAGCGGTACTGCGCCCTTACCGGATCATCGGGCTCTGTGCCTGATGTTTCATTGCTGACGTTGCTGTTCCTGGTGATCGCGGCCTTCGCGGCCGGCTGGATCGATGCCGTCGTCGGCGGTGGCGGCCTGCTGCAACTGCCGGCGATGCTGCTCGGGCTGCCGAACGCGTCGCCGGCGCAGATCCTGTCCACCAACAAGATCTCGTCGCTGTTCGGTACGACGACCAGCGCGGTCACGTTCGGTGTCAAGGTGCGTCCGGACCGTAGAACCGTGTTGCCGTTGGCGATTCTCGCCGGTCTGGGCGCGGCCGGCGGCGCGCTGGTCGCGACGAGGATCCCGATGTCGTGGTTCAAGCCGATCGTGCTGGTGCTGCTCGTCCTCGTCGCGATCTACACCGCGCTCAAGCCGTCGCTCGGAGCGCGGACCGCCCTGCGCTTCGACGGTCGCGACCACTACCTCGCGGCGAGCGGGGTCGGTGTACTGATCGGGTTCTACGACGGCGCGGTCGGTCCGGGGACGGGCTCGTTCCTGATCTTCGCGCTGGTCGGGCTGCTCGGGTACAACTTCCTGCAGGCCAGTGCGAAGGCCAAGATCGCCAACGTGGCCACGAACCTGGGCGCGATCCTGGTCTTCGCCGTGCATGGCGCGCCGCTCTGGGGACTCGGGTTGATCATGGGGGCCGCCAACATGCTCGGCGGCCTGCTCGGTGCGCGCACCGCCGTCGCCCGAGGTAGCCGGTTCGTTCGCGTCATCTTCCTGGTGGTGGTCTCGGCCCTGATCCTGCGGCTCGCGTACGACGTGTTCTTCGCCTGACAGGCTGTACAGCGCGGTCTCGGCGACCTTTACTGGCGGTAGCTGGGCCGATCAGTGGGGGGAAGCGTGCCCGATCAGCGAGGCGATGTCGCGTTGTGGTCGTTCGTCGGGTTGGTCGTGATCGGCCTGGCGGCGTTGATCGCCGTGAGTCTACGGCGGGTCCCGGCTGCCCCGGCCGCTGTGTTGCTCGCGATGTCCACGCCGCTCGCGCTCTGGGGTGGCTTCTCGACGATGGCAGAGCTGGTGAACTCGGACCCGTCGTTCGATGTCTCCGGATTCCTGCTCCAACCGGTGCCCGGTCTGCTCGTCGCCGTCGCAGCGGTTGTCGCCGCGCACGCCGTACGCGCGAGTCGTCAGTCGAACAGCCGCCGCGTCGTACTGTCGACGACTGTGCTTTCGTACGTCGCCGCTGTCCTTGCAGTCCTCGCCGCGTTGTTTTCGGTCGCGGCCATGCTCGGGCAAGGGGGATAGGGTCGGCATGGTCGACTACAACGGTCGGATGGGCAGTGTTTACGTCGCGGGCCGGGGGATCTCGGCGGCCGAGGTGGTGCGCTGGACCAAGGCGTTCGCGGAGTACGTACCGCAGCGGCGGCCGCTGGATGTGCTCGATCTGGGGAGTGGTACCGGGCGGTTGACGCCGGGGCTGGCGGCCGAGTTCCAGGGGCGGGTGTACGGCGTGGAGCCGTCGGACCGGATGCGTGCGGAGGCTCCGGCGGCGCCGGGGGTGACCTACCTGGCGGGCAGCGCGGAGGCGATTCCGTTGCCCGAGGCATCGGTTGACGTGGTGCTGATGTTCCTCACGTTCCACCACTGGACCGATCGGTTGCAGGGGCTGCGTGAGGTGCGGCGGGTGTTACGGCCCGGGGGAGTGGCGTTGCTGCGGACGCAGTTCGCGGACCTGATGCCGGACCTGTTCTGGTACGAGTACTTTCCGTCGGCGCGGGCGGTCGACGCGGGGATGTATCAGTCGGTGGCGGAGGTTCGGGAGCTGGCGATGGCGGCGGGGCTGGCGCCGGGGGCGGACGTCGTACAGCTGGTTGCTGAGGAGCCGCGGACGTTGCGGGAGCGGTACGAGCGGCTGCGTCATCGCGCTTTGTCGACGTTCGAGCATTTGCCGGCGGCTGAGCTGGACGCCGGGTTCGCGCGGTTCGCGGCTGATGCGGAAGGGGATCCGGAGCGGGTGATGCCCGTCTACTCGGCGTCGATGCTGGTGCTCACGCGTCCCAGCTGACATTGAGGGCCGGCGGCTTGCGGAAGACCAGGCCGTACGGCGGGGGTGAGTCGGGGTCGAGGTGGAGTCCGGGTAGGTCGAGGACCGCTTCGAGAGCGGCGAGTGTTTCGAGGCGGGTCAGGTGCATGCCGAGACAGATGTGTGGACCGCTCGCGAAGGCGAGGTGCCGGCGGGCGTTGGTACGGCGTACGTCGAAGGTGTCGGGGTCCTCGAACACCTCAGGGTCGCGCCCGGCGCCCGCGAGTGAGACGGTCACCATGTCGCCGCGACGGATCAGATGGCCGGCGAGCTCGACGTCGCGGGTCGCATACCGATCGACCACCGCGGCGGCCGGTTCCAGTCGCAGCGATTCCTCGACCGCGTTCGCCAGCAACTCCGGCTCGTCCCGCACGATCGCCAGCTGGTCCGGGTGGTTGAGCAGATACCAGAGCGCGTTCGTGATCATCCCCTCGGTCGTCTCGATCCCCCCGAACATCAGCACCGCCGCATTGGCCACCACCTCGTCCACCCCCAGCCCGGCGTGCGCAGCCGCCGCCAGCAACGAGTCCGACCCGTCGATGCCAGAAGCAACATGTTTGTGCAGTTCAGCGAACGCCGCACTCCCGGCCTCCGTCACCGGCAGTCCCGCCGACACCCCAGACACCGACTCGGAGATCGCCGAGTACCAACCCAGGACCGTAGGCGCCGAAGCCGGTGGCAGCCCCAACGAGTAGGCAACCACAGCAACAGCCAACGGCCCCGCCAACCCCGTCCGCAAGTCAGCCGCCCCCCGCCGCCCCCGCCCGGCCCCCGCCGCACCGCTCACCCCGGCGGCTCCGCCGCCTGCCGCGCCGACCACCCCGGCGGCTCCGCCGCCTGCCGCGCCGACCAACCCGGCGGCTCCGCTGCCCACCGCGCCGGTCTGGCCGCCTGCCGCGACGGATGGCTGGATCGCTCCTATCAACTCCGCCACTGTGTGCTGGACCGGCGCCGTGAAGCGGCGGCGGGTTTCGGCGAGGCTGAAGGGGGACTCGAAGGGATCGCGGTGGGTTTTGTGGTGGGGACCGTCGAGGGAGAGCATCGACGGGCCTACTACCTGGGCGGTGGAGAAGCGTGGGTCGTCGACGGTGAAGGTTTCCGGGTCGCGGAGGACGTGGATCGCGAGCGAACGGCTCGTGACCACCCAGCTGCTGAGGGCGTCCAGCCAGCCGATCGGACGGATGCTCGCGAGGATCGGATGAGGGTCGCTCGCGAGCTGCTCGACGGTGGTCACCGGACCAGCGTAAACACCAGACCATTCACCCTACTGGTATTGCTGAGACAGATCGATTTCAAACGACTCAGGTGGCCTCCGGGTTACAGATCTCTCAGCTGGGCCCTCTAGGGTGTGCCCCATGTCTGACCATTTGGTGCTGCTGCCTGCCGTCGACGTGGCGGACGGGCAGGCGGTTCGGCTGGTGCAGGGCGAGGCCGGGAGCGAGACGTCGTACGGTGACCCGCTGGCGGCGGCGATGGCGTGGCAGCAGGCAGGTGCGGAGTGGATCCACCTCGTCGACCTGGACGCCGCGTTCGGTCGTGGTAGCAACCGCGAACTGCTCGCCGAGGTGACCGGCAAACTCGACGTACAGGTCGAGCTGTCCGGCGGCATCCGCGACGACGACTCCCTGGAAGCCGCACTGGCCACCGGTGCCCGCCGGGTAAACATCGGCACCGCCGCGCTCGAGAACCCGCAGTGGTGCGACCGGATCATCCAGCAGTACGGAGACCGGGTCGCGATCGGCCTGGACGTCCGCGGCCGCACCCTGGCCGCCCGCGGCTGGACCAAGGAAGGCGGCGACCTGTACGAGGTGCTCGCCCGGCTCGAAGCGGCCGGCTGCGAGCGGTACGTCGTCACCGACGTCACCAAGGACGGCATGCTCCAGGGCCCGAACCTGGACCTGTACCGCGAGCTGTGCGCCCGCACCGACAAGCCGATCATCGCCTCCGGCGGCGTCTCCAGCCTCGACGACCTCGAGGCCCTGAGCACGCTCGTCCCCGACGGCGTCGAAGGAGTCATCGTCGGCAAGGCGCTGTACGCCGGTGCGTTCACCCTGACCGAGGCACTCGAGCTCACGCGTGGAGGCGACAAGTGAGTCTGGCCGACAAGCTCAAGGACAAGAAGGTCCTCGTCACCGGTGTCACCGGCTTCGTCGGTGAGGCGCTGCTGCACCGGATCCTCGGGGACCTGCCCGGCACCACGGTGGCCGCGATCATCCGGCCGAAGGGTTCGCTGACCGGTGTCGACCGGATGGCGCAGCTGCTGAAGAAGGACATCTTCAAGCCGTTCTACGGCGAGGGCACGCCGTACGCCGACGCCGAGGCGCTGACCGCGGCCCGGATCCAGGTCGTCGAGGGCGACCTGTCCGACGTACCGGAGCTGCCGAAGGATCTCGACATCGTCGTGCACTGCGCCGGTGACGTGAGCTTCGACCCGCCGATCCACGAGGCGTTCACGACCAACGTTCTCGGTACCAAGAGCCTGCTCGAGCGCATCGTCGAGACGGGCCGCCCGGTGCACTACGTCCACATCTCCACCGCGTACACGGCCGGCCGCCGGCGCGGCGCCATCCCCGAGGCCCCGGTCGAGCACTTCGTCGACTGGCGCACCGAGGCCGAGGCCGGGATGGCGATGAAGGCCCGGGTCGAGGAGCAGTCCCGGTCCGCGCCGATGCTGGCGAAGTTCCGCAAGGAGGCCGAGAAGCTGCACCGCCGCGCGGGTCACCTGACCGCGGCGGCCGACACCGAACGGCGCCGGATCGAATGGGTCGCGAAGCGGCTGGTCGAGACCGGCACCGAGCGCGCCCGCAGCCTCGGCTGGACCGACTGCTACACGTTCACGAAGGCGCTCGGCGAGCGCGTCGTCGAGGAGTTCTCGGCGAAGCTGCCGACGTCGATCGTCCGGCCGGCGATCATCGAGTCCGCGGTCCAGTCCCCGCACCCGGGCTGGATCGAGGGCTTCAAGATGGCCGAGCCGCTGATCCTGGCGTACGGCCGCGGCGAGCTGCCGGAGTTCCCGGCGTCACCGGACTCGGTGATCGAGATCATCCCGGTCGACCACGTGGTCGGCGCGATCTGCGCGGTGATGGCGACCGAGCCCGAGCTGAGCAAGCCGGAGTACTACCACATCGGCTCCGGCGCCCGGAACCCGCTGACGTTCGAGCAGCTGTACGCCGGTGTCCGCGCGTACTTCTCCAAGCACCCGTTCGACCTGGGCGAGCGTGGCGCGGTCCGGCTGCCGGTGTGGAAGTTCCCCGGCGGCGACTCGGTCGAGACGATGCTGCGGTACGGCGAGAAGGCACACAAGATCGCCGACGCCGTGATCACCCGGGTCCCGCGCGGCGAGCGGACCCGCAAGTACGCGCGCGAACTCGACGTACAGAAGCGCCGGCTGGACTTCCTCCGCCGCTACATGGACCTGTACGCCGAGTACGCACAAGCCGAGCTGCAGTTCATCGACGACAACGTGCTGGCCCTGCACAACGCGCTCGAGGGTGACGACAAGGAGAAGTTCGCCTGCGACACCGCGGTCGTCGACTGGCAGCACTACTTGCAAGAAGTGCACTGCCCGAGCGTCACCGACTCGATGCGCCGCCTCG
This sequence comes from Kribbella jejuensis, assembly GCF_006715085.1. NCBI lineage: Bacteria > Bacillati > Actinomycetota > Actinomycetes > Propionibacteriales > Kribbellaceae > Kribbella > Kribbella jejuensis. Next base: position 222,490 of record NZ_VFMM01000004.1, on the reverse strand, counting down.
ACGTCGTCCGGAAGAAGCGGAACAAGGCGCTCGCCGCGTCGGCCGGCGTCCTCAAGAAGGTCGAGCCCTCCGAGGCGAAGGTGATCGCCGCGTTCGACATGGACGGCACGCTGCTGTCCTCGAACGTGATCGAGACCTACCTGTGGATGCGGCTGCCCGAGCTCGACGGTCCGCAGCGGGCCGGCGAGATCGGCGCGATGCTGCGCAAACTGCCGAAGCTGATCGCCGCCGAACGCAAGGACCGCGGCACGTTCCTCCGCACGATCTACCGCCGCTACGCCGGCGCGGACCTGGAGGAGCTGAACCGGATCGTCGACGAGATCCTCGCCGAGCACGTGCTCGAACGCCTCAGCGGTGCCGCCGTACGACGGATCCGCGAGCACCGCGCCGCCGGGCACAAGACGATCCTGATCACCGGCGCCGTCCGGCCGCTGACCCGCCCACTGGAGCCGCTGTTCGACGAGATCGTCGCGGCCGAGCTGGCCGTGGACGACCGCGGCCGCTGCACCGGGTTCCTGTCCGGGCCGCCGCTGGTCGGCGAGTCCCGGGCCGCGTGGATCAAACACCACGCGCGGCAGCACAACGTCGACCTGTCGAAGTCCTTCGCCTACGCCGACAGCCACTCGGACCTGCCGATGCTGACGACCGTCGGCAACCCGGTCGCGGTCTCGCCGGACGTGTCGCTGTTCCGGGCCGCCCGGGCCGCGCGCTGGCAGATCGTCGACTGGAAGACTCCGTCCACCTCGTCCCGTCTGGAGCTCCCAGGGGTGAACGCCCGATGATGCTCGCGCTGGAGATGTACCGGTCGCCGGCCAAGTACCTGGCGGCCAAGGCGGTCCGCGGCCGGATCCCCGGCATGCTGACCGGCCCGGCCGCGCCGCTGCGGCTCGTCACGATCAACGAGCCGAAGGCCGAGCGGGACGGCTGGGCGCGGATCCGCCCGATCCTGTCCGGTATCTGCGGCTCCGACCTCGGCATGGTCACCGGCTCCACCAAGCTGTACTTCTCCGCCGTCGTGTCGCTGCCGTTCGTTCCCGGTCACGAGATCGTCGGCGAGCTGCTCGACGACTGCGAGGACCTGCCGAGGGGCACGCGGGTCGTGATGGACAGCGTCCTGACCTGTGCGGCGCGTGGTGTCGAACCGTGCGACGGCTGCTCGTCCGGCAACACCAACCGCTGCGACCGGATCACCGTCGGCCACGTCGCGCCGGGTCTGCAGACCGGGTTCTGCCAGGACACCGGCGGCGGCTGGGGCAACCTGCTCGTCGCCCACCGGAGCCAGTTGTACGCCGTACCGGACGGCATGTCCGACGAGCGCGCCGTCCTCGTGGAGCCGCTCGCCGGTGCGGTCCATGCCGCGCTGCGCGCCAACGTCCAGCCCGGGCAGTCGGTGCTGGTCAGCGGTGCGGGCGCGGTCGGCCTGTTCGCGACGCTCGCGCTGCGCGAACTGACCCAGGCCGGCCGGATCACGGTCGTCGCGAAGCACGCCAAGCAGCGGGAACTCGCGCGGGCCTTCGGCGCCAGCGACGTGGTGGCACCCGACGAGGTGTTCCGCGGCGTCCGGCGCTCGACCGGGGCGTTCCGGTTGAAGCCCGAGTTCGGGGCGCCGGAGTTCCTGCTCGGTGGTGTCGACGTCGCCGTCGACGCGGTCGGCAGCAAGGACTCGATCGACACCGTGCTGCGGGTCACCAAGGCCGGCGGTCGCGTCGTACTGTCCGGGATGCCGGCCGGCGGCGCCGACCTGTCGCCGGTCTGGTTCCGCGAGCTCGAGGTGACCGGCACGTACGCCTCCGCGCGGCAGGAACCGAACGGCCTGCCGGCGTTCGAGACCGCGCTGGAGCTCGCCGGCCGCGCCCCGCTGGACGGGATCGTCGGCGCCCGGTATCCGCTCTACCGTTGGCGCGAGGCGTTGGATCACGCACATTCCGCCGGGCGGCTCGGCACAGTCAAGGTCGCATTCGATGTGAGGGCCTCATGAAGGCGCTGAACGTACGACGAGAGAGGTTCTGAACATGTCTCGGCCAGGTTTCGTGCTTGAGGTGGACGACCGCACGCCGCCGCTGCTCGTGCACAACGGCGAGGGCTTCCTGCTGGAGCGCTTCCCGCAGGGCACCCGGGTGGTGTACCCGCCGGAGGCGCTGCCCGCGGTGCGCGACGTCGACGAGGCGATCCAGAACGCGCTGCTGAACCCGATCGACTCCGAGCCGCTGCCCGAATTGCTCCGCGCGGGCATGCGGCTGACGATCGCGTTCGACGACATCTCGCTGCCGCTGCCGCCGATGAAGAAGCCGGACATCCGGCAGCGGGTGATCGAGGCCGTGCTGGAGCTGGCCGCGCAGGCCGGTGTCGACGACGTCGAGCTGATCTCGGCGAACGCCCTGCACCGCCGGCTGACCCCGAACGAGCTGCGTGAGATCGTCGGCGAGCGGGTCTTCCGGTCGTTCTTCCCCGACGGCAAGCTCTACAACTTCGACGCCGAGGACACCGCGAACCTGACCCACCTGGGGCTGACCCGGCACGGCGAGGACGTCGAGATCTCCAAGCGGGCCGCCGAGTCCGACCTGCTCGTCTACGTGAACGTGAACCTGGTCGCGATGGACGGCGGCCACAAGTCCACGTCGATCGGGCTGGCGTCGTACAAGTCGCTGAAGCACCACCACAACAGCCACACGATGATCCACTCCCGGTCGTTCATGGACCACAAGGCGTCCAAGATGCACCACTCCGCCTGGCGGATGGGCGAGGTGCTGACCCAGCACGTCAAGGTGTTCCAGATCGAGACCACGCTGAACAACGACATCTTCGGCGGGCCGCTGGAGTTCCTGCAGAAGCGTGAGTGGGAGTGGTCGATCAAGGACCAGGCCTCGATGCTCGGCACCAAGCGGGCGCTCGCCGCCGCACCGGCCAAGCTGCGGCACAAGATCTTCACCGACGTCCGCTCGAACTACGGCCTGACCGGCATCAACGCCGGCGCGATCGAGCCGGTGCACGAGAAGACCATCGAGGCGGTGCACCGTCAGCACCTGGTCGAGGTGCAGGGTCAGTCCGACGTCGCGATCATGGGCGTGCCGTTCGTCGGCCCGTACAACGTGAACTCGGTGATGAACCCGATCCTGGCCGCCTGCATGGGCCTGGGCTACTACTTCAACTCGTACCGCGGCAACCCGGTCGTCCGCAAGGACGGCGCGGTGATCCTGTACCACCCGGTCGACTACGAGTTCAGCCAGCTGCACCACCCGTCGTACGTCGACTTCTTCGAGGAAGTGCTTGCCGAGAGCACCGATCCGGCGACGATCGAGGCGAAGTTCGAGAAGCAGTACGCCGAGGACCCGTGGTACATCCACCTGTACCGGACGTCGTACGCGTACCACGGCGTGCACCCGTTCTACATGTGGTACTGGATCTCGCACGCGCTGGACCACTGCGGCGACATCGTCTGGGTCGGCGGGAACCGCAGGACCGTCGAGCGGATGGGCTTCCGGTCCGCGTCCACGCTGCAGGACGCGCTCGAGATGGTCAGCCACTCGGTCGGCCGGTCGCCCTCGATCACGTACCTGCACAACCCGCCGCACCTGCTCGCGGACGTGCGCTGATGGGTACCGGCCTGGTGAAGTTCGGCCGCGACACCGCGCGGGACGTGAAGCTGGTCGCTCGCGGGTGGCGCTGGGGCCGGCGGCCGCAGGTACCGCGGACCGCCGAGCCGTACGTGGTTCCGAAGGAGACCTCGGTCTTCCCGACCAAGTGGGCCCGGACGCCGGCCGCGATCGCTGTCCGCGACCTGATCCAGAAGGGCCCGCTGAACGCGGTGCTGAACTTCGAGGTCAGCCCGCAGGTCAGTGGCCTGGACTCGCTGCTCAAGCTCGACGGTCCGGCGATCATCGTCGCGAACCACTCGTCGCACCTCGACACCCCGTTGCTGCTGCTGTCGCTGCCGGACGCGATTCGCCGGCGGACGGCGTTCGCGGCCGCCGCCGACTACTTCTTCGACACCTGGTGGCGGGCTGCCGGGTCGGCGATCGTGTTCAACACGTTCCCGATCGAGCGGCGCGGCGGGAAGATGAGCTCCACGCCGGGCGACCTGCTCGCCGACGGATGGAATGTCGTGGTGTTCCCGGAGGGCACGCGCTCGCCCGACGGCTGGGTGCAGCGGTTCCGGATGGGGGCGGCGTACCTCGCCGTCGAGCACGACGTACCGATCATCCCGGTCGGCATCAAGGGTTCCTTCGCCGCCATGCCCCGCGGCCGCGGCTGGCCGATCCCCGGACGTCCCGCCGTCCACGTCCGGTACGGCGACCCGCTCCGCCCCGCCGCCGGCGAAAGTGCCCGCGACTTCGCGCCGCGGATCGCCGCCGCCGTCTCGGCGCTGCTCGACGAGGAATCCACCACCTGGTACGAAGCCCGCCGCCGCGCAGCCATCGGCGCCTCGCCCGAGCAGTCCGGCCCCGACGCCGCCCGCTGGCGCCGGGTCTGGGAATCCACCCGCCCGATGAAATCCACCGACAACCGCCGCCGCGCCTGGAAGTGACACCGGCTGCGGTTCGCCGGACTCCCTGCGGCACAGGGGAGTCCGGCACTCGGTCGAGATGGCGCCGGATCGCTGGTCCGTGGCCGGTAGGCTGACCGCGTGAGTCTTGCCGTGCGAGTTATTCCCTGTTTGGACGTCGACGCCGGCCGTGTGGTCAAGGGCGTGAACTTCGCCGACCTGCGCGACGCGGGCGACCCGGTCGAGATGGCGCAGGTGTACGACGCCGAGGGTGCGGACGAGCTCACCTTCCTCGACATCACCGCGTCCTCCGGTTCCCGCGAGACGACGTACGACGTGGTTCGCCGCACCGCCGAGCAGGTGTTCATCCCGCTGACCGTCGGCGGCGGCGTGCGCGAGGCGGCCGACGTGGACCGGCTGTTGCGCGCGGGCGCGGACAAGGTCGGTATCAACACCGGCGCGATCGCCCGTCCCGACGTGATCCGCGAGATCTCGCACCGCTTCGGCAACCAGGTCCTGGTGCTGTCCCTCGACGTACGGCGGTCCGCAGAGCAGCCGAGCGGGTTCGAGGTCACCACCCACGGCGGACGCCGGTCCGCGGGGCTGGACGCGATCGAGTGGGCGCAACGCGGCTGCGAGCTCGGCGCGGGCGAGATCCTGCTCAACTCGATGGACGCCGACGGGACCAAGCAGGGGTTCGACCTCGAGCTGATCAAGGCGGTCCGCGCGGTTGTCGACGTACCGCTGATCGCCAGCGGGGGAGCGGGGTCGCCGGACCATTTCCCGCCCGCGGTCCAGGCGGGTGCGGACGCCGTACTCGCGGCGAGTGTGTTCCATTTCGGCGACTTCCGGATCGCCGACGTGAAGAAGGCCCTGCGGGACGCGGGGATCGTGGTCCGATGACCGAGCGGAGCGAGGGCATCAAGACAACACAGCGCGCTCGTGCCTCATCGGCGCCCGGAGCGAAGCGAGGACGTCGATGAGCATGCAGATCGAGCGTTCGGAGGAACTCGTCGCTGCGATCGAGCAGGAGTTGTCGGCCCTGTTCCGCCGGTCGCGCTCCGCATCGCTGCGGCTGGCCCGGCGGGTACACCCCGAGATGGACGCGGCCGGCTACGCGCTGATCTCCCAGATCGAGCTCGGTACCGGAGCCGGCGTCCGCGCGTCCGATGTCGCGCAGGTGCTCGGCCTCGACAAGTCGACCGTGAGCCGCGGCATCAGCCAACTCGAGAACCTCGGCCTGATCGAACGCGTCGGCGACCCCGACGACGGCCGCGCCCGCCTGCTCCGGCTCACCGCGACCGGTGCCGAACGGTACGAGGCGATGCGCACCCAACGCCAGACCGAGTTTCGCGCCATCCTGGACCGCTGGAACCCCACCGATCTGGCCGACCTGGGCCGACTGCTGGCCCGCCTGAACGCCGACCTCGGCTGACCTTTCACAGGTAGTAACCACTTATCCACAACCTGCGCATATGGTTGTGGAAACCAACTATTCGTGTATATAGTTGGGTTATGCAACTAGCTCAGCAGCCCCTCGTCCCGGGGGTAGAGCGGGATGCGGCGGCCCAGGAACTGCTCGAAGGGGTCAGCTCTCTGGTGCGTGCCGTGCGGTGTATCGAGCACCGGCAGCTCGGCGGCGGCGACGGCGCACTGCGCCGGTCGGACGCGAGTGTGCTCAAGGTGCTGATGAAGGACGGCGAGCAGCGTGGCGGGGAGATCGCCGCGAAGCTCGGCGTCGACGCATCGGTGGTGAGCCGGCAGCTGACCGCGCTGGAGGCCGACGGACTGGTGAGCCGTCGGCCGGATCCTGCCGATGCCCGGGTCGGACTGGTGAGCCTCTCGGCCCAGGGCAAGGCCCGGCTGGAGGCCCTGTATTCCTCCTACACCCAGCAACTCAGAACCGCCTTGTCGGACCTCGACGACGATGCGCTGATCGCGGCCGCTGCCACCATGCAGCGGATCGCGGTCGCGATCACCGAGGCCAACAAGCTCGTGAGGCAAACGTCCAGGACTGGAGAGTAATGACTGTCACCGAGACCCGGCCGCAGGTGCCCGCTGCGCCGGAACTCACCCACCGCGAGATCCTCGAGATCCTGATCGGGCTGCTCGCCGCGCTGTTCACGGCGATGCTCAGCTCGACGATCGTCAGCAACGCCCTGCCGACGATCATCGCCGATCTCGAAGGCACCCAGACGCAGTACACCTGGGTGCTCACCGCGAGCCTGCTGGCCACTACGGTGTCCACCCCGATCTGGGGCAAGCTCGCGGACCTGGTGAGCAAGAAACTGCTGGTCCAGGTCGCGATCTCGGTCTTCGTGATCGGGTCCGCACTGGCCGGCCTGTCCCACAACGTGCCGTTCCTGATCGGCGCCCGAGTGCTCCAGGGCCTCGCGATGGGCGGCCTGATGGCGCTCGCGCAGGCCATCATCGGCGCCGCGATCCCGCCCCGCTCACGCGGCCGGTACTCCGGTTACATGGGTGCCGTGATGGCGGTCGCGACCGTCAGCGGCCCGCTGATCGGTGGCGTCATCGTCGACACGTCCTGGCTCGGCTGGCGCTGGTGTTTCTACGTCTGTGTGCCGCTGGCCGTGATCAGCCTGGTGATCCTGCAGAAGTACCTGCACCTGCCGCTGCTCAAGCGCAAGGTCAAGATCGACTACCTCGGCGCGGTCCTGATCAGCATCGCGGCCAGCCTGCCGCTGCTCTGGGTCACCTTCGCCGGTACGGACTTCGCCTGGATGTCGTGGCAGTCCGCGCTGTTCGTCGGCGGCACGCTGCTCGTCGGCTTCCTCGCCGTCCTCGTGGAGAGGCGGGTCGCCGAGCCGCTCGTTCCGCTGAAGGTCGTGCGCGAGCGCACCACCGCGCTGGCGATCGTGGCCAGCCTGTCGGTCGGTGTCGCGATGTTCGGCAGCGCGCTGTTCCTCGGCCAGTACTTCCAGATCGCCCGCGGGTACAGCCCGACCGAGGCCGGTCTGCTGACGATCCCGATGATGCTCGGCTCGTTCGTCGGCTCGGCCGGATCGGGTCAGCTGATCACCCGGTACGGCAAGTGGAAGCGGTACCTGGTCTCCGGCGGCGTCCTGCTGCTCGTCGGCCTGCTGATCCTCGGCACGATCGACCACAGCACGCCGTACTGGTACGTCGGACTCGGCATGCTGGCGATGGGCCTCGGCATGGGTATGACCATGCAGAACCTGGTGCTCGCCGTACAGAACACCGTCGACGTCACGCAGATCGGTGCGTCGTCCGCGACCGTCGCGTTCTTCCGCAGCCTCGGCGGTGCGGTCGGCGTCTCGGCCCTCGGAGCGGTGCTCGCCGCGCGGGTCAAGGACCTGATCGTCGCCGGCGTGCTGGCCGGTCCGAACGGTGCCGCAGCGGCCCGCAAACTGCAGGAAGGCGGCTCCGGCGGCACGAGCCTGCTGGACGTGAAGAACCTCCCGCCGCAGCTGGCTGCGCTTGTCCGGCACGCCTACGGCGACGCGACCGGACGGATCTTCCTGATCGCCGCGGCCTGCGCCGTGGTCAGTCTGATCGCCGTGATCTTCATCAAGGAAGTCCCGCTCCGCAAGACCGTCAACAAGGTCGAGGTACTCGTCGAGGACTAAGCGGGCGGCTCCAGGCCGGTCAGGTCGCGGGTCCGGATGATCGGTGAGCCGATCAGCCAGACGACCGACAGCAGCCCGCCGGCCGCGGACACCAGGAGGGTTTCCCGGACACCGATCCAGGTACCGAGGAACCCTCCTACTACTGCGCCCAGGGGCCGGATGCCGTAGTTGATGCTGCTGAAAGCGCCGGCCACCCGGCTGCGCATGTGGTCGTGGATCACCGCGGCCTGCAAGGAGTTCAGCGGTACGTCGAAGCACATCACCGCGAACGCTCCGATGAACTCCGCTCCGGCCAGGGCGACGGCCTTGAGCCACGTCGGGCCGCCGGCGAACGCCGCGAGGGCGATCGAGCCGGGGAAGATGACAGCCCCGAAGGCGATCACCGGGCCGGCGCCGAAGCGGGCGCTGAGCGGAGCGGCGGCGACCGCGCCGAGCAGGCCGCCGGAAGCGCCGACGCCGAACGCCACGCCGATCACCCCGGCCGACAGGCCGAGAATGCGGCTGGCGAACAGCACGAGCAGCGCCATCGCCATCAGGTTGAAGAAGTTCACGGTGGTCGCAGAGCCGAGGCTCCGGCTCAGGTATGGGTGCTTGAGCACGTAGCGCATCCCGGCAGCGGCGCGGCGGAGCAACGTTTCCTCGGACGGCTGCGGCGTACTCGGCTCGATCTTCAGCCGGCCGATCTGTACCGCCGAGAACACGAACGTCAGCGCGTCCACGAGGATCGCGACCGGCGCGGTCAGCAATTGCACCAGCCACCCGCCGACAGCCGGGCCGGCCATGAACGAGATCGACCGGGTCGCCGACAGCTTGCTGTTCGCCTCCATGAAGTGGTCGCGATCCACCAGCCGCACGAAGAACGACGCGTACGCCGTACCGAACACCACGTGCGCGGTACCGGCAAGGATCGCGATCGCATACAGCTGCCCGAGCGTCAGTACGTCGAACCAATACGCGACCGGCAACGACAGCAGGACGACGGTCCGCGAGAGATCGGCCGCGATCATCAGCGGGCGCTTGTCCCGGCGATGGTCCACCCAGGCGCCGATGAACAGCGACGCGATGTTCGGCAGCCAGACCGCCGCGGTCAGGAAGCCGACCTGGCTGGGGGAGGCGTCCAGCATCGTGACCGCGATCAACGGCAGCGCGAGCTCGGTGATCCGGTCGCCGAACTCCGAAACTCCCTGCGCCGACCAGAACGTCCGGAACCGCCGGTCCCGCCACAGGCTGGTGGCCGCGGCGGTGCTCACGACGCGTCCGTTGCTTCAGGCAACGTAATCCGCAGGTAGCGGACCGCGCGGGCGTCGTCCGGGGTTCCGCCCGCGTCCCTGCGCTGGACGTAGGGCGCCAGCAGTTCCTCGATCGCGGACTCGATCGCCTCGGCCTCAGCGGTCGTGATGGTGAGCGTGGTGTTGGCGGATCCCGCGAGCCTGCTCCACTCGGGCTCGAGCCTGGGCTCGGTCTCGACCAACCAGTTCTGCGCGGCTTCGAGGGCCTGGTTCATCAGCTCGGTCCGCAACAGCCGCCCGGCCGCGGCGCCGTCCGGCGTGTCCGGCATCTCGTAGCGGAACCCGCGGGACACGGCGTACCACCAGCGCTGCCGTTTGTCCGAGCCGCTGGGTGGCGGCCCGTCCTTCACCAGCCCGAACTCCGCCAGGTGCCGCAGGTGCCAACTGGTGACCGAGGGGGAGGCGCCGACGTGTTCGGACAACTGGGTGGCCGTGGCCGGACTGTTGCCCTGCAGGTAGCTGAGGGCAGCGAGCCGGACCGGGTGCGCCAGCGCGCGCATCGCCTGCGGATCGGTGATCTCGAAATCGCCGTACGGATTCCTGAGAGACATGTTTCGAGAGTAATCTCTCAGATCTCCCGGCGGCAAGCCCTGTCGCGACTCCGGGCGCGGGGCGAGACTGAATCACGTGCGGGACGAGAGCACGGTCGTCGAGTACGGCGACACGCTGACGGACGACGACGCACCCCGGGTCGAGGACCGCGAGCGGCGCCGGCGACCGTATGTCGTCACGGCCGCGGCCGTCGCGGTCGCCGCCGTGCTGATCGGGATCGCGTTCGCCGCCCGGCCGACCTATCGCCAGGCCGACCCGGAGCCGACGATCGGATTCCGGCAGCCGTCCTACGCGGTCGACGGGCCGGCGCCGTCGCGGTACAAGCTCGGATCGACCGTCATCCTGCTCCGCGGCGAGATTGCGGTGACGTCGGCACAGCTGGACCCGAACCACCTCACGGTGCTGACCGTCCGTGTCGAGCCGGACGACGTCGCGATCGAGCCGTGCCTGCCGAACACGATCGTCCGGATCCTCTCCCAGGACGGGGGGTCGGTCCGGATCGCGGCGTATCGGTACGGCATCGCCCCGGACCAGAACGAGGGTCATCAGTGCGCCAATCGCGGCCCGGCGCCGACCATGCTCCGGCTGGACCTCGGGGCACCGCTCGGCAACCGCACGGTGTACGCCGGTACGACCGGGGAGCACGTCGTACTGAAGGGCCGCGACTGCCTCAGGCCGGCCGGATCGTTCGCTGCCAGATGTCGCTGATCAGGTCGGGGCGCATGCCGACGCCGGTGTAGAGCGCGACCGCGGGTGTCGGGTTGTTCGTGTCCACGTGCAGGATCGTGCCACTCCGCCCGGCCGCGGAGTCGACCGCGAACGCGTTCCGCAGCAGGTACTTCGCCAGTCCGCGCCCGCGGGCCGAGGGTACGACGGCCAGCCGGCCGACGTACCCGCAATTGTCGGTGCTGACGAAGTTGTCGTTGCACTCGGTCATCCCGACCGCCCGGCCGTCGAGTTCCACGATCGTCACCTGCGACCAGTCGAACGTCGAGCGGCTCTCCCGCGACGCCACCCACTCGTCGTACGGCCGCGGCAACGTCCCGGGCTGCTCCGCGAACGCCTCCATCAGTACGCCGTGCGCCGCCCGCCGGCTCGCCTCGTCCGGAGCACCCCGCCGGACGACGACCCCGTCCGGCTCGAACGGCCGCGCCACCGGCCCGTCGAAGTCGATCCGCATCCGATGCACCGCCGTACCGATCACATACCCACGCGCCATCAGGACGCCCGGCAGGAGCTCGTCCTGACGGATGGCGCCGACCCGCATCACGGCACCCTCACCGCCGCGCCCTTCCGCTTGCTCGAGCAACCAGTCGAGTACGACGGGATCCGAACTCAGGATGTCGACGTTCACGTGCGACCCGCCGGTGACCGGGACCGCGGTCGCCGAGCCGACGAAGCCGTCGGGCCCGAGGACCACCCAGCCGTCGGTCTCCAGGTTCGTGCCGGGATCGCGCAGATAGTTCGCGACGTCCTCCGGACTGTGCTTGGCGAACCCGAGCAGTGCCGACGTGTAGTCGGCGGAGCGTTCGGCGATGAGCGCGGCATCCGAGAGCCGCATCGGCCGCCAGGTGTAGCCGTCCGGCAGGCTCACACGGTCACCTCGCGCCGCCAGACCTCCATCACCAGCACCGCCTGCATCCCGACGGACAGGTAGACGCCGAGCGCCGGCGTCGGGTTGTTCGTGTCGACGTGCAGGATCGTCCCGGCTCGTCCGGCAGCCGCATCCACGGCGAACTGATCCCGCAGCAGGAACTTGGCGAGCCCTTTCCCGCGCGCCTTCTCCAGCACGCCGAGCCGGCCGATGTAGCCGCAGTTCTCGTCCTCGACGAACTGGTTCGTACACGACCGCAGCGCGACGACGTCACCGTCGAGTTCCAGCAACGTCAGCTGCGACCAGTCGAAGGCCGAATGGTTCTCCTGAGCGGCGTGCCATTCCTCGAACGTCCGCGGCGAGAACCCGAACTGCCCTTCGAAGCTTTCGTTCAGTACGGCGTGCGCGGCGCGTCGGCTGTCCTCGTCGGGCGCACCGCGGCGGACCGTGACGCCGGGCGGAACCTCCGGTGCCGGCACCGGCCCGTCGTGGTCGATCCGCATCCGGTGGAACGTCGTACCGGGCCCGAATCCCCAGCCGGCCAGGCGTTCGCGGCGCTCGGCATCGGCCCGGTACGCGACGATGTCGGCCTGCACCGAGACGTGTCCGTACTCGCGGCCGAACTCGCGGGCCCGGTCGACGGCCTGCTCGAGCAGCCACTGTTCGACGACCGGGTCGAGCGACACGATGTCGAGGTCGACCTGCCGGTGGTCGCCCTTGCCGTAGATCGCGCCGAAGCCGACCAGCCGGTCGCCGTCGAACACCAGCCGGCCGTCCCGCTCCGGGTCGAACCCCGGCTCGGTGAGCTGGTCCTCGGCGTCTTCGAGCGTGAAGTCGGCGTTCCCGATCAGCGGGGTGTTGTAGGCGGCGACCAGATCGAGGACCGCCTGCGCGTCCTCCTTCGTGGGCGACCGGACGGTGTAGCCCTCGGGCAGTACGGCGGTCATCCCCACATGGTGCGGAACGACCGCCGTACTGTCACGTCATTAACAGGCCTTGTCCCACTCCGATTCACACGTCGGCGTAGCGGCCTTGAACGGCGCGACGACTGCGGCAGGCGGCGGAGCCTGGTCGGACCACGAGGCGAGGGTGACGCCGACCGCGTCCTCGATCGAGCGAGGGCTGCTCAGGTAGTTGTTGCTGATCATCGAGAAGACAAGCTTCCGTCCGTCCTTGTTCGTGACGTACCCGGACAGCGCGGTGACGCCGGTGAGCGACCCGGTCTTGCCGTGCAGGTTGTTGGCCGCCGGTGTGTTCTGCATCCGGCTGCGCAGCGTCCCGCCGACGAACCGTGCCGGGTTGCCCGCGATCGGCAGCGCGTCGTACCACTGCTTCCACCACGGCTCCTTCTGGGCGCCGATCAGTACGTCGGTGACCGAGTCCGCGGTGACGTTGACCTTGCGGGACAGGCCGGAGCCGTCGGACAGCCGGATCCGGCTGGTGTCGACGCCGAGGGTCTTCGCGTAGTTGGTCACGACGTCGAGCCCGGAGGACCAGCTGCCGTCCGCCTCGGCGACCGCGCCCATCGCCTTCACCAGTGTCTCGGCGTGCATGTTGTTCGAGAGCTTGAGGAACGGTGTCATCAGCTCGCCGACCGTCATCGACTCGTCCCGGGCCAGCCGCCCGGCGCCGGCCGGGGTGGCCGCGTTCTTGATCGTGCCGCTGACCGTGATGCCCTGCGCGGCCAGCTGCCGGCGGAACACGTCGGCGGCGTACAGTTCGGGCTCCCAGACCGTCACCCAGTCCTGCTCGACCGCGGACCCGAGCGGCATCGACCCGGTGATCCGGACCACGTTCGTGCCGTGGTCGCGGTCGACGCTGATCGTGTTCGCGGAGCCGGCCGCGCCGGTGGTCGCGGTGTTGACCAGCTTGAGTACGCCGTTCGCGGGCACCAGGTCGAGCTGCACCGGAGCGCCCGCGGCCGCACCCGGACGGGTCTCGACGATCGCCGTACCGGAGTCGTAGTCGGTGTTCGGCGCCAGTGTCAGCGCGGAGATCTGGGCGTTGTAGTAGTACGGCTCGTCGTCCCAGGCCCAGCTGTCGCCGAGCCGGATGTGGTCGAAGTACGTGTCGTCGGCGATCAGGTTGCCGGTGATCCGGCGGACACCGGCCGCCTTGAGCTGCTTCGCCAGGCCGGCGTAGTCGGACTCGAGCGCGGTCGGGTCGCCGTACCCCTTCAGGTAGAGGTCACCGTGCAGCTGTCCACCGCGGACGGGTGCGGTGGCGAGCACGTCGGTGTGGAAGCGGTACGACGGGCCGAGCGTGTGCATCGCGGCCGTCGACGTGAACAGTTTGGTGTTCGACGCGGGCAGCAGCCGCTCGGCGCCGTTCCGGTCGTACAGCGTCTCGCCGGTGGTCGCGTCGCGCACCACGAGCGCTACCTGCGAACCGTCGTACCGGCTGTCGTTCAGCAAACTGTCCAACCGTTGCTGCAGGGCCGTCTCTTGTACTGCCGTAGGCGCCGCGGCCGACTGCCCAACGAAACCGCCGGCCACCGCCGCGACCGCTGCGACCGCAGCGATCACCCCGCGTCCCGACACTCTCGGTAAATGACTCACGAGACACTCCCTTGATCCAGGCGGAAAACAACTAGCGGGAGTCAACACCCCCGATTCCCCCGGGTCCAGTGATTGAGGCCTCGCGTTTCAGGTGAATCGATGTAAAAGTTGAGTCACAGGTATCCGCCCCACCTGAGGAGTCACCCATGAGACGACTTCTGGCGGCCGCGCTGGCCGTCTTCAGCCTCTCCACCTTCCTCGCACCGGCCGTCCAGGCGGCCCCGGCCGGAGCTGTCTTCCCGACCGAGATCATCGCCGAGAACTTTCCCGATCCGGACGTCTTCCAGCAGAACGGCACCTGGTACGCGTACGCCACCAACGGCAGCCGCGGTACGGTCCCGGTCGCGACCGCGCCGAGCGCCACCGGCCCGTGGACCATCCGCGGCGACGCGATGCCAGGCGGCCCGTCCGCGGCCTGGGCGCAGCCCGGCCGCACCTGGGCGCCGGACGTCTACCCGAACCCGGACGGCACCTACACCCTGACCTACACCGCGTGGCACAAGGCGTCCGGCCGGCAGTGCATCGGCGTCGCCACCGCGACCAGTCCGCTCGGCCCGTTCCAGCCGGTCGGTACGGCGCCGTTGATCTGTCCGCTCGATCTCGGCGGCGCGATCGACCCGAACACGTTCGTGGACACCGATGGCACCCGCTACCTGGTCTGGAAGAACGACGGCAACGCGATCAGCCAACCGTCGACGCTGTGGCTGACCAAGACCTCGAACAACGGCTGGACGCTCGCCGGTGGCAACACCGCACTGCTGACGTCGAGCGGCATCATCGAGGCGCCCGACCTGGTGCACCACGGCTCGCAGTACGTGCTCTACTTCTCCGGTGGCGGGTACAGCGACTGCAACTACCTCACGTCGTACGCCACCTCGACGAGCCTCGGCGGTCCATGGACCACGGCGTACCGGCCGCTGATGACGACCGCGACGTTCGACAACCACGTGTGCGGCCCCGGTGGCGCCGACTTTGTCGGGGGCAAGGTCTTTCAGCATGGCTGGGTGAACGGCGACCGGCACCTGTACGTCGCGGACGTCGGGTACGCGAACGACTACCCGGTGGTCCGCGGCAGCCGGGTCCGGTACGAAGCTGAGCGCGGCACGCTCAACCACTGCTCGGTCCGGTCGAACGCGGCCGGCGCCTCGGAGGGGAAGGTGGTCGCCTACATCGACTACGCCGACTCCTGGGTGCAGAACACCGTGTTCGCCCCGGTGGCCGGCAGTTACACCCTGTCCGTCGGATACGCCAACGGGTCCGCGTCCACCGCGAGCCACGGTCTCGTTGTCAATGGCAACAACGTGGGCTCGGTCCGTTACCCGGTGACCGGGTGGGACAACTGGCACCAGAGCGCGGTGCCGGTGACGCTGAACGCGGGGTGGAACACGATCCGGCTGACCAAGGGCACGCTGTACACCGAGGTCGACTACCTCGAAGTGCAGTAAACCTGTCGCCGCGACCCCGTACCCTCGTACTGGACAAAAGCGCAGTACGGGGAAGCAGGCTGTTTATCGCATGGCGAAACCACCAGAACAGATCTCCCGCCGACGACGTCCGGTATGGCTGGATCTCCGCCGTACCGGACGTGGTCTGGGAGCCATGCTGTACGGCGGGCTCGCGTCGCTGATCACGCTGATCATCACGTTCTGGCTGCTGCCGCAGATCAGCAGCGACGGCCGCTTGCCGATCTTCCGGCTGGTCGTGCTGCTCGCGGTGTTCTCGGTGCTGATGCGCTGGATCCTGGCCGGTATCGCGGTGCTGATCGGTTCGATCGGCGTGCTGGTCGGCGGCCTGCTGTCGCAGTTCGCGGTGGTCTACCTCGGCATCACCGTCGACCCCGGTGTCGACCTGCACGGCGGCGTCGAGGCGCCGGTGCTGGTCTCGATCGTGATGTCGTCGGTCAGCGCGTTCGTCGGCTGGGTCGCGTACGCGGGCAGTGACGACGCGTACGTCGCCGAGGTGATGCGGCTCGTCCGCCGCCGGGCCCGGCGGATCGAGCCCGCGCCGAAGACCGGGATGCTGGTGATCCAGATCGACGGCCTGTCGGCGCCGCTGCTGAACTGGATGGTGCTGGCCGGGAACCTGCCCAACCTCGGCGGCTGGATCCGCGACGGCAAGCACTCGATGCTGGCCTGGCACACCGGTGTCCCGGCGACCACCCCCGCCAGCCAGGCCGGCATCCTGCACGGCGGCTCGCGGCACATCCCGGCCTTCCGCTGGTACGAGAAGGAGACCGGCCGGGTGATGGTCACCAACCGCGGCCGGGACGCGGCGGAGCTCGAGGCCCGGATGTCCACCGGTCGCGGCCTGCTGGCGGACGGCGGCGTCAGCATCAGCAACAACTGGTCCGGCGACGCGGACCGGTGCGAGCTGGTGTTCAGCCGGGCGGGCCTGCCGAACAGCCGCAGCAACGGGTACGTCCGGTTCTTCTCCAGCCCGCAGGGCGCCGCGCGCGGCCTGATCCTGTGCGTCGCGGAGATGATCAAGGAACTGCACCAGGCGCGTCGGCAACGCGTCCGGCGCCTGGTCCCGCGGGTGAAGCGCGGCGGTGGGTACATCTTCCTCCGCGCGATCACCAACGTCCTGCTCCGCGACCTGAACGTCTCGCTGATCACCGATGAGCTCGTGAAGGGGACTCCGGTGATCTACTGCGACTTCGTGGACTACGACGAGGTCGCGCACCACGCCGGCCCGACCCGGGCCGAGTCGCTGCAGACGCTCGAGGGCCTGGACCGGGTGCTCGGCGCGCTGCAGCGGATCATCGACATCCTCCCACACTCGTACGAGATCGTCGTGCTGTCCGACCACGGACAGAGCCAGGGTTCGACGTTCCTCCAGCGGTACGGCCGGACCCTGGGCGAGGTGGTCGACGACCTGGTCGACACCACCAAGGAGCCGGTGCAGGCGGTCGGCAAGTCCGAGGGCTGGGGCCCGGTCAACGCGTTCCTCACCGAGCTCGCGTTGCGGCGCAGCGTCGCCGGCACCGTCACCCGCAAGGCCTTCCATGTGAAGACCGGCCAGGTCGAGCTCGGGCCGAAGGACTGCGAGCCACAGATCGCGGCGGACGAACAGATGGTCGTCACCGCGTCCGGCAACCTCGCGCTGATCTACCTCGCCAACACCCCCGGCCGGGTGCCGCTGGAGGAGATCGAACTCCTGCACCCGAAGCTCATCCCCGGCCTCGCGACCCATCCCGGCATCGGGTTCGTCGTCGTCGACTCGCTCGCCGAGGGACCGGTCGCGATCGGGGCGTCCGGGGTCCACGTCCTGCGCTCCGGCCGGGTGGAGGGCGAGGACCCACTCGCGCGGTACGGCGCGTTCGCTGCCGCCTCGATGCTCCGGCAGGCCGAGATGCCGCACAACGGCGATCTCGTGGTGGTCAGCCGGCTCGACGAGTACACCCACGAAGTAGCGGCGTTCGAGGAGCTGGTCGGCTGCCACGGCGGGATCGGCGGCTGGCAGACCGACGCGGTGCTCGTCCACCCGAGCCGCTGGGTCCTGGACGAGGCTCCCGTAGGCTCGGACGCGGTCCACGACGTGCTGGTCGGCTGGCTGGAGAAGCTGGGCCAGCGCAAGGACCAGGCGGAACCGGCCGAGTCGAAGGTGGAGGCGTAAGAGCGTGCAAGTGACATGGTGGGGGCATGCCACTACCACGATCGAGGCGAACGGCACGCGGCTCCTGACCGACCCGGTGCTGACGTCGCGGATCGCACACCTGCGGCGCCGCCGCGGCCCGATGCCGGCGCCGGAGGCGGGGGAGTGCGACGCGGTGCTGATATCGCATCTGCATGCCGACCACCTGCACCTGACGTCGCTGCCGTTCATCTCGCCGGACGCCGCGCTGGTGGTGCCGCGCGGTGCGGCGAAGCTGATCCACGCCGACAGCGGTCCGCTGTACTCGGACCGCTGCATCGAGGTTGCCCCAGGCAACCAGATCAAGATCGGGTCGGTCGAGATCACCGCCGTCACCGCGCATCACGACGGGCGCCGGCTGCCGTGGTCGTCGTACTCGGCGCAGGCGCTGGGCTACCGGATCGACAGCTCACCGAGTGTCTGGTTCGCCGGCGACACCGACCTGTACGACGGTCTCGCGGCCGAGGCCGGGCAGGTCGACCTCGCGCTGGTGCCGGTCGGTGGCTGGGGACCGTCGCTCGGTCCCGGGCACCTCGATCCGGTCCGGGCCGCGGAGGCGGTGCGGCGGGTGGGCGCGGCGACCGCGGTACCGGTACATTTCGGGACGTTCTGGCCGATCGGCTGCGACTGGATCAAGCCGGAGCTGTTCCTGCCACCGGGGGAGAGGTTCAAGACCGCGATGACCGAGACCGACCCCGCGGTGAAGGTCGAGGTCCTGGTCCCCGGTCAGTCGCTCGAGGTGCCTGCGTGAACGAGCGAAGCGAGTTCACCAATCCAACGCAGCCCGCTCGTGCCTCATCCGCGCCCGGAGCGAAGCGAGGACGCGGATGAGTGGGGACACCACGTTCGACGTCTGGTACTTGTTCGCGTTGGCCGGTGCGGTCCTGATCGGGGCGGTGCTGCCTGTGTTGCCGACGGGTGCCGCCGTATCGGCGGGTGCCGTGCTCGCGTCGCACAGCAATCCGATCGGGCTGGTCGGCGTACTGATCGCAGGCGCGGCGGGAGCGTACGTCGGGGACCTGATCGTGTACGCGGGCTGCCGGTTCGGTGGTGAGCGCCTGGCCAAACGGGTCGGGTGGTTACGCGACAACGGCTCGCTCGACGCATTGCGCGAACGACTGGCCGAACACGAGATCGGCGTACTGCTCACATCGCGGTTGATCCCGGGCGGCCGGGTCCCGGTGCTGCTGGCGGCCGGTCTCGCCGGCTACCGGTGGGAGCGGTTCGCGCTCGTCGACCTGACCGCGTCGTCGCTGTGGGCGGCCGTCTACATGGCGATCGGTCTGCTCGGCTATGCGCTGTTCGACGAGCCGTGGCAGGGCGTGCTGGCTGCGATCGTGCTCGTCATCCTGACCACCGTGGTGAGCAGCCTGATCCAGCGCGCCCGCCGCAAGGCACGCCGCTCGACGTCATAGGCCGAATGACGCGTTGCGGAGCCGCTCCACAGCCTCCGCCTCACCATCCAGCTGTACGTCGGCCGCCGCCTGCCGCCCGCTGGTGAACAGTGTCAGCTCCGCGGGCTCCCCGGTGACCGTGACCGACCCAAGCGCGGTCGGTTGCTTCGCGACGACGCTCGCACCGTCGGGCCGGGCTAGCACCAGGCCCGTCGGTGACTTGCGGGCCATCGACTTCCCCGCCAGCTTGATCCCCTTCCACAGGCCCTCCTGCTGATCGGCCGGCAGCGTGCGGACCTCGTACGACGGCTGGGCGCGGCGGACGTCCTCGTGGTGGATGAAGTACTCCGCGGTGTTGATCTGCGCGCCGAGTTTCGGGACCGCGAACAGTGACGCCCGCGGCGGACCGTTCCGGACCTTGTCGACCACCTCGGCGAACCCGTACCGGTCCTTGGCCCGCTTCATCCGCCGCTGGGTGGTGTCGGCGAGCGCCGAGATCACCAACCCGGGTCCGGCCATCGGATCGGCCTCCCGGACATACAGGTGGACCGCCAAATCATAGGCGTCCCAACCATCGCAGAGCGTCGGCGCCGCGGGGCCGACCTGGTCGAACAGTTCACACAGAGCGAGTCGTTCTACCCGGCTGTAGTCGGTCACATATCCGATCGTAGTTGTCGGTGGGTAATGGCAGAATGTCAATCGTTGTCATGCCTGTGTCCCGTGTATGCACCTGACTGTCCTGGAGTGTGTCTTGCCTGTCCCGAAGGTTCCAGACAAGGGCAGCGTCACCCGGCGGGGGTTCGGGGTGCTGCGGGTCGCGATCTGGGAGGAGCCGGGCATCTTCGCGCTGTCCGTGCTCGCCAGCATGCTGTACGGCGGCATGACCGTGGCCGGCGGCTGGGCGCTGGGCTGGTCGACCGACCACGTGATCCGGCCCGCGTTCGAGCGCGGGCACACGACCGGCGGCGCGATCGCGACCCTGATCTCGCTGTTCCTCGGGATCGCGATCCTGAACGCGATCGGCGTGGTCGGGCGCCGGCTCGGGGCCGGGGTGATGCAGTTCCGGCTGCAGGCGACGTACCGCCGCCGGGTCACCCGGCAGTACCTGAAGCTGCCGCTCGAGTGGCACCACCAGCACTCGACCGGCATGCTGCTGTCGAACGCGAACGCCGACGTGGAGTCGACCTGGTTCGTGATCGCGCCGCTGCCGATGGCGATCGGCGTGATCGCGATGCTGGTGTTCGCGACCGTCGCGATGTTCGCCGCGGACGTCTGGCTGGCGCTCGTCGGTTGCCTGGTGTTCCCGCTGGTCTTCGTCGCGAACGTGATCTTCCAGCGGTACCTGCAGCCGCTCGCGACCCGGGCGCAGCAGCTCCGCGCGGACGTGTCCGAGGTCGCGCACGAGTCGTTCGACGGCGCCCTCGTCGTGAAGACGCTGGGCCGGGAGGCGGCCGAGACCGAGCGCTTCCGCGCGCCGACGTACGCGCTCCGGGACGCGAACATCGCGGTGAACAAAGCCCGCGGCATGTTCGACCCGGTGATCGACGGCCTGCCCCGGCTCGGTGTCCTCGCGGTGCTGCTGGTCGGTGTCGGACGGGTTCGCTCGGGCGGGGCGGACGCGGGTGACGTGGTCCAAGTGGCGTTCCTGTTCACGTTGATCGGGTTCCCGATCCGCGCGCTCGGCTGGGTGCTCGGTGAGCTGCCGCGCTCGGTCGTCGGCTGGGACCGGGTGCAGCGCGTGCTGACGGCCGAGGGCGGCATGGAGTACGGCGAGCAGCGGCTGACGTCGGCGAAGGCGGCCCGGCTGCAGGTGGCCGGCGTCCGGTTCGGGTACCTCCCGGAGCGCGACGTACTGGCCGGCGTCGACTTCACCGTCGAGCCCGGGCGGACCGTCGCGGTGGTCGGGCCGACCGGCGCCGGGAAGTCCACGATGACCACGCTGCTGACCCGGCTCGTCGACCCGGAGCAGGGCGCGGTGAAGATCGACGGGATCGACCTGCGCGACCTGGCCCGCGACGAGCTGGCCGGATCGGTCGCGCTGGTCGCGCAGACCGCGTTCCTGTTCGACGACACGATCCGCGGCAACATCACGCTCGGTGGCGACTACACCGACGACGACGTCTGGGACGCGCTGCGGATCGCGCAGGGCGACGGCTTCGTGAAGGCGCTGGCGGACGGGCTGGACACCAAGGTCGGCGAACGCGGTACGACGCTGTCCGGCGGCCAGCGGCAGCGGATCGCGCTGGCCCGCGCCCTGGTCCGGCGGCCGCGGTTGCTGATCCTCGACGACGCGACCAGTGCGGTCGACCCGCAGGTCGAGGCCCGGATCCTCGCCGGGCTGCGGTCCGCCGTACAGGAGGATTCCGGCGCCGCGACGACGGTGCTCGTGATCGCGTACCGGAAGGCGACGATCTCGCTCGCCGACGAGGTGCTGTTCCTGGACGAGGGCCGGATCCAGGCGCACGGCACGCACACCGAACTGCAGGCGTCGATCCCCGCGTACCGCGACCTGGTGGACGCCTACGAGAAGGACGCGGAGCGCCGTGCCGAGGAACTCGAGCTCGACGAGGAGGTGTCGGCGTGAGTGCGGCGGAAGCTAGCCGGCTTGATCACGGCGACAACGCGGGCGGACTGCAGACCCTGAAGGAGGGCCTGAAGGTTTCGCCCGAGCTGGCGCGTGGGTGGTGGCTGACCGGGATCCTCGCGCTGACGATGACCGCCGGGCGGATCGTCGTACCGATCGCGGTCCAGCAGACCATCGACAAGGGGCTGTCCGGACCGAAGGGTCCTGACATGTCGTACGTCGCCTGGATGTGCCTGGTCTGTGCGCTGGGCGTGATCCTGACCGCGGGTGCGTCGTACCTGACGACCGTGCGGCTGGCGATCAACTCGGAGCACGGTCTGGCCACGATGCGGATCAAGGCGTTCCGGCACGTGCACGACCTGCCGGTGCTGACCCAGAGCACCGAGCGCCGCGGCGCGCTGGTCAGTCGGGTCACGTCGGACGTCGACACGGTGTCGCAGTTCCTGCAGTTCGGCGGGTTCATCTTCCTGGTCAGCCTCGGCCAGATGTTCCTCGCGACGATCGTGATGTTCTTCTATTCGTGGCAGTTGGCGCTGGTCGTGCTCCTCTGCTTCATCCCGCTGTTCGCCAGCCTGAAGTACCTGCAGCGCGCGATGTCCGCCGCGTACGGGACCGTCCGCGCCAAGGTCGGCGAGATGCTGTCCGCGATCTCGGAGCCGGTCGTCGGCGCGCAGGTGGTCCGCTCGTACGCGATCGAGCAGCGCACCCAGGACCGGATCGACGCCTCGATCGAGGACTACCGCAAGACCGCGACCAAGGCGCAGGCGATCACGGGTCTGACGTTCTCGATCGGTGGTCTCGCGGCCGGTCTCGCGAACGCCGGCGTACTGACGGTCGGCGTCCTGCTCGGGGTCGACAAGCAGGCGACGCTCGGTGAGCTGCTCGCGTTCATGTTCCTGGTGTCACTGTTCTCGGACCCGGTACAGATCGCGACGCAGGTGCTCACCGACGCCCAGAGCGCGTTCGCGGGGTGGCGGCGGGTGCTCGGCGTGATCGCGACGCCGGCCGATGTCGCGGACCCGGGCGAGGCGGGGGTGAAGCAGGCGCGCGGGCCGATCACGGTCGAGTTCGAGGACGTCGATTTCGCTTACCCAGAAGGGGAATTGGTACTGCGGGACGTCGACGTACGGATCGCACCGCATCGGCGGGTCGCCGTCGTGGGGGAGACCGGGTCGGGGAAGACGACGTTCGCGAAGCTGCTCACCCGGTTGATGGACCCGACGTCCGGGGCGGTGAAGCTGGACGGGGTGGACGCGCGGGAGATCTCGTTCGAGTCGTTGCGCGAGCGGGTCGTGATGGTGCCGCAGGACGGGTACCTGTTCGACGCGTCGCTGGCCGACAACGTGCGGTTCGGGCGGCCGGAGGTGACCGACGAGCAGCTGCTGGCCGCGTTCGAGGCGCTCGGGCTCACCGACTGGCTGGAGTCGCTGCCGGACGGTCTGGACTCGCCGGTGGGCCAGCGCGGCGAGTCGCTGTCGGCGGGCGAGCGGCAGTTGGTCGCGCTGGTCCGCGCGAACATCGCGGACCCGGATCTGTTGGTACTGGACGAGGCGACGTCCGCTGTCGACCCGGGGACTGAGGTGCGGGTGAACGCGGCCCTCGAGCGGTTGATGGCCGGTCGTACGTCGGTGACCATCGCGCACCGGTTGTCGACGGCCGAGGCCGCGGACGAGGTACTCGTCTTCGACGAGGGCGAAATCGTGGAACGTGGCTCACACGCCGAGCTGGTCGGCGCGGGCGGGGTCTACACCCGACTCCACGACAGCTGGATCGCCCAGCGCAGCGCCCTCTGAGCCACCTGGACGGCAGTCCGGGCCGGCCGGGGAGTCCCGGCCGGCCCAGAAGTTGCTCGATCAGGGGGTCGGCGCCGTACCGTTGCTCGTACCCGACTGCGGTACCAGCAGGAACTCGACACCGCCCTTGTCGTCGACCGCCGCGTCCAGGATCTTGTCGTCGAGGGCGTTCGCGGCGTTCTGCTCGAGGAAGACCCGGGCACCCGCCTCCTCGACGACCTGGTCACCCGGCTGCGGAGACTCGGTCGTGGTCACCGCGAGTGCCGGATCCGCTGGGTTCTCCTGCGAGATCCGCACCCCGGCTCCGTCCGGCGCGCCCTCGACCCCGGTGATGCTCTTGATCACCAGCGTCGCGTTCTCAGTCAGGGTCAGCACAGTTCCCACTCCATCCGTCGTCGTCTCTAACCCTCGCCCCGTGCCCGACCACCGAAATCACAAACCTCAGGGGGCGTCCGGTGCGGACTGTCGGTCCGATGGTGTGTGATCTGGGGCATGGCGATTGCGTTGAGTAGTGCGGGGACCGGTGAGTTGGGTGAGGTGGTCGGGGTGCTGCGGGAGTGGACCCGGGAGGGGGTGCCGTTGCAGTTGCATCCGGGGGATCTCGGGTGGTTCTGGCGGTTCGGGGTCGAGCGGACTGCGGCGGCGACCCGGATCTGGCGGCGGGACGGGGAGATCGTGGCGGTCGGGCTGCTCGACGAGCCGGACTGGTTGCGGATGTCGATCGCGCCGGAACTCCAGCGGGACGAGGAGCTGGCGCGGCAGATCGTCGCGGACGTCTCCGGAGTCCTCGTCGACGGCAAGGTGTACGTCGAGACGCCGATGGGTGCGCTCGTCCAGGATCTGCTGTTCAAGGACGGCTGGAACGCGGACGCCCCGTGGGTGCCGGTGCGCCGCGATCTCTCCGATCCGGTACCGGACCCGGGTGCGCGGGTCGACGTGATCGGCCCGGAGGAGGCGCACGAGCGGACCGCCGTACAGCGGGCGTCGTTCGACGGGTCGACGTTCACCAACGAGCGGTGGTTCGCGATGTCGGACGGGCTGCCGTACGCCGACGCGCAGTGTCTCGTGCTGCGGAACAAGCTCGGCGAGTCGGTCGCCGCGGCAACCGTGTGGTCGGCGGGCGCGGGACGCCCCGGCTACATCGAGCCGATGGGCGTCCACAACCTGCACCGCGGGCGTGGGTACGGCACCGCGATGGTTCTGGCCTGTGCACGGGCGCTGCGGGAGCTGGGTTCGTCCAGCATCTACACGGTCACGCCGGGCACCAACGTCGGCGCGATCGCGACGTACCAGGCGGCCGGAATGCAGCCGCTGGACGAGATCCGCGCGCAGTACCGGGAGGGTTAGGCAGCCACGTCGTCCGCGGCCCGGAGCACGCGCAGGATGTTGCCTCCGGCAAGTTTGCCGAGGTCCTGGTCGCTCCAGCCGCGGTCGGCCAGCGCCTCGAACAGCACCGGGTACGACGCCACGTCGGGCAGCTCCACCGGGAACTCCGGGCAGCCGTCGTAGTCCCCACCGAGACCGATGTGATCGATACCGGCCACCTCACGCACGTGCTCGACATGCTCGACCACATCCGCCAGCGTGGTCTCGGGCTTCGGCTTGCCGTAGATCTCGGCGAGCTTCGCCTGGTTCTCCGGCTGCAGCGGTGACGGGATCGGGTTGCCCGGCTGATCCTCGGTGGTCAGGTTGTGCTCCTCGGCGGCGGCGCGGGCGCCCGCGACCCAGTCGACGTACTGCTGCGAGACGAAGTACGGGACGAAGGTGACCATGCAGACGCCGTCGTTGGTGGCGAGTGTCTCGAGGACGTCGTCGGGGGCGTTCCGCGGTACGTCGCAGACCGCCCGCGCCGACGAGTGGCTGAAGATCACCGGCGCGCTCGTCACCCGGAGCGCGTGCCGCATGGTGTCGGCGGAGACGTGTGACAGGTCGACGAGCATGCCGATCCGGTTCATCTCCCGGACCACCTCCTCGCCGAACTCGTTCAGCCCGCCGAGCACCGGCTCGTCGGTGGCCGAGTCAGCCCAGGACACGTTGTGGTTGTGCGTCAGCGTCATGTAGCGCACGCCGAGCGCGCGCATCACCCGCAGCACGCCTAGCGACTCACCGATCGAGTGGCCGCCCTCCATTCCCATTAACGAGGCGACCCTGCCCGCCTTGATCGCGGTCTCCACGTCGTCGGCGGTGTCCGTGAGCTGCAAGTCTTCCGGGAACCGCTCCACGAGCCGCCGGACGAAGTCGAGCTGCTCGAAGGTACGCCGTACCGCGTGCTCGTCCTGCGGCACCCACAACGACCAGAACTGACCCCCCACCCGCCCCGCCCGCAGCCGCGGCAGATCGGTGTTCAACGCCGGCACCGACCCCGCCAGGTCGTAGGCGTCCAGGTCGTACCCACACAGTTCGTAGAACGCGATCGGCAAGTCGTTGTGCCCGTCGATCACCGGATGCTCGGCAAGCACCGCCTGAGCCCGCGCCTCACTGGTCGTCATCCCGCCATCCTGTCAGGCCTGTTCGTAGCTCGCTGTCGGGGTTGCGAACGTGTCGACGACCAGGTGCAGGACTCCCAGCGCGTCCAGCCCGTTCAGCTGGTCGTACGCCACCGCCGTACCGGCCTTCACCACCAGGTGTTCGGCCGCCGTGGGCCAGAAGCCGAAGCCGGCGCCGCTGGTCTCCTCGGTGTACGGGTCCCGCGAGCTGAACGCACTCCGGATCGTCCCCGGCTCCGGTTTCAGGAACAATCCGGCCGCATCGGCCTCCTCCACCAGGTGCGTCAGGTCAGTGGGCAGAACGGGACCCGGACGGGTCGCCGCCCACGCCGCGGCGTCCGCGGAGAGGGTGAAACGCCAGCCGTGGGTGCGTTCGGCGAACTCGCGCTGGGCAAGGTCCGCGCGCCGGCGGTTCTCGGCGTAGTAGGCCGCCTTGTACTCGGCGTTGTTTTCGGCGTTGTTGTCGGTCAGGTCCCGGTCCGGTGCTCCCATGGTCAGGACCGTAGCCGGGATCGGGGACAATGGGCGGGTGAACATCGACGAGTTGACCTTCGACGCGGCCGGCTTGATCCCGGCGGTGGTGCAGCAGTACGACACGCGCGAGGTTCTGATGGTGGGCTGGATGAACGCCGAGGCAGTACGCCGGACCGCGGCGACCGGGCGGAGTACGTTCTGGTCGCGGAGCCGGCAGGAGTACTGGGTGAAGGGCGAGACCAGCGGCCATCGGCAGCACGTCAAGCAGGTGCTCGTCGACTGTGACGCGGACACGTTGCTGGTGCTCGTCGACCAGGAGGGGCCGGCCTGCCACACCGGCACACGGAGCTGCTTCGAGCACGGGGAGATCAAGGCGTGAACAGCCCGGAGCTGGAGACGTTCCGCGAGTACGCGAAGGACCGCCGGGTCATCCCGGTCACCCGCCGGCTGCTGGCCGACGCGGAGACCCCGATCGGCGTGTACGGCAAGCTCGCGGCCGAGCGCGAGGGCACCTTCCTGCTGGAGTCCGCGGAGAACGGCGGCGTCTGGTCGCGGTACTCGTTCATCGGCGTCCGCTCCGCCGCGACGCTGACCGAACAGGGTGGCCAGGCCGTCTGGACCGGCAACCCGCCGGTCGGCCTGCCGCAGACCGGTGACCCGCTGCAGGCGCTCCGCGAGACGCTGGAGATCCTGCACACCCCGCGGCTGCCCGACCTGCCGCCGCTGACCGGCGGCATGGTCGGCTTCCTCGGGTACGACGCCGTCCGGCGCCTGGAACGGTTGCCCGACACAACGACCGACGACCTCGGCCTGCCCGAGCTCACGTTCCTGTTCGCCACCGACCTGGCCGCCCTCGACCACGAGACCGGCGAGATCTGGCTGATCGCGAACGCGGTCAACTGGGACGACTCCGACGACCGCGTCGACGAGGCCTACGCGGACGCCGTCCGCCGCCTGGACGCGATGGAGCGCGACCTCGCCCGGCCAACCCCGTCGTACGTCGTCCGCGCCGACCGGCAGGCCCAGCCCGACCCGCACCGGCAGCGCTCGAGCGCCGAGTACCGGCAGGCCGTCGAGCACGCGAAGGAGGAGATCCGGGCCGGCGAGGCGTTCCAGATCGTCGTCTCGCAGCGGTTCGAGCTGCAGAGCACCGCGAGCGCCCTCGATATCTACCGCGTGCTCAGAAGGTCGAACCCGAGCCCCTACATGTACCTGGTCCGCCTGGACGGGTTCGACATCGTCGGCTCCAGTCCGGAGGCGCTGGTCAAGGTGACGGAGAACAAGGTGATCCTGCACCCGATCGCCGGCACCCGCCGCCGCGGTGCGACGCCGGAGGAGGACCACGCGCTGGAGGAGGAGCTGCGCGCGGACGTGAAGGAGCGTGCGGAGCACCTGATGCTGGTCGACCTCGGCCGCAACGACGTCGGCAAGGTCTGCGCCCCCGGCACGGTCGAGGTCGTCGACTTCATGGACGTCCGCCGCTACAGCCACGTGATGCACCTGGAGTCCACGGTCACCGGTCAGCTCAAGGCCGGGATGACGGCGTTCGACGCGCTCACCGCGGCGTTCCCGGCCGGAACGTTGTCCGGGGCACCCAAGCCGCGGGCGATGGAGATCATCGACAAGCTCGAGGTCACCCGGCGCGGCGTGTACGGCGGTGTGGTCGGCTACCTGGACTTCGCCGGCGACGCCGACACCGCGATCGCGATCCGTACCGCGGTGCTCCGCGGCGGGACGGCGTACGTCCAGGCCGGCGCCGGGATCGTCGCCGACTCGGACCCGGCCGCGGAGGACGCGGAGTGCCGGACGAAGGCGGCCGCCGTCCTGAACGCGATCGCGGTCGCGGGGACGTTCAGTGACATATGAGGGACGTATGAGACCCCAACGGCTGGTCGACCTGCTCGCGGTGGTGGCGCTGGTGCTGCTGGGGCTGTCCGGCTACCTGACCTGGGTGTCGGCCGATCCCGGCAACGGGCGGCCCGTGGTCGACTTCAACGGCTACACGATCACCAAGGCGCCCGTCACCCTCGCACTCGCCGCGGTCGTGGCTGTCGTGGTGATGAAGCTCGCCGGAACGGCGCTGCGGAGAGTTCTGGGCGGTCTGGTGGTGCTGCTCGGGGTCGCGGCGATCGCCGTCTCGTTGAGCGTCCGGCCCGATGGCCCTGAGTTGAGCCGGCTGCGGCCCGAGTTGAGTGATGTGCTGGCCGACAAGGTGACCCAGTCTCTCGGCGCGGCGCCCTGGTTCGCGCTGGGCGGCGGCCTGGCGCTGGTTGTGGCGGGGCTGATCACCGTGCTGACTGCCCAGCGGTGGCGGCGGGCGACGCAGCGCTACGAGCGTGATCCGGCCGCCGCGGGTTCGGATCATGGAGCCGATCAGTGGAAGGCGATCGACGCCGGGGAGGACCCGACTCTCTGATCGCGGCGGGCTACCGCCACAATAGGACGGGACACAGAGGAGGAGTGGCGCCAACTATGGACAATACGGTGGCGGACCAAGGGGCAAGCCGGGTCGAGGCTGCACAGACCGAGGATGGAGCACCGCACGATCTGCACGGCAACAGCCCGGCGGCGTGGACCGCGGTGGCGATCGTGCTGATCGCCTTCACGATCGGTGCCATCGCGATGGTGCTCGGCCCGAACTGGGTGCTGTTCTGGATCTCTGTCGGTATCGCAGTGCTCGGTGCGCTGGCCGGCAAGGTGCTGCAGCTGCTGGGCTTCGGGGTCCCGACCGACGGCCACCACTGAAGGGCGGACGGACATGACTGTGCTTGACGACATTCTCGCGGGGGTCCGGGAGGACCTCGCGGAGCGCCAGGCGCGGGTCAGCCTGGACGACCTGAAGCTCGAGGCCCAGCGCAAGCCCGACGCGAAGGACCCGATGCCGGTGTTCCGTGGCGACGGGATCGCGGTGATCGCGGAGGTGAAGCGGTCCAGCCCGTCCAAGGGCGAGTTGGCCGAGATCACCGACCCGGCCGCGCTGGCCGGGGAGTACGAGCTCGGTGGCGCCGCGGCGATCTCGGTGCTGACCGAGGAACGCCGGTTCAACGGCAGCCTGGACGACCTGCGGGCGGTCCGCGGCCGGGTCGACGTACCGGTGCTGCGCAAGGACTTCATCGTCTCGTCGTACCAGCTCTGGGAGGCGCGGGCGGCCGGCGCCGACATGGTGCTGCTGATCGCGGCGGCGCTGGAGCAGGAGGCGCTGGTCTCGCTGATCGAGCGGGCCCAGTCGATCGGGCTGTGCCCGCTGGTCGAGGTGCACGACGAGGAGGAGACGCGGCGTGCGGTGGACGCCGGCGCCCAGCTCATCGGCGTGAACAACCGGAACCTGAAGACCCTCGAGGTCGACCGGGACACCTTCGCCCGGGTCGCGCCGACGATCCCGACCGAGCTGGTCCGGGTGGCGGAGTCCGGTGTCCGCGGCCCGCATGATGTAATCGAGTTCGCGCGCGCCGGGGCCGATGTCGTCCTCGTCGGTGAAACCCTGGTGACCGGCCGCGATCCCCGCGCCTCGGTCGCCGACCTCGTCGCCGCCGGATCGCACCCCGCCATCCAGCAGCGGCACTAGTACTTCCCGTCCGGTCCAAACGGTTCGGGACAGAGACTCTCCCGCGCTGTACGGGCCGGGCTTGGAAGGTTTTGTCGGATGTCTACTGTGCTGCCCGACCAGTTCGGGCACTTCGGCCGTTTCGGCGGCAGGTTCATGCCGGAGGCGCTGATCGCGCCGCTCGACGAGCTCACCACTGCCTGGCGCGAAGCCATGGCCGATCGTGAGTTCACCGATGAGTTCGAGCGGATGCTGCGCGAGTACATCGGCGCCCCGAGCCTGCTGTACGACGCGACCCGGCTGTCGGACGTGGCCGGTGCGCGGATCCTGCTGAAGCGCGAGGACCTGAACCACACCGGCGCGCACAAGATCCGGAACGCGATCGGCCAGGCGCTGCTGACCAAGCGGATGGGCAAGCCGCGGGTGATCGCCGAGACCGGCGCCGGCCAGCACGGTGTCGCCACCGCGACCGCCTGCGCGTACCTGGGCCTCGAATGCGTGGTCTACATGGGCGAGGTCGACACCGAGCGGCAGGCCCTCAACGTGGCCCGGATGAAGCTGCTCGGCGCCGAGGTGATCGCGGTCAAGACCGGCAGCCGGACGCTCAAGGACGCGATCAACGACGCGCTCCGCGACTGGGTCGCCAGCGTCGACAAGACCCACTACATCCTCGGGACGGCGGCCGGTTCGCACCCGTTCCCGGCGATGGTGCGCGACTTCGTCCGCGGCATCGGCGACGAGGCGCGGGCCCAGACGCTCGAGCTGACCGGCAAACTGCCGGACGCCGCGGTCGCCGCCGTCGGCGGCGGATCGAACGCGATCGGTCTGTTCACCGCGTTCATCGGTGACGAGGACGTGAAGCTGTACGGCGTGGAGCCGGGCGGCGACGGGTTCGAGACCGGCCGGCACGCGGCGACGATCAGCGCCGGGCAGGTCGGCGTACTGCACGGTGCGCGGTCGTTCCTGCTGCAGGACGACGACGGGCAGACGATCGAGTCGCACTCGATCTCGGCCGGGCTGGACTATCCGGGCGTCGGGCCGGAGCACTCGTGGCTGGCCGAGACCGGCCGGGCGAAGTACTGGCCGAAGACCGACGCCGAGGCGATGGACGCTTTCCGGCTGCTGTCCCGGACCGAGGGCATCATCCCGGCGATCGAGTCAGCACACGCGGTCGCGGGCGCGCTCGACGTCGCCAAGGAACTGGGGCCGGAGGCAACCATCCTGGTGAACCTGTCGGGCCGTGGCGACAAGGACATGGACACGGCCGCGACCTGGTTCGGGCTGGCCGAGAAGGGATCCGGGGAATGAGCGAGGTTGCCCTGGGCAACGCCGGGGCCGCGATCCGGAAGGCGAACGGCGAACACCGGGCGGCCTTCGTCGGGTACCTGCCGGCCGGTTTCCCGACGTACGACGGTGCGCTCGACGGGCTGAAGGCGCTCGTCGACGGCGGCGCCGACGTGATCGAGCTCGGCCTGCCGTACAGCGACCCGGTGATGGACGGCGTGACGATCCAGCGGGCCACCGAGATCGCGCTCGCGGGCGGCCTGCGGACCCGGGACGTGCTCAGCACGGTGGAGAAGCTCGCGGCGTACTCCGACGTACCGGTGCTCGTGATGACGTACTGGAACCCGATCGAGCGGTACGGCGTGGACCGCTTCGCCGCGGACTTCGCCGCCGCCGGGGGAGCGGGCCTGATCACGCCCGACCTGATCCCGGACGAGGGTGCGGAGTGGATCGCGGCCGCCGACAAACACGAACTGGACAAGGTGTTCCTGGTCTCGCCGTCGTCGACCGACACCCGGATCGCGATGACCACGGCGAACTGCCGCGGCTTCGTCTACGCGACCGCTGTGATGGGTGTCACCGGCGCACGGGACAAGCCGTCGGACCTCGCGGCGCCGCTGGTGGCCCGGACGCACGCCACCACCGGCCTGCCGGTCGGCGTCGGCCTGGGCATCTCCAACGGTGACCAGGCGGCCGGCGTCGGCGCATTCGCGGACGCGGTGATCGTCGGCGCGGCCCTCGTCCGCGCCCTCGGCGACGACGGCCCGACCGGCGTCCGCACGCTGGCAGAAGACCTGTCCGCCGGCGTCCGCCGGGAACCCCGAACCTTCCCCGTTCGTTAGTAGCCCCGTGAGTCGAACCAGGAACGCTGCCCTGTTGATGGCGGCGGTGGCTCTGCTCGCCCTCGCGGGCTGCAGTGGCAATCAGGAGAAGGCGGACAACCCCGGCGGGGCGATCATCCGGAGCAGCCAGGATCCGAACGGGTTGCGCGGTGCCACCCTCGACCGGCCGTACTCGATGCCCGCGGCCACCTTGACCGACACCGACGGGAACCCGTTCAACCTGGTCACGTCGACCAAGAAGCCGGTCACGCTGGTGTTCTTCGGGTACACGAACTGCCCGGACGTGTGCCCGACCGTGATGGCCGACGTGGCGTCCGCGCTCACCAAGCTGGACAAGTCGGTGCAGAACCAGATCCAGATGCTGTTCATCACCACCGACCCGGCCCGGGACACCGGGCCGGTGATCCGGAAGTACCTGGACCGCTTCGACCCGTCGTTCGTCGGGCTGACCGGTTCGCTGACGTCGATCAAGGACATTGCGAAAGCGGTCGGCGTACCGGTCGAGGGGATGCAGAAGCTGCCCTCGGGCGGGTACGAGGTCGGTCACGGCGCGCAGGTGATCGGCTTCGGCAAGAACGACAAGGCGACCGTGATCTGGTTGTCGAACGCCGCGATCGGTGACCTGGTGCACGACTTCGGGAAGCTGGTCGAGGAGAACCAGTGAGGGCATGGTTCCCGTGGCTCTCACTGGGGGCGCGGCTCGTGCTCGGCGCCGTGATGCTGGTCGCCGGTGCGTTGAAGGTGACCGATCCGGAGACCGCCGCCCAGGCGGTCCGCGCGTACGAGCTGCTGCCGTCGTCGTTGGTCGAGCCGGTCGGCTGGGGCCTGCCGTTCCTGGAGATCGCGATCGGGTTGCTGTTGGTCGTCGGCTTCGGTGTCCGGGCGTCCGCGGCGGCCGCGGGTGTTTTCATGATCATGTTCATCGTGGCCGTGGCGTCCGCCTGGGCCCGCGGGCTGTCGATCGACTGCGGCTGCTTCGGTGGCGGCGGTCAGGTCGCGCCGGGACAGACGAAGTACCTGCAGGAGATCCTCCGGGATCTCGGCCTGCTGATGCTGGCCGGATGGCTCTGGCTGTACCCCGTTTCCAAGTTTGCCGTCGTACCGGAACCACAAGGAGTCACCGCGTCGTGAGCAGTACCAGTACGTTGCAGCAGAAGCGCCGGGTCGCACCGGGCATCGTCGTGGTGATCGTCCTGGTGCTGGCGCTCGGCGCCGGCGTCGGCGTGCAGTACTACCGCGGGCACTCCAAGGTCGAGGTGGCCTCGACCGGCCGCACCGAACCGGCCGTCATCACCGGTCCCGGGACCTCCGGCAAGGGCGTCACGGTCGGCAAGGCCGGCGCGAAGGTGAACATCGACCTGTACCTGGACTTCCGCTGCCCGCACTGCGCGGAGTTCGAGAAGGACAGCGGCGCGACCATCGACAAGCTCGTCGAGGACGGTACGGCCACGCTCACGTACTGGCCGCTGCAGTTCGTGAACCCTGACTCCTCGCCGCGGCTGGCGAACGCGTTCGCCGCCGCGGCCGCGAACGGCAAGGCGCTCAGCTTCGTCGACGAGCTGTACGGCGACTTCTCGAAGTCCTGGACCTCGGACCAACTGATCGAGCTCGGCAAGCAGCTCGGCGTCGGCGACGCGAAGTACCAGCAGGCGCTGCAGGACAACACCTACGCGGGCTGGCTCGAGTCCGTGAACAAGGCCGCCGACGATCGGGGAGTCACCGGTACGCCGACCGTGTACGTGGACGGCAAGCAACTGCCGACCGACCAGTTGACACCTGAAGGCCTGCAGAAGGCCGCGGCTGAGGCTGCATCGTGACCGTGCGTTTGTGGTCCTGCCCTGCCAGGTCGAGTAGCGTTCCCCCTTGCCATGTCTAGTCTGAGTCTTGCCGTGGGTGTGCCGGCGTTCATCCCCAGCCCGAGCCAGGGCGTCTGGCACGTCCTCGGCCTGCCGATCCGTGCGTACGCGCTGTGCATCCTGGCCGGCATCTTCGCCGGCTACTGGCTCGGCCGCCGTCGCTGGGTGGCCCGCGGCGGCTCGGCGCCGGTGCTCGCCGACATCATGTTCTGGGCGATCCCGTTCGGGCTGGTCGGCGCCCGGATCTACCACGTGGTCACCGACGCCGAGCTGTACTTCGGCGCCGGCAAGCACCCGATCGACGCGCTGAAAATCTGGCACGGCGGCCTGGGGATCTGGGGCGCGGTCGGGTTCGGCGCGCTCGGCGCCTGGATCGCCTGCCGGCGGGCCAAGGTGCCGTTCCTGGCGGTCGCGGACGCGATGGCGCCGGGGATCGCGCTGGCGCAGATCTTCGGCCGGTTCGGGAACTACTTCAACCAGGAGCTGTTCGGCCGGCCGACCACCAAGCCGTGGGGCCTGGAGATCTCGCCGGAGCACCGCCCGGACGGGTACGCCGACTTCGCCACCTTCCACCCGACGTTCCTGTACGAAGCCGTCTGGAACCTCGGCGTGGTCGGGCTGCTGCTGATCGTCGACCGGCGCTTCAAGCTCGGTCACGGCCGGGCGTTCTTCCTGTACGTCGCGGCGTACACCGCCGGGCGCGCCTGGATCGAGAACATGCGGATCGACACCGTGAACCACTTCCTCGGCCTCCGCCTGAACGTATGGACCGCCCTGATCCTGTTCGTCCTCGCCGTGATCGCCTTCGTCATCAGCGCCCGCACACGCCCGGGGCAGGAAGACATCAGCACCGGCGCCGCCGCCGGCGAGCCCAAGCCCGGAACCTCAGCCGCAACCACCCCGGACGCCGACAGCACGGCCGACGGCGCGGGTGACCCGACGACGGACCGCGCCGGTGACCGGGCGACGGACCGCGCCGGTGACCGGGTGATGGACCCCGCGGGTGACCTGGCGACGGACCACGCGGGTGACCGGGCAGCCGACGGCGCGGGTGACCGAGTGACGGACCGCGCGGGTGACCGGGCAGCCGACGGCGCGGGTGACCGAGTGACGGACCGCGCGGGTGACCGGGCGACGGACCCCGCGGATGACCGGGTGACGGACCACGCGGGTGACCGGGCGGCCGACGGTGGGACTGACGGCGGCGGCGACGCGCCCGCGACCTCCGGCACGGAGACTGGAGCTTCCCAGCGAACCGCCTCGGCGGAGCCGGCCGGAGGACCGGCTGCCGAGGCGCAACCGGACACTCCTGCGCCCACGCACCCCACCGGTCCGCGGTTGAAGTGAGCGAAACACCTGCAGTCTCGCCCGAGCACCACGGGGACCATACCCACCGTGATGTGAACGGCGGGTGGCTGCGGCCGGCTGTGTTCGGGGCGATGGACGGGCTGGTCTCGAACTTCGCGCTGATCGCCGGCATGGACGGCGGTACGCACTCGGGGTCGAAGCTGATCGTGCTGGCCGGGCTCGCCGGGCTGGCTGCGGGCGCGTTCTCGATGGCGGCGGGGGAGTACACCTCGGTCGCGTCCCAGCGCGAGCTCGCGCACGCCGAGATCGAGATCGAGCGCTCCGAGATCCGCAAGCACCCGATCGACGAGGAGATCGAGCTCGCCGAGACCTACCGGGCGAAGGGCCTCGACCCGGACCTGGCCAGCAAGGTCGCCAAACAGTTCCACGCCGACCCCGACCAGGCCCTCGAGGAGCACGTCCGCGAAGAGCTCGGTATCGACCCCTCCGACCTGCCGAACCCGCTGCTCGCGGCCGCCTCGTCCTTCATCTGTTTCGGGATCGGTGCCTTCATCCCGCTGGCGCCCTACCTGTTCGGCGCCGGCAGCGTCATCCCGTCGCTGATCTTT
This sequence comes from Kribbella jejuensis, assembly GCF_006715085.1. Classification (NCBI taxonomy): domain Bacteria; kingdom Bacillati; phylum Actinomycetota; class Actinomycetes; order Propionibacteriales; family Kribbellaceae; genus Kribbella; species Kribbella jejuensis. The sequence goes on along the minus strand of NZ_VFMM01000004.1, from coordinate 186,600 downwards.
TCGCTGACGGCGCTGTTCGTCTGTGGCGCCGTGGTTTCGCGCGTCACCAGCCGCTCCTGGTGGTACTCCGGCCTCCGTCAGCTGCTCCTCGGCGCCGCCGCGGCCGGCCTCACGTACTTCGTCGGAACCCTGGTCGGACCTGGAGTCGGGTAGCGCCCGCGCTACCTCAGATATCGCCCCGGCGTGATGGTCCTGGGCCGGCCGCGCGCCTAGGTTGTGCGGCATGAAGAGGCTTGCCTTGCTGGCGGTGGGGTTGATCGTCGCGTTCGTCGTCGTACCGGGCCTCGGGGCGCCCGACGATCTGGGGAGTGAGCGGCGGCTCGCCGGTACCTTCCGCGGTGAGTTCATGGCGTACTGGAGTTCGGGGGAGCGGGCGTTCGATCCGGGGATGCAGCGGGTGGTCGACTACTGGTTCCGGTACCACATTGCGAAGGCCGCGCTCGCTGCGGCTTTGCTCGCCGTGCTCGTGGTGCTCGGGGTGATGGTCTGGCGAGAGTTCGTGCGGACACGCGGGCTTCGCGCCGCGGGGTTGGCGACGGGTGGGGTGCTCGCGACGGCGTTGGCCGTGGTCTCGCTCGCGGCCGTGCTGGCGAACATTCATGGGATGGCGGCGCCGTTCGGGTCGCTGTTGCCGATGTTGTTCGGAGCGCCGGCCGGGCCGCTGGACGCCACGCTCGGGCAGGTCAGGCAGCAGTTGGCCGCAGGGCAGCGGTCCGGGCCGCTCGACATGATCATGAGCGACTACGTGCTGTTCCACGAGGTGATGGCTGTCGAGGGCGCGATCGTGGCCGCCGGGCTCGTCGTACTGGCCGTGCTGTTGTGGCGGTGGTTCGGCCGCGCGGAGGGGCGTGCGCGGCGTGTGCTGGCCGGGTACGGAGTTTTCGTGCCGGTACTGGCGTCGGCGCTCGCCGTGGTCGTGGTTGCCAACACGACCACGGCCGCGCATCCGCTGCCCGGGCTGGAAGGGTTCTTCGCGGGCGGCTGGTGATCAGATCGGCTGCGTCTGCGTGAACAGGCTGCTGTAGGCGTTGAGGGCCGGCTGGCCGCCGAGGTGGGCGTACAGGACGGTGGAGTCCTTCGGGATGTCGCCGGTGCGGATCAGGTCGATCAGGCCGGCCATCGACTTCCCCTCGTAGACGGGGTCGATGATCATCGCCTCGAGTTGGCCGCTGACCCGGATCGCGTCGAGCGTGGACTCGACCGGTACGCCGTACTCGTCGCCGGCCCAGCCTTCGAGGACGGTGATCTCGTCGGCGCGGAGCTCCCGGTCGAGGCCGATCAGGCGCGCGGTGTTGCGGGCGATCCGTTCGATCTGGTCGCGGGTCTCCTGGAGCTTGGCGCTGGCGTCGATGCCGATCACCCGGCGGGGCCGGTCCTGGCCGGCGAACCCGGCGATCATCCCGGCGTGCGTCGAACCGGTCACCGAGCAGACCACGATCGTGTCGAAGAAGACGCCGAGCTCGCGTTCCTGCCGTGCGACCTCGTCCGCCCAGTTCGCGAACCCGAGCCCGCCGAGCGGGTGGTCGGACGCGCCGGCCGGGATCGCGTACGGCGTACCGCCGCGCGCCTCCACGTCCGCGAGCGCCTGCTTCCAGCTGTCCTTGAACCCGATCCCGAACCCGGCCGGGTCGAGCCGCACCTCGGCGCCCATGATCCGGCTGAGCAGGATGTTCCCGACCCGGTCGTTCAGCGCGTCCGGCCAGTCGACCCACTTCTCCTGGACGAGCACTGCCTTCATCCCGAGTTTCGCCGCGACCGCGGCGACCTGGCGGGTGTGGTTCGACTGGTACCCACCGATCGAGACGAGGGTGTCGGCGCCTTGCGCGATCGCGTCCGGGACGAGGTACTCCAGCTTCCGGGTCTTGTTCCCGCCGTACGCGAGGCCCGAGTTGCAGTCCTCGCGCTTCGCACAGACCTTCGCGCCGCCGAGGTACGCCGACAACCGCTCGAGCGGATGCACCGGACTCGGCCCGAACAGCAACGGATACCGCGGAAAATCGCTGAGTGCCATGGTGTTCCTCCACTAGGGTCGCGGAATGTTCCCCGGTGCGATCGACGTCCCCCCAGCCACGTACCTCGACCACCTAGGCACCATCTTCACCCGCTTCACCACCCAGGACTCCGGAAACCACTCGTACGGCGTACAAACCCCCAACACCCGGGCTCTGGTGCTGTTGCCCGGCCCGCCGCCACCCGTCGCCGAAGTGCTCGTCGAGGCCACTACAGCGCGTTTTCCGGGTTACCGGGCCTTCTACGAGGCGTGGTTGACGGCTTCTTCGATGATTGGCGTCTGAGTAGTCAGGCGTTCTAGGTGCTCGCCGGGGTCGGGCTGGGTGAGGGCCCAGGCGGCTCGGCCGACCAGCGTGACCGCTGCGGTCAGCACGGCGCCTCGTCGTACGTGTGCCGCCGACCACGCACCCTCACTGCCCTGCTGATACGCGCTGACCAGATTCTCGACAGGTTCGCGCGTGGACTGCAGCAGGTAGCCGAGGTCGAACCCCAGCGGCCGGATACCGAACTGGTCGAAGTCGACCGCGGTCACCTCGTCGCCGTCGCGCCGGATCAGGTTCGGGAGGTGGATGTCGCCGTGCACGAGCTGATGCGGCAGCCGGTCGAGCTCCCGCATCACGTTCATTCGCCGGTACCAGAGTTCCCGGCACAGTCGCCGTACGTCGGCCGGCAGCACGTCGGCGGTCGCACAGCCGGCCCATCCGCCGTGCGCCGCGTCATCCTCCAACCGGTCCCGCAGGATCCGCCGCGCGAACCAGTTCGCCGGCTCCACCCGATTCAGCCCGAACCGCCCGAGCGCCGCCGCGGCTTCTTCCACCGAGACCGGGCCCGGTTCGACGGCTTCGGTCCACACCGTGATCCCGTCCGGATCGCTCTCGACCTTCACCGTCCGCGGCGCCCGCAGCCCCTTGGTCCACTCGAGTACGCCGCTACTCGCCACCTCAGCCTGCCGCCGCCAGTACCCGTACCGCCTCGGCCGCTCGTCCCCAGGCACCAGCCGCTTCACGACAGTCCCATCCGGAGTTCGCCACACCCCACCGTGCGCCACACCCTTCGCGGCCGCCAGCAGGACCCAGTCATCCCCAGCCATCCATCGCATCGCGCAGATCTACCACTCCGGAGGATCACAGCCCCCTCACGACACGTAACGAACCGCTTCGGCCAGCACCCCACCCAGTTGCCCCAGCCCCTCCAGATGCTCCTCAGCCCCCGGTCGCCCGACTGCCCACGCCGCACGGGAGACGCCGGTGTACGCCGCAACCAGCACGGCCCCACACCGCACGGCGCCGGGTCCCGCGTATTCGGCGGTGAACGACTCCAAGAGGGCGTCCAGCGGGGCACCCGTGGCCAGCAGCAGGTAACCCAGGTCGAAGCCGACCGGCCCCAGGCCGAACTGCTCCCAGTCGATGGCGATCACGTCGTCGGCGTCGCGGCCGAGGAGGTTGACCGGGTGGGCGTCGCCGTGGGTGGGCACGCGCGGCAGACCGTGCAACACCTCCAGCGCGACACCTCGGCGGTTCCAGAGTTCGGTGATCGTCGGATCGGCCCCCAGCGACGCCCAGCCACCGCGGCGTTCTACGGTCGTCAGGCGATCTCGGAGGATGTTCCGCGCACCCCAGGCGGGTTCGACCACGGAGCATGCTGCAAACCGCCCCAGAGCCGCAGCCAAGACCTCCGGAGCCCACGCGGCTGGTGCCACCTCGGCCGTCCGCAACGTGATCCCGTCGGCATCCCGCTCGACACCCAAGCACGCCGGCGCTCGCAGCCCCGCCGTACGAGCAACAATCCCCGACTCGGCGACCAGCACCTGCCGCTCCCAGTACGCGTGATGACGCGGATCCACCACCCCGGGCACCAGCCGCTTCACCACCACCCCGGACGGTGTCCGCCACACCCCACCCGTCGCCTGGCCGGTGCCGGCGGTGAGCGGTGTCCACTCGGGATCAGGCTGCCAAGTCACCCCAACTGACCTATCAGTCTCAGCAAGTGAATTTCAGGGGTTGTGGGTGGTTGGGGAAGCGCGCGGCAGGGAAGATGGGAGGCTAGTAGTGAGCGCTTGCTTACTGAGGGTCATCAAGGCGTTGCGCGGTGGACAAAAGGTCCAACGGGCGGGCGTCATGAGGTAGTCTCGGGACACCCGGCTTGGGCCAGTGTTGTCCCGCGGCCAGTTGTATTTGACCGTAGGACGACGGGAGCTCCTGGATGTATGGTCGCCCCCCATTCCCGAGCGAGGGTCTCTACGACGGACGGCACGAGCACGATGCTTGTGGTGTTGCCTTCGTCGCGACCCTGACCGGTGAACCGAGCCACGACATCGTGGCCAAGGCCTTGACCGCCCTGCGGAACCTCGAACACCGAGGTGCGTCCGGTGCCGAACCCGACTCCGGCGACGGTGCCGGCATCCTGATCCAGGTACCGGACGCGTACTACCGCAAGGTGTGCGAGTTCGAGCTGCCCGCACCGCACAGCTACGCCACCGGTATCGCGTTCCTCCCGGCCGAGGCCGACGACGCGGCGAAGGCGGTCGCCCGGATCGAGGAGCTCGCCGCCGAGGAGCAGCTGGACGTCGTCGGCTGGCGGGACATCCCGACCACGCCGGACCTGCTCGGTGCCACCGCGCGATCGGTGATGCCGACGTTCAAGCAGCTGTTCGTGACCGCGAAGGCGGGCCGCGTACTCGGCCTGGCACTGGAGCGGATGGCCTTCCGGCTGCGCAAGCGCGCCGAGAAGGAAACCACGACGTACTTCCCGTCGTTGTCCGGCCGGACCATCACCTACAAGGGGATGCTGACCACCGACCAGCTCGACAAGTTCTTCCCCGAGCTGACCGACCCGGACCTGGCGTCCGCGATCGGTGTCGTGCACAGCCGGTTCTCGACGAACACGTTCCCGTCCTGGCCGCTGGCCCACCCGTACCGGTACATCGCCCACAACGGTGAGATCAACACCGTCCAGGGCAACCGGAACTGGATGCGCGCCCGCGAGGCGCTGCTCGCCAGCGACCTGATCCCCGGCGACCTCGAGCAGCTCTACCCGATCTGTACGCCGGGAGCCTCCGACTCCGCGTCCTTCGACGAGGTGCTGGAACTGCTGCACCTCGGTGGCCGCTCGCTGCCGCACGCGATGCTGATGATGATCCCGGAGGCGTGGGAGAACGCCACCACGATGGACCCGAAGCGGCGCGCGTTCTACGAGTTCCACTCGACGCTGATGGAGCCGTGGGACGGCCCGGCGTCGGTGGTCTTCTCCGACGGTACGAAGGTCGGCGCGGTCCTGGACCGCAACGGCCTGCGCCCCTCGCGGTACTGGGTGACCGACGACGGCCTCGTCGTCCTCGCGTCGGAAGCCGGCGTGCTGGACATCGACCCGGCAACGGTGACCGAGAAGGGCCGGCTCGAGCCCGGCCGGATCTTCCTGGTCGACGTCGACGCGCACCGGATCATCACCGACGCCGAGGTGAAGAACGCGCTCGCGAACGAGCACCCGTACGACGAATGGCTGCACGCCGGCCTGATCCGGTTCGAGGACCTGCACGAGCGCGAGCACGTCGTGCACAGCCACGCGTCGGTGACGCGGCGCCAGCAGGTCTTCGGGTACACCGAGGAAGAGCTGCGCGTCATCCTCACCCCGATGGCGAAGACCGCGGCCGAGCCGATCGGCTCGATGGGTACCGACACCCCGATCGCGGTGCTGAGCGACCGGCCGCGGCTGCTGTTCGACTACTTCGCGCAGCTCTTCGCCCAGGTCACGAACCCGCCGCTGGACGCGATCCGCGAGGAGCTGGTGACCTCGCTGTCGTCCAGCCTCGGGCCGGAGTCCAACCTGCTCAACCCGAGCCCGGCGTCCTGCCGGCAGGTGGTGATCCCGTTCCCGGTGATCACCAATGACGAGCTGGCCAAGCTGCGGCACATCAACCTCGACGGCGACATGCCCGGCCTGGCCACCACGGTGCTCCGCGGCGTGTACGACGTGGAGGGCGGCGGCGAGGCGCTGAAGGCGCGGCTGGACGAGCTGTGCGCCGAGGCGAGCGCCGCGATCACCGACGGCGCCCGGATCCTGGTGCTGTCCGACCGGCACTCCAACGCCGACAGCGCGCCGATCCCGTCGCTGCTACTGACCTCGGCGATCCACCACCACCTGGTCCGGGAGAAGACCCGGACCCAGGTCGGCCTGGTCGTCGAGGCCGGTGACGTCCGCGAGGTGCATCACGTCGCGCTCCTGATGGGGTACGGCGCGGCCGCGATCAACCCGTACCTGGCGCTGGAGTCCGTCGAGGACCTGTGCCGCCAGGGCACGTACCTGCCCGGTATCGAGCCCGAGCAGGCGATCCGCAACGTGGTGAAGTCGCTCGGCAAGGGCGTCCTCAAGGTGATGTCGAAGATGGGTGTGTCGACCGTCGCGTCGTACACGGGCGCCCAGATCTTCGAGGCGAACGGCCTGGCGCCGGAGCTCGTCGACCGGTACTTCACCGGTACGTCGTCCAAGCTCGGCGGCATCGGCCTGGACACGATCGCCGAGGAGGTACGCCGCCGGCACCTGCGCGCGTACCCGGCCGACGGGATCCTGCCCGCGCACCGCAAGCTCGAGATCGGTGGCGAGTACCAGTGGCGCCGCGAGGGCGAGCCGCACCTGTTCGACCCGGACACGGTGTTCCGGCTGCAGCACAGCACCCGCACCGGGCGGTACGACATCTTCAAGCAGTACACGTCCCGCGTCGACGAGCAGTCCGAGCGGCTGATGACGCTGCGTGGGCTGTTCGGGTTCAAGTCCGACCGGCAGCCGATCCCGATCGACGAGGTCGAGCCGGTCAGCGCGATCGTGAAGCGGTTCTCCACCGGGGCGATGAGCTACGGCTCGATCAGCGCCGAGGCGCACACCACGCTCGCGATCGCGATGAACCAGCTCGGTGGCAAGTCGAACACCGGCGAGGGCGGCGAGGACGCCGACCGGCTGTACGACCCGGCCCGGCGGAGCTCGATCAAGCAGGTCGCGTCCGGGCGCTTCGGCGTCACCGCGGAGTACCTGACGAACTCCGACGACATCCAGATCAAGATGGCGCAGGGCGCGAAGCCCGGCGAGGGCGGGCAGCTGCCCGGCCCGAAGGTGTACCCGTGGGTGGCCAGCACCCGGCACTCGACGCCCGGCGTTGGCCTGATCTCGCCACCGCCGCACCACGACATCTACTCGATCGAGGACCTGGCGCAGCTGATCCACGACCTGAAGAACGCGAACCCGCAGGCACGGATCCACGTGAAGCTGGTCTCCGAGGTCGGCGTCGGCACGATCGCCGCGGGTGTCTCCAAGGCACACGCGGACGTCGTACTGATCTCCGGCCACGACGGTGGTACCGGTGCGGCGCCGCTGACCTCGCTGAAGCACGCGGGGGGCCCGTGGGAGCTCGGCCTGGCCGAGACCCAGCAGACCCTGCTGCTGAACGGGTTGCGCGACCGGATCGTGGTCCAGACCGACGGTCAGCTGAAGACCGGCCGGGACGTGATCGTCGCGGCGCTGCTCGGCGCCGAGGAGTACGGTTTCGCGACCGCTCCGCTGGTCGTGTCGGGCTGCATCATGATGCGGGTCTGCCACCTGGACACCTGCCCGGTCGGCGTGGCCACCCAGAACCCGGTGCTCCGCGAGCGGTTCTCCGGCAAGCCCGAGTTCGTCGTGAACTTCTTCGAGTTCATCGCCGAGGAGGTCCGCGAGTACCTGGCCGAGCTCGGTTTCCGCACCCTGGACGAGGCGATCGGCCACGCCGAGGTGCTGGACATCCAGCGCGCGGTCGACCACTGGAAGGCCGACGGGCTGGACCTGTCGCCGATCCTGCACGTGCCGGCGCTGCCCGAGGGGGCCTCGCTGCACCAGACGGTCGAGCAGAACCACGGTCTCGACAAGGCGCTCGACAACGAGCTGATCCGGATCTGTCAGCCGGCGCTGGAAAGCGGCGAGCCGGTCCGGGCGCAGGTCGCGATCCGGAACGTGAACCGGACCGTCGGGACCATGCTCGGCCACGAGATCACCAAGCGGTACAAGGCAGCCGGTCTGCCCGACGGCACGATCGACCTGACCTTCACCGGGTCGGCCGGCAACTCGTTCGCCGCCTTCGTGCCGCGCGGGGTCACGCTGCGGCTCGAGGGTGACGCCAACGACTACGTCGGCAAGGGTCTGTCCGGTGGCCGGGTGGTGATCCGGCCGGACCGCCGGGCCCGGTTCGACGCCGCCGACCAGATCATCGCCGGCAACGTGATCGCGTACGGCGCGACGTCCGGCGAGCTGTTCATCAGCGGCGGCGCGGGCCAGCGGTTCTGCGTCCGGAACTCCGGGGCCACCGCGGTCGTCGAAGCGGTCGGCGACCACGCCTGCGAGTACATGACCGGTGGGCGCGTCGTCGTCCTCGGCGCCGTCGGCCGGAACTTCGCGGCGGGCATGTCGGGCGGCGTGGCCCACGTGCTCGACCTGGACCCGGCGCTGGTGAACGCGGAGCTGGTGGACCTGCACCCGCTGACCACCGACGAGTCCGAACTGCTGCACGACCTGGTCCGCAGGCATTTCGAGGAGACCGGTTCGGAACGGGCGGCCAAGCTGCTCGCCGACTGGCCCGCGGCCGCGGCCCGGTTCACCACGGTGATGCCCCGCGACTACGCCCGGGTGCTGGCGGCCAAGGCGGCCGCCGAGCGCGACGGCCTGGACGAGGACGCCACCACGCGAGCGATGATGGAGGCCATCTGATGGCTGACCCGAAGGGATTCCTGACCACCGGCCGCGAGGTCGCCGACCGGCGGCCGGTCGGCGAGCGGGTCCAGGACTGGAAAGAGGTCTACCCCGGCGGGCCGGGCAAGGCGCTGCTGCCGATCATCGGCAAGCAGGCCGGTCGCTGTATGGACTGCGGTATCCCGTTCTGCCACAACGGCTGCCCGCTGGGCAACCTGATCCCGGAGTGGAACGACCTGGTCTGGCGCGACGACTGGTCGAGCGCGATCGAGCGGCTGCACGCGACCAACAACTTCCCGGAGTTCACCGGGCGGCTGTGCCCGGCGCCGTGCGAGACCGCCTGCGTGCTCGGCATCAACCAGGACCCGGTGACGATCAAGAACGTCGAGGTCGCGATCATCGACAAGGCCTGGGAGACCGGCGACGTCAAGCCGCAGCCGCCCGAATGGCTGACCGGTAAGACGATCGCGGTCGTCGGGTCCGGTCCGGCCGGCCTGGCCGCGGCGCAGCAGCTGACCCGCGCGGGGCACACCGTCGCGGTGTACGAGCGCGCCGACGCCCCGGGCGGCCTGCTGCGGTACGGCATTCCCGAGTTCAAGATGGAGAAGCTGCAGGTCGACCGGCGGATCCAGCAGATGAAGGACGAGGGGACCGTCTTCCGCTCCGGCGTCAACGTCGGCGTGGACGTCACCGGTACGCAGCTCAAGCAGCGCTACGACGCGGTCGTGATCGCGACCGGCGCCACCGCGGCGCGCGACCTGCCGGTACCGGGCCGCGAGTACGGTGGGATCCACCAGGCGATGGAGTACCTGCCGCAGGCGAACCGGGTCGCGCTCGGCCAGACCGTCGAGAACCAGATCGTTGCTACCGGCAAGGACGTGGTGATCATCGGCGGCGGCGACACCGGTGCCGACTGCCTCGGTACGGCGCACCGCCAGGGGGCCCGCTCGGTCACCCAGCTGGAGATCATGCCGCGGCCGTCGGACGAGCGCCCGGCCGGGCAGCCGTGGCCGACGTACCCGATGATCTACCGGGTCGCCTCCGCGCACGAGGAGGGCGGCGAGCGGGTGTACGCCGTCTCCACGGTGAACTTCGAGGCCGATGCCGACGGCAACGTGTCGGCACTGAACCTGGTCGAGGTGAAGTTTGCCGACGGCAAGTTCGCGCCGGTCGAAGGGACCGAGCGGACCATCCCGGCGCAGCTGGTGCTGCTGGCGATGGGCTTCCTCGGCCCGGAGCGCGAGGGCTTCCTCGAGCAGCTCGGTGTCGAGCTCGACGAGCGCGGAAACGTCAAGCGGGACAAGCAGTACCAGACCTCGGTCGACGGCGTGTTCGCCTGCGGTGACGCCGGTCGCGGCCAGTCGCTGATCGTCTGGGCGATCGCCGAGGGCCGGTCCTGCGCCGGCGGCGTCGACGCGCACCTGACCGGTTCGTCCACGCTGCCGACGCCGATCCCGCCGACCGCACGGCCGCTCGCGGTCTGAGCACCAGAGCCCCACTTCGGGCCTCCGGCGCGGTTCGCCGGGACCGGGGTGGGGCTTCTCGGTAGGGTTGGGACCTGTGGTCAGGCGGCTGGTGACGAAAGCACGGCTCAGGGCGGTTGCGCCGTGGGCCGCGTTGAGCCTGCTCTTCGCGGTCACCTCCGTCGTGGCCGGGCTGCTGGTGTTCACGAACGACTCCGAACGGATCACGATCGGCGCGCACGCGGCGACCGTGTCGCCGACGTTCGACGGGCATGCGACGCTCGACCTCGGCGCGGTTCTGCCCCGGTTGCGGATGGCGAGCAACGATCCGTTCGGACTCGGCGTCAACATCGACGTCCAGGAGACCAACGCCAGCAACCTGACCGATCTGATCAACCGCGACGCGTTGATCGCCGCCCAGCCCGAAGGTGAGATCGCGCGGATCCGGCAGGCCGTCCAGGAGATGGCCGTCGACGACGCGCTGGCCGGTGCCGGTACCGGTCTGCTGATGGTCGTCGTGGTCGCGACGCTGTGGGCGGTGGTCGGCGCACGGCGGCGACGCGAGTTGTGGCACCTCGTCCACCGGCACGAGCGGCGGGTCGAGCACCGTGCGATCGTCGTCCTGGTCGCGATGCTGATCACGATCGCCTCGATCTTCGGGCCGGGGCGGATCCGCGGGGTGGAGGCGCCGCCGACGCAGTGGACTCCGCTCGCAACGCTCCTGCCTCAGCTCGACCTGGACAAGCAACTCCAAGGCGTCGAGGTGGCGTCAGGCTTCTCCACCACCGGTGGTGTCGGGGTGATCAAGACCGCGGTCGACACGTACCAGCGGTCGACCCGGTTCTACGGTCAGCTCAAGGACAAGGTCGGGGACGTCGCGACGCAGATCCACCAGCCCGGCAAGGACGAGAAGGTCGCGATCCAGGTCAACGACCGGCACGACAACATCGGGATGGACCCGTTCGCGGCCGAGGTGGCCAAGGTGGCCGGTGCGAAGCTGCTGATCGACGCCGGTGACGACACCTCGTCCGGGCAGGAGTGGGAGCTGTTCAGCATCAACTCGCTGCGCCAGCACTTCAAGGACTTCAAGGTGGTCGCGGTGGCCGGCAACCACGACGCCGGCGGGCACGTCGAGGCGGCGTACCGCAAGAGCGGCTTCACCGTGCTGGACAGCAAGCCGGTCGAGGTCGACGGCATCCGGTTCCTCGGCGACAGCGATCCGACCAAGACCGGGCTCGGCAGCGCGGACCAGCCGGGCGACGAGACCGTCGACCACCAGTCCAAGCGGCTCGCCGATGTCGCCTGCGCGCAGCCCGAGGACAAGCGGATCTCGACGTTCGTCGTCCACGACCCGTCGTCGTTCGCCGACACCGCCGCCCGCGGGTGCGCGACGCTGCTGCTGTCCGGGCACCTGCACCGGCAGGTCGGGCCGGAGACGAAGGTCGTCGACGGCAAGCCGGTGACGACGTACACGAACGGCACGACCGGGGGAGCGGCGTACGCGTTCGCCCTCGGGTACACGCTCCGCCGGCCGGGTGAGGTCACGCTGATCACGTACCTGAAAGGCGAGCCGGTCGGCCTGCAGACGGTCACCGCGGAGCTCACCGGCGAGGTCACCGTCGGGGCCTACACCCCGTTGTCTTCTTGACGATTCAGGCTCCGGCCGAGGAGTTCCCCGGTTGTTAACTGTCCAGTAAGGGGGGCGGACCAGCGGGCCCAGTGGTTTGCAGGAGTAGGGTTTTGTGACGTGCGTCGCGCAAAGATCGTTTGTACGCTCGGCCCGGCTACGGCCGCCCCGGAGCGCATCATGGAACTCGTCCAAGCCGGTATGGACGTCGCCAGGCTCAACCTGAGCCACGGCGCCCACGCCGAGCATGAGCGCATCTACCAGCGGATCCGTACCGCCGCTGCGGAGGCCGGGAGCAACGTCGGCATCCTCGTCGACCTCCAGGGCCCGAAGATCCGGCTCGCGGAGTTCGCCGAGGGGAAGGCGACGCTGACCTACGGCGAGCGCTTCACCATCACCACCCGGGAGGTGCCCGGCGACCAGACCATCTGCGGAACGACGTACGACGGTCTGCCCGGCGACGTGAACCCCGGTGACCAGCTGCTGATCGACGACGGCCGGATCGCGCTGGTCGCCGAAGAGGTCACCGAGACCGACGTGGTCTGCCGGGTCACCGTCGGCGGGCCGGTGTCGAACCACAAGGGCATCAACCTGCCGGGCGTGTCCGTGAGCGTGCCGGCGCTGTCGGAGAAGGACGCCGAGGACCTTCGCTGGGCGCTGCACCTGCCGGCCGACATGATCGCGCTGTCGTTCGTCCGGGACGCCGCGGACATCCAGCTCGTGCACAAGATCATGGACGAGGAGGGGCTGCGGCTCCCGGTCGTCGCGAAGATCGAGAAGCCGCAGGCGGTCGCCAACCTGGACGAGATCATCGAGGCGTTCGACGGGTTCATGGTGGCCCGTGGTGACCTCGGTGTGGAGCTCCCGCTCGAGGAGGTCCCGCTGGTCCAGAAGCTGATCATCGACCAGGCCCGGCTGAACGCGAAGCCGGTGATCGTCGCCACCCAGATGCTGGAGTCGATGATCTCCGCACCGCGGCCGACCCGGGCCGAGGCCTCCGACGTCGCGAACGCCGTCCTCGACGGCGCCGACGCGGTGATGCTGTCCGGTGAGACCAGCGTCGGGCGGTTCCCGATCGAGACCGTCAAGACGATGGCCCGGATCGTGGAGTCCACCGAGGAGCACGGCCTCAGCCGGGTCCAGGAGATCGAGTGGGAGCCGAAGACCAAGGGCGGTGTGATCGCCCGCGCGGCCGCCGACGTGGCCGAGCGGCTGGACGCGAAGTACCTGATCGCGTTCACCCAGTCCGGTGACACCGCACTCCGCCTGGCCCGCTACCGCACCGAGGTCCCGCTGCTGGCGTTCACCCCGGTGCCGTCGGTCAGCTCCTGGCTGAGCGTCGTGTGGGGCATCACCACCCACATCGTCCCGACGGTCGAGCACACCGACGAAATGGTCCGCCAGGTGGACCAGCGCCTGCTGGAACTGGGCATCGTGGAAAAGGGCGACCTGGTAGTCATCGTCGCCGGCTCCCCACCCAGCATCCCCGGCTCCACCAACGCCCTCCGAGTCCACCGCATGGGCGACGCCATAGACGGCACAGCCCCCGCCTACCGCAGCCCCAACCCCTAACAACCGCCCGCCTCACCCACATCCAAAGCAAAAGACAGCTTGAGAGAAGTGGCTGGCTTGGGTGACCGGGCGCGGGTTGGTGGGGGAGAGCGGCGCAGAGGCTTCGGAGGGCTGGCTTGGGTGGGGTCGCGTGGCCCGGTAACGGGCTAGTCCTTCGGGCCGATGAAGGCGTCCATGCGTTCGACGGCTTCTCGGCGTGCTACGGAGAGGGCGTTGGGGCGGGGCATTCGCCAGGGGATGTTGAGCAGGTCCAGGGTCCGTCGGCAGAGGTGCATGATGTCTTGGGACTCGTTGGAGAACATGTAGCGCGGGTATTCGTAGCGCTTCGGTTCGCCTGCGACGGTTCTTGTGGTCCAGTTGGCGACGCGGCAGCCGTCGGAGTTGAAGAGGCCGCGGAGGAACGGTTCGGGGTGGTCGGCAACGATCGTCTGTTGCCAGTCGGCGAGGGTGATCGTACGACGGTGCTTCGGCCCCGGACCGTGCTGCGGGAACAGACACGGCCAGTGTTTCCAGTACGAGACGACTGCCGTGTAGCCGACCGCCTGGACACGATGCACCGGGCGGCTCGGATGAACCGCCCGTACGGCGTCGGCCGCCTCGTCGATCAGCCGCGGATAGCTGTCGTCACACGCGATCCGCAGCGCGTAGACGTCGCGCCGATGCCGCGACAGACAACCGTCCCCGAGATACAGCCCGAGCAGCTGCGCATACGACGACGCGTCGAGCGACCCGGTTCCACACCGCGGACATTCGCTCGGGCGCACGCGACGATCCCCGTTGTCCCGCCACTCACGAAGCGCCGCCCGGCTGATCCCGAGCCGCTTGCTGATCGAGTTCAGACTCTCGCCGGAACCGATCGCCGCGAGTGCGACCGCCCGCGTCCGCTCGTCGTACATACAGCGAGTTTCGCGAGCGCCGCCGACAGTTTTCTGTGCCCTGGGTGGGACTCGAACCCACACTGTGCGGGTTTTGAATCCGCTCCCTCTGCCAAATTGGGGTACCAGGGCTGGCTTTTCGAGAAGCCTAGCGCACACAGACGATGCGACGTAAATCCGGCGCGGCCAGAAACTGTCGGTGGCCTGTCCGAGCATGAGGCATGGGGCACATCAGACCGCAGGAGACAGTCGACTCCGCGTTGCGGATGTCGGACAACGGCGTTGCTGACAAGACGAACGCCGAGATCCATGGGGTTGCCGTCAAGACGATTCGGCGGTGGCGGCGGTTGTATCAGCGGCGCGGGTTGCCGCGAGGGACCGCGTTCCAAGGGACGCCGTGTCCGCGATGTGACGGGGCCGAGTTGGACGAGGCGGCGTACGCGTTGCTCCTCGGGTGGTACCTGGGCGATGGTTCCATCGCGAAGGCGCGGCGGGGTGTGTTCACGTTGCAGATCGTCAACGACCAGAAGTACCCCGATCTCAACCGCGAGATCTTCGAGACCATCAAGTTGGTGAAGCCGACGGCGAGCCCATGCCCTCGGAAGGGGCCGGGCACGATCCGGACAGAGGCACGGTGGAAGCACTGGCCCTGTCTGTTTCCACAGCACGGGCCGGGGATGAAGCATCTGCGGAAGATCGAGCTGACCGACTGGCAGCGGGAGATTGTTGCCAAGTACCCCGAACAGCTGTTGCGGGGGTTGTTCCACTCCGACGGGTGCCGGTTCGTGAACTGGGCGAGCAAGGCTGATGGGAAGCGGTACTACTACGTGCGCTACATGTTCTCGAACGAGTCTGTGGACATTCGGAAGATACTGACGGACACGCTGGATCAGTTGGGGATTGCTTGGCGGCAGCCTCGGTTGAATGCGATCGCCGTGAGTCGGAAGGAGGGGGTGGCGGCGTTGGATGGGTTTGTGGGGCCGAAGTCGTGAGGGTGGGTCGATAAGGTGTCGGGTGTGACTGCTAAGCGTGTGGTGATCGCTGAGGACGAGGCTCTGATTCGGATGGATCTGGCTGAGATGCTCGCGGAAGAGGGGTATGACGTCGTCGGGCAGGCGGGGGACGGCGAGGAGGCTATCCGGCTGGCGATCGAGCAGCGGCCGGATCTGGTGATTCTCGACGTGAAGATGCCGAAGCTGGACGGGCTGAGTGCGGCGGAGAAGATCGCGGGGGAGCGGATCGCGCCGGTGCTGATGCTGACGGCGTTCTCGCAGCGCGAGCTGGTCGAGCGGGCCCGGGACGCGGGGGCGATGGCCTACCTGGTGAAGCCGTTCTCCAAGGCCGACCTGCTGCCGGCGATCGAGATCGCCGCGTCCCGGTACGTCGAGCTCGCCGAGCTGGAGCGGGAGGTCGCGGACCTGGCCGAGCGGTTGGAGACCCGCAAGCTGGTGGACCGGGCGAAGTCGATCCTGCAGACGAAGTTCGGGCTGTCCGAGCCGGACTCGTTCCGGTGGATCCAGAAGACCGCGATGGACAAGCGTGTGTCGATGCGCCAGGTGGCCGAACTGGTCGTGAACGAGGCCGGCGACGCCTGACCGGGCGCGCGGCCCTGCCTCCGATCGGCGGTCTTCGCAGGTCGTACCGGCGTGTCGTGACGGTGTGCTGAATGTACTGGCGGCTTCGTGACGAATCGTGACAGTCACCACGGTTGACAGGCAGCAAATCTCACGCAGACAGACCGTGAGCTGACAGTACGTTACTGACACAGTTGAGGGGTCAGCATCCAGGTGATCGGACGATACTTACCGGGGTAACGACCTCACAACACAGCCGGTGCGCTGTTCGCTTGGGGGCATCGCCGGGTCTAACCTGCGGGTGCTCGCGGCAAATGCGCGAGAGTCCCGCATTTCGCTGGGACTATCCAGACATTGGAGGAACAGTGCACCAGCGTTCCGTAGTACGGGTCGGCGCGTCGCTGATCGTTGCGTCGTTGGCCCTGACTGCCTGCGGCTCACGCAGTGGCAACGACTCTGGGGGGAGCTCCGGAGGCTCGACCAAGACCGCGAAGATCGGCGTGATCGCGCCGCTGTCCGGAGACTTGTCGGCCCTGGGTCTGGGTATCCAGCACTCCGTCGAGCTGGCCGTCAAGCAGGCCAACGACTCCAACGCGATCCCGGGCTGGAAGCTCGAGGTCGTGCCGAAGGACGACGAGGCGAAGCCGGACCCCGGTAAGAACGCGGCGACCGCGCTGTCCAGCGACAAGGACGTGATCGGCGTTGTCGGCACGCTGAACACCAGCGTCAGCCAGCAGGTCCAGCCGGTCCTCGCGGCGGCGAAGATCGTCCAGGTCTCGCCCGCCAACACCGGCCCCGGCCTGACCCAGGGCGCGAACTGGCAGACCGACCCGAAGCGGCCGTACCCGACGTACTTCCGTACCTGCACCACGGACGCGGTCCAGGGCCCGTTCGCGGCCCGGTACCTGTACGAGACCGCGAAGATCACCAAGGTCGCCACGATCCACGACAAGAAGGCCTACGGGCAGGGTCTGGTCGGCACCTTCACCGACGAGTTCAAGAAGCTCGGCGGCACCATCGTCGCGGCCCAGACGATCAACCCCGACGACTCGAACTACAACGCCGCGCTGACGGCCATCAAGCCGTCGAACCCGCAGGCGATCTACTACGGCGGTGAGTACCCGCAGGCGGGTCCGCTGTCGCAGCAGGCGAAGGCCGCCGGCCTGAACATCCCGCTGATGGGCGGCGACGGTATCTACGACCCGAAGTACATCACCCTCGCCGGTAAGACCAGCGACGGTGACCTCGCCACCTCCGTCGGTGCCCCGGTGGAGGCCCTGGAGTCGGCGAAGAAGTTCGTCGCGGACTACAACGCGGCCGGTTTCAAGGAGCCCTACGCGGCGTACGGCGGTTACTCCTACGACGCGGCGAACGCGATCATCGACGCGCTGAAGACCTCGCTGAAGGACGCCAAGGACGTCGAGTCCGCACGGCAGGCGACGGTCGATGCCATGAGCAAGGTCTCCTTCGACGGCGTGACCGGGAAGGTGGCCTTCGACCAGTACGGCGACACCACCTCCAAGGTGCTCACCGTCTACAAGGTTGCCGGTGGCAAGTGGACCACCGTCGAGACCAAGGCGTTCGAGGAAAAGTAAGCAGGGTCGACCTCATGTCTCGGGGGTGGGAGTGATCCTCCCACCCCCCTGGCATGTCACAACCGAGGCAGATGGGAGGTCGACGTGGACCAGTTCTTCCAGCAACTCGTCAACGGGTTGACCTTGGGCTCGCTGTACGCCCTGATCGCGGTCGGATACACGGTCGTGTACGGCATCGTGCAGCTCATCAACTTCGCCCACGGCGAGGTGTTCATGATCGGCGCGTTCGGCGCGCTGACGACGTACCTGTTGTTCTTCAACGGTGAGACCAGCGTCTGGATCCTGCCGGTGATGATCATCGGCGCGATGCTCGCGTCGGTCAGTACCGCGGTGCTGATGGAGCGTGTCGCGTACCGTCCCCTGCGGAACGCGCCACGACTCGCACCGCTGATCACGGCGATCGGTATCTCCGTGTTCCTGCAGGAGTTCGTCCGGCTGTTCTACGAACGTCCGGGCTGGACCGTGGTGGTGTTCGCCGGGCTCGCGATCGCGGCCGGCTACCTGGTCGGCAGCCGCCAGACCGGCGTGAACCTGAACCACCCGGTCACCAAGTGGTACGACCGGGCACCGCTGCTCGGCGGTGGTGCCGGCGCGGTGGCGTTGTGGATCGTCGTCCTGCTGATCAACTCCGATCTCTCCGCGGTGTACATCGTGGCGGCGATCGTCGGCGGCGCGATCGTCGGTACGGGGGTCGGCATGACTGTGGGCGAGGCCGCGAAGTCGCGCGCCGGGGTTCAGGTCGGCGTCCGCGCCGTGGCCGTCAGTGCGGTCACCGCCGCGGTCACCGCGGAGATCGGCTGGGTCCTGTTCAAGCTGCTGATCAACAAGGTCGAGTGGCCGAGCGCGAAGGCCCGCATCCCGTTCCCGCAGTTGGACGTGGTGACCGGCAAGGCGCTGCAGGTCGGTGGCGTGACCATCCAGCGGTCCGCGATCTTCACGGTCGCGGCGCTCGCGGTCTGCGCCGTACTGCTGTGGTTCTTCATCAACCGGACCCGGCTCGGCCGCGGTATGCAGGCGGTGTCGCAGGACCCGGACACCGCGCGGCTGATGGGTATCAACGTCGACCGGATCATCGTGGTCGCGTTCGCGCTCGGCGCGGTGCTCGCGGCGATCGCGGGTGTCTCGCAGGGCCTGCAGAACAACAACATCGACTTCCGGATGGGCTTCCTGGCCGGTCTGAAGGCGTTCACCGCCGCGGTCCTGGGTGGTATCGGGAACGTCTACGGGGCGGTCGTCGGTGGTCTGGTCCTCGGCGTGGTGGAGGCGATGGCCACGCAGTACATCCCGGGCCAGTTCGGTGGTAGCACCTGGAAGGACGTCTGGGCGTTCGTGATCCTGATTCTGGTTCTGGTCTTCAGGCCGCAGGGCCTGCTCGGCGCGAGGGTGGTGGACCGGGCATGACCGACGTCAAAACGCCTGCAGACAACACAGTCGGGACTCCGGTGGCGAAGCCGGGCAAGCCGATCGCGTGGCCGTTGGGTATCGCCGGCGTGGCGCTGCTCGTCATCGGGTCGTTCCTGTCCTGGAGCTACGACGGCCAGATCCTGAACGACCTGTCGATCAACTTCTACCCGGGCGGCCTGCAGATCCTCGCGATCGTCGGTGCGGTGCTGTCCCTGGTGCTGTTGCTCGCCGAGAAGGGCCCGCTGACCAAGCTGGGTGCGTGGCTCGACGCGACCGTCGGGCTGCGGATGCTCGGCACCGGTCTGGCGCTCTACATGGTGCTGATCGTGATCGCGATCGGGACCGAATCGGCCGGTTTCATCAACGTGAACCCGGGTGGCTACGTGTCGCTGGTCGGCGCGCTGCTGATCGCGGTGTCGGCGTGGATGCTGCCGCTGCGGCAACTGCGGGACATGAGCGAGGCGAGGCTGCCGGGCTGGGCCGAGATCCTGATCATCGCGGTCCTGATGGGTTCGATCCTGTACGCCGCGGCGTACGCGCTCGGCCTGCAGGATGCCTGGTCGTTCATCCTCTGCCTGGTGTTCATCGCCGTGGTCGCGACGGCGTTGTTCCGGACCGGCGCGATGAGCTACGTCGGTCATGTCGGGCAGCGGCACCGCAATGTGCTGACGCTTGCCGCGTTCGTGGTGGCGTTCCTGTTCCCGTTCACGCAGAACGGGTCGGACGCGAACATGTCGATCGCGAACCAGGTGCTGATCTTCGGCGCCACCGCGATGGGCCTGAACATCGTTGTCGGTCTGGCCGGACTGCTGGACCTCGGGTACATCGCGTTCCTCGGGGCCGGCTCCTACACGGCAGCGGTACTGTCGACGTCGGCGTTCGCAACCATCGGCTGGAAGCCGAACTTCCTGATCGTGGTGCTGATCGGCGCCTGTGTGTCGGCGATTCTCGGCCTGATCATCGGTACGCCGACACTGCGGGTCTCCGGCGACTACCTGGCGATCGTGACGCTGGGCTTCGGTGAGATCTTCCGGTTCACGATGGGCAACCTGGACGGCAACAACGGTCCGAACCTGACCAACGGCCCGAACGGTGTGCCCGGTATTCCGGACTGGAAACCCTTCGGATTCGACTTCGGCAGCCAGCACACGGTCGCCGGTATCGAACTCGGGCGGTTCTCGAACTACTACTTCGTCCTGCTGGTCCTGATCGGGTTCGTGATCCTGGTCTTCGCCCGGCTGAACAACAGCCGGATCGGCCGCGGCTGGGTCGCGATCCGCGAGGACGAGAAGGCCGCCGAGGCGATGGGCGTGAACGTCTTCGGGCTGAAGCTGCTGGCGTTCGCGATCGGCGCGTTCCTCGCCGGTCTGGCCGGCACCATCAAGGCCCACCAGGACGCCGCGGTCAGCCCGGACCAGTACCAGTTCATCGAGTCGGCGTTCCTGCTGGCCGCGATCGTGCTCGGCGGTATGGGCACCATCGCCGGTGTGCTGCTGGGGGCGACGATCCTGAAACTGCTGCCGGAGAAGCTGCGGTTCTTCTCGGAGTACCGGTTGCTCATGTTCGGTCTGCTGCTGGTGCTGATGATGCGGTTCCGGCCGGAGGGTCTGGTCGCGAGCAGGCGACGGCAGCTCGAGTTCCACGAGGAGGACGAGGCGTTGGCCGTCGAAGTCGAATCCGAACGCCTGGCCGTCGAGGAGGCGAGATGACCACCGTCGAGGAAACGGCCCGGCCCGCGCTGACCGGCGAGACGGTGCTGGAGGCGACCGGCGTGACCATGCGGTTCGGTGGTCTGCTGGCTGTCAACGACGTGAACCTGAGCGTCCGGCAGGGCGAGATCGTCGGTCTGATCGGCCCGAACGGTGCCGGCAAGACCACGTTCTTCAACTGCCTCACCGGCCTCTACAAGCCGACCAGCGGGCAGGTCCGGTTCGCCGGCGTACCGCGGAAGGCCCCGCGGGCGCCGAAGCGGACCACGGTGTCGACGGACGGATCCGACGCGGTGGAGGTACAACCGCTCACGTCGCTGACGCCGTTGCCGCCCAAGCCGCGCGCGGTGGTGCGAGCCGGGATGGCCCGGACGTTCCAGAACATCCGCTTGTTCGCGAACATGACCGCGCTCGAGAACGTGATGGTCGGCCGCTACTGCCGGACCAGCGCGGGCGCGTTCACCTCGATCGTCCGGGGTCCGAAGTTCCGCCGGGAGGAGGCGGCGACCCGGGCCCGGGCGCAGGAGCTGCTCGACTTCGTCGGTCTGGGCAAGTCCGCCGAGCACCTGGCCCGGAACATGCCGTACGGCGACCAGCGCCGGCTCGAGATCGCCCGCGCGCTGGCCACCGACCCGAAGCTCATCCTGCTGGACGAGCCGACGGCCGGTATGAACCCGCAGGAGACCCGGCAGGCCAGTGACCTGATCTTCAAGATCCGGGACTCGGGCCTGTCGGTGGTGGTGATCGAGCACGACATGCGGTTCATCTTCAACCTCTGCGACCGGGTGCTCTGCCTGGTCCAGGGCCAGGCCCTGATCGAGGGCACGCCGGCCGAGGTGCAGTCGGACCCGCGGGTGATCGAGGCCTACATCGGCACCGGCGAGGACGACGAGGACGAGGTCGACGCGCGGGAAGCGCACGTCCAGGACACCACGGTCGCCGACGAGGAGGACAGGTCATGAGCGCGATGCTCGAGGTCAAGGACCTGGAAGTTGCCTACGGCAAGATCGTCGCGGTGAAGAAGATCAGCTTCAGCGTGGAGCAGGGGCAGGTGGTGTCGCTGATCGGCACCAACGGCGCCGGCAAGACCACCACGCTGAAGACGATCTCCGGGCTGCTCCGGCCGACGTCGGGGGAGATCTGGTTCCAGGGCGAGCGGATCGACCAGGTGGCGGCGCACGACATCGTCACCCGCGGCCTGGCGCACTCGCCCGAGGGGCGGCGGATCTTCCCGCGGCTGTCGGTCGAGGAGAACCTGATGCTGGGCGCGTTCTCGCGCAAGGATCCGGCGGGGGTGCGCACCGACCTGGAGTCGGCGTACGACCTGTTCCCGATCCTCGGCGAGCGGCGCAAGCAGCCGGCCGGTACGTTCTCCGGTGGTGAGCAGCAGATGCTGGCGATGGGCCGGGCGATGATGAGCCGGCCGAAGCTGCTGATGCTGGACGAGCCGTCGATGGGGCTGTCGCCGATCATGATGAAGCGGATCATGTCGACGGTCACCGAGTTGCAGAAGCAGGGTACGACGATCCTGCTGGTCGAGCAGAACGCGCAGGCGGCGCTGAAGCGGGCCGACTACGGGTACGTGCTCGAGGTCGGAAAGATCGTGCTGTCCGGTACCGGTCGCGACCTGCTGGTGAACGACTCGGTCCGGAAGGCCTATCTCGGCGAGGACTGACGCGGGCGCTGCTGGTTCAGTTGCGGATGGCAATCAGCAACTGGACCAGCAGCGGCGCGACGATCAACGCGGGGAGCAGGTCGGCTACGGCGACCTGCTTGAGTTTCAGGAGTCTCAGCGCGACGCCGATGAGCATGACGCCGCCGGTGGCGCCGAGTGCGGTGACATGGGCTTCAGGTAGTACGTCGCCCAGCAGTGCGCCTACAGCTGTCATCGAGCCTTGCACCACGAGGACGACGAGCGCGGACGCGGCGACGCCCCAGCCGAACGAGGCGGCGAAGGCGATGCTGGTGAAGCCGTCGAGGACCGCCTTCAGGAACAGCTGGTCGGCGCCGCGGCCGAGGCCGTCGGAGAGCGCGCCGAGGAACGTCAACGGTCCGACGCAGAACACCATCGACGCCGATACGAAGCCCTCGACGAACTTGCCCTCGCCCTCGCCGCGGTCGAACCGGTGCTGCATCCAGGCGCCGAAACCCTCCAGCCGCTGCTCGATCCGCAGCAGCGAGCCGATGATCCCCCCGATCAGCATGGCGCCCAGCACGATCAGCACCGGGGCGCTGGAACCGACCGCGTCGCTGAGTGCCTTGTCGCCGACGGTGAGTGCCGACGAGATCGCGATCAGCAGCGTGACCAGGCCGATCGCATCGGTGACCAGGTCCCTGGTGCGGTGACTGAGCCGGTGGCCGACGAGCACGCCGAGTACCGATCCGACGAGTACGGTCGCGACGTTCACGGCCGTCCCGATCCCGATGAACAAACTGGTCTCCCACTCGACTTTGCTGGTGCCCCCCGAGGGCCTACTGTTGCGCTCGGACGAGCGTATCGGCCCGTCTGTTCACCTCGGGGGTGGACCGGACCGGGAGGTCGCTGTGGTGGCAGCCATCGAGGTGAGGGACGCCCAGCCGCGGGACGCGGGCGCCCTGGTCGCGTTGTGGCGTGAGCTCAGCACCGCCGCCGGGTTGCCCTCGCGGCTGCCCGCGCCGCCGTCGGTCGCCGCCGCGGAGGTTGCCGTCAGCAAACACCTCGACGACCCGCTGGGCCGGTTGCTGGTGGTCGAGCTGGACGGCGACGTGCACGGGATGGCGTACCTGCGCCGGACCGCGGTCAGCCCGCTGCACGACGACACCACCGTCACCGTCGAGTACCTGCACGTCAGCGACACCGCCCGCCGGCACGGTCTCGGCAAGGCGCTGGTCGCCGAGGCGGTGGCCTGGGCCGAGCACGAGAGCTGTGCCCACCTGGCCGTGGTCGCGCCCGCGATCGCCCGCGAGGCCAACCGGTTCCTGGCCCGGCTCGGCCTCGGTCAGGCCGGCGTACTGCGGTTCGCGAACACGCTGACCGTCCGCCGCCGGCTCGCCGCCGAACACGCCCCGAACCTGCTCGCCCTGCTCTCCTCACGCCGCTCCGCGTTCGCCCGGCGCGCCGTCAGCTCCCGGGCGGAGCCTGAATCAGCTGGCAAGTGATCCGCGCGGTGCAGACGCGTTTGTCCCGGTCGTCGGTGATGACCACCTCGTACGACGTGGTCGTCCGGCCGAGGTAGATCGGGGTCGCGACGCCGGTCACCAGGCCGTCGCGGACCGCGCGGTGGTGGGTGGCGTTGATGTCGACACCGACCGCGACCTTCCCGTACGTCGCCGCGTGCAGCGCGGAGCCGATCGAGCCGAGGCTCTCGGCCAGTACGCAGGACGCGCCGCCGTGCAGCAGGCCGTACGGCTGGGTGTTGCCCTTCACCGGCATGGTCGCGACCACCCGGTCCGCTGTCGCCTCGGTGACGACGATGCCCATGGTCTGCAGGAGGGTGCCCTCCATGCTCATGCCCGGTCCGAGGTTCGATCCATCTGTCCTGTCAGTCACTGCAGCAGTGTGTCAGAACTGTCCGTGGGACCCACTAGAGTCGGGTTGTGGCTGCAGAATCTCAGACTTCGACGTTGACCAAGGACACCACGGCCGGCTCCGGCTCCGGGCGACCGCGGATCCTGCTGCTGGACGGGCACTCGCTGGCGTACCGGGCGTTCTACGCGCTCCCGGTGGAGAACTTCTCCACCACCACCGGCCAGCACACCAACGCGGTGTACGGGTTCACCTCGATGCTGATCAACATGCTGCGCGACGAGCAGCCCACCCATGTCTGCGTCGCGTTCGACGTCTCCCGCAAGACCTTCCGCGCCGAGCAGTACGCGGAGTACAAGGCCGGCCGCTCGAAGTCGCCGGACGAGTTCAGCGGGCAGATCTCGCTGGTCAAGGAGGTGCTGGAGGCACTCCGGATCCCGACCACGGAGATCGACGGCTGGGAGGCCGACGACATCATCGCGACGCTCGCGACCCAGGCCGACGAGCAGGGTTTCGAGGTGCTGATCAGCAGCGGTGACCGGGACTCGTTCCAGCTCGTCAACGAGAACATCACCGTGCTCTACCCCAAGCGCGGCGTCTCCGAGATCGCCCGGATGGACCCGGCCGCGATCGAGGAGAAGTACGGCGTCGGCCCCCGGCTGTATCCGGATCTGGCCGCGCTGGTGGGGGAGCAGAGCGACAACCTGCCCGGTGTCCCGGGCGTCGGCCCGAAGACCGCCGCGAAGTGGCTGAACCAGTTCGGTTCGCTGAACGACGTGGTCGACCGGGTGAACGAGATCAAGGGCAAGGCCGGTGAGTCGCTGCGCGAGCACCTTGCCGACGTGATCCGGAACCGGCAGATCAACGAGCTGGTCCGCGACCTCACCCTGGACGTGTCGGTCGACGACCTGGTCCGGGTCGCCTGGGACCGGGACAAGGTGCACACGCTGTTCGACAGCCTGGAGTTCCGGGTGCTGCGCGAGCGGCTGGTCGCCGAGCACGAGGAGGTCGACGCGACCGTCGACCACGGCTTCGACCTGGACGGCGTGCAGCTGAAGCCGGGCGAGCTGGCGGCCTGGCTGAAGGAGCACGTCAGCGGCGGCGAGCGGGTCGGGATCGCGGTGCAGGGCAGCTGGGGGGGCGGTACCGGCAAGATCACCGGGCTCGCGCTCGCGAACACGTCGGGTGCCGCGGCCTGGTTCGATCCCGACGCGGTGACCCCGGACGACGAGGAGGCCTGGAAGGTCTGGCTCGCCGACGCGGCCGTTCCGAAGGCGCTGCACGACGTCAAGGGCCCGCTGCTCGGGTTCCTCGAGCGTGGCTGGACGCTCGGCGGGCTGAGCTCCGACACCCAGCTCAGCGCGTACCTGGTCCGCCCGGACCAGCGGGCCTACGACCTCGCCGACCTCACCGTGCGGTATCTCAAGCGCGAGCTGCGCACCGAGGAGGCCGAGAACGGGCAGCTCAGCTTCGACGACGTCGAGGGCGGCCCGGCGGCGGACCACACGATGCTGCGCGCCCGCGCGATCGCGGATCTCGCCGACACCCTGGACGCCGAGCTCGAGAAGCAGGCCGGTACGGCGCTGCTCGCGGACGTCGAGCTGCCGCTGATCCACGTGATCGCGGCGATGGAGCGGGACGGGATCGCGGTCGACCGGCCGTATCTGGAGCAGCTCGAGGACCGGTTCGCGACCGGCGTCCGGGAGGCGGCCACGGCGGCGTACGAGGTGATCGGCAAGGAGATCAACCTCGGCTCGCCGAAGCAGCTGCAGGTGGTGCTGTTCGACGAGCTGCAGATGCCGAAGACCAAGCGCACCAAGACCGGGTACACCACCGACGCGGACTCGCTGCAGGCGTTGTTCGAGAAGACCGAGCACCCGTTCCTGGCGTACCTGCTGGCGCACCGGGACGCGACCCGGCTGCGGCAGACCGTCGAGGGCCTGCTGAAGACGATCAGCCCGCGCGACGGCCGGATCCACACCACGTTCAACCAGACCATCGCGGCCACCGGCCGGCTCAGCTCCACCGAGCCGAACCTGCAGAACATCCCGATCCGGACCGAGGAGGGCCGCCGGATCCGGCAGGCGTTCGTGGTCGGCGAGGGCAACGAGTCGCTGATGTCGGCGGACTACAGCCAGATCGAGATGCGGATCATGGCGCACGTGTCCAAGGACCAGGGCCTGATCGATGCGTTCAACTCCGGGATGGACTTCCACTCGGTGACCGCGTCCCGGGTGTTCTCGGTCGAGCCGGGAGACGTCACCCAGGAGCAGCGCGCGAAGATCAAGGCGATGAACTACGGCCTCGCGTACGGCCTCTCGGCGTACGGGCTGAGCCAGCAGTTGAAGATCGGCGTCGACGAGGCCAAGGGCCTGATGGACGAGTACTTCGAGGGCTTCGGCGGCGTCCGGGACTACCTGCGCTCGATCGTGATCGACGCCGGCAAGACCGGGTACACCGAGACCATCCTCGGCCGCCGGCGGTACCTGCCCGACCTGACCAGCGACAACCGTCAGCGTCGCGAGATGGCCGAGCGGATGGCCCTGAACGCCCCGATCCAGGGCTCGGCCGCCGACGTGATCAAGATGGCGATGCTGAAGGTCGACGCGTCGCTGCGCGAGTCCGGCCTGAAGTCCCGGATGCTGCTGCAGGTCCACGACGAACTGGTCTTCGAGATCGCCCCCGGCGAGCGCGAGGCGCTGGAGCAGCTCGTTCGCCACGACATGGGCCACGCCGTCGACATGGCCGTCCCGCTCGACGTGTCAGTCGGCATCGGCCGCACCTGGCACGAGGCTGCCCACTAGGACGTGATGTAGCTCGGCTGGTCGGCGGGGGAGAGGGCCCGCTGGATGCAGGTGCGTTCGCGGGCGGACAGCTCGTCGGGCAGGGCGGCGAGCGCCCACCAGCGGACGTCGGTCGACTCGTCGTCGTTGACGCGGGCCTCGCCGCCGAGCGCGTGGCAGCTGAAGCAGAGGTCGAGGAACTGGACCCGGTCGCCGTTCGGGTAGGCGGCCGGGGGCGTGGTCTCGACGCTGAGCAGCCGGTCGACCTCGGCGACCACCGCGGTTTCCTCCTGGATCTCGCGGACCACGGCGACGGCCGGTTGCTCGCCGGGCTCGAGGATGCCGCCGATCAGGCTCCAGCGGCCGTTGTCGGCGCGCTGGACCAGGAGCACCTCGTCCCGGTCGTTCAGCACGACCCCGGTCAGGCCGGTCAGCCAGAGCAGGTCGTGACCGATCTTCGCGCGCAGGTCCAGGATGAACTTCGGTGTCGGCATACCCCGACCCTACCGAGACTCCGCGGAACCTCCACCGGGCTCCGGGCGCGCGTTTCCGGCGCAAGAAACCGTGTATGAAACGTTAGCCGGCAACCGCTTGCCTGCAAGATACCGACAGTGACCGACTGATCCCGGTCAGTGTTCAGCGACCTCTTCCGTCCGCTGTCGTTCTATGTCATTCTCCCGGGCAAGATCCGAGATCCTATTGGATATTGCTATCGGATATTTCGTCTCCGTTCCGACCCAGCCGCCTAGGAGGAACCATGCCGAACGATCACGCACGCCCTGGCATCAGTCGCCGATCCCTCATCTCCGGGGCGCTCGGGCTGACCGCGGCGACCGCCGGCGCCGGTCTGCTCAGTGCCTGCAGTGGCTCGAGCAGCGCCGGCAGCGCGAGCGGCGGAGCCGGCAGCGGAACCGGTGGCGTGGCGCCCAGCGTCTCGCTCGGGCCGAAGCTGGCCACGGTGCAGTACCCGGAGGGGTACGTCGGCCCGGTCGCCCGCGAGCTGAAGCCGCTGACCAGCGAGAAGGTGACGTTCAAGATCGTCGTACCGCAGGACGTGACGATCGGGGACTGGAAGACCAACGCGTTCACCAAGTGGCTCGAACAGAAGACGAACGTGCACATCGAGTGGAACCAGGTCGGCGGGACGCCAGACGACCTGATGACCAAGGTGAACGCGATGATCGCGGCCGGCGACATCCCGGACGCGTTCATGGGCGTCGGCTTCAGCCGCTCGCAGCTGTTTCTGTACGGCCAGCAGGGGCTGTTCACCGATGTCGGCCAGTACATCGACGCGTACGCCCTGAACTTGCAGCAGGCGATGAAGGACTACCCGGAGACCCGGAAGCTCGTACAGGCGCCGGACAAGAAGATCTACACGTTCCCGAGCATCAACGACTGCTACCACTGCCGGGCCAGCAACGGCCGGACGTTCCTGAACACGGACTGGCTGCAGCAGGTCGGCCTGGAGATCCCGAAGACCACCGACGAGTTCCGCGAGGTGCTGCGCGCGTTCAAGAAGGCCGACCTCGGCGGCAACGGCAAGACGATCCCGTTCGCCGGCTACAAGGACGCGGCGCTGGACACGTACTTCATGAACGCGTTCCTCTACAACCCGGGCGAGCCGTGGCTGGTCGTCAACGACGGCAAGGTCGACGTCACGTTCGACAAGGACGAGTGGCGCGAGGGCCTCAAGTACCTGCACGGCCTGTACGGCGAGGGCCTGATCAACAAGGACGTGTTCACCGCCGACCAGGACCAGATGGAGCGGTACGGGAACGCGCCGGGCAAGCCGATCATCGGCGGCGCCCGGTCGTACTACTGGGGCGGGTTCGTCGACATCGACCAGAAGGATCCGGACGCCCGGTGGCGCAAGTACCAGGCGATCCCGCCGCTGGAGGGCCCCAACCAGGTCCGGTACGCCGCCTGGAACTACCTCGGCGTCGGCGTCGACGTGGCCAAGCTGGTGATCACGAAGAAGTGCGCGAAGCCGGAGCTGATGGTCCAGTGGGCCGACGCGCAACTGGAGCTCGAAGCGATCCTGCGGGCCTACGGCGGTCCGCACTTCGCCTGGGCGAAGAAGGGCGAGCTGGGGATCAACGGCAAGCAGGCGATCTACGGCTTCGACGCGACCTGGAACACCCAGAACGGGCTGAGCTGGAGCCAGGACAACGCGATGTACCGCTCGCAGGACTTCCGGCTCGGTGAGCGGGTGAACCCGAAGGACCTGACCTTCGAGAAGCCGCTCTACCAGCAGACCGTGGACAGCTACTTCCCGTACAAGCAGCCGCAGGAGATGCAGTTCCCGCCGGTGACGCTGGACCAGGACCAGGCGGCGCAGGAGGCGGAGCTGAAGACCAACCTCAAGAACGAGGTGTCGCAGTCGATGTCGCGGTTCATCACCGGTCAGCTCGACCCGAACGACGACGGCGCGTGGAACGACTACAAGGACCGGGTCGCCAAGATCGGCGTGAAACCGTACGTCGACCTGCAGCAGGCCGCCTACGAGACGTACAACTCATGAGCACCGCTGCTACCCAGGACACCCGCTCGGACAGGATCGTCTCAGCCTGCATCTACACGGCGCTGGGCCTGTTCTGTCTCGCTGTCCTCTACCCGATCGTCTACGTCCTCAGCGCGTCGGTCAGCAACACCAAGAAGGTCGCCGCGGGCGAGGTCTGGTTGTGGCCGGTCGGCTTCACCCTGGACGCGTACAAGGCGATCTTCGACTACAAGTCGATCGTCAGCGGCTTCGGCAACTCGGTGTACTACGCGGTCGTGGGAGCCGTGGTGGCGACGGTCCTCACACTGCTGGCGGCGTACCCGCTGTCCCGGAAGGGCCTGCCGGGCAAGGGCCTGATCATGGCGGCGTTCGTGTTCACGATGATGTTCAGCGGCGGGCTGATCCCGACGTACCTGGTGGTCGACAAGCTCGGACTGCTGAACACCCGGTGGGCGATCATCCTGCCGGCCGCGCTGGCGGTCTGGAACGTGATCATCACCCGGACGTACTTCATGGTGACGATCCCCGAGGAGCTGGTGGAGGCCGGCAAGGTCGACGGCTGCAGCGACTTCGGGTTCTTCTGGCGGATCGTGCTGCCGCTGAGCAAGCCGATCATCGCGGTGAACCTGCTGTTCTACGCGGTCGGCCAGTGGAACTCGTTCTTCAACGCCCTGATCTACCTCACCAACGAGCAGCTGTTCCCGCTGCAGGTGATCCTGCGGCAGATCCTGATCCAGTCGAAGGTCGATCCGTCGCAGATGCCGGACACCAGCAAGCTGATCCAGCTGAAGGAGCTGCAGCAGCAGCTGAAGTACTCGCTGATCGTGATCGGGATGATTCCGCCGCTGCTCGTCTACCCGTTCGTGCAGAAACACTTCGTCAAGGGAGCCATGATCGGCTCGCTGAAGGGATGAGCGCATGACGACGCTGAATGCCGAGCGCACAGCAGCCGCGCACCAGCGGGAGCGGACCGCGAAGTCGTCGGTCGGCCTGGGCCTGCGGATGCGGCGGCACTGGCAGCTGTACGCGATGCTCGCGCTGCCGCTGATCTGGCTGGCGGTCTTCGCCTACTGGCCGATGTACGGCGTGATCATCGCGTTCAAGGACTACAACGTGGTGTCCGGGATCTGGGGCAGCCCGTGGGTCGGGCTGAAGCACTTCGAGCGGTTCGTGGAGTCGTACCAGTTCTGGCGGCTGATCCGGAACACCGTGTTCCTGCACGTGTACGAGTTGCTCGCGACGTTCCCGTTGCCGATCATCCTCGCGCTCTGCCTGAATACGGTCCGGCGGAAGTGGTTCAGCCGGTCGGCGCAGCTGATCACGTACGCGCCGCACTTCATCTCGACCGTCGTGGTCGTCGGCCTGCTGGTCGTCCTGACCAACCCGAACACCGGCGTCGCGAACCAGTTGCTCGGCCTGTTCGGGCTCGGCCCGGTCGACTTCATGGGCGACTCCGGCCTGTTCCGGCACCTGTACGTCTGGTCGGGAGCGTGGCAGACGATGGGCTTCAGCGCGATCATCTACCTGGCCGCGCTGACCAGCGTTCCGCCGGAGCTGCACGAGGCGGCGATCGTGGACGGCGCGTCCCGGCTGCGCCGGATCTGGCACATCGACCTGCCGGCGATCGTGCCGGTGGCGGTGATCCTGCTGATCCTGAACATCGGCTCGATCCTGTCGGTCGGATTCGAGAAGGTGCTGCTGATGCAGAACAACCTGAACCTCGACGTGGCCGAGGTGATCGACACCTACGTCTACAAGATCGGTCTGGCCTCGGCGGTACCGCAGTTCAGCTATGCGACCGCGATCGGGCTGTTCCGATCGGTGATCGGTCTCGTCCTGCTGGTGCTGGCGAACACGTTCGCCCGGCGGTTCGCCAAGTCGAGTCTCTGGTGAGTCAGCTCGATTGACGATGCAGTCCGGTGGCGAGTGCACCGGACAGCAGGAGCGCGCAGGTGCTGGTCATCGCGGCCAGCACCTTCACGCCGTTCAGGCCGGTCGCGGTGTCGGTACCGAGGACGATGCCGGCCGCGATCGCCAGCACGACGAGGCCGAGCCAGATCACCAGGGCGGCGCGCTTCTCCTGCTGCGCGATCGCGGCGTACACGACCAGCTGGAGTACGGCGTACGCGGAACCGGCGACGGCGAACAGCCAGGTGTACGGGCCGAGCGGGGCGTACTTCTCCTTGCCGCCGATCACCTCGACGACGATCCCGGGCAGGATCAACGTCCCGACCACCGCACACGCGCCGAGGCCCGCGACCGCGAGGATCGCGCGCCGGAGCCGGACCGTGTCGCCAGGGGAGTTGGCCAGCGACGGGAACACCAGCACGATCACGAACTGCGGAAGGAACAGGCAGGCCTTCGCGATGATCAGGCCGGCGGCGTAGTACCCGCTGTCCTTCTCGTCGAGCAGGGCGCGGGCGAACAGCACGTCGGCGTTCGCGAGCGCGAAGAACGCGAGCAGCGTGTGCGTGCCGTGCACGGTTTCCCGCAGTACCGCCTTGACGTCCTTGGCCGTCGCACCGTTCGAGCTGCGGAGGAAGAACTGGCCGAGGACGGCCGGTACGGCGGCACCGACCGCGAGACCGGCCATCGCCCAGTCGAGCGACGGGTGGACGATCAGCGCGCCGCCGCCGAGGATCAGCCGGCCGAGGCCCGCCGCGGTGTAGACGGCGGCGAGCTCGGTCCAGCGATGGCTGCCCTGGAGGATGCCGAGCTGCGATCCCATCAGGGTGAGGCCGCCGAGCGTCGGCGCGAGCAACAGGATCGCGATCACCGAGTCGACGTGCAGCAGCCACATGAACACCGGCGTCAGCACCAGGCAGAGCACGGTCAGTCCGGCCGCGGACCGGCGTCCCGCCCGCAGCATCGCGTCGGCGAGCGTGGCCGCACCGTCCCCGGTGTGGGTGGCGAGCTGCCGCGCGCCGGTGGCCTGCAGGCCGAGCGACGCGACGTTGCCGATCAGCAGCAGCCCGAGCAGCGCGGTGATCGCGCCGAACTGTTCGGGCATCAGCCGCCGGGATCCGATCAGCGTGAAGCCGTACGCCGCGACGTTCATGATCGCCATCGCGACGGCGACGACCGTGGCACTGCGCAGGAAGCTCTTGCGCGGAGTCTGCGGTTGTGGCGCCGGGGTGGTGCCAGAAGTCATGCGTGCTGCCTCGGATCGGTAACAGTGCCGGAAGGTACTGATGTGAGATTTGCCGGACCTCACGGTACGGCAACGATGCCGCCGCGCAGCCGCCGGATCCGTTAATGTCCGGCCGGTGAGGAGGCTGAAGGCAGGCAGTACGGACCAGGTCGTCTGGCGGGCCCGGCTCGTCCTCGGCTGCCTCGCGCTGATCGCCCTCTGCTTCCAGCAGGCCCCGGGCCGGATCGTCGTGGGCGGCAAACTCGAGCTGACCGCCGGACCGGGCGGCCTGCTGTCCCGGGCGATGCATCTGTGGGATCCGCACACCGGCTTCGGTCAGCTGCAGAACGACACGTACGGCTACCTGCTGCCGATGGGACCGTTCCACTGGCTGCTGGCTGCGCTCTCCGTTCCGGACTGGATCGCGCAACGCCTTTGGTGGTCCTTGGTCCTCTGCGTCGCGTTCCTCGGCGTCTGGAAGCTGTGCAACGTCCTGCAGTACGGCGTGCCGTGGACGCGGCTGGCGGTCGCCCTGCTGTACGCCCTGATTCCACGGACGTTCGGTGAGCTCCCGACAGAGGTGTGGCCGATGGCCATGGCTCCTTGGGTGCTGCTGCCGCTTGTGACACCACGTGTCCGCTCCGGATGGTGGCGGGCCAGTTGGTCAGCTGCCGCGTTCGCCTTGATCGGCGGCGCCAACCCGACAGGCAGTGTCGCCGTACTCGTCCTACCGGCCATCTGGCTGGTGCTGCGCGCCAAGGTGAAGCTGACGCTTGCCTGGCTCGCCTTCGTAGTCGCGGTCTCGATCTGGTGGCTCGTACCTCTCCTCATGCTCCTCAAGTACGGCTCCGGGCCGCCCGCGCCGCGGTGGTTGCCTGTAGCGGGGGCCGTCTTCGGTCTGCCGCTCGCACTCGCCGCGGCGCACTACCTCCGGCTGCTGACCAACCTCTCCGTGGCGCGTGGAATCCACCGCCGTGTCGTACCTGTACTCGCGGCCGGCCTTGCGGTGGCTGCTGCCCTACCTGTGGTCCTCGCGCAGCCGACTGAGGCGTTCGCGGCGATCCCTGTGCACTGGCAACAGGCGGCGCGCTGGCTGGACAACCAGACCGCTCCGGGCAGTGTGCTCGTCCTGTCGACCTCGACCGAGCCGCTCGCGGCCCTGGTGAAGCGGCCGCTGGCGACGCTGACCGACGACATGCGGCGCCGGGTGGACTCGGGCGTCGGTGACCGCACGCTGCGGCAGGAGCTGAACCAGGACGGCGTCCGGTACGTCGTCGTGCGCAATGACCAGGAGGACGGTACGCCCGCGCTCGCGATCCACGACAGTCTGGCCGACGCGGGCATCAACCGCGCCGCGTACTTCGGTCCTGCCGGGCCGACCCGCCTGCCGTACCCGGGCGTGGAGATCTACGACGTCGGGGCGACCTCACCCGGCCGGCTGATCCCGGAGTCGCGGTTGTTCGCGCTCGGCGGCAGCACGGACGACGTACCGACCGTGGTGACCGCCCTCGGCGGTGGCGGGGCGGCCGTACTGCGGGCGGACGCGGACGGCAAGGTCGACGGGCTGCCGGTGGTCGAGACCGCCGACCAGAGCGGCGTGGAGCCCAGTGCGGTCGTGCTGCGGAACACGCAGATCGGGCGGTCCGCATGCCTGCACGTGGGGACGAGGGCGCTGTGCAGTCCGGATCAGGCGAAGGACTCCGCCGAGCCGAACGGCCTGTCGCGGACCATCCAGCTGCCGAAGGCGGCGTCGTACCAGCTGCGCGGGACCGCGCTGGCCAAGGACGGCGAGACGCTCGAGCAGTTGCTGGTCGTACCGGGTGCGATCACCGCGACCGCGTCGTCGCGGGCCGTGACCGCACCGGAAGGGCGGCCCGGGGCCGCCGTCGATCGTGCGCTCGGGACCGGGTGGCTGGCCGCGGCGGACGACCCCTCGCCGAGCCTGACCTTGAAGTTGCCGGTGGCAAGGGATGTGCAGGGGCTGCGGTTCCGGTCGGATCCGTACCTGAACGGATCCCGCCCGGCCGAGGTGACAGTGCACTTCGACAACAGCGGTCCGGTGCACGCCGTCGTGGACGCGGCCGGGTATGTGCGGTTCGCGTCGCGGCACACGCAGTCGATCAAGATCGACTTCACCGCGACGAAACCGCTGCAGGACGCGCAGACCAGCCCGGTCGGGGTCGACGAGGTGGAGGTGCTCGGCGCGGACGAGCTGCGCAAGGCGGTCGACCCGCAGCGGCGCGTCCCGGCCTACTGCGGGAACGGGCCGACGGTACGGGTCGACGGCGTACCGATGCGCACGCAGGTTGCGGCCGGCATGCAGCAGCTGCTCCAGCGCCGGCCGGTGTCGTTCCAGCTGTGCGGCACGAGCCCGGAGGTTCCGTTGCGGTCCGGGCGGCACCAGATCGAGGTCCGGGCGAACGGTGGGCTCGTGCCGATCGAGACCACGCTGGTCAAGGCCGGGTTCGGCACCGGGTCGGGTACGCCGGTGCAGGGCGTGGAAGTGTGGCACCCGAACCCCACCGAGCTGACGGTCGAGGCACCGGGCGCGACCGAGCAGTCCGTGCTGGCCGTGGCGCAGAACTACAACGACGGCTGGGAGGCGTACGACGGCAGCGGCCGGAAGCTCACGCCCATCCGGGTCGCCGGCTGGCAACAGGGCTGGCTGCTGCCGGCAGGGCCGGAGCAGCTCGTCACGGCCCGTTTCATGCCGGACCGCAGCTACAGGGCGGCGCTGCTGCTCGGCTTGGTCACACTGCTGTCGGTCTTCGCCGCTGCGATCTTCTTCGCGATCGGACGCTCCACCAGGCGGTAGCTGATCGCTGCCAGTAGTGCGGCGCCCACCAGCGTCACAGGAAGCTGTACGGCGAACGGGCCGTGCAGGAGTCCCAGTACGACGAATTGATAGACGACGGCGCCGTACGACAGCTTCGCGGCGAGCCGCGCCGGGCGACCGCCAAGGACGCGGACCGTGCCGGCCGTTGGGGTCAGCACCGGGAAGAGCATGCAGGCGACGGCCACTGTGTAGAGCAGGCTCTTGACCAGGGCCTGTGCCGGTGTGGGCATGGAGTGGTTGTAGGGGCCTGCGACAGGCGTCGCGGCGATCAGAAGGAGTGCCGCGGCGATTCCCCAGAGCGTGCCGGGGACCCTGGTGAGCGTGTCGAGCGTTGACGGTCCGAGACGACCCGTGGCGCGGGAGACCTGCCACAGCGCCATGCCCATCCCGACGGCGAACCAGCCGAGGTAGCCGGGCAGCCAGAGGCCTGCGCTGGGGTGGCCGGTTGCCATCACGGCGGCCATCCAGACCGGGCCGAGGATGGTCAGTGCGACCAGGACGAGCAGCCGCCAGCGCACACTGCGCCGGGTGGGACGCTCGTAGCCCGTCAGCAGGCGTCCTAGGCCGGGGAGGAGCAGGTAGAACGGGAGTGGTGTCAGGACGGCCCAGCGTAGGTACAGCGTCGACGGGTGCGGGACGAGCACGACAGAGAGCAGTACTGCGATCAGTAGCGCGGGGAGGATGCGCAGGGCGCGGTTGCGGAGGTAGGGCAGTGTCAGCGGCGGCTCGGTGGCCGAGAACCACGCCAGCACGTGCGGCCGGTACAAGAGAAAGCCGGAGATCGCGCAGAAGATCGCCCAGCCCACGTCCAGCCGCGACACCACTCCTGCCAGCGGTGCGTGCGTGTGCAGGCCGACCTGCGAGACCACGACCGCGAGCGCGGCGATCACGCGCAGTCCGTCGACGGCTGGGAAGCGTGCTTGTCTCATGGTTTGTGCGCCGTCCAGATCGCGGTACCGGGGACCAGCGGGCCGCGTTCGGGGCCCCAGCCGCCCCAGATCAGCTCATGGCCGGCCGGCCACTCCGGTTCGAGCAGGTCGTCGACGACGAAGCCCGCGCCGGTCAGCTCCCGGATCCAGTCGCCGACGGTGCGGTGGTGCTCGGCGTAGACCGGCGTACCGGAGCTGTCGACCTCGACGTACGGGCGGCGGTCGAAGTAGGAGTGGGTGATCCGCAGCCCGGCCGGTGACGGGTCGTCGGGCATGGTCCAGCGGAACGGGTGGGTCACGGAGAAGACGAGCGTGCCGGACGGCCGGAGGACGCGGGCGATCTCGCGGAACGCCGTACCGGCATCGGCAACGAACGGGAGCGCCCCGAAGGCCGAGCAGACGATGTCGAAGGAGGCGTCGCGGTAGGGGAGCGCGACCGCGTCCGCGGCGACCGTGCGGACCGCCGTACCGGTGCGCTCGTCGAGGGTCTTGGCGATCCGCAGCTGCTCGACCGAGATGTCGAACGCGACCACGTCGGCGCCCTGCGTCACCAGCCAGCGCGAGCACTGCGCGGCACCACACCCGACCTCGAGCACCCGCCGCCCACGAACCGGCCCGAGCAACTGCGCGTCCGCCTCGTCGACACCCTCCGGCGACCAGATGAACCGGTCGTCACCGAGGAACTCGCCGTGTTCAGCGAGATACTCGCCGGCCGCGTCGTTCCAATAGGTACGACTGGCCAGCGAGGTCTCCGCCTCGCTCAGCTCAACCCGTACCGGCTCGTTCACGCGCCACACTCTAGTGTCGAGGACATGACCGACTTCGCAGCGAGTGCTGTTCCGTTGACAGGTGGGTACGGCGGGCAGACGTTCGCGGTGAGTGCCGGTGGTGAGGACGCGGTCATCAAGTTCTATGCCAAGGACCCAGGACGGGCAGTGGTGGACGCCGCGTTGCTGGAACTGGTCCGTGGGCTCTTGCCGGTGCCACGGGTACTGGAGCTGAAGCGGGAGGGCTCGTACGACGAGCCGCCGTACCTGCTGACCGAGCGGCTGCCGGGGGTCAATCTGCAGATGTTCCTGGAGACCGCGGACGAGGCACAGCGTCGGACGGTCGGGACGCAACTGGGGGAGTTGCTGGCGCGGCTGAGCGGGATGCCGTTCCTGCGGGCAGGGATGTTCCAGGACGACGAGCTCAGGGTCGAGCCGTTCGGGGTCGGGGACCTGACCGAGTACGTGGCCGGTCTGGACCTCGGGCTGAGCGAGGGCTTCGCGACCGTGATCGACGAGGCGGAGGAGCTGCTCGAGGGCGGTGTACACCGCGTCTGCCTGGTCCACAGCGACTTCAACCCGAAGAACCTGCTCGTCGACCCGGAGACCGCGCGGATCACCGGGCTGATCGACTGGGAATTCGCACATGCCGGCTCGCCGTACGCCGACCTCGGCAACCTGCTGCGGTTCTGCGAGGATCCGGTGCTCGCGCGCGCCGTACTGGACGAGCTCCGGTGGGTCGGGGAGCCGCTGGTGGACCTCGGGCGAGCGGCCGATCTGTGGGCGCTGCTGGACCTCGCGAGCCGGGCCGCCGAGCACGAGGTGGCGGCCGCGGCGCACCGGCTGGTCTCCCGAATGGCGGACACGGGGACACTCGCGGGCGGCCGTCCGGACCTGGACGTCGTACATTGAGACCAATGGCACGTCGGGGTACCTCGGCGGGCGCCTGGTGACGACCGGCGCCCCAGGTTGTGCTGCCCTCGTCAAGACCGGTATTCTGTGAGATGCGCTATGGGCCCGCGCGACCTCGGACGGAGCAGGCTCGTGACTCGCAGCAGCTCGGTGGTGAATCTGTCGTCTTCTGGCAATCCCGCGGTTTGGTGCGATCCAACGGTTCATGACGCGACCGCACAACACCACCAGTCCACGGAGCAACCCACCACATGACGGCCAGCATCGAGGCTCCCCTCGACCCCGCAGTGCGCAACACCCCGCAGGTAGCGGTCAATGACATCGGGTCGGAGGAAGACTTCCTCGCGGCGATCGATCAGACCATCAAGTACTTCAACGACGGCGACATCGTCGAGGGCACCATCGTCAAGGTCGACCGGGACGAGGTCCTGCTCGACATCGGTTACAAGACCGAAGGCGTGATCCCGTCCCGCGAGCTGTCGATCAAGCACGACGTCGACCCGAACGAGGTCGTCAACGTCGGCGATCACGTCGAGGCCCTGGTTCTCCAGAAGGAGGACAAGGAAGGCCGTCTGATCCTCTCGAAGAAGCGCGCCCAGTACGAGAAGGCCTGGGGCACGATCGAGAAGATCAAGGAAGAGGACGGCGTCGTCACCGGCACCGTCATCGAGGTCGTCAAGGGTGGCCTCATCCTGGACATCGGCCTGCGCGGCTTCCTGCCGGCGTCGCTGGTCGAGATGCGCCGGGTCCGCGACCTCCAGCCGTACGTCGGCCAGGAGATCGAGGCGAAGATCATCGAGCTGGACAAGAACCGCAACAACGTGGTCCTGTCCCGCCGCGCCTGGCTGGAGCAGACCCAGTCCGAGGTGCGGATGAACTTCCTCACCCAGCTGCAGAAGGGCCAGATCCGCAAGGGCGTCGTGTCCTCGATCGTCAACTTCGGTGCGTTCGTGGACCTCGGCGGCGTGGACGGCCTGGTGCACGTCTCGGAGCTGTCGTGGAAGCACATCGACCACCCGACCGAGGTCGTCGAGGTCGGCCAGGAGGTCACCGTCGAGGTGCTGGACGTCGACATGGACCGCGAGCGCGTCTCGCTGTCGCTGAAGGCGACCCAGGAAGACCCGTGGCAGCAGTTCGCCCGGACCCACCAGATGGGCCAGATCGTGCCCGGCAAGGTCACCAAGCTGGTTCCGTTCGGTGCGTTCGTCCGCGTGGAGGAGGGCATCGAGGGTCTGGTGCACATCTCCGAGCTGGCCGAGCGGCACGTCGAGATCCCGGAGCAGGTCGTCCAGGTCAACGACGACGTCATGGTCAAGATCATCGACATCGACCTGGAGCGGCGCCGGATCTCGCTGTCGCTCAAGCAGGCCAACGAGGGTGTCGACCCGGTCTCGGACGACTTCGACCCGACGCTCTACGGCATGACGGCGACGTACGACGACCAGGGCAACTACATCTACCCGGAGGGCTTCGACCCGGAGACGGGCGAGTGGCTCGAGGGCTTCGACAAGCAGCGTGAGGAGTGGGAGCGGCAGTACGCCGAGGCCCACGCGCGCTGGGAGGCCCACAAGAAGCAGATCGAGGAGGCCAAGACGGCCGACGTGGAGGCCGGCGAGGCATCGTCGTACTCCTCGGCCGCAGCCCCGCAGGACGACGCTCCCGTCGAGGGCGCGCTCGCTTCCGACGAGGCACTCCAGGCCCTCCGCGAGAAGCTGACCGGCCAGGGCTGATAGTCGCCTTCGAAACCCCCGCACCCTCGGGTGCGGGGGTTTCGTACGTTGTACGGCGCCTGGATAAGGTGCTGGCGTGCTGAGAGTGGGACTGACCGGTGGGATCGGGTCCGGCAAGAGTGCGGTGTCGGCGCGACTGGCTGCGCGCGGGGCGGTGGTGATCGACTCCGACGTACTCGCGCGTGAGGTCGTGGCGCGCGGGACCGACGGGCTGGCGGAGGTGGTCGCCGCGTTCGGTTCCGGCGTACTGACCGCCGACGGTGACCTGGATCGGCCCGCGCTGGGGAAGATCGTGTTCGGCGACGAGCCCGCGCGGCGCAGGCTCGAGGCGATCATCCACCCGCGGGTGCGGGCCCGGGCCGCGGACATCGAGGCGGCGGCCGACGCGGACGCGATCGTCGTCCACGACATCCCGCTGCTGGTCGAGACCGGGCAGGCGGACAAGTTCGACCTGGTGCTGGTCGTCGACGTACCGGTCGAGGTACAGGTCGAACGGCTGACCACGCAGCGCGGGATGGCCGCGGAAGAGGCCCGGCAGCGGATCGCCAGCCAGGCGTCCCGGGAGGACCGGCTCGCGGTCGCGGACGTCGTCGTCGACAACTCCGGCAGCCTCGCCGACCTGGATCGCCGGCTGGACGAGGTGTGGGCCACCTTCGAACACCGGCTGAGCCACGGTCCGGACACGAAAAGGTGACCCTCGCGCGGGAAATGATGCTCCCGGGACCCCCTGTACGAGAATCTGTCCCGGTCCGGCCCGTGCCAGTCACGGCCGGGCACGGCCGGTGCGCCCCGCTCCGGTCCGGACGTCCGAGGTTGGGAGGATGGCGTGGTTTGTCCGCGCTGCAGCTCTGACGTCCCCGATGTGTCGCACTTCTGCCATCACTGTGGCAACGACCTGCGCACCGGGGACAACGAGCGGAAGAACGCGTACGCCGCCAGGCCGGACGAGCCGGTGGCGTCGTTCAAACTGGTCTCGACGATCATGCCGCAGGGATCCGGCAAGCAGCCGTACACCTACAAGGTCGCGCTCGGCATCGCCCTGCTGCTGACCGTGCTGACGGCGGCGCTCGGAGCGCTCCCGGTGGCGATCATGATCGCGGCCTTCGCCATCCCGATCGTCTACATCATCTACTTGTACGACGTGAACCTCTGGGAGGACGAGCCGATCCCGGTGGTCGCCGCGGCGTTCGTGCTGACCGGCGTACTCGCGGCGCTCTTCACCTGGATCTGGTCGGACAAGATCGGGCTCAGCCTCGACGCCATCGGCAACGGTTCCACCGGGCCGTCGCTGCGGGACTTGCTGATCCTGCTCCTGCTGGTACCGGTCGTGTCGGAGCTGATCCGCCAGATCGGCCCGCTCTACCTGGCGTCGCGGCCGCGGTACGACGACCTGATGGACGGCTTCACGTTCGGTGTCGTGGCCGGTGTCGGCTACGCCTGCTTCGAGACGCTCGTCCTGCACTGGGGCTGGATCAGTGGCGGCTTCGCCGGTCCGGGCAGCAGCGCCGGTACGTGGATCTCGATCGTCGTACTGCACGGCTTCATCAAGCCGCTGGTGTACGGCTCGGCCACGGGTCTCGCCGGCGCGGAGTTCTCCGGCCTCGGCGAGGGGTACGACGGCTTCACGCCGCGCTGGGTCGGCGGCCTGCTCCAGGCGATGGTGGTGAACGCGCTGTTCCAGGGCGGCATCTACCTGCTCGGCTTCGTCGGCGGCCGCGGTTCCACGATCGGTGCGATCCTCGGTGTCGTCTGGGGCCTGGTGCTCCTCGGGGCGCTGATCATCCGGGTCCGGACCGTGCTGCACAAGGGCCTGCTGGAGGCGGCGCTGGAGTCGGCCGCCCGCGGCGGTTCGAACCACGCGTCCGGCGACCTGGCGTTCTGCTCGCGCTGTGAGATGCCACTGCTCCCGCATTCCGACTTCTGCTCCGCCTGCGGCAACTCGGTGCGTTCGGTACCGAAGTCCGCCCGTGGGGTGACCGCATCGACCGCCGCGACGACTGGGACGACTGGAGAGACGCAGGCATGAGCAACCAGCAGCAGCCGCCGTACGGTGGGCCTGGGGGACAGCAGCCGTACGGCGGGCAGCCGCAGCCTGGTTACGGCCCGCCGCCTGGTCAGCAGCCGCCGCCACAGCAGCGTCCTCCTCAGCAGCCTGGTCAGTACCCGCCTGGGCCTGGGGTGCAGCAGCCAGGGCCACAGCAGCCAGGGCAGTACCAGCAGCAGCCTGGGTACGGCGGGCAGTATCCGCAGCAGCCGCAGCGGCCCCCGCAAGCCCCGCAGCAGCAGGGTTATCCCGGGCAGCAGCAGTACCCCGGCCAGCAGTACCAGCAGCCGGGCTTTCTGGGGCAACAGCCCCAGTACGGTGGCCAGCAGCCCTGGGCCCAGCAACCGCCGCGCAAGAGCGGTGGTAGCGGCAAGACCCTGCTGATCGCCGGCGGTGCGTTCGCGCTGGTCGCGATCATCGGTGTCGTCCTCGCGCTGATCTTCAAGGGCGGCGACGACCAGGCAGACCCGACGCCGATCCCGACCGGCGCGCCGACCGCCCAGCCGACGGGACAGCCGACGGAACAGCCCACAGGTGAGCCGACGGCCTCACCGACCGGCGCGCCGACGACCCAGCCGAGCACCGGCGGGGACGAGGGCATCGCGGTTGCCGAGGGCATCTACGTGAAGCCGGCCAGCGGCTACGTCCGGCAGAGCCTGGATGGGTACAGCGGCGTGTTCCTGGTCAAGCAGGGCGAGGGCATCTTCATGGTCGCCGCCGCGAAGACCACCGAATCGGGCGAGTCGATCCTGTCCGCGGTGGTCAAGGCCAACACCAAGTCGCTGTCCTCGGTAAAGACCAACCCCGTCAAGACCGTGACTCCGGGTCCTGACGACAAGACCCCGGTGAAGGTGCTGATGTCACAGGCCTACTCCGGCGTCAGGACCTCGCAGAGCGGTAGCTTCGCGGCGGTCGGGTTCGTCGCGGTGATCGAACGCAACGACGGCGTGATCACGGTTGCCCAGGCGTACGGGCGGAAGGACAAGCTCGCCACGCTCGACCCGGAGTCGACCGCGATGCTGAAGTCGGTGCTCGAGAGTCAGTGAGCGGAAAGCGAGACAAAGGGACCGGCGGTAACCCCTGGGTCAACCAGCCCGGACCGGACGAGGACCAGGACGAACCGGAGGAGCAGCTCCCGCCGTCGCCCTGGAACCTCGAGGTGCAGCCGCCCCCGTCACCGTGGGGCGGCTCCGCCGGAACTGGCGGGCATGGTGATCCCGGCGCTCCCGGTTCCGGGCCGGCGACCCAGACGTCGTCGGCCTGGGGCGACAAGGTCGGCCCGCCCTCGCTGCGCCGGCCGGCGCCGGCGAAGAAGAAGGGCTTCCAGCTGCCGCCGCTGCTGATCCCGATCGGCGCCGGGCTGCTCGTCGTGGCGATCGTCGCGGTTGTCCTGGTCGCACTGTCCGGCGGAAACGACAAGACCTCCCAGAACCCGCCGAGTACGCCGATGAGTACGCCGACGGCGCCGAAGACGTCGTACCAGCCGCCGCCGAACGCGATCCCGGTCGGCTTCGGCGTCTCGGTCGTACCGGCTCCGGGGTGGACGCTCTACACCAAGGAGACGGCCGGCAAGCAGGTCGCGGTCTTCCCGCCGAACCAGGCGGAGGGTGCCCGGGCGTTCTTCTGGGTCCGGCAGAAGCGCGACGTGACCGCGAACGCGTACCTGCTCGGGATCGTCGAGGGTGAGACCGAGGAGGAGATCACCCAGCTCGGCGCGGTACGGAACCTGCCGTGCCCGAAGGACGTCTTGGTGGAGTGCGTCGCGATCGACTACACCTCCACGTTCACCAAGAACGGCGTCGAGACCAAGGTCAAGGGCTCGATCGAGACGTACCGGCGCAAGGACGGTGTGGTGACCGCGCTGGACTTCCGGACCAACGCCGACTTCGCCCCGAAGGCCGAGGCGGACGCCGCGATCATGAAGAAGTCCGTGATCGACAGCATGTGACCCAGAACTATTACGAGGAACGACAACTATGAGTCAGCAGTACGGTCCG
Source organism: Kribbella jejuensis (assembly GCF_006715085.1). Lineage (NCBI taxonomy): Bacteria > Bacillati > Actinomycetota > Actinomycetes > Propionibacteriales > Kribbellaceae > Kribbella > Kribbella jejuensis. The sequence continues at coordinate 142,930 of NZ_VFMM01000004.1, read as the reverse complement.
CCGCCCGGACCCCCGCCTGGACTCCCGCCCGGACTCCCGCCTGGACTCCCGCCTGGCCCGCCGCCGGTGTCCGCTCCGGCTCCCGGCGGCTGGGGCCCCGGGCCGTCGCGCCCGGTCCGGCCGCCGAGGTCGAGCAAGACGCCGTGGATCATCATGGCGGCCGCGATCGTCGCGGTGCTGCTGGTGGCGATCGGCGTCGTACTGCTGGTGACCGGCAAGGACGGCAAGAAGACCACCGCGCAGCAGACGCCGGAGCCGCTCGGCACCATGTACACGCCGTCGCCGACGCCGACCCCGGACGACTCCAAGGGGCCGAACGACGTCGGCGTCGAGGTCGGGTACGGCGTCTGGTTCACACCGTCGAAGGGCTGGCTGCCGGACTGGGACAAGACCAAGGCCGGGAAGAACTACATCCTCCAGCAGTTCAACGCCCGCGGCCTGATCGACGGGTACTACTGGGTCCGGCAGACCGAGCTGTACGACGCGAAGGGCTTCGCCGAGCACCTGGTGGACGTCGAGTCGAACGGCATGCAGGGCGTCCGGATCGGCAAGGGCACCGTCTGCCAGCCGGCCAACCCGAACATCAAGGCTTGCTACGCGCTCACCTACACCGGCGACTGGGTCGCGAAGAACGGCAAACACGTCTCGATGCAGGGCTTCGTCACGGCCTACCAGGACAAGTTCGACCGGGTCACGGCCACCGACGCAGCCCTCGAGACCCGCGTCTACAAGCGCCGCGTCAACGAGCTCGTCTACATGAACAACACCCTCATAAAGAGCTTCTGACCTGCAGTTTCAGGAACCGTCGGTGGGTTGACCGACGCCAACCGTCAGCTGGTTTTAGAAACTGTCGGCGGCGGCCCGTACGGTGGGGGACATGAGACAGGTGTCGGATCTCCAGCGGATGGTCGCCCCGCTGAAGGTGGTGTCGGACTTCGCTCCGGCGGGTGACCAGCCGGCCGCGATCGCGGACCTCACGCAGCGGATCAACGCCGGTGAGCAGGACGTCGTGCTGCTCGGCGCGACCGGAACGGGTAAGACGGCGACCATCGCCTGGCTGGCCGAGAACATCCAGCGGCCGATGCTCGTCCTGCAGCCGAACAAGACCTTGGCGGCTCAGTTCGCCAACGAGCTACGCCAGTTCTTCCCGAACAACGCCGTCGAGTACTTCGTGTCGTACTACGACTACTACCAGCCCGAGGCGTACGTACCGCAGACGGACACGTACATCGAGAAGGACTCCTCGATCAACGAGGAGGTCGAGCGGCTCCGGCACTCGGCGACCTGGTCGCTGCTGACCCGCCGCGACGTGATCGTGGTCGCGACCGTCTCCTGCATCTACGGCCTGGGCTCCGCCGACGAGTACCTGAACCGCATGATCCACGTGAAGGTCGGCACCGAGATGGACCGCGACGGCCTGCTCCGCAAGCTCGTCGGCGTGCAGTACGCGCGCAACGACCTGGCCGGCACCCGCGGCACGTTCCGGGTGCGTGGCGACACGCTCGAGGTCTTCCCGGTGTACCAGGAGCTCGCGGTCCGGGTGGAGTTCTTCGGCGACGAGATCGAGCGGGTGATGACGCTGCACCCGCTGACCGGCGAGGTGCTGTCGGAGGAGGAAGAGGTCTACATCGGTGCCGCCACGCACTACGTGACCGCGCCAGAGCGGATGGAGCGCGCGATCACCTCGATCGAGGCGGAGCTGGAGGAGCGGCTCGCCGAGCTCGAGCGCAACGGGCAGCTGCTGGAGGCGCAGCGGCTGCGGATGCGGACGACGTACGACATCGAGATGATGCGCCAGATCGGCACCTGTTCCGGCATCGAGAACTACTCCCGGCACACCGACGGCCGCGAGCCCGGTACGGCGCCGCACTGTCTCTTGGACTACTTCCCCGAGGACTTCGTGCTGGTGATCGACGAGTCGCACGTGACCGTCCCGCAGATCGGCGGGATGTACGAGGGCGACATGTCCCGGAAGCGGACGCTGGTCGAGCACGGCTTCCGGCTGCCGTCGGCGATGGACAACCGGCCGCTGCGCTGGGAGGAGTTCCTGGAGCGGATCGGCCAGACCGTGTACCTGTCCGCCACCCCGGGGCAGTACGAGCAGGACAAGTCCGACGGGTTCGTCGAGCAGATCATCCGGCCGACCGGTCTGGTCGACCCCGAGGTGATCGTGAAGCCGACCAAGGGGCAGATCGACGACCTGATCCACGAGATCCGGCTCCGGGTCGAGCGCGACGAGCGGGTGCTGGTCACCACGCTGACCAAGAAGATGTCCGAGGACCTGACCGACTACCTGCTGGAGATGGGCATCCGGACCAGGTACCTGCACAGCGAGGTGGACACGCTGCGCCGGGTCGAACTGCTCCGCGAGCTCCGGATGGGCGAGTACGACGTACTCGTCGGCATCAACCTGCTCCGCGAGGGTCTGGACCTGCCGGAGGTGTCGCTGGTCGCGATCCTGGACGCGGACAAGGAAGGGTTCCTGCGGTCGGGGCGGTCGCTGATCCAGACCATCGGCCGGGCCGCGCGGAACGTGTCCGGTCAGGTGTTCATGTACGCCGACAAGATCACGCCGTCGATGGAGCAGGCGATCGACGAGACGAACCGGCGGCGCGCGAAGCAGATCGCGTACAACGAGGCGAACGGCGTCGACCCGCAGCCGCTGCGGAAGAAGATCGCCGACATCACCGACATGCTGGCCCGCGAGGACGCCGACACCGCCGAACTGCTCGGCTCCGGCCGGACGCAATCGCGCGGCAAGGCGCCGGTACCGGGTGGCGGCAAGGTGAAGGCAGGAGAGAAGGCAAAGGAACTGGCCGGCGGCCTACCGTCCTCGGACCTCGCCGACCTGATCCAGCAACTCACCGACCAGATGCACAACGCCGCCGCCGAACTCCAGTTCGAAGTAGCAGCCCGCTTCCGCGACGAAATCTCCGAACTCAAAAAAGAACTCCGCCAAATGACCAACGCCGGCGCCAAGTAACCGCGCCGGCGGCGGGAGACCAGGCTGGCGAATCAGGCTGGGGTTTGGTCGAAGGTGGGGATGATGCCGAGTTGTTGGAGCATGCGGAGTTCGTCTACCACGTGCCAGTGTTCGGCTACTTGGTTGGCTTCTACGCGGTAGATGTCGATGCCGGCGATCTGGAACGAGCGGCCGGTGGGTGGGATGCCCGCGAAGTCGCCTACGTGGGTGCCGGTGTTGGTCCAGCGGACCACGACGCGGTCACCCTCCGCGACCATGTCCTCGATCTCGAACCGGGGAGCGAAAGCGCTGGTCAGCATCCGGAAGCGGTCCGCGAGGCCGGCCAGGCCCTCACCCTGCCCGGGCAGCGGATCGTGCTCGACGTACCCCGGCGCCGCCAGCTCCGCGAGCGGCGCGTCGTTCTGCTGGTTGAGGACCTCGTCGTACAGCCGACGGGCGAGTAGCTTGTTGTTCTCGGTGGACATTGTCTGCCTCCTTCGATCCGATCTGGACCTTCTCAGCGTGGTCCGAGGCCAGTCGGCGGACCATGACGACTGACCCACCGACTTGCTGACCGGCCGCGGAAGGGGGCGGCGATGAGCGGTACGGAGCTCGCCGCCGCGCTCCGGCGGCTGCGGTCGTCGGCCGAGCTGACCCAGGAGGAGCTCGCCGGCCGGGCCGGCATCAGCGTGCGTGCGGTCAGCGACATCGAACGCGGGGCCCGGCGCCGGATCTACCCCGTCACGGCCCGCCAACTGGCGACGGCCCTGGACCTACCCCCGGCGGAGCGAACCGCCTTCGAACGTGTCGCCCGCGGTCTCTCGCCGGCGCCGGCAAACAGTGCCAACAGCACCGTCGGCGTTCTTCCAATGCCGCGGAGCACGCTCTTCGGCCGGCACCAGGAAATCGGTGAGCTCAGCGCCCTCCTGGCCAGTGAGCCGCCTGCCCTGATCACCGTCACCGGACCCGGCGGCGTCGGGAAGACCCGCCTGGTGCTGGAGACCGCCCGAGCCTGCGGCCCCGGGACCCAAATCTCGAACGGGCACCCGTTCGCGGCCGTCCACTGGGTCGAACTAGGACAGCTCGACGATCCGGCCCTCGTCATCACAACCATCGCGAGGTCGGTCGGTACTGCGGCGATCGGTCCCGACCCCCTCAGCGCCCTGGCCGGCGCCTTGGCAGTACTCCGTACGTTGCTGATCCTCGACACGTTCGAGCACCTGCTCGCCGCGGCGCCGGACGTCGCCGAGCTGCTGTCGCGCTGCCCCAGCCTGACCGTACTGGTCACCAGCCGGGCAAGGCTGCGGCTGAACGGCGAGCGGGAGTTCGCGCTCGGTCCGATCACTGAACCGGCCGACTCGGTGGAGCTCTTCGTGGACCGGGCAATGGCAGCGAACCGCCGGCTGACCGTCGATCCGGTGCTGGCGGCAGATATCTGCCGCCGTCTCGAGGGCATTCCGCTGGCCATCGAGCTGGCTGCCGCCCGAACCCGGCACCTCGCCCTGCCGGACCTGGCCCGCCAACTCGAGCAGGGGAGCAGCGTACTGTCGCGCGGACCGCAGGATCTGCCGCAACGGCATGAGTCGATGCAGGCGACCGTTGCCTGGAGCTACCACTTGCTGGATCCCGGCGCACAGACGCTCGCCCGGCGGCTGACCGTGTTCGTCGGCTGGACACTCCAACAGGTTCAGGCGGTCTGCATGCACGGGCTCGACGCCGATCCGCTCGAAACCCTGTCGACGCTCCTCGACCACAGCCTCGTAGCGGTGTCACCAGCCGATACCTGCGGGACCCGGTACCGGATGCTCGACGTGGTTCGCGAGTACGTCGCGCGCGAGGCCGTCGTACCGGACGACACGACGGAGCTGCGGTCGCGGCACGCCGACTACTTCCTCGCCCTCGTACGCGAACTCGAACCGTTGCTGCGGGCAACAGGACAGAGTACGGCGCACCTGCGGCTCGATGCGGAGCTGCCCAATCTGCGGAGCGCGCACCGCTGGCTGCTGGCCAACGATCCGCGCCGCGCCCTGGCGATGGCCGGTTCGCTCTGGATGTTCTGGCTGTGGCGCGGCGGAGTACCGGAGGGCAGACGATGGCTTGTCGACGCGCTCGCGGCAGGCAAGGCGGGCGCCGAAGAGGTCGAGGCGCGGGCCAAAGCCCTGTGGGGTGCGGGCTGGCTCGCCTACCACCAGGGCGACGTGGGCGAGACGAGCAGGTACGGCGACGAGCTGCTCGGGTTGGCCCGCGAGACCAAAGACGCGGTTCAGCTCCGGAACGCGCTCACGCTTGGTGGCATGACCTCGATGGCGGCAGCCGACTTCGAGGCGGCCCGGTCGTCGTTCCAGGCGGCCCGGGACGCGCTGCGGGGAGGCGGTGAGGCGTGGCTGATCGCGACCTCGGCACTGAACCTCGGTCTCGCCGAGTTGCACGCCGGCGAGGTGGCAGCGGCAGAACGGCACTTCGTCGAAGCGGCTCAGCAGTACGCCGAACTCGGCGACCAGACGTACCTCGACCGGGCGAATCGTCATGTCGCGGCTGCCGCATTGGTCAACGGCCAGCTCGAACGCGCCGAGCAGCTGTTCGCGGCCGAACTCGTGCGCGACGACACCAGGACCGACTGGGGCGTGGCAGAGAGTCTGGAGGGTCTCAGCTGGGTGGCCGCCGTCCGCGGCGACGTCGAGCGAGCGGGCGAACTGGCTCGCGACGCCGCCACCATTCGCGAGCGCCTCGGAGTACAACTGCACCCCTTCGACGCGCTGCTGTCTCGGCGCTTCCGGGGTCAGGACTGACGCCACGCTCCGGATCTGTCGGTTGTGAGGGCTACTGTGCGTTTCAGAGTCAGCTAGGGAGGACGCGGATGTTCGACCACCTGTCGTTGCAGTGCGATGACCTGGACGCCAGCCGGCGGTTCTACGAGGCCGTGTTGGCGCCCGTGGGGGTCAGCGTGGCGATGGACTTCGGGGATGTGCTCGGCTGGTCCGGCAATGACGGCGTGCCGAAGTTCTGGCTGGGGAAGCAGACCACCGGCGGGACGCAACGGGAGATCCACGTGGCGTTCACGGCGCCGGACCGGGCGACCGTCGAGACGGTGCATCAGGCCGGCCTGGACCTCGGGGCCGAGGTGCTGCATGAGCCGAAGGAGTGGCCGGAGTACCACCCGGGGTACTACGCCGTGTTCTTGAGAGATCCGGATGGCAACAACGTCGAAGTCGTCACCCATGCCTGACAAGCGGCTCACGGGTGACGGCCTACGCGAGTACTGCCTCGCGAAGCCGGGGGCGTGGCCGGACGAGCCGTGGGAAGGGGACACGGTGGCTAAGGTCGGGGACAAGATCTTCGCGTTCCTCGGCGGCGACAGCGTCGGGCTGAAGTGCGGGGCGAATCGCGACGAGGCCGACGAGCTCGTCGCGACGTACCCGGAGCACGTCCGGAAGATGGCCTACATCGGGCGCGCCGGCTGGAACACGGTGCAGCTCGGCGGTGCCGTCCCGGACGACGAGATCCTCGAGCTCGTCGACGTGTCGTACGCGACGGTCGTGTCGAAGCTGCCGAAACGGCTTCGTCCGGCGTGACGTACGACGACCTCGACCGGGCGCTGCTGCACGCCTTGCACCTCGACGCGCGGGCGCCGTTCCGCCGGCTGGGTGAGGTGCTGGGCGTCTCCGACCAGACCGTCGCGCGGCGGTACGCACGCCTACGCGAGAGCGGCGCGCTGCGGGTCACCGCGCTGAGTGATCCGGGGCAGGTGCAGTGGCTGCTCCGCGTGCGTGCCGTGCCGAGCGCCGCCGGTGAGGTCGCAGATGCGCTCGCGCGGCGGCCGGACACGAGCTGGGTGAACCTCTGCGCGGGCGGTACCGAGATCGAGTGCACGGTGTACGGCGCCGACGTCGGCCCCCTCCTGCTCGAGGTGCTGCCCCGGACCCGGCAGGTGATCGACGTCGAGGCCGCGGAGGTCTTGCAGGTCTTCTACGGCGGCGCGGGTTCGCCGTACGACAAGATCGGATCGTTGCGGCCCGACCAGATCGCGGAGCTCCGGCAGCCGCGACCCGATCCCGTCGACAAGCTCGTACTCGACGAGGTCGACCAGCGGCTCTACGAGGAGCTGCGGAAGGACGGCCGTGCGCCGATCGAGCAGCTGGCCAAGGTCTGCGGCGTCTCCGCGCCGACCGTCCGCCGCCGGCTGCACGCACTGGTTGCCGGCGGCATCATCAGCTTCGACATCGACGCGGATCCACGGCTGATGGGTGTGCCGGCGCGGGCGATGCTGCGGCTGGCGGTGACACCGGATCGGCTGGATGCGACCGGCCGTGCGCTGGCCGAGCACACCGAGGTCGCGTTCGTGGCCGCGACCACGGGGTCGACCTCGCTGTTCGCGGCGATCGGCAGTCACTCACCCGACGGCCTGTACCGCTACCTGACGACGGAGATCGCAGGGCAATCGGGCGTCACCGGGGTGAACCTGACGCCGGTCCTGCGTACGGTCAAGGCCGCCACGACGCACTACGGGCTCCGGCATGCTGTCGGATAGCGACACTGAACCCCTGCTGATTGTCGAGATCGGAACACTTTTCATTTCTCAGGCGAGTTTTGGAGCGGTCGCGAGCAGGCTGATCGGGAGAAACGATCAAGCGTGAGGAGCCTCTGTTCATGACCACCCTTGTCATCGGTGCCCGCGGTGCCGTCGGCCGGCACGTTGTCGCCGGGCTGCAGGCGGCCGGTACGCCGGTCCGCGCCTCGGTCCGGGATTTGAGCAAGGCCGACTTCGGACCCGGCGTCGACGTCGTACAGGCTGACCTGACCCGCCCGGAGACGTTGCCCGCGGCCCTCGACGGCGTCGACCACGTCTTCCTGTACGCCGAACCCAGCGGCGCGGCGGACTTCGGAAAGGCGGCACTGGTCGCGGGCGTCGAGCGGGTCGTACTGCTCTCCTCCGGCAGCGTGTTGGTGCCGTGGGCAACGAACAATCCGATCGCCGTCGAACACCGGATGACCGAGGAACTGCTGGCCGGTAGCGGCCCGGAACTCGTCCCGATCCGGCCGCTGGTACTCGCCAACAACGCCCGGAACTGGGCGTGGTCGATCAAGTCCGAGCGCACCGTCCGGCTCGTCCACCCCGAGTCGGTCTCGGCGCCGATCCACGAGCGCGACATCGCCGAGGTCGCGCTCGCCGCCCTGTCCGGTGCCGAGCCGCGGGAGGTCTCCGCGTTGCTGACCGGTGCGGAACCGCTGATGTTGCGGGAGCAGGTCGGGCTGATCGCGGCCGCGATCGGGGAGCCGATCACGGTCGAGGAGATCGACGAGACGCGCGCCCGGGAGATGTTCGATGTGGGGGAGCCGGAGGTGGTGGAGGCGATCCTGCACTTCGTCCGGCGCGGTACCGAGGCGGACGGGTGGTACCGGACCGACACCTTCGAGCGGATCGTGGGACGCCCGCCGCTCCCGTTCGCCACCTGGGCCGCGGACAACGTGGCCGCCTTTCGCTGAGCGGTGCCGACCAGAGGGTGAACGCTTGGTCACCACGGACTGTGACGCCGCTCTAACCCGGTTGTGACGACCGGCGCGGGGTGTGGATTTGGTATCTCGGACGCCGAACCGTCAGAATGGGTGACGAGAAGGGGAGTATTCCTTTCACGGCGGCATCGTCATCACGGCCGGGGTTCGTCCCGTGGCCCGGTGCCCCCGGTCTCACCGGCTACAGACGGTGAGGCGGAAGAGACCTTCGGAGTCGATGTTTTCGTCTGAGCTCCGGAGGACTCTGTGCACGTTGCTGACTATGTCTGGTACATCACCGTCGGGTTGCTGCTCGCGCTGCTGGCCTTCGACGTTTTCGTGATCGGCCGCCGGCCGCATGAGCCGAGCACCCGCGAATCGGCCACCGCGATCGCGTTCTACATCGGGCTGGCCGTGATCTTCGGTCTCGGCGTCTGGTGGTTCTCCGGCGGGCAGTACGCCGGTGAGTTCTTCGCCGGCTGGCTCACCGAGTACAGCCTGAGCGTCGACAACCTGTTCATCTTCCTGATCATCATGGCCAGGTTCCAGGTGCCCAGGCAGTACCAGCAGACCGCGTTGCTGATCGGGATCATCCTGGCGCTGGTGTTCCGCGGCATCTTCATCGCCGTCGGCGCGGCCGCGATCAACCAGTTCTCGTGGGTCTTCTACATCTTCGGCGCGTTCCTGGTCTACACCGCCGTACACCTCGCCAAGCAGGGTGAGAACGACGACGACGACTTCAAGGAGAATGCGGTCATCCGGTTCGCGAAGAAGCGGCTGAACGCCACCGACGAGTACAACGGTGTCAAGCTGACCCTGGTGCGGAACGGCAAGCGGCTCGTCACCCCGATGGCGATCGTGATCATCGCACTCGGTACGACGGACCTGCTGTTCGCGCTCGACTCGATCCCGGCGATCTACGGGCTGACGCAGGAGCCGTTCCTGGTCTTCACCGCGAACGTGTTCGCGCTGATGGGGCTGCGGCAGCTGTACTTCCTGCTCGGCGACCTGCTGAAGCGGCTGGTCTACCTGTCGCTGGGGTTGTCGGTGGTGCTCGCCTTCATCGGCGTGAAGCTGGTCCTGCACGCGATGCACGTCAACGAACTCCCGTTCATCAACGGCGGCCACCACATCACCTGGGCCCCAGAAATCCCCATCTGGTTCTCCCTGGGCTTCATCATCGTCACCCTGGGCATCACCACCATCCTCAGCCTCCACAAATCCCGCAAGCTGAACGCGGACCAGCCAGAGCTCCACCCCAAGAAGTCCTGACCCAGGCAACCCACCCCTCGCTCCGCTCGGGGCGGGGGTGGGTCGGGCCGCGGACCAGGGTGTCGGCTGCCCCCCGGCGCCCTCGCGCCACCCCGCGCCCCGCCCCAGTGGGAGTCCGCGCGACCCCGCGCCCGCGGGACTCCGCCTGCGCGGGGTCTTGGGCTGGGTGGTCGGGTGGGTTAGAAGCGGGCGGCGGTGGTGAGGGTGGATCGGCGGTCTTCGGTGAGGGGGGTGTTTTCTAGGCGTTTGCCGGTTTCGGAGGCGTGGAGCATGCCGGTGGGGGAGACGAAGCCTACGTGGTGGATGGTTTTGCCGGGGCGGGCGAAGAAGTAGAGGTCGCCTGGCTGGACCTCGTCGAGGGGGATGTTCGGGAGGTCGTCCGCCTGGTCGTGGGCGTCGCGCGGGGTCCGCAGGCCGAGGACCCGGCTGACTGCGTGGACCAACCCGGAGCAGTCCAGCCCGTACGCCGACGTACCGCCCCACAGGTACTCCAACCCGAGGAACTGCTCACCCAGCCGCAACCGCTCGTCCGCGTCCGACGGCTCCACCACGGAACGCAGTACGGCGTCCGGCAACCAACCGTGCCCACCGTCAGGCGTGGCCACCCGCGTATAGCCGTCAGCGTGCTCGTCCGACGCCAACACGGTCGCGAACGACAGCTCCACGACCGGACGCCCGCCCGGCTCCGTGAGCAGCGTGGCCGTCGGTACGGTGATGGCGACCGGATCGGACGCACTCGTCGGCAGCTCGCCCAGGTGGCTCGACGGAACCCACCCCGGATAGCCGAGCTCGTCCTGCGACGACGGCTGCCAGGGCGCGAGGATCTCGGACCAGCCGTCACGCTCCGAGCGCACCAGCACGGGCTCGGCGAACAGCAACTGGGTCAGCGTACGGCCGTGCAGGCCGAACCGAGTCTCGGTGTCCATCGACTTCGCCCACGCGGCGACGTCGGGGACTGCGGCGGTTGCCGGTGCGTCGATGTCGCGCGGCGCGTCCGGCGACGTCCAGACCGTGCTGATCGGGACCTTGGTGGCGGCTAACTTCATGCGGACAAGCCTGTCACGCCCAGTCCGGGAGCAGAAGGCAGGTGGATCCGCGCACCCTCGTACCGGATTCCGCCCGTCACCGCAGGCTCGCGCAGCCACCAGGCCGCGTCCAGGTCGTTGACCGCGCTCGTCGGGTACGCCGACACCAGCGCGGCCGCCGCACCGACGCCCACATGGCCCTCCATCATGCAGCCCACGATCGCGCCGAGCCCGTGCTCGCGGGCGAGCTCGAGCAGCGTCCGCGCCGGCGCCAGCCCGCCGCATTTCGCGAGCTTCACGTTCACCAGGTCGGCCGCGCCGCGCTGGATCACCGCCACCATGTCGCGGACGCCGTACACCGACTCGTCGGCGAGGATCGGCGTACTCACCCGATCCGTCACCCACGCCATTCCGTCAAGATCGGCCGCGGCGACAGGCTGTTCGACCAGCTCGATCGCGCAGCCGGCATCCTCGAGCGCCTGGATCACGGTGACCGCATCGCGCCGGGTCCAGCCCTGGTTGGCGTCCAGCCGGAGCCGCGGCTCCGGCCCGATCGCGTCCCGCACCCGGCGGACCCGGTCCACGTCACCGGCCGCGTCGGTACCGACCTTGATCTTGAGTACGTCGAACCCGTCCGTGATCCGCGCCTTCGCCGCGCCGGCGAGCGCGTCCGGGTCGCCGACCGAGAGCGTCATGTCGGTACGGACCACGTCGACGGTCGAGCCGAGGAACCCGTGCAGCGTCTGCCCGCGGCGCCGGGCGGCGAGGTCGTGCAACGCGACGTCGACCGCGTCCTTCGCAGCGAAGTTGCCGACCGCGGCTCCCTGCACGCGGCGCAGCGCCTCGGTGAGGTCGTCCGGTCCGAGCCCGTCGAGGGCCGTGCTGATCGGTCCCTCGATACACGCCCGGGAACCCGCCAGCGAGTCGCCGGTCACCTTCCAGACCTGCGGCGCCTCACCCCAGCCGCTCAGCTCGCCGTCGCTGATCTCGACCAGCAACGACTCGGCGTGCGTCGCCGTACGCAACGCGGTGACGAACGGCGTGTGCAGCGGCGCCGAGACCAGGTGTGTCGTGATCTTCACCGTACGGCCTCCAGGTCGTGCCGGTGGTTCCAGGCCTCGAGCGCGATCGACGCGATCAGCTGCTGCGCCTCGCTGTCCGGCAGGTCGGACGTCGTACACACGACCAGCACGAACGGGTCCGCGTCGCCCGGGCGGACGATGCCGCCGTCGTGCCGGATCCGGGTGTCCCAGCCGTTCTTGTGCTCGACCCGCGTGCCGGCCGGCAGCAGCGCGGGGATCTCGCCGTTCCATTGGTTGCCGGCCAGCAGGTCGCGCAGGTAGTCGCCGGAGGCACCTTCCTGGTTGCCCACCGCAACCAGTACGCCGGCCAGCCCGGCCGGGCTCATCAGGTTGCTGATCCCGGCCCGCTGCGCCGCGCGGTCGTCGATCCCGCGCTGGATCTTGGACGCACCGCCGGTGGGGCGGTTCACGACGGCGCCGGCCGGGTCCACGTCCGGTCGCAGGGACGACTTCAGTGTGGAATCCGCGAGGGCCCGATGCGCCGCATCGACGCCGACCTGTTCGAGCACGAGATCGGTGGCGAGGTTGCTGGAGCGGGTGATCATCTCGGTCGCCAGCCAGCCGAGCGGCACCTGCTCGCCCATCCGGGCCCAGGTCGCGGGCGCCTCGTCTTCGTCCGGGTCGACGCCGAACCGGCCGCCGGCCGCCGACTCGAAGTCGTTGTGTACGGTCACCGGCTGGTCGAGCGCGAGCTCACCGGCATCGACCTTGCGCATCATGGCCATCGCCACCGGCAGCTTCATCGTGCTCGCCGAGTAGTGCGTCCGCTCCGCCTCGTGCACGAAGACCGGCGTACCGTCCAAGCGCCCCAGCCAGACCCCGAACTCCCCGCTCCCGTCGACCTGCTGGAGCAGCTCCGCGATTCCCATGCGGTCACCCAATCACAACCGTTCACCTGGCAGACTGCCCAGGGTGTACAGGGCAAACCCCGGGGCAAACACCAGGACAAACAGCGGGGCAAACACCAGGGCTCTCGGCATCCTCCTGGGCTTCACCGCCGACCGTGTCCTCGGCGACCCCCGCCGCTACCACCCGGTCGCCGGCTTCGGCCGTACGGCGTCCCGCCTCGAACCACACCTGTACGCCGACACGCGCGCCAGCGGAACCGCCTACACCGCGATCCTCGTAGGTACTACGACAGTCCTGGGCCTCGCCGCCGAGCGCCTGACCCGCAAACATCCGCTCCTCCACACAGCAGCCACCGCCGGTGCCACCTGGACCGTGCTAGGCGCCCGCAGCCTCGAACGCGAAGCCGAAACAATGGCCACGCTCCTGCACCAAAAAGACGTCGAGAAGGCCCGCGACCGCCTCAGCCACCTGTGCGCCCGCGACGCCACCACCCTGGAGGCCGACGAGCTGGCCCGGGCCACGGTCGAGTCGATCGCCGAGAACACCTCCGACGCCTGCGTCGCACCCCTGTTCTGGGGCGGTGTCTTCGGCATCCCCGGCCTGCTCGGCTACCGCGCCGCGAACACCCTCGACGCGATGGTCGGCTACCGCTCCCCGAAGTACGAGAACTTCGGCTGGGCCGCCGCGCGCCTGGACGACGTACTCAACCTCCTCCCCGCACGCCTGTGCGCCGCCCTCACCGGGCTGATGGCAGGCCGACCGCGGCAAGCAGCACGCATTCGGCGCCGAGACGCCGCGCAACACCCAAGCCCCAACGCCGGCCCTGTCGAAGCCTCTTTTGCCGGCGCCCTCAACCTCACCCTCGGGGGTACCAACAGCTACGGCACCTACACCGAAAACCGGGGAACCCTGGGCGACGGCCCGCCCCCGACAGTCCCGGACATTCGCCGCACGGCAACCCTCGCCAAACGAGTCGGCCTGGCCGCCGCTGCCGGCGCAGCTGTGGTCGCCCTCCTGCAGAAGGGACAACGATGGGGTTGAGTCACCGGCCGTTGCGGATCGCGCTGATCCGGCACGGTGAGTCCGAGGCGAACCTGGACAAGACGCTCTTCGAACGCATGCCGGACCACGCGATCCCGCTGACCGCGCACGGCCACGAGCAGGCCGCGAAGGCCGGCAAGCAGCTGCGGGAGCTCTTCGCGAACGAGCAGGTCCGGGTGTACGTCTCGCCGTACCTGCGGGCGCGGCAGACGCTGGACTCCCTCGGCCTGGACGACCTGATCGGTCTGGCCCGGGAGGAACCACGGCTCCGGGAGCAGGATTGGGCGAATTTCCAGGACACCGAGGACATCGAACGGCAGCGCAAGCTCCGCGACTCGTTCGGGCACTTCTACTACCGATTCACCCACGGCGAGTCCGGTTCGGATGTGTACGACCGGGTGTCCACGTTCCTGGAGACGATGCACCGCGACTTCGAGGCGCCGGATTCGCCGAAGAACGTGCTGCTGGTGTCCCACGGGCTGACCATGCGGCTGTTCTGCATGCGCTGGTTCCACTGGTCGGTCAACTTCTTCGAGTCGCTGCGGAACCCGGAGAATGGGGAAACACGCGTTCTGCTGCGGCAGCCGGACTTCCGGTACAAGCTGGATCGGCCGTTCGAACAGTGGGCACCGTATGTACCGACGGAGAGGGAGCGATCGGCATGGTTGTAGCGCAGACACGGGAGGCCGTACTCGACCTGCTGGCGAGCCTGTCGCCCGCGCAGCTCGAGAAGCTCAAGGCACCGTTCGACACCCCGGACCACAAGGAATGGACGTACCTGCCAGGCGACCGCCCCGGTCTGCCGCTGGGAGATTTGACCCCGGCACAGCAACTGCTGGCGAAGCGTCTGGTCGAGCTGTGCTGCAGTGAACGCGGGGCAGCCGACTCCTGGGCCGTGCTGGACGCGGAGGTCATCCTGCGCGGCATCCCGGCGCTCCCGGAGTCCGGAGACTGGCAGGGCACGGTCCTTGGCGAGCGCTTCTTCCTGCGCGTCCTGGGCGACCCGTCCGGCACCGGTCCGTGGGCCTGGCGACTCAACGGCCACCACCTGGCGCTGCACGTCACCTTCGTCGACGGTGCTGTCTCCTTCACGCCGCAGTTTATCGGCTCGAACCCTGCCGAGGTCCTGAGCGGCCCTGAAACCGGACGCCGGTTCCTGGCCGCGGAACAGGACCTGGGCTTCCAGCTCCTCCACGCGCTCGAGCCGGGCCAACTGGAGATCGCCTTGGTATCACCGGACGCCCCCGACGACATCCTGACCCGCCACGACCCGGTCGCTGATGCGTCCGTGCTGCACCGCGGCCTGCTGTACGGCGACATGAACGAACAGCAGCGTCAGCTCCTGAGCCTTCTCATCGGCCAGTACGTCGGGCGCGCCGCCGGCCCGATCGGCCTGCAGACCTGGCAGGACATCACCGAACAGGGCATCGAACGCCTGACCTTCGCCTGGGCCGGTGAAACCGAGCCAGGCGTCGGTCACCGCCACTACTACTCGATCGCCGGCCCGACCTTCCTCGCCGAATACGACAACACCCAGGACAACGCCAACCACATCCACTCCGTCTGGCGCGACGTCCGCAACGACTGGGGCACCGACCTACTGGCCGCCCACTACGCAATGCACAGGTAGCGCACGTCTCCCGATCCCACGCGAGACGTGCACTAGAGTCAGCACGGTCAATCGACGGCATCAGCAGGAACCCGGTGTGAGTCCGGGGCGGTCCCGCCACTGTGACCCCATTGTCGGGGGAGTCAGGAACTGCCGCCGTCGTACCTGTAGCTGGGGCGTGGATACCCCGGGAAGGACTTGTGCGCGTGGCTGCGAATCTTCTGCTGCTGTCGACTGCTGACACCGATCTACTGGCTGCCGCGGAGGCGGGCGCGGGGTGGGCGGTGGCAAACCCGGCTCGACTCGAGCTCACTCAGTTGGGCGGCTTGCTCGATGTGGCTGAGGTTGTTGTGGTGCGGTTGCTGGGTGGACGCCGGGCCTGGGAAGACGGCCTGGACGCGGTGCTGGCGTCCGGCAAGCCTGCCGTGGTCGTCAGCGGTGAGGCGGCACCGGACGCGGAGCTGATGTCCCTCTCGACCGTGCCGGCCGGTGCGGTGACCGAGGCGCTCGCATACCTCCGGGAGGGCGGTGCGGACAACCTTCGCAACCTCGCCGGGTTCCTGCGCGACACGCTGCTGCTGACCGGCGACGAGTTCGACCCGCCGCGGGCGCTCCCGGCGTATGGCGTACGAGGGACGTACGTCGAGGACGACCGGCCCGTGGTCGGCATCGTGTACTACCGCGCGCAGGAGATCTCCGGGAACACCGCGTTCGTCGACGCACTCGCCGCCGCTGTCACGGAGGCAGGGGCGCAGCCGCTCCCCGTGTATTGCGGGACGCTGCGCGGGCTCGACCCGGCCAGCGACGAGAGCGCCGGGCTGTTCGACCTGCTCCGGAAATGCGACGTACTCGTGACGACGCTGCTTGCCGCGGGCGGATCGGTCGCGGCCGACGCGAGCGCCGGCGGTGCGGACGACGCGTGGGACGCCGGGGCGCTCGCCTCGCTGGACATTCCGCTGATCCAGGGGCTCGCGCTGACCTCGACGCGTCAGCAGTGGGCCGACAGCGACGCGGCGGTCAGCCCGCTGGACGCGGCGACGCAGGTCGCGATCCCGGAGTTCGACGGGCGGCTGATCTCGGTGCCGTTCTCGTTCAAGTCGTACGACGCCGACGGGCTGGCACGCTACGCCCCGGACGCGGAGCGGTGCGCGCGACTGGCCGGGATCGCGGTAGCGCACGCGCGCTTGCGGCATGTGCCGGTGGCGGAGAAGCGGATCGCGCTGGTGCTGTCGTCGTACCCGACGAAACATGCGCGGATCGGGAACGCGGTAGGGCTGGACACTCCGGCGTCGGCGGTGGTGCTGCTCGGGCAGCTGAAGGACGCCGGGTACGACGTCGGCGATCTCGACGTGAGCACGCTCGACGGTGACGGCCTGATCCACCAGTTGATCGCGGCCGGCGGCCACGACGTGGACTGGCTGACCGACGAGCAACTGGCATCCGCGGTCGCCAAGGTCCCGCTGTCGACCTACGCGAAGTGGTTCGTCCGGACGCCGGAATCGTTGCGGACGGCAATGATCGGGGCGTGGGGAGAGGCGCCGGGAGAGCTGTACGTCGACACGTCCGGCGACGAGCCGGCGATCGCGCTGGCCGCGTTGCGGTTCGGGAACGTCGTGTTGATGATCCAGCCGCCGCGCGGGTTCGGTGAGAACCCGGTCGCGATCTACCACGACCCGGACATGGCGCCGTCGCATCACTACCTGGCGGCGTACCGATGGCTGGAGGCTTCGCCGGCCGACGGCGGGTTCGGGGCGCAGGCCGTCGTACACCTCGGGAAGCACGGGACGCTGGAATGGCTGCCGGGCAAGGGGATCGGGCTGGCGGCCGACTGCGCGCCGGATGCGGTACTCGGGAACCTGCCGATGATCTACCCGTTCATCGTCAACGATCCGGGCGAGGGTACCCAGGCCAAGCGGCGGGCGCACGCGACGATCGTCGACCATCTGGTGCCGCCGATGGCGCGGGCCGAGACGTACGGCGACATGGCGAAGCTGGAGTACCTGCTGGACGAGTACGCGACGGTTTCGGCGCTCGACCCGGAGAAGGTGCCGACGTTGCGGGCGCAGATCTGGACGCTGATCCAGGCGGCGCAGTTGCACCACGATCTGCACACCGCCGACAAGCCGTCGGACGAGGAGTTCGACGAGTTCGTACTGCATCTCGACGGGTATCTGTGCGAGATCAAGGACGTACAGATCCGGGACGGGTTGCACATCCTCGGCGGCGCACCGGTCGGCGAAGCACGCGTCAACCTCGTGCTGGCCGTACTCCGGGCCCGGCAGCTGTGGGGCGGTTCGTACTCGATCCCGGGACTGCGCACGGCACTGGGGGACGCATTCGGAGTTGACGAGGCCGCACTACTGGCCGACCCCGGAGCAGCGGCCGACCTCGCGGACTTGGCAACTGTTGCTGACCTGCCTGCGGTGAGCGGGGCGGATGGTGTGGATCTGCTGGAGGCCCTCGCGCGGAAGCTCGTCCTCGGGATGGAGACGCTCGGCTGGGACGCGGCGAAGGTCCCAGTGGTCGTCAGCGAGGTGCTGGGCCGGGACTGCCCAGAGGTCGAGCGGTCGCTCAGATTTGCGGCCGAGCAGGTGGTGCCGCGGTTGGCGCGGACGGGGGATGAGCTGGCGAACGTGCTTCGGGCGCTCGACGGGCGGTTCGTGGAGGCTGGGCCGTCGGGGTCGCCTACTCGTGGGCTCGTCAACGTGCTGCCGACCGGGCGGAACTTCTACGCGGTCGACCCGAAGGCGATTCCCAGCCGGAATGCCTGGGATGTGGGGGTCGCGCTGGCGGACTCCTTGCTGGCCCGGCACCAGGCCGAGACCGGCGAGTATCCGCGGTCCGTGGGGCTGACGATCTGGGGTACGTCGGCGATGCGCACGCAGGGTGACGACCTGGCTGAGGTGCTGTGGCTGCTCGGGTGCCGGCCGGTCTGGGACGAGGCGTCGCGGCGGGTGACCAGCTTCGAGGTCGTCGGGCTGGAGGAGCTCGGCCGGCCGCGGATCGACGTGACGATCCGGATCTCCGGGTTCTTCCGGGACGCGTTCCCGCATGTGGTCGCGTTGCTCGACGAGGCCGTGCGGACGGTCGCCGCCCTCGACGAGTCGCCGAACAGCAACTTCCTGAAGGCCCACGTCGACGAAGACGTTGCTGCGGGCAACGACGTACGGCAGGCGACCGCGCGGGTTTTCGGCTCCAAGCCCGGCTCGTACGGCGCGGGTCTGCTGCCACTCGTCGACGCGCGCAACTGGCGTACCGACGCGGAGCTGGCCGAGGTGTACGCCGTCTGGGGCGGGTACGCGTACGGCAAGGGCCTCGACGGCGCGGAGGCCCGCGCTTCGATGGAGCGCGCGTACGCCCGGATCCAGGTCGCGGCGAAGAACGCGGACACCCGCGAGCACGACATCATGGACTCCGACGACTACTTCCAGTACCACGGCGGCATGATCGCGATGGTCCGGCACCTGACCGGCGCGAACCCGAAGGCGTACGTCGGCGACTCCGCCGTCCCCGCGCAGGTGAGGACCCGCACGCTGGAGGAGGAGGCGAAGCGGGTGTTCCGGGCCCGGGTGGTGAACCCGCGGTGGATGGCGGCGATGCGGCGGCACGGGTACAAGGGAGCGTTCGAGATGGCGGCGACCGTGGACTACCTGTTCGGGTACGACGCAACCGCGGGCGTCGTGGACGACTGGATGTACGAGTCGCTGACCAGTGAGTACGTCGCGGACCCGGAGATGGCGGAGTTCTTCCGCAAGTCGAACCCGTGGGCGCGGCATGGGATCGCGGAACGGTTGCTCGAGGCGGCGCAGCGCGGTCTGTGGGCGGAGCCGTCGGACGAGGCGCTCGAGACGCTGCGGAACGCCGTACTTGAGACGGAAGGTGACATCGAGGACCGCGCCTGATTGGGTTGAGGTATGCCCCGAGTGTTGATCACGAACGACGACGGCTATCTCGCGCCCGGGATCCGGGCGGTCGCACCGGCGATCGCGCAGCTCGGGTACGACGTACTCGTGGTGGCGCCGCTGGTCGACGAGAGCGGGGTCGGATCAGCCCGGGCCGGGATGGTCGACCGTCCGATCCGGACGGCGTCCGAGGAGGAGAACGGGGTCACGTTCACCGGGATCGAGGGGACGCCGGCACTCGCCGTGACGATGGCGGTCGCCGGCGTGTTCGGGCCGCGCCCGGACCTGGTGCTGTCCGGGATCAACCGGGGACTGAACATCGGCGTGACGATCTTCCACTCCGGGACGGTGGCCGCCGCGCTGACCGCGGCCAGCATGGGCGTGTCGGCGGTGGCGATCAGCATGGACTCCGACGACCCGCGGCACTGGCCGACCGCGGCGACGGTCGCGGGTGAGGCCCTCGGCTGGATCAGGGACGAACCGGCCGGTACGACGCTCACGATCAATGTGCCGGACCGCCCGCTGGATCAACTGGCCGGTGTCCGGCACGCCTCGCTGGCCGTACCGCGGCGGACCGTCCTGGTCGGCACGACGGCCCCGACCGGTGAGCCGATGATCACCCTCCAGCGCACCGACGCGACTCCGGTCGCCGGCACCGACGAGGCGCTGCTGCGCGAGGGCTTCGTCACGGTCACCCCGATCATCGGCATCCGCGAGGTGCGCGACGACTCCGCCGCCACCGCCCTCGCCAAACGCCTCACCGCCTGACCGAACCGGCTGCAGCCGGGCGGGGTGCGTTGCCGGGTGGGTGAGTGTGCCATGATCGGCGCGACGGTTGTGGAGGAACACCGGTGTGAATCCGGGGCGGTCCCGCCACTGTGACCGGAGCTGCGGCTCCGGGAGCCAGGACATCCGCGGTCGTCCGCCGGCCTGCTGTCGTGTGGGTCGGCGTACCAGTGCCGTAGCGGGCGTGGACACCCGCTCGACGAAAGGGCGACCGCCGATGCGGGCTGCAGTGCCGAACTCCTTCCCCTTCACCGCGGTCGTCGGCATGGACGAGCTCCAACTCGCCCTCGTGCTGGCCGCGATCTCACCCGCGATCGGCGGGGTGCTGATCCGCGGCGAGAAGGGCACGGCAAAGTCGACCGCCGTGCGCGCGCTGACGGAAATCCTCCCGCCGGTTGACGTCGTACCGGGCTGCCGTTTCTCGTGCGATCCGGAGCGGCCGGACCCGACCTGCCCGGACGGCCCGCACACGGGCGAGCGGGTGGTGCGGGCGGCGCGCTTGGTGGAGTTGCCGGTGGGGGCCACCGAGGATCGGGTGCTGGGTTCGTTGCATCTGGAGAAGGCGTTGGCGGAGGGTGTCACGGCGTACGAGCCGGGGCTGCTGGCGGCTGCGCATCGGGGACTGTTGTACGTCGACGAGGTCAACCTGCTGCACGATCACCTGGTCGACGTCCTGCTCGACGCCGCCGCGATGGGACGCGCGACCGTGGAACGCGACGGCGTGTCGATCACCCACCCGGCGCGATTCGTCCTCGTCGGCACGATGAACCCGGAGGAGGGCGAACTCCGTCCGCAACTCCTGGACCGCTTCGGCCTGACCGTCGACGTGGTCGCCAGCCGCGACCCCGCCGTACGGGTGGAGGTGATGCGCGCGAGACTCGCATACGAGGCCGACCCGGACGGTTTCGTCGCCCGGTACGCCGGTCCGCAGCGCGAGCTCGCCGAACGGATCGTGAAAGCCCGCGACCTGCTCTCCGAGGTGATCCTGACCGACGCGGCGCTCCGGCAGATCGCGGAGATCTGCGCCTCGTTCGACGTCGACGGCATGCGCGCCGACCTGGTCACCGCTCGTACGGCGGTCGCGCACGCGGCGTGGTCCGGTCGCACGGTCGTCGAGGTGGACGACGTACGGGCCGCCGCCAAGCTGGCTCTTCCGCATCGCCGCCGCCGGAACCCCTTCGACGCCCCGGGCCTGGACGCCGAGCAACTGGAAGAAGCCATCAACAACAGCACGCCACCCGACGACCCGGACGATGACCCGAACGGCCCCGGCGGGCCGGGTGGTACCGGCGGCGCAGGGCCTGACGACCAGTCGGGACCCGGCGACGCGGCCGCCACGACCGACGAGCGAGACGCCGCGACTTCCGGGAGCGACGCGCCGGAGGCATCCAGCCGCGGCCGCGACACAGGGGATGGTACGGCGGGTGGTCGTCCGGGTGAGCGCGAAGGCGCCAACGGTGCTGAGGTGGTCGGAAGTTCGGCGCCGTACAAGGCTCGGTTGTTGAGTGTGCAGACCGCGGGAGCGGGGGTTGCCGGGCGGCGGTCCCGGGCGCTGACCGAGGTCGGGCGGGTGGTGGGGGAGCGGGCCCGGGTCGGGCGCGAGGCGGGGCGACCGCATCTGCTCGGAACGGTTCGGAGCGCTGCGCCGTACCAGAAAGTTCGTGGCCGGACCGGGCCCGGACTCGTGGTGCGGGCCGACGACGTACGGCTCGCGGTGCGGGAAGGGCGCGAGGGGAACCTCGTGCTGTTCTGCGTCGACGCGTCCGGTTCGATGGGGACGAAGAAGCGGATGACCGAGGTGAAGACCGCGATCGTCTCGCTGCTGCTGGACGCGTACCAGCGGCGCGACACCGTCGGACTCGTCACGTTCGCCGGTCCCGCCGCGACGGTCGCGCTGCCGCCGACGGGCAGCGTCGAGGCCGCCGTACGACGGCTCGAATCCCTGCCCACCGGTGGCCGTACCCCGCTCGCGGAAGGGCTCCTGCAAGCGGCCGACGTACTGCGCATCGCCGCGATCCGCGACCCGCGCCGGCGCCCACTGCTCGTACTGGTCACCGATGGACGGGCGACGTACGGCGACAAGGCGTACGACCGCGCGCGGCAAGCGGCCGGCTGGCTCGCTCAGCGCGGGATCGCCACCGTCGTCGTCGACTGCGAACCACGGCGCGGGATCCGGCTGGGTCTGGCCGCGGAACTGGCCGGCGATCTCGGCGCCGAGTACCTGGACCTCGGAGATGTTGCTGCGGGCAACCTCATTCGTGCGGTGACGGAACGGAAGGTGGCCTGATGCCGAAGGGACAGCCGGTCGCGGTACCGGACGACGGGCTGACCACGCGCCAGCGCCGCAACCGCCCGCTGCTGATGGTGCACACCGGGGAGATGAAGGGGAAGTCGACCGCCGCGTTCGGAATGGCGCTGCGCGCCTGGAACCAGGGGTGGAACCTCGGGGTCTTCCAGTTCGTGAAGAGTGCGAAGTGGAAGGTCGGCGAGGAGAGCGCCTTCAAGGCCCTCGGCGAACTGCACAAGTCGACCGGGCAGGGCGGGCCGGTCGAGTGGCACAAGATGGGCGAGGGGTGGAGCTGGTCCCGTAAGTCGGGTACCGAGGAGGACCACGCCGCCGACGCCCTCGAGGGCTGGCGCGAGATCCAGCGCCGGCTGGCCGCGCAGACGCACGACCTGTACGTGCTGGACGAGTTCACGTACCCGATGAAGTGGGGCTGGATCGACGTCGACGAGGTCGTGTCGACGCTGGTCGGCCGCCCCGGCCACCAGTACGTCGTCATCACCGGCCGCGACGCCCACCCGAAACTCCTGGAAGCCGCCGACCTCGCCACCGAAATGACCAAACTGAAACACCCCATGGATACCGGCCAAAAAGGCCAGAAGGGCATCGAGTGGTGACGGGCGGTCAGACCGACGGTGTGGCGGGCGGCGGGGGAGGGGTGGACCGGAGGCTGGTTCCGCGGGTGGTGGTTGCGGCGCCGGCGTCCGGTGCGGGGAAGACGACTGTCGCCGTCGGGTTGATGGCCGCGCTCCGTCGGGCCGGTCATGTCGTCGCTGGTTTCAAGGTCGGACCGGACTACATCGACCCCGGCTTCCACGCCGTCGCCACGGGTCGTCCCGGTCGCAACCTCGACCCGATGCTCTCCGGCGAGGACCTCGTCGCACCGCTCTTCGCCCACGGCTCCACGGGCGCGGACCTCGCCGTGGTCGAGGGTGTGATGGGCCTGTACGACGGCGCACTCGGAACAGACGGCTTCTCCTCGACCGCCCACGTAGCCAAACTCCTTAGGGCCCCCGTCGTCCTCGTCGTCGACGCATCCGCGGCCGGCCGGAGCGTCGGCGCGGTCGTCCAGGGTTTCGTTGCCTACGACACCGAAGTACGCATCGTCGGAGTGATCCTGAACAAGGTCGGATCGGATCGCCACGAAGCCGAAGTACGAGCCGGCGTAGCGCCCACCGGCGTACCGGTCCTGGGCGTGCTGCGCCGGGACCCTCGCCTGACAGTGCCGAGCCGCCACCTCGGGCTGGTCCCCGCCAACGAGCAACGCACCCAGGCAGAGGATGCGGTCGCCGCAGCAGCCGAACTGGTCCGCCAGGGCGTGGACCTCGAAGCCGTAGCAGCCGCGGCCAAGTCGGCGTCTCCCGCCGAGGCAACTCCGTGGAACGCGATCGCCGAGATCACCCGTCAGGGTCCGGCCCGGCCGGTGGTTGCTGTTGCCGGCGGCCCCGTGTTTTCGTTCCAGTACGCGGAGACCGTCGAGCTGCTGGCAGCCGCGGGGGCGGAGGTGGTGCCGTTCGACCCGCTGGCCGACAAGTTGCCAGCGGCAACCGCTGGGCTCTTCCTGGGTGGTGGGTTCCCGGAGCTGCACGCCGAGGGGTTGTCGGCGAACGTCGTGCTGCGGGAGCAAGTGGCGAGTGCGGTGGCGGACGGGGTGCCGGTTGTTGCTGAGTGTGCGGGGCTCTTGTACTTGTGTCGCGAGCTTGACGGGCACTCGATGACCGGGGTGATCCCCGCGACGGCGCGGATGACCTCCCGGCTCACGCTCGGGTACCGGACGGCGGTTGCGGCGACCTCGTCGATGTTCTTCGATGAGGGCCGGCGGGTTCGGGGGCATGAGTTTCATCGGACGGCGGTGGAATTCGACGAGGATGTGCAGCCGGCGTGGCATTTGCCTGGCGGAGTTGAGGGCGTGGTGCTGCCGAATGTGCATGCGTCGTACCTGCATCTGCACTGGACGTCGATGCCGGACGTCCCGGCGCGGTTCGTCGCGGCTGCGCGGGAGTATGCGGGATGAGGCTCGTCGTCGGGATCGGACTCAGGGCGGGTACGCCGTACGCCGAGCTGGAAGGTGCCGTCGCGGGCCTGCCGGGTGAGGTCGAGCTACTCGTGACGCTCGAGGGCCGCGAGACCGAGCCTGCCCTGCAGCAGCTGGCAGATCATCTCGGCGCCAAACTCTGCACGTTCAGCGAGGAGGAGTTGGGCAAGCAGACGGTGCCGAATCCGAGCGACCAGGTGAGTCGGCTCAAAGGCACACCGAGCGTTGCGGAAGCGGCGGTCCTGGCGGCAGGCGCCGAACTCCTGGTACCGAAGTACAAGACCCACAACGCCACCGTTGCCGTTGGACGTCTGCCGGCGGCCGGGTACGGCGTGCACGAGCAGGAAGTCGTGCACCGGGTGATTGCCGAGCGGCGCGATGTGCGCGAGGGGTTTCTGCAGCTCGAGGTCGACGACGAGAAGCTGACGCGTGTGCTGGAGGCGGCCCATCGAGCGCCCAGCGTGGGACTGAGCCAGCCCTGGGATTTCCTGTTGATCCGGGACTTGGCGACGCGAACCAAGGTCCACGAGCTCGCCATCCGCCAACGGGACCTGTTCGCGCAATCCCTCCCGAATGAACGGCGCCAAGCCTTCGACGGATTGAAGATCGAGGCGATCCTCGACGCCCCGCTCAACATCGCGGTGACCTGCGACCCGGGCCGCGGCGGCCGGCATGTTCTCGGACGGCACGCGGACCCACGCACCACCTGGTTCTCAGCCGCGATCGCGATCCAGAACCTCTGGCTCGCGGCCCGCGCCGAAGGGCTGGGCGTCGGCTGGGTCTCGTTCTTCGGCCCGCAAGAGGTCGCCGAGGTACTCGGTCTCCCGCCGCACATCGAGCTCGTCGGCTACCTCTGCGTCGGGTACGTCGACCACTTCGCGCCGGCGCCCGAGCTGATCAGATCCGGCTGGGCCAAGCGCCGCCCACTGTCCTGGGCGATCCACGAAGAGGTATGGGGCCGCCGCAGCACCTCGATCGTCGACGACGCCCACGAAGCCGCACCGAACGCAGTACCGGCAACCGGTCAGCGGATCCGCGTGGTTGTCGGCGGCGACGCGACGAACCTCGCCAGCGCCGAGGCCCTGGTCGTGGATCTGCACGAGGACAAACCGGACCACGACTTCGGCGTACTGTGGCGCCCCGCCCGTACTCCGGAGGAAGCCGAGGAGTACGGCGTGGAGATCGCCCGCGACCTCGCCCTGCAAGGCGCCGGGCACCTCGACGTACGGACCGCAACCGACTCACCAGCAGCCAAAGCGCTGGCGGAAGGCCTGAAGGCCGGTGCGTCGGCCTGTGGTCTGACACACTCCTGCGCATGAGTGAGCCGATATACGTCCCAGCCTTCTCGATGAAGCAGCGGATCACGATGATGGCGAACAAGTACGAGCTGATCGCCACCAACCCGGACGGCAGCGACGGGCAGCTGCTCGCGTTCGCGCAGCAGAAGCGGATGGCGTTCAAGGAGCAGGTGACGTTCTACACCGACGACACCAAGTCCCAGCCGGTCTTCTCCTTCAAGGCGCGCAAGACGATCGACCTCGGTTCGGGCTACGACGTGTTCGACGCGAACGGACAGTCGATCGGGTGGTTCAAGAAGGAGTTCGGCAAGAGCCTGCTCCGGTCGAGCTGGCTGCTGTCCGCGCCGGGCGTCGACGCGGAGGGTACCGAGCGGAACCCGACGATCGCGATCCTGCGCCGGGTCTGGGAGTTCGTACCGTTCGTCGGTGACATCCCGTTGCCGTTCATCTTCCACTTCGACTTCACCGAGCGGAACAGCGGTCAGCCGGTGCTGTCGGTCGAGCGGAAGATGTCGATCCGGGACCGGTACCGGATCACCGTCCAGGACCAGCGCCTGGACTTCCGGGTGGCCGCCGCGATGACGGTCGCGCTGGACGCGTTGCAGTCCCGCTGAGGCGTTCCTGAGTCCGGCGTACGACCCAGGTAGTACGCCGGTCTCACTCTTTCGGGTGAACCTACCCTGAGGACCCTTGGTTCCGTCGGTGCCCGGTGCGAGGCTGTATGTATGGGCGTAGCGCAGCGGAGTAAACGGTGGGCGGTTCCGGTCGCGGCAGTCGCGGTGGTGGCAGGTGTGGGGACACTCGGGCCGGTGATGGCCGACGCGTCGCCGAAGCTGCCGACGATCAGCGCACAGGACCTGCTGGCGAAGGTGCAGACGGCGAAGGTCGACGGGCTCAGCGGCACGGTCAGCTCGAGCGCGGACCTCGGGCTGCCGGCGATCCCCGGCCTGGGCGACCGCGGCAACAGCCAGCTCACCGAGATGCTCAGCGGCCAGCACACCGCGCGGGTCGCGTTCGCGACGCCGGACAAGGCCCGGGTGTCGGTGCTCGACAACCAGGCCGAGCGGGTCTGGACCACCGACGGTTCGTCGGCCTGGGCGTACGACTCGTCCAAGCGCGAGGCGACCAAGCTGACCCTGCCCGCTCACAAGAACGCCAAGCCCGAGAAGGCCGAGCCGCGGTCGTACGATCCGCAGGCGGTCGCGAAGCAGTTCCTGGACTCGATCGACCCGACCACCAACGTCGCGGTCAGCGGTACCGAGAAGGTCGCCGGCCGGGACGCGTACAAGCTGCGCCTGGTCCCGAAGACGGACAAGACCACGGTCGGCTCGGTCACGGTGGCGATCGACTCCAAGACCTGGGTGCCGCTGGACGTGACCGTGATGCCGCGGTCCGGTGACAAGCCGGCCGTCGAGGTGGGCTTCACCTCGGTGTCGTTCGACGTACCGTCCGCGAGCACCTTCACGTTCACCCCGCCGAAGGGTGTGAAGGTCACCGACCAGAAGGTCCCGGCGAACAACGGCCAGAAGCAGATCCCGAAGCAGGTCGTCCCGAAGCAGGTCGTCCCGAACCGGGTGCTGCCGCGCAAGCCGGTCGGGTCGGGCGCCGAGAAGCCGACCGTGATCGGGCAGGGCTGGGACAGCGTCGTGATGATCAGGAACGCCCAGACCGGCGGCCTGACCGGCAACGGCCCGCTCGCGCAGCTGCTCGCGAAGGCGCCGACCGTGCAGGGCTCGTGGGGCAAGGGCAAGCTGATCACCAGCAAGATGGTGAGCGCGCTGATCACCGACGACGGCCGGGTGTTCGCCGGCCTGGTCACTCCGGACACCCTGCAGGCCGCGGCCGCTAAGGCCCCACGCTGAACGCCGAGATGGCGGGCGCGCCGGTCGTCACCCATGGGTTGACCAAACGGTTCCGCGGCGGGCAGGTCGCGGTGGACGCGGTCGACCTGGAGGTGCCGGCCGGCAGCGTGTTCGGCTTCCTCGGCCCGAACGGGTCGGGGAAGACCACCACGATCCGGATGCTGCTGGGCCTGATCGCACCCACGTCGGGCCAGGTCGAGCTGCTCGGCGAACCAATGCCGAAGGCGCACCTGCGGGTGCTTCCTCGGGTCGGCGCGCTGGTCGAGGGGCCGGCGTTCTACCCGTTCTGGACCGGTCAGGCGAACCTGTTGCGCTTCGACGCCGCCGACCGGACGGCAGACCCGAAGACCCGCAAGGCGCGCGCCGGGGAGGCGCTGGAGCGGGTCGGCCTGTCGAACGCCGCCAACAAGAAGGTGCGGGCGTACTCGCTCGGCATGCGTCAGCGGCTCGCGATCGCGGTCGCGCTGATGCAGCGCCGGGACCTGCTCGTGCTGGACGAGCCGACGAACGGCCTGGACCCGCAGGGCACCCGCGAGGTGCGGCACCTGATCCGCGAGCTCGCCCACGACGGGACGACGGTGTTCACGTCGACCCACCTGCTGGCCGAGGTGGAGCAGGTCTGCACCCACGCCGCGGTGATGAGCCGCGGGAAGCTGCTCCGCCAGTCCACGGTCGCCGATCTCCGCTCGGAGCTCCGCCCGCGGCTCGTTGTCCGTACGCCGGACCTCAGCCAGGCGGCCGACACGCTGCAGGGGCTCGGGGTCACGGACCTGAAGACGACCGAGGAGACCGTCGAGGGCGATCCCGGCGAGCTCCCGATCGAGAAGTTCGCGGCCGCGCTGGTCGCCGCCGACGTCCGCATCCACGGCTTCGGCCTGGAGCGCCCCAGCCTGGAAGACGCCTTCGTCGCACTCACCGGAGAGGGCTTCGATGTCGCCGAGTGAAGCATCCGCCCAGGCACCCACTGTGGCCGAAAGGGTTGTCGGGCAGCGGCCGAGTGCCGGCCGGCATACTCTTGCGCTGTTCCTCTCCGAGTTGCGGCTCGTGTTCGGGCGGGCGCGCACACAGGTCGGCCTCGGGGTGCTCGCTGCCGTACCACTGCTGATCGGCATCGCGATCAAGATCGCCGACAACAACGGTGGCACCGACGGTTTCCTGGGGCAGATCGCCGGTAACGGCCTGTTCCTGATCGTCGGCAGCCTCGGGCTGTCGATGCCGTTCTTCCTGCCGACCGCGGTGACCGTCGTGTCGGGGGAGTCGCTGGCCGGTGAGGCCAGCCTCGGTACGCTGCGCAACCTGCTCGTCGCACCGGCCGGGCGGTCCCGGCTGCTCGCGGCGAAGATGGTCGCGCTGATCGTGTTCTGCTTCGCCGCGACCATGACGATCTGGATCTCCGGCTTCATCGTCGGGTTCGTCCTGTTCCCGGTCGGCGACGTGCTGCTGCTGTCCGGCTCGACCGTCTCGCTCGGCGACGGACTGATCCGCGCGCTCGGGATCGCGGTCGTGATCTCACTGTCGCTGCTCGGACTGGCCGCGATCGGCCTGTTCGTGTCGTCGCTGACGTCGACGCCGCTGGCCGCAATGGCGGCGACGTTCGGCACGTTCGTCATCCTCGGGATCCTGACCGCGATCCCGCAGCTGCACGCGATCCACCCGTGGCTGCTGGTGTATCGCTGGCAGTCGTTCGCCGACCTGCTCCGAGATCCGCCGTACTACCACGAGATCGCACGCAACCTGCTGCTCCAGGCCGGGTACGTCGTGGTCTTCTACGCAGCCGCGTGGGCACGGATCACGAGCCGGGACATAACCTAGGCAGGTGAAACCAGACCTCGTCACCGTACTGCGTTGCCCGGCCTGCGCGGACCGGCTCGCTCTGGACGGCCGAACGGCGAGGTGCGCGCAAGGACACGCCTACGACCTGGCCAAGCAGGGCTACCTGAACCTGATGCCCGCGGCGTCGAACGGGATCGAGGGTGACTCGGCCGCGATGGTCGGCGCCCGCACGGTCTTCCTCGGTACCGGCCACTACGCCGCGATCCGGGACGCGCTGATCCTCGAGGCAGAACTCGGCGCCGGACCCGGGACAGAACCCGGGACCGAAACCGCGACTGAAACCGGAACCCAACTGGAGGCCGGCCTTGGCGTGGACGACCTGGTAGTCGAGGTCGGCGCCGGTACCGGCTACTACCTCGCCGGAGTCCTCGGTGCGTCGGAACACCGGCGCGGGATCGCCCTGGACGTGTCGAAGTACGCCGCCCGCCGCGCGGCGAAGCTGGACCCGCGGATCGCGTCGGTCGTCTGCGACGCGTGGCGGGAACTGCCGATCATCGACGATTCGGCCCAGGTGCTGCTGAACGTGTTCGCTCCGCGCAACGCGAAGGAGATGGCGCGGATCCTCGCGCCGGGCGGCCGGCTGCTCGTGGTCACTCCGAACCAGCAGCACCTGGCCGAGCTGGTCGACGTACTCGGGATGGTGAGCGTCGACGAGGAGAAGGAACGCCGCCTGCAGGACTCGCTCAGCGGCGAGTTCGAACGGACAGGCGGTGAGGTGATCGAGGAGACGATGACGCTGGACCGGACCGCGGTGGAGCAACTGGTGCTGATGACGCCGAGCGCCCGGCACCTGGACTACCGCGAACTGCTGCAACAGATCGCCGCGCTCCCGGAGCCGTCGGTCGTCACGTTGTCCGTGACGTTGTCGACCTGGCAGGCGCGGTGATGCCGGCTCGAGCTCGGCACCACTGAGCTGTCCATCAGCCCTGTTGGATCAGCCTGTCAGATCAGTGCTGTCAGGCCGCCTTGCCGATCAGTTCGCGGGCGACGACGGTGCCGTGCGTCTCGGCCTCGACGTGTGCCTCGGACTCGGACACCTTGGACGCCTCGATCAGCTCCTCCATGCCCGGGGTGACCGGCGCCAGGGTGAGCTCGGCCGCGGCGGTTCGGAGGTTCATACCGAAGACGTCCCCGAAGATCCGCTCCAGGTACGGCGTGGCGTGGTCCCAGCCGTGCTTCGGCGAACCCGGGCCGTAGCCGCCACCGCGGGCGATCGCGAAGATGGCCGGCCGGCCGACGAGCGGGCGCGACCCGAAGGCGAGGTCCTTGTCGATCACCAGTACGTCGATCCAGGTCTTCACGTTCTGCGCGATGCCGTAGTTGTACATCGGTACCGCGAGCAGGACCGCGTCCGCGCTGACGATCTCGGCCTTGAGCTCGTCGGCGAGCGCCTGGGCGTCCGCGAGCGGCATCCGGTCGGAATCGGCGACCGGCTCCTGGCCCACCTGGGCCGCGGCCAGCGTCGGCCACAGGGTTGCGGGCAGCGGGTGCTGTCCGAGGTCACGCCGTACCACGACACCGTCCGGGTGCTCCGCCTTCCAGGCGGCCTCCGCGCTGTCCGCGAGCGCGCGGGACACCGAACCGTCCAGCCGGATGCTGGCGTCGACCCGTAGCAGGGTGCTCATAGCTGTCTGTCTCCATCAGTTGAGGGGGCGAGCTCGGTTGAGCTGTTCCGAAGATAATCTGTGTAGCAGAACATATTCAAGTCAGAACGTATTCCGGGTGGCGTACGCCACGTAGGATGGGGACATGTCCAGTCCCTCGCCCGACGTCGCGACCCGTGCTGCCCGCGGAGTCGAGCCGCAGGCCGCCAGCGGTGTGCCGGTGGAGGCTGACCTCGGCTGGGCCCTGGGCGTGGTCTTCCGGCAGTACGTGAAGGCCTCCGGGGCGGCGCTCGAGGGCCTGCCCGGCGGCCCCCGTGGGTATCAGGTGCTCGCGACGACGAACTCCGAGGGCCCGAAGCGGCAGCTCGACCTGGCTGCGCAGCTCGGCGTCGACCGGACCGTGATGACGTACCTGCTGGACGACCTGGAGAAGGCGGGCCTCGTGCAGCGCCGGCCCGACCCGGCCGACCGGCGGGCCCGGCTGATCGCGCCGACCGAGCAGGGGATCGAGGCGCTCTGTGATCTGGAGCGGAAGCTGCGGGCGACCGAGGACCACATGCTCGGCATCCTGGACGAGTCGGAGCGCGCCAGCTTCCGGATGCTGCTGCAGCGGCTGGCGATGAAGGCCAACGCCATCGATCCGCTGCACAACGCGTGCGTTCTCGCGGAAGCGGACGACCCCGCCGATACCTAGCGCCTAATGCAGCGGCACGAAGCCTGACTCGTAGGCGCGGATCACGGCCTGGGTGCGGTCTCGCGCGTTCAGCTTCGACAGCACGTTGGCGACGTGTGTCTTCACGGTCTGCAGGCCGAGGATCAGTTCGGCCGCGATCTCGGCGTTGGACAGTCCGCGGGCCATCAGCCGCAGTACTTCCTGCTCGCGCTCGGTCAGCTGGTACTGGTCGAGCCCGGTCGGCGCCGGCGTACCCACATGGGCGAGGGCAAGTGTGCGGATCGCCTCCGGGAACAGCAGCGACTCGCTCCGCGCGACGGTTCGGATCGCCGCGATGATGTCGTCCGGCGGAGTCCGCTTCAACAGGAACCCGGACGCGCCGGCGCGCAGCGCGTCGTACACGTAGTCGTCGTTCTCGAAGGTGGTGACGACCAGCACCCGCGGTGCCGGGGCGAGGTTGTCGAGCAGCAAGCGGGTCGCCTGGATCCCGTCCACCGCGGGCATCCGGACATCCATCAGTACGACGTCCGCCCGGGTACGACGTACCAGCGGGAGCACCTCCGCGCCGTCACCGGCCTCGCCGACGACGGTCAGGTCCTCCTCGGCGTTGATGATCGCGCGCAACCCACTGCGAATCAGCGGTTCGTCGTCGACGACGACCACGGACAGGCTCATGTCATCCCCTCGTCATGCTCACCGGCAGTTGTACGGCGAGTTGCCAGCCCGGGCCGTCCGGGAGGTTGATCGGGCCCGCGTCGACGGAGCCCTCCAGTACGGCGACTCTTTCACGGATCCCGGCCACGCCGCGGCCGCCTCCTGAGTGGTCGGACCTGCCGCTGACCGGGTTCGTCACCGACAGCCGCAGGCCGGACGTGTCCAAACAGATCGACAGCTGTACGGCGAGCTCGCCGGGCGGGCGGCCCGCGTGCCGGATCGCGTTGGTCAGACCCTCCTGCACGATCCGGTACGCCTCGCGGGAGACCGCGGCCGGCAGTTGCTCGAGGTCGCCCGTGCGCTCGACCTCGACGCTGATGCCGCCCGCGCGGGTGGCCTCGACGAGCCGGTCCAGGCCGCCGAGCGTTGCCTGCGGTGCCGTCCGGGCGCCCGGGCGGCGATCGTCGCGGAGCAGGCCGAGGACGTGATCGAGGTCCGCGAGGGCTGCCCGCGCGGACGTCTCCATCGCGGCCAGCGCGGTCTCGGCGAACTCCGGGTCGCTGGCGAGCACTCGTCGCGCGGCGGCGGCCTGAATGGTGACCAGGCTGAGCGCATGCCCGACGCTGTCATGCAGCTCGCGCGCGAGACGGTTGCGTTCGGCAAGCGTTGCGGTCTGCTTCTCGAGCAGCTCGATCCGTTCCGCGGCGGTCGGCCCGAGGACGCGGGGTGCCAGGTACGCGAGCAGCGCGCCGACCGCGGACGACAGCAGGAAGAGCGCGGCCAGTCCGGCGATCGCCGCCACCGGCATCCACAGATCGGTCCAGTTGCCGCGCACCTGGTACTTCCAGCCCGGTACGACGTCGCGCGCGCCGGGGGAGCGGAACGGCGCCGCGAGCCAGATCGCACCGAGGCCGAACACGATCGTGCTGAGCACGCCGACCACGCCACCGGCCAACAGGTGCAGGCAGAACCACACCGTCGTACGCCGTCGTTGCGCCCAGGTCCGGGACGGGCCGAGCGGCCGCTCCTCGAAGCGGACCGCGAGCAACGACTCGACGGCGATGCCCTGGACCTCGCGGACCGCGGGCAGCAGCCCGAGCGCGACCGGCGGCACCAGGCCGAGCACGACCCAGAGGATGCCGGTGGCAACGTTCGGCAGTTCCAGGTCCGAGACCACCGCGCCGAGCGCGCTGTCGACCAGCATGAACGCCAGCACCAAGGCGGCGCCGAGCAGCAGGTACACCCAGCGCAGGTACGTCGAGGTACGCCAGAGCTGACCGATCACCCGCACGGATACATCCTGTCAAAGTCGGCACGGCCTGACCTCCCTCCGCCGGGTGAGCGGAGCCGAATGTGGGCTCGGTCACCGGAAAGTTGAGGGTTTACGCAAATTTGACGCGTGCACGCCCGGTTCGGCCGTCGCGGGCGTCGCGATCTGCTGCTCAGGCAGGTACGGTCTGTGGTCGGGGCGGGTGCCCGTCCGGTTACGGACAGGTATGGGGAAGCTCCAGGACAGGTGGCAGGCAAACGACTGCGAGGACCCGTGCGGCGGACGTTAAGACCCCGTGAAGTCCCGGCGGACGGATTGACCAGCTTTCTGCATTTGATGTTTGATCAAATATCGGGACGAGAGAGGTCGATATGAGGTTGAGGCGTTCCGTCATCGCCCTGATGGCGGTCCTGGGGCTCGCCATGGTGAGTGCGTGCGGAGGCGGCGACGACAAGGCGTCGGGCGGCGACAACGGGTTGCAGAAGGTCAGCTACCTGACGTCGTTCAACACCTTCGGTCGCGAGGCGTACGCGTATGTCGCGCTGGACAAGGGCTACTTCAAGGACGCCGGCTTCGACGTCAAGATCACGCCCGGCAGCGGAACGGTCGACGTGATGAAGCTGGTGGCCGGCGGTCAGGCCGACTACGGCATCGGCGACTTCACCGCGTTCGCGATCACCCTCGCCAAGCAGAAGCTCCCGGTCACGTCGGTCGGCATGATCCACCAGCGGTCGATGGCCGCGATCATGTCGCTGGAGGGCCTCGGCATCAACTCGCCGCAGGACCTGCCGGGCAAGACGATCGGCGACCAGCCGGGTTCCACCAACACGGTGATGTTCCCGGTCTACGCCAAGGCGGTCGGGATCGACCCGAAGTCGGTCACCTTCCTGCCGTCGCCGCCGCCGGGTCTGCCGACCCTGCTGGCGTCGGGCAAGGTGCAGGGGATCGGCCAGTTCGTGGTCGGCGAGCCGCTGATCGCGAAGGCCGACAAGGAGAAGCACCGCAAGGTGATCACGCTGCCGTACGGCGACAAGCTCCCGGACCTGTACGGGAACACGATCATCACCCGGTCGGACCTGGCCAAGGACCACCCGGACCAGGTGAAGAAGTTCACCAACGCGCTGCTCAAGGGTCTGCAGGACACCCTGGACGACCCGGCCGCGGCGGCCGCGATCCTGAAGAAGTACGTACCGGACACCGACCTGGACGTCGCCACCAAGGAACTCCAGATCATGCAGGGCTACATCAAGCCGAAGGGCTTCGACGGCCCGCTCGGCGACGTCACCCAGGAGCGGGTCCAGAAGGTCATCTCGCTGCTGAAGGAGTCGAACATCCCGATGGGCTCCATCACGCCGGACGACCTGGTGACGATGAGCCTGGCCCCGAAGAGCTGACGTAGCGCTAAGGAGTACTGGAACCGGATGATTCGCCTGGACGGTGTGGGGCAGGTCTTCGACGGACGCGAGGGCCGGGTGACCGCCCTCGAGAAGATCGACCTGCACGTTCGCGGCGGTGAGTTCGTCACGCTGATCGGCCGGTCCGGCTGCGGCAAGTCCACGCTGCTCCGGCTGATCGCGGGACTGCTCCCGCCCACGTCCGGCGCGGTCCAGGTGGCGGGGGAACCCGTCACCGGACCACGCCGGGACGTCTCGTTCATGTTCCAGCGGCCGGCCCTGCTGCCGTGGCGTTCGGTGTTGTCCAACGTGATGCTCCCGGTCGAGATCGACCGGGGAACGCGCGACAAGGCGTCGTACCGGGACCGTGCCCACCAGTTGCTCGAGCTGGTCGGGCTGCAGGGGTTCGAACGCCGCCTTCCGCATGAACTGTCCGGCGGTATGCAGCAACGGGTGTCGCTGTGCCGGTCGCTGATCCGCGACCCGCAGGTGATGCTGATGGACGAGCCGTTCTCCGCGCTCGACGCGCTCACCCGGACCGAGCTGTCCGAGGAGCTGCAACGGATCAAGATGGAACTGTCGACCACGATCGTGTTCGTCACGCACTCGATCGAGGAGGCCGTGGTGCTCGCCGACCGGGTGGTCGTGCTGACGCCGCGGCCGGGCCGGATGCGGGAGGTCGTCGACATCGACATCCCGCGGCCACGTAGTCTCGGCCAGAACGCGCACCTCACCGAGGTGGCCGAGATCAGCGGCCGGTTGCACGCGCTGCTGGCCGAGAAGGAGCCGCCGGCCGCGCCGGACGGACGTCCGGTGGACGAGGTGCGCGCCCGATGAAGCGGAAGTCCTGGCTGACCACGTCTCCGGCGGCCGCCGTCCTGCTGCCCGTCATCGGCCTGGCCGCGGCGATCGGGCTGTGGTGGGGCGCGACGATTGTGTTCTCGATCCAGCCGTACCTGCTCCCGACGCCGTGGGACGTGGTGGTCAAGCTCTTCGACCAGCCCGGCGAGTTGCTGGCGCACACCGGTACGTCGCTGCTCGAGACCCTCGAGGGGTTCGTGCTGGCGATCGTGATCGGCGTACCGATCGCGCTGGTCATCGTCCGCTCGGTGATCCTCGAGCGGCTCGTGTACCCGCTACTGCTGATGGTGAACTCGATCCCGAAGGTGGCGGTCGCGCCGCTGCTGGTGATCTGGATGGGCTTCGGGCAGTGGCCGAAGGTCGTGATGGTGCTGCTGATGTGCTTCTTCCCGATCGTCATCTCGACCGCGCAGGGGATGAAATCGACGCCGACCGAGCTGGTCGAGCTGATGCGGTCGCTGAACGCGAGCCGGGCGCAGGAGTTCTTCAAGCTCCGGCTTCGGTACGCGATGCCGCAGATCTTCACCGGGTTCAAGGTGGCGATCTCGCTCGCGGTGATCGGCTCGGTGATCTCCGAGTTCGTTGGCGCCACCAAGGGTCTCGGGTACGTCATCCAGCAGTCCGGCGCGAGCGCCGACACCACGCTGGCGTTCGCCGCGATCACCCTGCTGAGCGTGATGAGCATCGTGCTCTTCTACACACTGGCACTGCTGGAGCACCTGCTCCTTCCCTGGGCCCAGGAGAAGCGATGACCGCTCAGGCCTCCGATGCGGATCGTCGTGTTCTGGTGCGGCCGGAGTGGCTGGAAGCCACCGTGGCCGCTGTGTTCACCGCGGTCGGGTTCGACTCCGCCGACGCGGCCGAGATCGCCGCCGCGCTGGTCGAGGCGGACCTGCGCGGCGTCAGTTCGCACGGCGTGATGCTGGTCCCGATGTACGTCGAACGCCTGAACGCCGGCGGTGTCACCCGGGAACGCGAGCTCGACGTCCTGTTCGACGCCGGCGCCGCGATGGTCGTCGACGCCCGCGGCGGGATGGGGCAACTGTCCAGCCCGCAGGCGATGGGGCACGCGATCGAGCGCGCCGGGCGGCACGGGATCGGCATCGTGTCGGTCCGTAACGCGCACCACTTCGGCGCCGCCAGCCGCTGGGCGATGCAGGCGGGCGAGGCCGGATGCATCGGGATCGCGATGTCGAACACCACGCCGTTGATGCCCGCCCCCGGCGGCGCCGAGCGGCTGGTCGGCAACAATCCGCTCGCGATCGCCGTACCGACCACGGGTGGCGTCGAGATGGTGCTGGACATGGCCTTGTCTGCCGTTGCCCTGGGCAAGATCCGGTTGGCGGCGTCGGCCGGGCGGCCGATCCCGGACACCTGGGCGACGGACCAGAACGGTACGCCGACCACCGACCCGGACGAGGCCGTCCTGGGCATGCTGCTGCCGGCCGCGGGACACAAGGGCTTCGGGCTGGCCCTGATGGTCGACGTGCTCACCGGCGTACTCAGCGGTGGCGGCTGGGGCGACCAGGTCCGCCCGCTGTACCGGGAGCCCGACCGCCCGAACGACTGCGCCCACCTGTTCCTCGCGATCGACCCGGAGTTGATGGGCGGCGTGGAGGACTTCCGCCGCCGGTCGTCCGGGCTGGCCGCCCGGGTCCGGGGGAGCGCGACCGCGCCGGGCGTGAACCGGCTGTACCTGCCGGGCGAGATCGAGGCCGAACGGGCCGCGCAGCAACGGCGCAACGGCGTACTGATCGAGAGGTCGGGACTCGACGGGCTGCTGGCCGCCGCGCGGGCGGTCGGCGTCGTCGTACCGGCGGGAGGGGTGCTGAGCTGATGCCGAAGACACAGGTTTCCACCGATGCGCTGCGGAGCCCGAACGGGGTGTTCTCGCAGGCGACCACGATCGAGGCGACCGGGCGGCTGGTGTTCGTCTCCGGGATGACCGCGCGCCGGCCGGACGGCAGTATCGCCGGCGTCGGGGACGTCCGGGAGCAGACCCGGCAGGTGTGCGAGAACGTGAAGGCAGCGGTCGAGGCGGCCGGCGGCACCCTCGACGACGTCTGCCGGGTCGACGTGTACGTCCGCAACATGGAGGACTTCGCGAAGATCCACGAGATCCGGGCGCAGTATTTCACCGAACCGTTGCCGGCCTCGACCATGGTCGAGGTCAGCAAGCTCGCCCATCCCGACTATCTGATCGAGATCTCCGCGATCGCGGTGGTCTCATAACCCGGGGGTGATGTTGTGCGCGGCGTCGAGTGGACCTGAGATGAGATATGTGATGGTCGAGCACGCCGGGGCTGTCGTTCCCGGCGTGCTCTCCGACGGCACCGTCTTGTTGCTCAATGCAACAGACTTGACCGCGGTGATCGACGGTCAGCCTGGGGTTGTCGGCGAGATCCCTTACCGACAAGAGGATTTGCGCGCTCCGCTGCGGCGGTTCCGCCGGGACATCCTGTGTACCGGGTGGAACTACTGGGACCACTTCGAGGAGAGCAAGGGCAAGCGCGAGGGTCAGGACGTGGACCGCCCCGAGCACCCGACGTTCTTCACCAAGGGACCGGACGTGGTGATCGGCCCGTACGACGACATCGCCTGGGACTCGGCGATCTCGGCCAAATGGGACTACGAGGCCGAGGTCGCGCTGGTGATCGGCAGGACCGGCAAGAACATCGGAGTCGACGAGGCACTCGACCACGTCTGGGGTTACACGCTCGCCAACGACGTGTCTCAGCGGGACCTGCAGCGCGCGCACGGCGGACAGTGGCTGAAGGGCAAGAGCATCGACGCCACGATGCCGCTCGGCCCGTGGATCGTGACCGCCGACGAGGTCGGCGACCCACAGGACATCCACCTGCAGTGCCTGGTGAACGGCGAGGTACGTCAGGACGCGTCCACCCGGCAGATGGCGTTCGACGTGGCCACACTGATCAGTGAGCTGTCCTTCGGCATGACGCTGCGTCCGGGCGACCTGCTGCTCACCGGTACACCGGCCGGCATCGGCAACGCCCGTGAACCGCAGGTGTTCCTGCAGGAGGGGGACGTGGTCGTCACGCGCTCCGACAAGCTGGGAGAGCTGCGGAACAGGGTGAGCCGGGCATGAGTGGCCCCTTGGAACTGCTGCCGGGCGGTGGCAAGAGCGGCCGCCGTACGCTCGCCGAGCACGCGGCCGCGGAGCTGCATCAGTTGATCCTGTCCGGTGAGCTCCCGAGCGGTACTCCCTTGCGCCTGGTGGAGCTGGCCAGCCGGCTGGAGATGAGCCAGATGCCTGTGCGTGAAGGCCTGCGCCGCCTGGAGGCGCTCGGGCTGGTGGAGATCATCCCGCACCGCGGCGCCTGGGTCCGTGACCTGTCGTTGGCCGATCTACGCGACACGCACGAGACTCGGCTGGCGTTGGAGAGTCTCGCCGTACGAGCTGCTGCGGCTCGTTTCACCGAAGACGACCTGACCAAGGCAGCGGCCGCGTTGGCCGAGCACCTGCGGCTCTCCCGCGCCGAGGACTCAGCTGGTGCACGTGATGCGCATGCGGAGTTCCATTTCGCGATCTACCGGGCGAGCGGGTCGCAGTGGTTGCCGCGGGCAATCGAGCCGGTCTGGCAGAACAGCGAGCGGTACCGGTTCGGCAGCCGCCCGACCGCGTACCTGATCGAGCGGAGCAGGCAGGAGCACCAGGCGATCCTGGACGCTTGTGTGGCGCGGGACCCGGACGCGGCCGAGCAGGCGCTGCGCAGTCACTTGGCCGGCGCGTTCCAGCGCATCACCGAGACCATGACGTCGAAGCAGAAGGACACGCGGTGAAGGCGAGCTTCGACGCGACCGGTGACGTCGTGGTGATCACAGGCGGTGCGCAGGGCATCGGCGCGGCGCTGGCCAGGGCCGTGAACGCTGCCGGCGGTACGGCGGTGGTCCTGGACATCACTGCACCGCCCGAGGGTGTCGCTCATGTCCAGGTGGACGTCGCGGACCGCGCGGCAGTCGGGGAGGCCGTCGCCCAGGTGCTGACGCAGTACGGGCATATCGACGGGCTGGTGGCCGGTGCTGCGGTGCAGCCGCGCTCGTCGGTGCTCGAGCTGGATCCAGCCGAGTGGTCCCGGACGTTGCAGGTGAACCTGGACGGCGTGGTCTGGGCGTGCCAGGCCGTCGTACCGCACATGGTCGAGCGGCAGTCCGGTTCGGTGGTGGTGTTCACGTCCGGTATGGCGTCGACCGGGTACCCGGGCGCTGCTGCGTACGCGGCGAGCAAGGCGGCGCTGGTGGCCTTCGCGAAGACGTTGGCAGCGGAGGTGGCCTCGGACCGCGTCCGGATGAACGTGGTCGCGCCAGGTGTCATCGACACCGCGCAGTTCCGGGAAGCGAACGCCGGTGCGGACCGGGAGCACTGGCAGGACACCATTGGTATCGGCGACCCCGACGACGTGGTCGGGCCGTTGCTGTTCCTGCTCTCGGACGCCGCTGCGATGACCGGGTCGGTGCTGACCAGGGAACGTGCCTTTGCCAAGCTCACGACTTACACGGAGTGATCTGTGACTGAACAGCTTCCTGTGGCGGTAGTCGGTGCCGGGCCGATCGGTCTGACCACCGCGCTCGGTCTGCAGCACTACGGCATCCCGTACGTGCTGCTCGAGGAGGACGCCACGCTCTCCTCCGACACCAAGGCCGGTACGACGCTCAGCCGGACGCTGGAGATCTGGAACCGGTACGGCGCCGTCGACCGCATCCTCGGTGCCGCGCTGCGGATCGACGAGATCGGTGACATCGACCGGGCCACCAACACGCCCCGGGCGTCGGTGCAGCTGGCCGAGCTGGTCAACGACACGCAGTTCCCGTTCGTGATCAACCTGCCGCAGCAGAAGATGGAGCCGCTGCTCGCTGCGGCGCTGTCCGAGCCGGTACGGACGCAGCACCGGATGACGTCGTTCGAGGTCCGCGACGACCGCGTCGTACTGCAGCTGGAGACGCCGGACGGGCCGCAGGAGCTCGAGGCGTCGTACCTGCTGGCCTGTGACGGTGGGCGGTCCCGGATCCGCGATGCGCTCGGCGTCAAGGTCGTGGGCCAGACCCTGCCCGAGCGGTACATGCTGATCGATGTCGTGGTCGACCTGGACGTCGACAATGCCAGGGACTACCCGTACCTGGCGTACTTCGCCGACAAGTCCGAGTGGATGGTACTGATCCGGCAGCCGGACAACTGGCGGTTCCTGTTCCCATTGGCGGCGGGAGCGGACACGCCGGGCGACGAGGACCTGCTGGTGAAGGTGAAGCAGTTCATCGGCGAGGTGGACCGGATCGAGCTGCTCGGTTCGGTCGTGTACAACGTGCATCACCGGGTGGCCGAGGAGTGGACCCGCGATCGCAAGGTCTTCCTGATGGGCGATGCGGCGCACTTGATCACGCCGATGTGGGCGCTCGGTCTGAACACCGGTGCGCTGGACGCGTCCAACCTGCCCTGGCGGCTCGCCTGGGTGCTGCGTGGCTGGGCTTCTCCGTCGCTCCTGGACGGGTACGAGCGTGAGCAGCGGCCGGTGGCGATCGAGGGCTCGGGCGAGATGGCGGAGGCGGCTCGCAAGTACATGTCGTTCCAGCGCGGCGCTGTCACGGAGAACACCGGGCCGTGGGCTACGGCGTACAACCGGACGCTGTTGAGCGTGCGGCTCGACGTCGAAGGCGTCGGTGACTGGTCGATGGTGGCCACGTCCGCTGCGCCGCCTGCGGTCCGGGCGGGGGACAGAGCCCCGGACCTGGTGCTGCAGAGTCCCACCGGTCGTACGACGATCCACGACCTCTGCAAGGACTCGTTCGTCGCGCTCTACTTCACCGACGTACGCCGTCGTCCGGAGATCCCGCAGAACGGTTCGCCGGCGTTGCAGCACTACGCGGTGTCGCGGTGGGACGCTCCGCACGACTCCGGTCTGCGTGACCGCGCCCTGTTCGACCCGGGCAGCGTCACCACCAACCGCTACGGCGTACCGCCCGAGAGCGTCGTACTGATCCGGCCGGACGGTCACATCGCCGCAGTGGCTCCGATGGGCCCTGGCGTCGCGGAGGACCTGTACAAGCACGTGACGGGCCGGGAGGTGCCATGAGTTTCGACAAACCGCTGCGGGAGATCCTGCTGCAGACCGACGACCTGGAGTGGGTCGAGAAGTCGCTGGAGGGCCTGTCGCACAAGATGCTGTGGCGGGATCCGGTGACCGAGGCTTCGATCGCGCTGGTGCGGTTCGAGCAGGGCTCCGGTATCCCGTCGGAGCACAAGCACGCCTCGAACCAGTTCATGTTCTGCCTGTCCGGCCGGTACGTGTACCTGCCGACCGGGACCACGCTGACCAAGGGCAGCTTCTACTGGAACCCGAAGGGCGTCGTACACGGGCCGACTCGGGCGGAGGAGACCTCTGTGCTGCTGGAGGTGTACGACGGTCCCCACTACCCCGAGCGTCCGGACTTCTACGACAACGACGAGGACGCGCGCTGACATGGGCGGCTGGGACGTTCACACCCACCTGATCCCGCCGACCGTACTCGCGGCGGCGCACCGGGGTGAGCACGGGCTGTCCGTCGACAGCGGCTCGCTGGTCGTCGGCAGTGACCGGCTGCCGTTGCGCAGGCTCGCCGACCCGGCCGCACTGCTCCGCTGGATCGAGGACCAGGGTCTGGACGGCGCGGTGGTGTCCGTGCCGCCCGCCCTCTTCCGGTACGACGCAGGACCTGAGTGGGCCGAACTGGTGAACCAGGGGCTCCGGGAGCTTGCCACACCGCAACTCCGCGTGCTGGCGCACCTTCCGCTGCTCGACCCGGCCGCACCTGGTGTTGCTGCCGGGCTCGCCGGTGAGGGCGTCTTCAGCGGCTTCGCCATCGGTACGCCGAGCTACGCCGGACTCGATCCGGTGTGGCGGGTGCTCGACGCCGCCGGGGCGTTCACGCTGATTCACCCCGGGGCCAGTGACGACCGGCGGCTTGATTCGTTTTACCTGTCGAACCTGTTGGGGAATCCGTACGAGACCGGAGTGGCGGCGGCTTCGCTCGTCTTCGCGGACGTGCCGGGGCGGTTTCCGGGGATCCGGTTCTGTCTGTGTCATGGGGGTGGTGTGACGGCGGCCGTTGCCGGCCGGTGGCAGCGTGGGATCGACACGGCCCGGCCGGGCATCGAGCCGGTGTCGCTGCCGGTGTCCGAGGCGCTGC
This sequence comes from Kribbella jejuensis, assembly GCF_006715085.1. NCBI lineage: Bacteria > Bacillati > Actinomycetota > Actinomycetes > Propionibacteriales > Kribbellaceae > Kribbella > Kribbella jejuensis. The sequence goes on along the minus strand of NZ_VFMM01000004.1, from coordinate 99,965 downwards.
GCCGGTTCTACGTCGACGACCTGGTGCACGACGACGCCGTACTGGAACTGCTGACGTCGACGTTCGGTGCCGAGCGGGTGCTGGCCGGCAGCGACTGGCCGTTCCCGATGGGCAGCGACAAGGTGTCCGCTGCGCGGTCCGCGACCGCCGGGGAACTCACCCGGCCGCTCGCGAAGGAGGTCTCCGCGGAGTGAGACATGGTGGTCGTCTGGTCGAGGGTGTGATCAGATATCAAATCGTGGGGAACGGGGTAGTGCGGTGAATGCACGGGGGACTGTGTTGCGGAGCCACGGACCGGGTGAACAGCTGAAGGCCGAAGAGGTCGAGCTGACCGCGGGTCCGGGTGAGACGTTGGTGGAGATGCGGCTGGCCGCGGTCACTCCACTGGATCGTTCGACGCTGGCCGGTGAGCCGCCGTGCACGCCGTTCGTGCCAGGGTCGGAGGGCGTCGGCGTGGTGGTGAGCTCGGACGTGGCCGAGCCTGGTGCGGCCGTTGTCGTGCGCGGCGCGGGCGTTGGACTGACCCGGCAGGGCGTGTGGGGGCGGTACGCCGTCGTACCGGACGCCGCCGTACACGCACTGCCGTCGTCGCTGGAGCCCGCTGCGGCGCTGGCGTTGCTCACGCCCGCGTTGACGGCTCACACCGCAGTACGTCGAGTAGCCGACGTACTGAAGGGGGAGACCGTCGTGGTGACCGGTGTGTCCGGGCTGGTCGGACGGATGTGTGCTGCGGTCGCGCGGGCCGCGGGAGCCTCCAGGGTGATCGGGCTGGTGTGGGTGGACGACACCGTCGACAGTGCGACGGCCCTGGTCGACCAGATCGTCCATGTGGACGGGCTGGGACAGGTGGGCCGGGAGATGCCTTGGTGTGACGCGGTCATCGACACCATGGGCGGTCCGGTCACAGGTGGCGTACTCGGGAACATCTCGCCGGGCGGACGGATCGCCGTACTCGGTTTCAAGGCCGGCGAGTTCACCACGATCGACCTGCACCAGTTGATCGGCCGGGATCTGCGCGTGCTGCCCGTGAACCTGCAGCGCACCACTCTGGCCCCCGATGCGGTCGGCCAGGCGCTGGCCGACATCGCCTCGGCATCGTGGCAGTCGTCGTGGCGAGCGGAGTACGACCTGGTCGGCGCGGACCGGATCGGCGAGGTCCTGGACCGCCAGACCGGCCGGGTCCTGCTCGACCTGACCACCCTCCCGGTGGCCTAGACCACTTGCGTTTGCTGGACAATCTCTCGCGGAACAGCCGCAGATACCCGCGCGGCGGCTACGGTACCTCCAGAGCTGAATATGGAGAGAGGCAGTCCGCTACTGATGATCCGACGACTCGAGCTCACGCCTGGGGGGCCGACCGGCCGTCGTACGCTCGCCGAGGAAGCCGCCGCCGAGCTGCACGAGCTCATCCTGTCCGGTGAGCTTCCCAGCGGTACTGCGCTCCGGCTGGAGGAGCTCGCCAAGCGCCTGGACATGAGCCAGATGCCGATCCGCGAAGGGCTGCGCCGGATGGCGGCACTCGGGCTGGTCGAGATCGTTCCGCACAAGGGGGCCTGGGTGCGGGAGCTGTCGATGGAGGACCTGCGCGACACCCACGAGACCCGGCTGGCGCTGGAGTCGCTGGCGGTCCGGGCGGCCGCGACCCGGTTCACCGACGCGGACGCGACCGCCGCCCGGAAGGCGCTGGCCGAACACGTCCGGCTGTCGAAGCTCGGCGACAACATCGCCTCCCGGCAGGCGCACACCGAGTTCCACTTCTCGATCTACCGGGCCGGCGGTTCGCGCTGGCTGCCGCGCGCGATCGAGCCCGTCTGGCAGAACAGCGAGCGCTACCGGTTCGGCTCCCGGCAGACCAAGGCCCGGATCGAGCAGACCCGCCGGGAGCACCAGGCCATCCTCGACGCCTGCCTGGCCCACGACGAGGAACGCGCCGAGGCCGCCCTCCGCGAGCACCTCGAAGGAGCCATGCAACGCATCACCGAAACGATGGAACGCCGCTCCGCCAAGAAGTGAGCTCTTCGAAGCGGTCCTGCTCCCAGCCGGTCGCGTCGAACACCGCCCGCAACAGCAGACCGTCACTGGTCGGCCTATGGGTCTTGATGAGCTCTGCCAACGGTTTGCTGCCGAGACCGTCGTAGTACGCGTCCAGTGCCTGCCTCCTTTGCTGCTCGCAGTCTCCACCGATTTCTTCCAGCGGTACGTCACAGCCTTTGACGCGGCCTGAACCGAGTTGCCGACCTGGTAGGAGCTGCTGGCCTGCCCGCACGTCCTGTGCTCTCAGGCGAGCCCCCAGTGCTCGGTACGGGACGCGCTGGACTGCTTGAGCGATGGCGATGTGGTCCGGGTGACCTGTCAGGCCGTCGCTGCCCACGGTGAGGATGAGCTCGGGCTGGAGCTCCTCGGCCGCAGCCTCAACTGCTGCCGTCACCTGTTCCGCGGGGGTGGCCGCCAGCGTGCGCGAGCTGTTGCGGCCGCCGTCGTCGATCCACTGGTCCGGTGCGCCGAGCCAGTCCCATTCAGCGATACCCAGTAGTGCGCAGGAGGTCGACAGGTGGTCGGACGCCCCGTGCAAACCGGCGGTAGCAACACGCAGTACGACGTGCCAGCCCTGGTCGCTCAGCACCGAGGTGGCCGCGCCGGTGGCGAACACCTCGTCGTCGGGGTGCGCGTGGACGACCAGGGCAGTACGCATCGATCAGGTCAATCAGCCAGGCGTGCGGGGAATCCGCCGGTGGCGATCGGGCTCCAGCGGTCCGGGGTGATGCGGATCAGGCACTTGCCCTGCTTCACCATCGCCTCGCGGTACTCGTCCCAGTCCGGGTGCTCGCCGGAGATCGCCCGGTAGTAGTCGACCAGCGGCTCCACCGCGTCCGGCAGCTCGATCACTTCACCGCGGCCGTCCACCTGGACCCAGGCGCCGTTCCAGTCGTCCGACAGCACGAGCACACTGGCCCTGCCGGCCCGCTTCACGTTCGTACTCTTCGCGCGTTCCGGGTACGAGGAGATGACGATCCGTCCTTCGGTGTCCACTCCGCCCGAGACCGGCGACGCCTGGACCGATCCATCCGCTCGCGTCGTCATCAGCAGCATGTGGTGGCGCGGCCGCACGAACTCCAGCAGCCCGTCCAGCTCGACCTTCGTGTTGGTGGCGATTGTCCTTGGCATGCCTTCACCCTATGTCCGGCGCGACGATGAGGTGCTCCAGCTCCTCGTCGCCGAGCTGGTTGATCAGGTGCTTGGCGCGCTGAGCCTGTGCGGTCGTGGGAAGCGCCCCGTCGAGAAGGTCGGGGAGGAGCAGCTCGTAGCCGGCGCGGGCGCGCGGGGTGTACCGGTGACGCGTACGGGCGACCGCCGAGGACACCCGGATCGCGTGCTCGTTCCCCGGCGGTACGCCGGGCCGATCGGTCTCCCGCGCCGCGAAGCGGTACCCGTTCGCGCGGTCGCAGCTCGGACAACCGAGGACGCCCGCGCCGAGCTGGACGCCGCATTCCGGACAGCTGAGCTGCTTCAGCGCGCCGTCCACGACCCGCCAGTCGAACTCGGAGGTGTCCTGCACGACGATCTCCGCCAGCTCGTGGGCCTGTTCCTGGGGTACTCCGGAGGCGGCGCGGAAACTGTCCCAGGCGGCATCGATACTGTCCTCGACCTGCTGCACGGCGGTGATGAACCGAGGGTGATCGACGCGTCGCACACCCCCGACTCTAACCAGCCAGGAGCCGGATTGACTTGTTCGAACAGGTGTTCGAACATGGAACCATGACGGGGAGCAAGGCGACCGAGAGTCGAGTGACACCACTCGACCAAGCCCGCCTGCTCCTGGCCCAGGCCAAAGCCCGAAAAGCCGCCGCCGAGGAGTCGAAGGAGGTGCGGCTGGCGTCGGTCGGCAGCCGGGCGCCTGCGGTTGCGCGGGTGCAGCAGGCGTTGGACACGGCGGGCGTGGAGCGGGAGTTGCCGACGCACCCGGCGGTGCGGGAATTGCTGGCCGGGGCGGGGCTGCGGGGTGGCTCGGCGTACTCGGTGCGTGGAAGTGCGGCGCTGGTGATGGCGTTGATGGCGGGGCCGTCCGCGGACGGGGCCTGGTGTGGGGTCGTCGGGGTGCCGTCGTTCGGGGCCGAGGCGGCGCGCGGGCTCGGGGTGGACCTGGAGCGGTTGGTGCTGGTGCCGGATCCGGGGCGCGAGTGGCTCAGTGTCGTCGCCGCGCTGGTGGACGCGCTGACCGTGGTGGTGGTGCGACCGCCCGGTGAGGTGACACCGGGGGAGGCGTCCCGGCTCGCGGCCCGGCTCCGGACCCGCGGCGCGATGCTGATCGCGTACGGGTCCTGGCCGGGGAGCGAGGCCCGCTTCGAGATCGAGAGCAGCGTGTGGAGTGGTCTGGGCGACGGCGAGGGGCTGCTCACCGCACGCCGGGCGACGGTCGCCGTGTCCGGGCGGCGCGCCGCCGTACGCGCTCGGAAGCACGAGCTCTGGCTCCCGGCGGCAGACGGCGAGATCCGCACCGCGGATCCGGCGGCGGAGGCCCCCGCGGTCGACGGCCCGGCGACGGCTGCTGTGGACGGCTGGGCGGAAGCCCGCCTGGCACGGCGGGCGGAGCCGACGCTCTTGGACGAGTGGGACGAGCAGGTCGGCGCGGTGGGCTGATGGACACGCAAGGGCCGACGCGGGCGGTGGTGGTTTGCGGCATGGGTTGGCTGGGGGTGGGTGATGGGTGAGCGGGGGTTGGTTCGGACGATGGTGGTTTGGGTGCCGGATTGGCCGGTGGTGGCGGTTGCGGGGGTGACCGGGCGGTCTCCGGACGAGGCGATTGCCGTGTTGGAGAAGGGGAAGGTGCTCGCTACCTCGGCGGCTGCGCGGGCGGAGGGGGTACGCCGTGGGCAGCGCGCCCGGGACGCGCAGTCGCGGTGCCCGGAGCTGGTGGTGCTGAAGTACGACCCGGTGCTCGACGCGCGGGCGTTCGACCCGGTGATCTCGTGCCTGGAGGCGATCACACCCGGCGTGCAGGTGATCCGCCCGGGGATGTGCGCGTTGAAGGCCCGCGGCCCGGCCCGGTTCTACGGCAGCGAGGAGGCGGCCGCGGAGAAGCTCCTCGACCGCCTGGAGACGTACGACGTACAGGGCAGCCGGATCGGGATCGCGGACGGCCCGTTCGCCGCGGAGCAGGCGGCCCGGGTGAGTTCCGCGCGGACCCGGGTGCACGTGGTGCCGCCGGACGGTTCACCGGAGTTCCTCGCGCCGCTGTCGATCGACCTTCTCGAGCAGCCGACGCTCACGGACCTGTTGCGCCGGCTGGGGTTGCGGACCCTCGGCGCGTTCGCCGAGCTGCCGGCGACCGAGGTGCTGACCCGGTTCGGTCCGGACGGCGCGTTCGCGCACCGGCTGGCCCGCGGCCGCGACGACCGCCCGGTGACCGGCCGGGAGATCCCGCCGGAGCTGACCCGGACGCTCGACTTCGAGCCGTCGGTGGACCGTGTCGACCAGGTCGCGTTCGCGGTCCGGTCGATCGCCGACGAGCTGATCGTCCGGCTGACCGAGCTCGGCCTGGTGTGTACGACGCTGCGAGTCGAGGTCGGCACCGAGTCCGGGCGGGTGCACGAGCGGGAGTGGCTGCACCCGCGCTGGTTCACCGCGGCGGACGTGGTGGACCGGGTGCGCTGGCAACTGCAGGGCAGCGGTACGGCGACCAGCGAGCTGACCTCACCGGTGGTCCGGATCCGGCTGATCCCCGAGCAGGCGGATCCGGTCGGGGCGCACGCCGACGGATTGTGGGGCGGCGGCCCGGACGAGCGGATCCACCGAGCGCTGTCGCGGGTGCAGAGCATGCTCGGGCACGGCGCGGTCAGGTCGGTGGTGATCGGCGGCGGGCGGGGGTTCGCGGAGCGGCAGACGCTGATCCCGTGGGGCGACCCGCCGGTACCGGCCCGGCCAACGGACCAGCCGTGGCCGGGAGCGGTCACCGGCCCCGATCCGAAGCGCTGGCCGGCGCTGGCGCCGACCACGATCTTCCCGGAGCCGATCCCGGCGAAGGTATACGCCGCCGACGGCACCCTGGTCTCGGTCACCGCCCGCGGCGAGCTGTCCGGCGCACCCAGCGCGTTCGCCCTGCAACCGGCCCACGGCGCCGGCGTACAAGTTGCCGACAGCAACAAGCTGTACCCGATCAGCTCCTGGGCCGGCCCCTGGCCGACCACCGAACGCTGGTGGGACCCCGTCACCGCGTCCCGCCAGGCCCGCTTCCAGTTCCAGACCGCCGACACCCGCGCCTGGCTCTTCACCCTCCACCACAACACCTGGCAAGCCCAAGCCACCTACGACTAACCAACAACCCCACCGTGCCGCCCCTGCCTTCCCCCCACCCCACCACGCCCCGGCGTACGTCCCCACCCGCCATGCCGTCGCCGCCATCCCGGGCCCGTCACCGCCGTGCCCCCGCTGCCGTGCCCCCGCTGCCGCCGTCCCCGCAACCGCCACCACGGCCCCGTTCTCCCCGTGCCCGCTGCATCATCCGGCTGTCCCCGGCGCGCCATCCCCGCACCGCCCCCACCGCCGTGCTCGCCCGGCGTAGGTCTCCACCCGCCGTGCCGTTGCCATCCCGTGCCGCCACCGCCGTGCCGCCACCGCCGTGCCGCCGTTGCCGTACCTGCGGGCGCGCCTGCCCCGCCCTCCCGTTCCCGCAGTGCTGTTTCACCGTGCCTGCCCGTCCCGCCGCCACCACCGTGCCACTCCGCGGCGCCGTCCGCGGTCTTGTCCTCTCCGTGCGGCCCCGCGGCGACGTCCCGCCGTCCCGTGCCCGCCCGGCGTACGTCCCCCATCCGGCGTGCCCTCCCGTTCCCGCAGTGCTGTTTCACCGTGGCTGTCCGTCCCGTCGCCACCACCGTGCCACTCCGCGGCGCCGTCCGCGGTCTTGTCCTCCCCGTGCGGCCCCCGCGGCGACGTCCCGCCGTCCCGTGCCCGCCCGGCGTACGTCCCCCATCCGGCGTGCCCTCCCGTTCCCGCAGTGCTGTTTCACCGTGGCTGTCCGTCCCGTCGCCACCACCGTGCCACTCCGCGGCGCCGTCCGCGGTCTTGTCCTCCCCGTGCGGCCCCGCGGCGACGTCCCGCCGTCCCGTGCCCGCCCGGCGTACGTCCCCCATCCGGCGTGCCCTCCCGTTCCCGCAGTGCTGTCTCACCGTGGCTGTCCGTCCCGCCGCCACCACCGTGCCACCCCGCGGCGCCGTCCGCGGTCTTGTCCTCCCCGTGCGGCCCCCGCGGCGACGTCCCGCCGTCCCGTGCCCGCCCGGCGTACGTCCCCCATCCGGCGTGCCCTCCCCGGCCGTGCCGTCCATCGACCTCGTCCTCGTCGTGCCGTTGCCACCCGGTGTGCCGTCCCCACCACCCGCGTCCCGTCCCCACCGTGCCCCCGCCGCCGTACCCGCCGTGCTGTTTCATCGTGCCTGCCCGGCGTGCTGTCCCGCAGTGCCTGCTCGCCGTGCTTTGCGCATGCTCATGTAGCGATCACCACCACTGCATTGATCAGGCACCAATGCGACATGGTTGCCTTTGGCAATATCCACAAGCCGCAGCAGATCGTCTCAAATCTGTGGATAAGCAGACGAGCCAAATTCCCTTGAAAATAAGGGGATCCAGCTTTGAAAACTGTCCGAAGGTCTAGGTATCGTTGTCGGCATGGATGTTCTCGGCGTTCTGGATGGGCGATCGGTGGTGTCGCTGAGCGATGCCGAGCTGATGCCTGTGTTCGACCTGGTTGACGCCGGGATCAACGGGCTCGAGGAAATCCGGCTGCAGCTGATCGCCCGGATCGAGGACACGGGCTACGCCCAGGAGGTCGGTGCCCGCGACGCCGTCGAGCTGGTCTCCAAGCGCTACCGCCGCGACCGCGCCGAGGTCTGGCGCGACGTCCGCCTCGCGAAGGCTCTGCCCAAGTACACCGCTGTCGCCACCGCACTCGCCGACGGCATCGAACTCCCCGAACCCGACGACAACGACGCGGACGGGACAGCCCGCCAAGGAGTTCGCCCGATGCGCACCGCGCAGGCGGCGGCGATCGTCTCCGAGCTGGAGCGGGTCCGTTCGCGCGTACCGGTCGAGCACCTGGACGTCGTCGAGGAGCAGTTCGTCGGACTGGCGCTGCACATGTCGCCGGCCGAACTGCGCTCCGCGGCCCGGGAAGTCTGCGACCTACTGGACTCCGACGGCCCCGAGCCCGAAGAGCAAATAGCCGCCGCCCGCGAATCCCTGACACTGACCGCAGCCGACCGAGGCGTGAAGTTCAAGGGCTTCCTGGCCAACGAGAACGCCGAACTCCTCCGCGCTATAGTCCACGCCGGCGCGCGCCCCCACAAGACCCCCGACGGCGAACAAGACCCCCGCTCCCGCGACAAACGCCAAGCAGACGCCCTCTCCACCGCCCTGAGCGTCGCCGCCGCCGCGTGGGACACCAACACAGCGGCAACTCCTCCGCCGACAGATGATGCGATGGCCGCTCCCACGGCCGACGGCTGGGCGAATGCGGCGGATCCACAGGCGTCTCGCCGGGGAGAGTGTGTACCCGGGTACGGTGCGAAGGCGAACATCACCGTCACCATCGACCTCGACGACCTGAAAACCGCCACCGCGGACGCGATCGGCCAGACCGTCTACAGCAACGGCCTGTCCGCGGCCGCCATCCGGCGACTGGCCTGCGACGCCGGCATCATCCCGATCGTCCTAGGCTCCAACTCCGAACCACTGGACGTCGGCCGCTGCGAACGCCTGGTCACCAGACCCATCCGCCGAGCCCTGAACGCCCGCGACCGCGGCTGCATAGTCTGCGGCGCCCCACCGATCATGTGCGACGCCCACCACCTGATCCACTGGCTCGACGGCGGCACCACAGCAATCACCAACCTCGCCCTACTGAGGCTGTCGCGCGAATCCTCGGGGCCGGGGGTTGGTCGTGTGTTCGGCGGTCCGGGGGTGCTGCCCCTGCCGGTCAGGCGGGGGTGGCTTGTTGGAGTTTGAGGAGGTTGTGGACGGTGCAGATGAGGCGCCATTCGCTGTGCACGGCCGGAAGGCTGCGGCGGGCGAAGCGCCGGAATCGGAGGTTGTGCTTGATGTTGCCGAACACGGGTTCGATGCTCGAGGCCCGTTGCTTGTAGAGTTCGGCGTTGCCGGGGTCGGCGAGTTTGGTGTCCATCGTTTTGCGGGCGACCGTTGGATCGGTGGCTTCGCCGCGGACGTGGGCAAGCATTGCGTTGATGCGGGTGTCGGAGACGGTGAGCTCGTCGCGGGCGGCGCGTTTGGACATCTCCCCGCGGGCGACTTGTTCGATGACCGGGATCCATTCGGCGGGTTCGGGTTCGGCGCTTCGGGTGATGCGTTGCCCGTCGTTTCCGAAGTACCGCTTGGTCATGTCCCGCACCCAGGTGTAGGAGACACCGAGGATCTCGCCGGCCTTGCGTTGTGACAACTCGCCACGGTTGACCTTGGCCAGGACCGCGAGCTTGTCGTCGTCGGGCTTGTCTGCCTTGCGCCATGAGGGTTTCTTCGTCGCGATGAGCACCTCGGCACCAACACCGGTGGTGCCGTTCGCAGCCGTCCAGTAACCGGCATCGGCCACGAACGCCCCGACCCCGTCGTTGTGTCCGGCGTCGGTCAGGTTCTCGCTCACCGCGGTGGCCATCGGCACGAAGTGGGGTTGATCGTTGGTGGTTGCGGTGACCTCGGCCGCGACCACGATCTGAGCAGTCGTGGCAGCTGTTTGGGCGTTGTAGCCCTGCATGACACCCTTCGACGCCTGAGCAATGATCCGCGAGTGCGGATCGGTGGTGTTGGCCCGCCGCGGCTTCGAGCGCCGAGCGGCGTCTTCCTTGGGTTTGGGGCCGGTCAGCTTTCGTCCCAGCCCGGCCTCCTTCTTCGCGCGCTCAGCCATCCGGGACTCGTAGTCGCGCGACTTCTGCGACTCCAGCTCATCGAGCGCGGCACGGATCCGGGCCCGACGATCCCGGCCTCCCGCCCACTCGACGGGAAGCTCGTCGCCGCGGGCATCGCCATGCTCAGCGTCCTCGGCCTCATCGACCGCGGCAGCCTCGGCCAAGACCGCCTTGGCGACCTCACGCGCCGCATCGACCAGATCGCCAGGATCCATCTGGCCGGCCTGGCTGTGCTCGGCCATCGCAGTGAGTTCCTTGGCCAGGGCTTTGCCTTCGCGGTTGGCGAAAAACGATGCATTCGCGGCGATCTTGGTGCCGTCGATCGCGACCACGCCGGCATCAACCAGACCGGCCTTCACACACAAACCAAGGACCTGCCCGAACAACCCGGCAATCGCTTCTTGATGACGCGCCCGAAACCGCGCGATCGTCGCGTGATCGGGCTGCTGGTTCGCCGCCACCACCCGATAGGCGACGTCCTCGACCAGACGCCGCTCGACCCGGCGCGAAGACCGCTCACCAGTGCAATACGCGTACAGCAACACAGCAAGCATCATCGCCGGGTCGTAGACCGAACCACCCCGCCCGTCAGCCCGATACGCCGCGAAGAACTCCGCCAGATCCAGCTCGGCCACCGTGTCCAGCACGAAGAACGCCAGATGATCCCCAGGCAGCCACTCCCGCACCGAAGGCGGCATCAACATCAACTGATCCACGTCGCCACAACGCACATTCACAGCCACACCAAATACTCCCGCGAAACCCCAGCCAGACCCCGCAGGCGCGCGATTCGTGCGACAGCCTCTACTCTGCCGCCGCCACCACGTAGACGTACACAACGACCGCTGGACCATCACATTCACCAACGGTCACCCCCAAGTAGCCCGCCCCACCTGGGCCGACCCCCCACCCCTGACCCACCCGAGAACAGCGAGCGGCAGCACACTCAGACCACCCAGCACACCCGGGGTGCTGACCAGCGCCGGATGCCCCGGAGCGTCGACGAGCGCGACGGCGCGTTCGGCATTGGGGTCTGCGCGCTCGGAGTCACCGCACGGTGATCCGTGGGGTGATAGTGGTGCGGCGTACAGCTCTGCGCGAAAGACAACCCCAGTAACCGCTCCCTGCAACGAATCAGCTGGTCTTGAGCCTGCGCGATCTGAGACAACTCGCCCTCTCGCAGGCCCAAGTGCGGGACCTCACGCCGATCGGACCGCACTGGCGCCGGCCCAGCCGACCTCGAGTGAGCCCGACTCCGCTCAGTCCATCTCCGCCCTGTTCGAGGCCGGGCAACGTGCGGTGTCCGGCGCTCTCGAGACGGGCGAACGGACGAGCCGGTGGCGCGGGAACACTGCGACCTACGCCGAAGCCGCACGGTTCGCGGTCTGGGACGGGAATCGGGCAACCGACCCCAGCGCCGGACCTCCGTCCTTCGCAACAACCTGACCTCACGCCCACCCGCACAACACCGGTACGTCGCGTTCACGTCGCAGCTGCGACAGGAGGGCCCGCATGTTCCTTGTCGCAGGTCGATACCCCGTTCGGTGGGGCGGCGGTGACGTGGGGGGACCGCTGGGGTGGTGTGGGGTGCGGGCCGTCGTGTCGCGGCGGCGGGGACGGTCGGCCGACAACGCGGTGGCGCGGTGGGGCGGCAGTGTGGTGGGGCGGTGGGGCGGCAATGCGGTGGCGCGCTTGGACGGCAGTGCGGTGGGGCGATGGGGTGGTGAGACGGTGGCGTGGTGGAGCGGCAGTGCGGTGGGAGGGATTGGGCGGGGCGTGGCGCGGTGGTGGTTTGGGCGTGGGGGCGTCGGTGGGGTGTGTAGCCGGGGGGAGGGCGGTCGTGGTTGGGGGCTAGGGAAAGTCGATGCGCATCACGGTGCGGCGGAGGGTGGGGTGGGTGAGCTGGTGGAAGCCGGCTTCTTCGAAGGCTTGGTGGGGGCCGACGTGGAGTTCGCCCCAGGTGATGGTTTTGCCGGGTTGGGTGAGCATCGGGTAGGCCTCCAGGGCTCGGGCGCCGCGGGTGCGGGCGTGGTCGACCGTGGCTCGTGCCAGGTGGTAGGTGAGACCACGGCCGCGGAAGCCCTTGCGGACGACCATGCACGTCACCGACCAGACGCTCTCGTCGTCCTTGTCCTCGTTGCGGTCGGTCCACGGGATCCGTGACGTCCGCAACTTCGGGTACGCCGTGCGTGGTTCGACCGCGACCCACCCGGCCGGCTCGCCGTCGACGTACGCGACCAGGCCACTCGTCGACGGGGCGTCCGGGGTGCCGCACGCGGTCTGTTCCTGCAGCCGGGTCATCCGCTCGTCGAGCGTGGAGTCGCGCCAGATCCACCCGCGGATCTTGAACCGCTGGCACTGACACTGCCCCGCGTCCGCCGTACCGAGCACCGCCTGCAGGTCCTCCCACGGCACCTCGTTGGCCGGTACGACCCGAACCTGTGTCTCCTCGATCACCTGCATGGGCAGCACGGTAATCCCAGTACCGGACGACCGCCGTCCGGAACTAGGTTGACCCGTATGCATCGCAGCCGTGTCTCCACCTTCCTGATCGACGCCCACCACGACGACGTGCAGGCCGCCACCACGTTCTGGTCGAAGGCTCTCGGCGTGCGTACGTCGTCACCCGAGGGCGAGCCGCAGTTCATCAGCCTGCACGACGCGGTCCCCGGCTACGTCACCGCGATCCAGTCGATCGACGGCGAGTCCCGCTACCACCTCGACATCGAGACCGACAACGTACCCGCCGAGGTCGCCCGGCTGACCGCGCTCGGGGCGGTCGAGGTCGCGCAGTGGCAAGGCTGCCACACACTCCGCGCCCCGGGCGGCCACCTGCTCTGCGTCATCCCCGTCCACAGCAACCCCCAGTACTTCGAACAACACGCGACCGTCTGGGAGAGCGAATGAGCGTGACAGTGCGGGACCTGGTGCCGGCGTACCTCGACTACCAGGCCGGCGGGGACTGGGACGAGTACGTCGAGAAGTACCCGGAGGTGCTGAACGACCTGACCAGGTCCGGGCGGACGCTGCAGCCGGCGGACCGGGAGAAGGCGTTCGCGGCGTACGAGCAGTACGGCGATCGCATCCGCGCCAATGCGCCGCACGCCACCCGCTGGATCGAGCAGGCGGCCGCCCGCGTGGTACCGATGCTTGACGCCGCCCACGTCGACATCAACGGTGTCGCGATAGTCGGCCTCGCCACGTCGAACGGCTGGGTCGCCGACGGCACGCTGTATCTGGCCGTCGAGCTGATCCCCGACGAACGCGCAGCCGAGATCCTCGCCGCCCACGAGATCGCCCATGCGCTGCAGGCACCGCTCCCCGATCAACCGTGGCCCGACGAGGGGCCGCTCGGACAGGACATCTACAGCGAGGGGTTCGCCACAGCGCTGACGGCCGAACTCTTCCCGCAGTACTCACTCGCCGAGCACCTCTGGTTCGGTCCCGGGTACGACGACTGGCTCGCGGACTGCCGGCGACACGACGCCGCTGCCCGTGCCGAGATCCTCGCGAACCTCGACTCCGGGGAGGACGAGGTGATCCGCCGCTTCCTCACGCTGAGCGGCGCGTCCGGGTTTCCGCAGCGCATCGGCAACTACGTCGGTACGCAGTTCATCCGGGACCTGCGCAAGCAGCACGAGTGGCCCGACCTGGCCCGCTGGTCGACGGATCAGGCCTTGACGGAACTCCGTACCTGGCTGTCGGACCAGGCCCAAGTTCTGCCTGGCACTCCGGACAGGACCTAGCTCACGCGACCGGAACGGCGGGCGGTTCGGTGAGGGCGGCGAAGAGGCGATCGAACACCACTGCCCGGTCGAATTGCAACGCGTGGGCTCGCGCGCGCCGCTCGGCTGCGGCTCGTTGGTCGGAGGTCCAGTCGCAGATGACCTCGTCGAGTACGGTCCGCAGCGTGGCCGGGTCGTGCTGTGGCACCAGTAGGGCCGTGTCGCCGACCGCCTCCGGTACGCCGCCGGTCGCGCAGGTGATGATCGGCCCGCCGCCCGCCAGCGCCTTCTCGACCAGCGCGATCCCGAACGTCTCGACGAACTCCGGCTGCTCGCGCGTGGGCAGCACGAACGCCGCGCTCCCCGCCATCAGCGCCGGCTTCTCCGCATCGTCCACGTCGGTCAGCACCCGCACCCGCTCACCCAGACCCGCGGCCGCGACCCGCGCCACCACCTCGTCCTCCTGCGGCCCGCGCCCGGCAAGCACCAGCTGGACCCGCTCGGCCGACCGCGAGCCGGCGTACGCGTCGATCAGATCGTCGACGCCCTTCGCCGACGCGATCCGGGACAGGAACAGCACGTACCCGTCGCGCGAGAGCCCACGCCGGGCGAGCGTTTCGGCGACGCCGTCCTCGGTGAGCGACAGGTACGACCACGAGTCGACCGCCGGGTACGAGATCGCGATCCGCTCCCGGCACTGCTGCGCGAACGTCGTACCGTGGATGCCGTCGAGGGTCTCCGCCGAGGCAACGATCAGGTCCCTGGTGTACTCCGACACCGCCACGCAGTGGTCCGCCGCCAGGTAGACCGACAGGATGTGCGCCGCCGCCCCGAACCGGCCGCTGTCCACACAGTCGCGTACGACGTTGGTGATGTCGGACCCCACCGCCTCAGCGATCGTGGTGACCTGTGCGGGCCCGATCCGGCGCGCCACCTGAACGGCCTCCTGTACGGCGATCGCGTGCGGACTCAGGTAGAGCGACATCGCCACTGTCGGCACGCCGTCGGTGAACAGCTCGACCAGCCGCCCGATCAGCCCGGACAGGTAGCGCCCGTCCGGGACCCGGTAGTCACCGACCGGACCGGGCCGCTCCACGGTGATGCCAGGGCTGTACGGCAGCACACGATCGAGTGGTTTCAACGGCAGCCCGGCCGCCTCCAGCGCAGCCAGCGGCCAGGTCACGATCCGTACGTCGTCGAACCCGCGGGTCAGCGCGACCTCCGCGAGGCACCGGGCCTCACCGGAGTGTCCGCAGATCACCGGGTCCGCGCGGACGACGATCACCAAGCGGCGGGTCATGTCACACCTCCAGCCGGATCGGATGTGGACGGTGGCCGCACCCGGGTGCCCCAGCCGGAGGGCTGCGGACCGAGTTCGATCTGGAGGTGCCGGATGCGTCGCAGCTCTCGTCCGGAGATCCACGGGCGTTCGAGCGTCTTGCCGTCCACCGCGACGGACTGGACGTACGACACCGGTCCGCCCGCCTCGACCGGCTCGAATCCTGTGGTGGTGATCGACAACTCGCCCGCAGGCAACCGCGTGACGGACTCCGCCACGGCCGGCGCGCTGATCAGGAACAGGTTCTGCCCGGCCACCGGGAAGAGCCCGAGCGTCGCCCACACGTACCACGCGGACAGCCCGCCGGAGTCGTCGTTCCCCGGCAGGCCGCCCCGGCCGGTGCCGAACTGGTTGGCGACCGCCGCATGCACCACCTCGGCGGTCCGGTCCGGCCGCCCGGCGTAGTGGTAGGACCACGGCGCCTCGTAGTCGGGTTCGTTGTTCAGGCCCTCGAACCGGCACAGGTCGTAGCCTGCGTTCATCTCGGCCACGCTCGGCGCGACGCCCGGCTGGGTGACCGGTCCGGCGTCGTACCCGAAGAACCGGTCGAGCAGCCGTACGAACGCGTCGTCCCCGCCGGCGAGGGCGATCCGCGCGCGCATGTCGTGCAACAGCCGGAACGAGTAGTTCCACCGGCCGCCCTCGTAGAACGTCGAGTCACGCAGCAAGCCGGTGCCCGGGTCGTACGCCGCCTGCCAGCCCTTGGCCAGCTCCCGCATCTGCTGGGCCAGCGGCCGGTCGCGGACCTTGTCGGCGATCGCCGCGGTGCAGTGGTACGCGTACGCCAGGTCGAGCGTGTGACTGATCGGGTGCGCCACGCCGTGCACCAGGTAGTCCTCGCCGTACGTCCGGCGCAGGTCCATCTCCAGGTGAACCATCGCCCAGTCCCAGTCGATCCCAGGCAGGTCCAGCCGGCACAGGTCGGCCAGGAACGTATGGGCAAGCGCGCTGCCCTGCCGGGAGAACCTGTCGGCGCCCTTGGCCATCCGGTAGCCGATCGGCAGGTTGCCCTCCTGCTCGCAGATCGCCAGCAGCGCGCCGGCCAGCGCGACCGAACGCTCGGGGAACAGCGTGGTCATCAGCGGGAGCTGGGTGCGGTAGATGTCCCACATCGTGCAGATGTCGAACGCGTACGGACCCTCCGTGGTCCACGACGGGCTCTCGTCCGGGGCGAAACACGGCTTGACCATTGAGTGGTAGAGGGCCGTGCCGAAGACCGTTGCCTGGTCGTCCGACTCGGCCTTGATCTCGACCGTACCGAGGTGATCGCGCCAGCCGGCCGCCGTACGTTCGCGTCGCCCGGCGAAGGTCGCCGGGGCGCGGCCGACGTCCGCGTGCAGATTGTCGCGAGCCGTCCCGCACCCGCGCAGCGAGAACCCCAGCCGCACCTCGACGGTCTGCTCGGCCCGCGTCGGTCCGATGAAGATCAGCCCGAACGGCCGCAGCGTCGTCGGCCGGATGTAGTCGAAGTCGAGACGCGTACCGCCGGGCATCAGGCGCCGGTCGTACCACAGCAGCTGCCGCCAACCCGGGGCGTCGACCTCCAGGTGCACGGCCAGCGGTACGCCCTCGACGTGGATCTCGCCCTGAGCTACCCCGGGCTCGAGCAACGCGAGGTGCGCCTTCAGCGGCACGGTCCGGCTGTGCGGGATGGCCAGGCCGCCGGTGGAGGCGTCGATGACGATCCGGGCCGCGTCGTTCGCCGGGAAGGTGTACCTGTGCACGGCCGACTTGGGGCCGACCGTCAGCTCGCAGTGCACCCCCGAGCTCAGCGTCGCCGCGTAGTAGCCGGGCTCGGCCACCTCCTCGAGCAGGTCCCACGTGGTGCCCAGGTCGTCGAGCGGGCCCAGCATCGGCGTCACCCGGAAGTAGTTGTAGTACTTGCGGATCGCGCCGGTGCCGGACTGCTGGAAGTGCGTGAAGCCGGAGGCCACCGGGCGGTCGTACAGGAGTTCCGGCACGCCCTCGGTGTTGAAGTCGTAGAGCCCGTAGCCGGTCGGGTAGGCACCCGAGTACGGGCAGGCCGACACCATCCCGAACGGATGCATGGCACCCGGATGGGTGTTGCCGACCTGCGGCTTGGGCCACCACCAGGTCGCTGCCAGGCCCTTGGGCGTGGGCAGGTCGGTCGCGCCCGTCCCGATGAACGGGTCGACGTACTCGTACATCGGCTCACCGCCTCGCCCCGGCTGACGTGGACTCTCACGGTAGGAAGCACATGTTTCAGCCACATGACCGCAGCAGGCGCAGCCGGTTACGAGCGGTCGGCCGACAGCAGAAATCGGCGATCGGTACGCCGCCCCGGCCTAGGCTCGCAGACATGACGGAACTCGCGGCGACGTTCAAGCAGCAGGCGGTTGCGCAGGCATACCGGCATCGGCCGCCGTACCCGGACGAGGTGTTCGAGCGCCTCCTCGACCTGATCACCGACGCACCGCGGCGGGTGCTCGACATCGGCGCGGGCGAGGGCGCCCTCGCCCGGCCGCTCGCGCCACGGGTCGAGCATGTCGACGCGATCGACTTCTCCCAGCCGATGGTCGACGCCGGCAAGCAGCGCCCGGGCGGCGACCACCCGAACCTCAGCTGGCAGGTCAACCCGATCGAGACCGCCGATCTCAACGGCCCGTACGCCTTGGTGACGGCCGGCGCCAGCATCCACTGGATGCCCTGGGAGCAGACGTTCGCCCGGATCGTCCCGCAGCTGACCCCGAACGCCCAGCTCGTCGTCATCGAACACGGCGCGGTGGACGAGCCTTGGCTGGGGGAGCTGATCCCGATCATCGAGCGGCACTCCCGCAAGAAGAACTACGACCCGAAGTTCGACGTCGTCGACGCAATCGTCGAACGGGGCCTCCTCGACCTGACCGGCAGAGTGCGCACGACGCCCGTCAGCTACCCGCAGACGGTCGCCGGCTACATCGAGAGGCTGCACTCGACCTCCAGCTTGGCGCGTGACCTGATGCCCGCCGACGAAGCCGCGAGCTTCGACGCGAGTGTGGCGGAGGCGCTCCGGCCTTATGCGAAGGATGGTGTGCTGCAGCTGCAGATCCAGGCCGAGCTCAGCTGGGGGCGGCCGAAGCTCCCAGGCTAGCCGCGCGACCCAGCAGATATACCTGCTCGGGAGTGCTCTGGGTGAGTCGCGCGGCGAGCTCGTACGCCTCCCGAGCAGCCGCGGCGTCCCCGGCCAACTCGAGCAGGTGGGCGCGTACCGCCGCCAATCGATGATGGTCGCGCAGCGCGGGGTCCACGTCGTCGAGCAACCTCAACCCAGCGGCCGGTCCGTGCACCATCGCGACCGCGACGATCCTGTTCAGCGTCACCATCGGCCCGGGTGCCGTCGACTCCAGGAGTTCGTACAGCATCAGGATCTCGCGCCAGTCCGTCTCGTCGGCACTCGCGGCCGAGTCGTGGACGGCCGCGATCGCCGCCTGCAACTGGTACCGCCCGACCGGTGCCGTGCGCAACGTCGCCTCGATCAACTCGATGCCTTCGGCAATCGACGCCGCGTCCCACAACGTCCGATCCTGCTCCGGCAGCGGCACGAGCGCACCGGCGGCCGTTGTCCGGGCCGGCCGGCGTGCGTCCGTGAGCAGCATCAACGCCAGCAGCCCCGCCACCTCACCCTCGGCCGGCAACTGCGCGTGCAGCAGCCGGGTCAGCCGGATCGCCTCCGCGGACAGCTCGACCCGGTGCAGCGACGTACCGGACGAGGCTGTGTAACCCTCGTTGAAGATCAGGTACAGCACGTGCAGTACGGCGGCCAGCCGCTCGGGCTGTTCCGCGGCCGGCGGCATCGCGAACACCGCGCCCTGGAGCTTCGCCTTCGCCCGGCTGATCCGTTGCCCGATCGTTGCCTCAGGCACCAGAAAGGCGCGGGCGATCTCGCCGGTGGTCAGTCCACCGACGGCGCGCAAGGTGAGCGCCACCTGCGACTGCGGCGTGAGGTCCGGGTGACAACACAGCATCAGCAACGTCAGCGAGTCGTCCTCGGACGACGCCGGCTCCTGGGGAGTCCACGACGCGACGGTCTCCTCGCGCCGCGTGCGGGCCGCTTCGCTGCGCAGTACCTCGATCCGCCGCCGGGACGCGACCGTGATCAGCCAGCTCCGCGGATTCGCCGGTACGCCGTCGGCCGGCCACTGCAGGGACGCCGCCAGCAACGCCTCCTGTACGGCGTCCTCGCACGCGTCGAAGTCACCGTAGCGCCGGACGAGTGCGCCCAGCACCTGCGGCGCCTGCTCGCGGAGCAGGTCCTCGAGCATCAGCTGTACGCGCTGAGGTCACGGACCGGCCGGACCTCGACGACGCTGAACGGCGCCTCCGGGATCTTCGCGACGATGTCGACCGCGCGGTCCATCGAGTCGCAGTCCAGCAGGTAGAAGCCCGCCAGCTGTTCCTTCACCTCGGCGAACGGGCCGTCGGTGGTCAGCGGCTTGCCGTCGCGGATCAGCACCTGCTTGGTGAGGCCCGGGTCGTCGAGCGACTCCGACGCCACCAGTTCCTGCCGTTCGGCGAGCTCGGCGTGCAGAGCGGCGTACCCCGCCATGCCTTCCTTCTTCTGTTCGTCGGTCAACGAGTCCCAGACCGCACGGGACTCCGGGTTGCCGTAGATCAGTACGAGGAACTTCATCTGCCAAGGGTAAGCATCACCAGGGGGTCTCGATCGGGTCACTGGTTAGCAGCAGCCGTAGCGGGCCGCGGCCGGAGGCGTTCTGGTATCAGGGGAATGTCGGGGCATGGCCGGAGACAAACCTGTCCGGGCGCCCCAGTAGAGTGACGACGGGTATCCAGGGTGGACAGAGGGAGGGGTCGAGTGCCGGACGTGGAAGTGTCCGACCGGGTGTGGACGATCCCGAACGCGCTCAGTTTCCTGCGGTTGCTGGGGGTGCCGCTGTTCCTGTGGCTGATTCTCGGGCCGCACGCGGACGGCTGGGCGCTGCTCGTGCTCGCGGTCTCCGGGTTCACCGACTGGGCCGACGGCCAGATCGCCCGCCGGATGAACCAGACCAGCCGGCTCGGCCAGATGCTCGATCCGGTCGCCGACCGGCTCTACATCTTCGCCACCGTGCTCGGCCTGGCGCTGCGCGACATCATCCCGTGGTGGCTGGCGATCGCGCTGCCGCTGCGGGACGTGCTGCTCACGCTCACCTTGCCGGCGCTGCACCGCCGCGGCTTCAACGCGCTTCCGGTGCACTTCCTCGGCAAGTCCGCCACGTTCTGCCTGCTGTACGCGTTCCCGCTCCTCTTGCTCGGCGACGGCGACAGCACCCTCAACCTGCTCGCCCGCGTGATCGGCTGGGCCTTCGCGATCTGGGGCACCGGGCTGTACTACTGGGCCGGCGCGCTCTACTTCGCGCAGCTGCGGCACCTGGTCCAGACGGTGAAACCGATCAAGGACTCGGCAGGGTGACCCAGCAAGCCCCTGTGCAGCCTTCTGGGCAGCCTTCTGGGCAGCCGACTCCTCGGCGCGTCGACGCGTCGATGTCACTGCTGAACAACCTGATGGCGCACCCGATCGACGAAGGGTACGCCGTCGCCGCCCGGACCCGGTCGAACTCCGGCGGCACCCCGGTCCGCTCCCGGCACCGGATCATGCTGGTGATCGCCGCCGCGGTCCTCGGCTTCCTGCTCGCGATCGCCGCCGCGCAGAACTACCGCGCCGCGCCCGAGGCGGAGAAGCAGCGCAAGGAACTGATCGACCGGATCAACCAGGCCGACGACCGGCTGAACGAACTGCGCACCCACCAGTCGCAGCTGTCCGACGAGGTCCGCGGGCTGCAGGCGAGCGGGCTGAGCAACGACAGCACCGGCGCGGCGGTGCAGCAGAAGCTCGACGACCTCGAACTGCAGGCCGGCGCGATCGCGGTCACCGGCCCCGGGATCAAGGCGGTCATCGACGACGCGAAGAACGCCGACGCCAAGGAGGGCCGGCTGCTCGACGTCGACCTGCAGCAGCTGGTGAACGGGTTGTGGACCTCCGGCGCGGAGGCGATCTCGGTGAACGGTCACCGGCTCACGTCGCTGACCGCGATCCGCGGCGCGGGCAGCGCGATCACCGTCGACTACAGTTCGCTGACCCCGCCGTACACGGTGCTCGCGATCGGGGACACCGCGACCATGCCGGCCCGGTTCGCGCAGAGCTCGGGCGGGCAGTGGGTGCAGTACCTGGTGAGCAACTTCGATGTCCGGATGACGATCACGACGGAGGATTCCTTGCTGGTGCCGGCCGATGCGACGATCGCGTTGCGCTATGCGAAGGTGAAGCCGAGATGATCGCCGTACTCGGTCTGGTGATCGGTGTCGTGGTCGGCCTGCTGGTCGCACCCGACGTGCCGGAGTGGGCCCAGCCGTACCTGCCGATCGCGGTCGTCGCGGCGCTCGACGCGGTGTTCGGCGCGCTGCGCGCGTTCCTGGACGGGATCTTCGACGACAAGGTGTTCGTCGTCTCGTTCGTGTCCAACGTGCTGATCGCGGCGCTGATCGTCTACCTGGGCGACCAGCTCGGCGTCGGCTCGCAGCTGTCCACCGGTGTGGTCGTCGTACTCGGCATCCGCATCTTCACCAACATGGCCGCGATCCGCCGGCACATCTTCCGGGCCTGAGCCATGACCGACGAAACCCCCTCCCAGCAGCCCGAACAGCAGCCCGAACAGCAGCCCGAACAGCAGCCCGAACAGCAGCCCGGACAGCAGCCCGGACAGCGGCCCGAGCAGAAGGCGCCGGACGTACCGACGCCGATGCCGGCGCCGAAGAAGCCGCGGACGCCCAACCTGGCGTTGCGCCGGTTGCGGACCGGGTTCAAACCGTCCCGCGGTCAGGCGATCGTCGCGATCGTGCTGGCGCTGGTCGGCTGTGTCGCGGTCGTCCAGGTCCGGGTGAACCGCGCCGACGACGGCTACCAGAACGCCCGCCGCGAGGACCTGATCGCGATCCTCGACGGACTCGGCCAGAACACCCGCCGGCTGGAGAGCGAGATCGCCGACCTGGAGGAACGGAAGAACTCGCTGTCCTCCAGCGCCGACAAGGCCCAGACCGCCCGCGACCAGGCCGAGGCCCAGATCCGCACCCTGGGGATCCTCGCCGGGACGCTGCCGGCGGTCGGCCAGGGGGTCCGGATCACGCTGAACGACCCGCAGGGCAAGATGACCTCGAGCAATCTGCTGGACGCGATCGAGGAACTGCGTGACGCCGGTGCCGAGGCGATCCAGATCAACGGCTCGGTCCGCGTCGTGGCCAGTACGGACTTCGTGGACGACCCGCCGGGGATCAAGATCGACGGCCAGAAGGTGACCTCGCCGTACGTCATCGAGGCGATCGGGGAGTCCCACAACCTGGCCGAGGCGGCCAACTTCCCCGGTGGTCTGGTGAGTGAGGTGACCGGTCCGCAGGTCGGCGGAACGGCCGAGGTCAACGAGTTGGACAGCGTCTCGATCACCGCCTTGCACGCGCCCGACGAGCATCGTTACGCTCGCCCGGCGCCCAGCCCCACCAAGTAGGCAGCGCCATTAATCAGAAAGAGGGACGAAGGTGTACCCCGAAGACCTGAAGTACACGCCCGAGCACGAGTGGGTGAAGGCCGGCGAGGAAGGCCCCGCGCGAGTCGGTATCACCGACTACGCCCAGGACCAGCTCGGCGACATCGTGTACGTACAGCTGCCCGAGGTCGGCAGCACGGTGCGGGCCGGCGACGCCTGTGGGGAGCTGGAGTCGACCAAGAGCGTGAGCGACCTGTACGCCCCGGTGAACGGCACCGTGACCGCGGTCAACGAGGCGCTCGCCGACCAGCCGGAGCTGATCAACACCGATCCGTACGGCGAGGGCTGGCTGCTCGACATCGACGTCGAGGACACCGCCGAGGTGGCCGCGCTGATGGACGCCGACGCGTACCAAGGCCAGCTCGACCAGGCCTGACCACAGGCTGGTACCGTTACGGGCCTCAACCGCTGGTCGAGGGTTGAGGCCTATGGCCACACTGTCAATACGGGGTCTATCGAAAACGTCGCCGGACCACCGGCGATCGGGAGGATCACAGCATGCCGTTCTGCAACCAGTGCGGGCACGAGAACTCCGAGGGCAGCAGGTTCTGCTCGCAGTGCGGAGCCATGCTGCCTGGCGCGGACCGCCCGGCGGCAGCTCCGGCGCAGCCGCAGCAGCAGCCCGGTGTCACCGACACCGCGATGCTGGCCCCGATCGGCGTCGAGCCGGAACCGGAGCAGACCGGCGAGCCGCTGACCGCCGACGACCAGGCCGCCGTCGGTGCGCTGCCGGCCGGGACCGCCCTGCTGATCGTCCAGCGTGGACCGAACGCGGGCAGCCGGTTCCTGCTCGACGTCGACGTGGTCACCGCCGGCCGGCACCCGGACAGCGACATCTTCCTGGACGACGTCACGGTCTCCCGCCGGCACGCCGAGTTCCGCCGGGACGCGCAGGGCGTGAAGGTCCGCGACGTCGGCAGCCTGAACGGCACGTACGTGAACCGCGACCGGATCGACGAGGTCCTGCTGAACAACGGCGACGAGGTCCAGATCGGCAAGTACCGGCTGGTGTACTACGCCAGTGGCCAGGCCTGATCCGAACGCCGAAGGACCTGCGGGCACCCGCGGCATCGGAGAGGTGCTGCAGCTCCTGCAGGCAGAATTCGCCGACGTCACGATCTCCAAGATCCGGTTCCTGGAGGCCGAGGGCCTGGTGACACCGGCCCGGACGGCCTCCGGCTACCGCAAGTTCAGCGCCGCCGATGTCGAGCGGCTGCGGTACGTGCTGACCGCCCAGCGCGACCAGTACCTGCCGCTGAAGGTGATCAAGGAACACCTGAGCGCCATCGACCGCGGGTTGCAGCCGGCCGCCGCGGGCCCGCCGGTCGCGCCGAGTTCGTTGCCGCAGACCCCCGGCCAGCCGGTCGCCGAGGACTTCGGTGCCACCGGCACCGAACTGCGGCTGACCCGGGACGAGCTGCGGACCGCGGCCGGCGTACCGGACGGGCTGCTCGCCGAGCTGGAGAGCCACGGCCTGGTGGTGGCCACCGGCAACCATTACGGCGGCGACGCGATCGTTATCGCGAAGGTCGCGGCCGAGCTCGCGGCGTACGGGCTGGAGCCGCGGCACCTGCGGGCGTTCCGGACCGCGGCGGATCGCGAGGTCGGCCTGATCGAGCAGGTCACCGGGCCGCGCCGGACCGAGCAGACCGCCGAACTGGCGGCGCTCACCGTCCGGCTGCACACCGCACTGGTCCGCTCGCGGCTGCCGCGTCCGTAGTCTGTCCGTAGTCCGTTCGTAGTCCGTCCGTCGTCTGTCCACAGGCCGAACCCCACGGGCCTACCCGGAGCTTCGGCTCGGAGTAGGCTGGAGCCGTGCGCGAAGTCGACGTGGTCGGAGTCCGGGTGGAGATGCCATCGAGTCAGCCGATCGTGCTGCTCCGGGAAGTCGGCGGTGAGCGGTACCTGCCGATCTGGATCGGTGCGGCCGAGGCGAGTGCGATCGCTTTCGCCCAGCAGGGCATGGAGCCGCCCCGGCCACTGACCCACGACCTGTTCGCGGAAACCATCCGGGTGCTCGGGCACACGCTCAGCGAGGTCCGGATCGTGAACCTGACCGACGGCGTCTTCGAGGCGATCCTGGTCTTCGACGACCAGACCGAGATCTCGGCCCGGCCGTCGGACTCGATCGCGCTCGCGTTGCGAACCGGCACGCCGGTGTTCTGCGCCGAGGAGATCCTCGCCGAGGCCGGCGTGCCGATCCCGGAGAGTGAGGACCCGGGCACCGACGAGGTGCAGGAGGAAGAGGAGGTCGAGCGGTTCCGCGAGTTCCTGGACCAGGTGACTCCGGAGGACTTCGACAAGAGCTGACCGCGACAGCCCTGGATACCGCGCTGGATACGGCGCTCGATACGGGAAGCCGTACAAGAGCGGCTAGGTAACGATTCGTACGGCGGTCGCGACACGCTCCCGGCTCGGGGCGGTTGTCGTTGACCCGCCTCGGGTGGCGGCTTACCGTGAAGAAGTCGTGGGGTGCTGTCACTCCACGGACATGACTCGTACCAGTCGGTATCCAGGGAGGCTCAGGCGTGACACGCACCGGGGACACGGATCTGACGCAGTCGGCTTCCGACGCGCACGCCGAGGCTGTGGCAGAAGCCGCGGCGACTGCCGGCGTCCAGGGTCTGTTGTTCGACGACGACCTGCGGCCGATGCCGGAGGACGTCGGATTCCGGGGTCCGACGGCCTGCGCGGCCGCCGGGATCACCTACCGGCAGCTCGACTACTGGGCCCGCACCGGCCTGGTCTCACCGTCGGTGCGCCCGGCGACCGGATCGGGCACGCAACGGCTCTACGGTTTCCGTGACGTCTTGTTGCTGAAGGTGATCAAGCGGCTGCTCGACGCCGGGATCTCGCTGCAGCAGATCCGGACCGCGATCGCGCACCTGAGCAAGCGCGGCTTCGACGACCTGACCCAGATCACGCTGATGAGCGACGGCGCGTCGGTGTACATGTGCACTTCGCCGGACGAGGTCATCGACCTGCTGGCCGGCGGCCAGGGCGTGTTCGGGATCGCGCTCGGCGGCGTCTGGCGCGAGGTCGAGGGCTCGCTGTCGGAGCTGCCGACCGAGCGGGCCGACGGTCACGACGACGAGAGCTCCGACGGCCACGCGGGCGACGAACTCGCCGCCCGCCGCCGCGCCCGGATGACCGGCTGACCCCGTCAGCCTTCCGACGCCCACTCACCGCCGGTGAGTGGGCGTTGTGCTGCCGGAGGGGCGGACCGACGCGTTCGCCGATTGCTGGTAGCCTCGACACTGCCGTTCACAGCACTCGGGAGAGTCCCGTGTCATCGGGCGCCGAAGGGGCAATTCCTCCCCGGAACCTCTCAGGCCCATGGACCGAGTGTGACAGGCGACTCTGAAGCGCAGCAGTGCGTGACAGAGGGGGAGGCCACCGGCAGCGACAGTCAGCATCGGAGCCTCTAGTGAACGACACCCCCCAGCTTTCGGCGACCTTCGCCGACCGGCACATCGGTCCGCGCCCGGACGAGATCGCCCGGATGGTCCAGCTCCTCGGGTACGACGACGTCGACGCGCTCGTGGACGCCGCGGTCCCGGCCTCGATCCGCTCCGCCGAGGCGATGCGGCTGCCCGAACCGGCCTCCGAGGTGGACGCGCTGACCGAGCTGCGCCAGCTCGCCGCCCGCAACAACGTCGCGACCTCGATGATCGGCCAGGGGTACTACGGCACCTTCACGCCGTCGGTCATCGTCCGCCGCCTGGTCGAGAACCCGGCCTGGTACACCGCGTACACGCCGTACCAGCCGGAGATCTCCCAGGGCCGGCTCGAGGCCCTGCTCAACTTCCAGACCGTGGTCTCCGACCTGACCGGTCTGCCGACCGCGAACGCGTCGCTGCTCGACGAGGCCACCGCGGCCGCCGAGGCGATGACGCTGGCCCACCGCTCGAACCGCAAGAGTAAGTCCGAGCGGTTCCTCGTCGACGCCGACTGCTTCGCGCAGACGATCGCCGTTGTGCAGACCCGCGCGCAGGCGCTCGGCATCGAGGTCGTCGTCGCGGACACCACCGACGGTCTGCCCGAGGGTGACTTCTTCGGCTTCCTCGTGCAGTACCCGGGCTCCAACGGCGCCGTCCGTGACCTGAAGCCGCTGATCGAGGCGGCCCACGAGCGCGACACGCTGGTCGCCGTCGCGTCCGACCTGCTCGCGCTGACCGTGCTCGAGGCACCGGGCGAGGCCGGTGCGGACATCGTCATCGGTTCCTCGCAGCGCTTCGGCGTACCGCTGTTCTACGGTGGCCCGCACGCGGGCTTCATGTCGGTGCGCGACGGGCTCGAGCGGCAGTTGCCCGGACGCCTCGTCGGCGTATCGGTCGACGCCGACGGCGCCCCGGCGTACCGGCTCGCGCTGCAGACGCGTGAGCAGCACATCCGCCGCGAGAAGGCGACGTCGAACATCTGTACGGCGCAGGTCCTGCTCGCGGTCGTCGCCTCGATGTACGCCGTGTACCACGGGCCGGACGGCCTGCGTGCGATCGCCGAGCGGGTGCACGACTACGCCGGAAAGCTCGCAGCCTCTCTGCGCGCCGGCGGCGTCGAGGTCGTGCACGACGATTTCTTCGACACCGTGCTCGCCCGCGTCCCCGGCCGCGCCGCCGACGTCGTCGACGCCGCCCGGCAGAACGGGATCTGGCTGCGGCTCGTCGACGCGGACCACGTCGGCATCTCCTGCGACGAGAAGACCGACGTCGCCACGCTGACCCGGGTCTGCCAGTCCTTCGGCGTGCAGTACGACGACATCCTCGGCGCCGCTGCCGTCAGCGTGCCGCGGACCACGGAGTACCTCACGCACCCGGTCTTCAACACGCACCGGTCCGAGACGGCGATGCTGCGGTACCTGCGCAAGCTGTCCGACATGGACTACGCGCTGGACCGCGGCATGATCCCGCTCGGGTCCTGCACGATGAAGCTGAACGCGACCACCGAGATGGAGCCGGTCACCTGGCCGGAGTTCGCCGACCTGCACCCGTTCGCGCCGATCGAGGACGCCGCCGGGTACGTCAAGCTGATCGGTCAGCTGGAGCGCTGGCTGGCCGAGGTCACCGGCTACGCGAAGGTCTCGATCCAGCCGAACGCGGGCTCCCAGGGCGAGCTCGCCGGGCTGCTCGCGATCCGTGGGTACCACCACGGGCGCGGTGACGTGGACCGCAACATCTGCCTGATCCCGGCGTCCGCGCACGGCACCAACGCCGCCTCCGCGGTGATGGCCGGCATGAAGGTGGTCGTTGTCAAGGGCAACGACGACGGCACCATCGACCTCGACGACCTGCGGGCGAAGGCGTCCGAGCACGCCGACCGGCTCGCGGCGATCATGATCACGTACCCGTCGACGCACGGTGTGTACGAGGAGAGCGTCCGCGAGGTCTGCCAGGTCGTCCACGACCACGGCGGCCAGGTGTACGTCGACGGCGCGAACCTGAACGCTCTGCTCGGGCTGGCGAAGCCGGGCGAGTTCGGCGGCGACGTCAGCCACCTGAACCTGCACAAGACGTTCTGCATCCCGCACGGCGGTGGCGGTCCGGGCGTCGGCCCGGTCGCGGTCGCGGAGCACCTCGCGCCGTACCTGCCGAACCACCCGCTGCTCGACCAGGCCGGTCCGGAGTCGGGGGTCGGGCCGATCAGCGCGGCGCCGTTCGGGTCCGCCGGTGTGCTGGCGATCTCGTGGGCGTACATCCGGATGATGGGCGCGTCCGGGCTCACCGACGCGACGAAGGCCGCGGTACTGACCGCGAACTATGTGGCGAAGCGGCTCGAGGGCGCGTTCCCGGTGCTGTACACCGGCGAGAACGGCCTGGTCGCGCACGAGTGCATCCTGGACCTGCGGCCGATGACGAAGGAGACCGGCATCACCGTCGACGACGTCGCGAAGCGGCTGATCGACTACGGGTTCCACGCGCCGACGATGTCGTTCCCGGTCGCGGGCACGTTGATGGTCGAGCCGACCGAGTCCGAGGATCTGGGTGAGTTGGACCGGTTCTGCGACGCGATGATCGCGATCCGGCACGAGACCGACCGGGTCGCCGCGGGCGAGTGGCCGGCCACCGACAACCCGCTGGTGAACGCACCGCACACCGCCGAGTCGGTGATCAACGACAAGTGGGAGCACGCCTACACCCGCGAGGAGGCCGCCTTCCCGCGCTCGGTCGACCGCGCCTCGAAGTACTGGCCACCGGTCCGCCGCATCGACGGCGCGTACGGCGACCGCAACCTCATCTGCTCCTGCCCATCCCCGGAGGCTTTTGAGTGACTTCCGTTCGTCCTGATACCGCCGCCGCCCTGTTCGCCGAGGTGGCGGCGGCGCAGGGGGAGTCGCGGTTGCCTTCGGTGAATGCCGGGGTGGTGCGGGACGGGGCGTTGGTGTGGACCGGCGCCCGTGGGCGGTTCGCCACGGCGGACGGTGAGTTGCCCGGTGCGGACGTGCAGTACCGGATCGGGTCGATCACCAAGACGATGACGGCGATCCTGGTGCTGCAGTGCCGCGACGACGGACTGCTGTCGCTGAACGATGCCGTCGGCAAGCATCTGCCCGGGATCGCGTTCGGTGACCGGACGATCCGGCAGCTGCTCGCGCACAGCGGCGGGATGAACGCCGAGCCCGACGGTCCCTGGTGGGAGCGGAACCCGGGCGTCTCGTTCGACGAGTTGACCGCGGCGATGAGCGACACGCACGCGGCCGGTCCGGCGGATCGCCGGCACCACTACTCCAACCTGGGGTACGGCCTGCTCGGCGAGATCGTCGCCCGGCTGCGCGGTACGTCCTGGCTCGAGCTCGTCCAGCAGCGGATCCTCGGCCCGCTGGAGATGCGGCGTACGACGTACTTCCCGCAGCCACCGGCCGCACAGGGCTTCTCGGTGCACCCGTTCAGCGGGCAGCTCGACCCGGAGCCGGCGCACGACTCGGGCGCGATGGCACCGGCCGGGCAGCTGTGGAGCACGATCGAGGACCTCGCGCGGTACGCGTCGTTCTGGATCGATCCGGTGCACGAGATCCTCAGCCGGGACACGGTCGAGGAGATGGCGACCCCGGTCGCGTCCGATCCGCGCGAGGGGCTGAACGCGTCGTACGGTCTCGGGTTGCGGCTGATCGCGGACGACCCACAGCTGCTGATCGGCCACACCGGTTCGATGCCGGGCTTCCTCGCCGGCCTGTTCGTGGACCGGGTCCGCCGGATCGGCGCGGTCACGCTCGGCAACGCGACGTACGGCCGGGTCGCCTCGCTCGCGCCGGACCTGATCAGGATCCTGGCCAAGTACGAGCCGCCGATCACGCAGGAGTGGGTCCCGGAGCCACAGCTTGCCCAGGGCACCGACCTGCTCGGTCATTGGTACTGGGGCAACACGCCGATGACCATCGCGGTCTCCGGCGGCATCCTCCAACTCTCCGGCGGCCTCACCACTCGCCTCACCCCGCTCGCCCCCGACCTCTACGTGGGCCGCGACGGCTACCTGGCCGGCGAAAAACTCCACGTGATCCGCGAGGGCGACACGATCAGCCACCTGAACGTCGCGACGTTCGTCCTCACCCGGACTCCTTACGGACGCTGAGCTCAGACAGGTTTACCATTTGCTATACTTCGACGATGGCGATGAACGAGTGGGACGTCTACATCGTCAATGAGGTGCGCGAGTGGATCGAAGGCCTGGACGACGGCACTTACCGGCGGATCGTGCAGGCAATCGACGCGCTGGCTGCGGAAGGGCCCGGGCTCGGGCGACCGCTCGTGGACACGATCACCGGCTCGCGGCTGCCAAATCTCAAGGAGCTGAGGCCAGGCACTGTGCGGATCTTGTTCGTGTTCGATCCGTGGCGATCGAGCATCTTGCTCGTCGCCGGAGACAAAGCGGGCAGATGGAAGACGTGGTATGACGAAGCCATTCCGCTCGCGGAGCACCGTTACGAGATCTACGTGAAGGAACGGCTGGCCGAAGAGGAGGATGAGCGATGAGCGGCTACGTGAGGTGGCGGGACATTCGCGAGGACGCGGTTGCGCGTGCTGGTGGTGAGGAGGCTGTCGCGGCCGGCAAGCAGGAACTTCTTGCGGAGGTTCAAGGTCATCGCCTCGCGGAGATCCGGCGTGCACGTGGGCTGACTCAGGCTCAGGTCGCCGAGCGGATGGGTGTGACCAAGGGCCGGATCTCACAGATCGAGCAAGGCAAGATCTCGGGGCAGGATGTTCTCCTCCGCTATGCGGCCGCGCTCGGTGGTCGCCTCCATCAGGCCATCTATTTCGACGATGGAGACATCGCCGCGATCGCCTGACGCTCCCCTTTCCTTCAGTCTGTGTGGGCCCCTGCAGTTGCGGTAGGCAACGCTTCCCCGACGGATCAGCGCGACGCGGAACACACTTGGGTGGAGGACCTTCGGGATGGCGCTTCTCGCCATTGGCTGATGTGGTGATCACCACTCCTCGGGTAGCCGGGTTGACACGGTGAGTGCACCGGATAAAAGTTAGGGCTGCCTTAGTAAGGGTTGCCTTACTCGACAACTTTCCGGGAGTACTGGATGCCGCAGCCTGCGCGTCTGACCGCCCTACCTGCACCTGTTCGCGATCCGTTCGCTGCTCGGTGGCCGCTGGCGTCGACCGTGTCGGACCGGGAGCGCGGACCGTTGCCACACGGTTCACCGGGAGCGGTACTGCGGCGGGCCGCCGAGGTGCTCGGTGAGCCGCGGGTGCCGTTGACGGGCGTGGGGGAGCCAGCCGCGCTCGACCTGATCGCGGGCCTGCTCGACGAGCACGGGATCGACCTGAGCCACCCGCACGCCGCGGCGCACCTGCAACCGCCGGTACTGCAGGTCGCGGTCGACGCGGACGCGCTGGCGTCGGCCTCGAACGCCTCGCTGGACACCTACGACTCCGGTCCGGCGACGCTCGCGATCGAGCAGTGGGTCGTCCGCGCGCTCGCCTCGCTGGCCGGGTTCGGCCCGCGAGCGGACGGCGTACTGACACCCGGCGGGTCGATCTCGAACCTGCTCGCGGTGCTGATCGCCCGCGACAGCGCCGCCGCCGCGGCGGGTCTCGACGTCCGGCGGAACGGGCTGCAGGGGTTCGAGCGGCCGGTGGTGTTCTGCTCCGAACTCGCGCACTTCTCGGTCCAGCGCGCCTGCGCCGCGCTCGGCCTCGGCGAGCACGCCGCGATCACGATCCCGTCCGACGAGAACTTCCGGATGCGGGTCGACGTACTCTCCGAGGAGCTCGCCAAGCCCGGCCGTACGCCGGTCGCCGTCATTGCCACTGCCGGTACGACGGACTTCGGGTCGATCGACCTGATCGCGCCGATCGCCGAGCTGGCTCGCGAGTACGGCGTCTGGCTGCACGTGGACGCGGCATACGGGTTCGGGGCGCTGTTCTCGGACCGGCTCGCGCCGCTGCTCGCCGACGTACCGCTGGCCGACTCGGTGACGCTGGACCTGCACAAGATCGGCTGGCAGCCGGCCGCGACGAGCGTGCTGCTGGTGGCGGACCGGAACCGGTTCGCGGCGTTCGGCCGGTCGGTGGACTACCTGAACCCGGCCGACGACATCGACTCCGGGCTGGACGGGCTGCTCGGTCGCAGCCTGCAGACCACCCGGCGGCCGGATGCGGTCAAGGTCGCCACCACGCTGACGGCGTACGGCCGGGCCGGACTGGGCTCGATGCTGGACACCTGCCACGAGCTCGCGCAGGCCGCCGCGGCCCGGATCGTTGCCGACAGCAACCTCGAGTTGCTGGCCCCGGTGACGTTGACGACGGTGGTGTTCCGGTTCGCGGCGCAAGGAGCGTCGGACGAGCTCCAGGGTGAGGTACGGCGGCGGTTGCTGACGTCCGGACGGGTGTTGATCGGCCGGACCAGGTTGCCAGGCGGCCGCGGGATCGCTTTGAAACTGACTTTGCTGAACCCGAACGCGACGGCGACCGACATTGAAGATCTGCTCGACCAGGTCGTGGCCACCGGCCTCGACGTGCTTACCGGCGAAGGAGCAGCGTGAGTACTGCGGTTGACGCCCACCTGAACGCGATCCTGCGCTGCTACACGCGGGAGTCCTCGATCCCGGTCACCACCGGATTGCTGACCTTCGATGTCGGCGCCTCGACGGTGACGGCTCGGGTGCGGCACGCGTCGCGGACCGGGCTGCACCAGTTCACCGACGTACTGCTGGACGGCGTTGCGCCTGCGCCCGAGGAGCTCGTGCGCGTGCTCGCGGTCGGCGCGGACCCGGCCGAGGCCGAGGACCTGGCGGCGCGGACGGCGGAATCGGTGCGCAACGTCGCGCGGTTCGTGGAACAAGCGGACGTGGAGCGTGGTCCGGGACGGTTCCTGGAGTTCGAGCAGGCGTTGCTGTTCGGGCATCTGAACCATCCAGCGCCGAAGAGCCGGGACGGGCTGAGCGGCGACGAGCTGGCGGCGTACTCCCCGGAGCTCGGCGGGCGCTTCGCGCTGCATTGGTTCGAGGCCGACGCCGAGCTGGTGTCGTCGGACCAGGTCGCCGGCGCACCCTCGCTGCGGGGACTGGACGCTGTGCAGCTGATGGGCGCGCTGGCCGGCATCACCCCGTCCGCCGGCCGGGTGCTGATCCCCGCTCATCCGTGGCAAGCGACGGCCGTCCTGCACCGGCCGCGGGTGGCGGACCTGATCGACTCCGGTCGCGTCAAGGCTCTCGGGCCGCAAGGTACGCAGTGGTACCCGACGTCGAGTCTGCGGACCGTGTTCCACCCCGAGGTGCCCGTGATGCTGAAGCTGTCGCTCGGGCTGCGGATCACGAACTCGCGACGCGAGTCGACGCCGACCGAGCTGCGCCGCGGTCTGGAGATCAATCGGCTGCTCGATGCGGCGTACAACGCCGGGACGGCGACGGCGCATCCGCGGTTCGGCATCGTCCGCGACCCGGCCTGGGTCGCGCTCGACGAGGGTGGACCGACGTTGACGGGTCTCGACGTCGCGGTCCGTGAGGTGCCGGCGGAGGTCAACAGTTACGCGTGCCTGGCCGGTCTGGTCGCACCGCGGCTCGGTGGGGTGAGCCGGCTGGCCGAGTTCGCGGCGGAGGATCCGGCCGGGTGGGTGTCGGCGTACATCGACGAGGTGTTGGTGCCGATGCTGCACCTGTACGCCGAGACCGGTATCGGGCTGGAGGCGCATCAGCAGAACACGCTCGTGCGGCTGGACGACGCGGGGCGGATCACAGGCGGTGCGTACCGCGACAACCAGGGCTACTACCTCGCGTCGTCGTACCTCTCGGGGCTGCTCGGTGTCACCGGCCTGCGCGAATCGACCCTGGCGGTCGTCGACGATCCGATTGTCGACGATCGGTTGACGTACTACCTGCTCCACAACCAGGCGCTGGCCGTGGTGGGCTGCCTCGCGTCTGAAGGAATCGCCGACGAGGCCGAGCTGCTGGCCGTCGTTCGCGAACGCCTGGCGCTCGCCCTGCCGCTGCTGAAGGCGGCCGGCCCTGACGGGGACCGGCTGGCCCGGAGGTGGCTCGATGCGAAAACCCTGCCGTGCAAGGCGAACATGCTGACCCGGCTGCGCGGCATCGACGAGGTAGTTGCGCCGCTGGATGCACAGTCGGTCTACCTCGACATCCCGAACCCGCTGCGGTGACGGCGTTCGCACTGCGGCCCGCAGTATTGTCGGACGCTCCTCGGATCGCACTGTGGATGGCACAGCCGCATGTACGGCGCTGGTGGCAGCAAGGCTGGTCGGTGGAGCGCTGGGAAGAGGAGATCGCACGGCAGACCGCGGGGGAGCACTCCACGCCTTGTGTGGTGACCCTGGACGAGGAGGAGTTCGCGTACGTCGAGTTGTACCGCGTGCGACACGACAGGCTGGCGCAGTACTACTCGTACGACGACGAGGACTGGGGCGTTCACGTCGCGATCGGCGACGGCACCCGCGTCGGTCGGGGATTGGGGCGCCAACTACTCCGTGAGGTCGCTGACACGGTGCTGCGTTCGGAGCCGGCGTGTACCCGCGTCGTGGCGGAGCCGGACATCGAGAACACGCCGTCGGTTCGTGCGTTCGCGGCGGCCGGGTTCGTGGAGTCCGGACAGCTCCAGCTGCCCGAGAAGACAGCAGTACTGATGGTCCGCACCCGGACCGCGCAGGAGGCTTGAGATGTACGACGTGATCGCGATCGGCTGCGGGCCGTTCAACCTCGGACTCGCCGCGCTGGCGGACGGTGTCGACGACGTACGGCTGGCGGTGTTCGACAGCAGGCCGGAGTTCACCTGGCACCGCGGGCTGATGTTCGAGGACGCGATGCTGCAGGTGTCGTTCCTGGCCGACCTGGTCAGTCTGGTGGAGCCGGCGCACCACCTCTCGTTCTTGTCGTATCTGCGCCAGAGCGACCGCCTGTACCAGTTCTACGTACGGGAGAAGTTCCACCCGACGCGGCGCGAGTACGAGGCGTATCTGCAGTGGTGTGCGGCGCAGTTGGAGTCACTGCACTTCGGTCACCACGTGCGGTCGGTTGACTGGAACGGTGAGGCGTTCGAGCTGACTGTGGAGCGCGGTGACGCTGTGGAGCACTACGAAGCGCGGCACCTCGTGGTCGGCGTCGGCACTGAGCCCTTCGTACCTGCCGCGCTGGCGGGACTGCCGGAAGAGCGGTTCACGCACTCGGCGGACTACCTGTTCCGTCGGGACGACCTGCTGCGCACCGGTCACGTGACCGTAGTCGGCTCGGGGCAGTCTGGCGCCGAGTGCTTCCTGGACCTGCTCCGCTCCCGGGACACCGCAGTGTCGTGGCTGACCCGTACGGCGGCGTTCACGCCGTTGGACTACTCGAAGCTTGTGCTGGAGATGACGACGCCGTCGTACGTCGACTACTTCCACGCACTGGATGAGCGTGTGCGTGACCAACTGGTGAAAGACCAGTGGCGTCACTACAAGGGCATCTCGTCGGAGACGCTCGAGGACATTCACGACGTGCTCTACGCGCGCGATCTGAGCGCAGCTCCGGCCGAGCTCCAGGTCGGCGTCGGCGTCGTGTCCGCGGTCGCCCGTGCCGACGGCCTCGAGCTGACCATGCTGCACGCCGACAGCGGCAAGACCTTCCAGCACACCACCGGCGGGGTAGTAGCCGCCACCGGCTACCGCAACCGTCCCTTGCCTTTCATGGAGTCTCTGCAGCCGCGGATCGACCACGACGCCTCGGGCCGCTGGGTCATCAACCGCAACCATAGTGTTCAGGGGGCTCTTGAAGGACGCCTCTTTGTTGCCAACGCCGATCTGCACAGTCACGGCGTCGCTGCGCCGGACCTGGGCCTCGGAGCGGTTCGCAATGCGACGATGTTGAACAGTGTGGCCGGGCGCGAGGTGTACCGGCTGCCCAAGTCGACCGCGTTCACGACGTTTGCGATCCCCGGATGACGGTCTGGACGCAGTGTTCGTCGGAGTTGCTGGCGAAGCTCATCTCCCAGTTCTGCACGGAGGGCTTGCTCGAACCGGCGGACAACCGCTTGGACCTCGGGCCGGTCTCCTACACGTTCGACGCGACCCGTGGCGCCTTCGGGAGCTGGCGGGTCGATCCGGTGTCCATTCGCCGTACGACGGCGGGCATCCTCGGCAACGACGAGAGCCAGCCCGCCACGGACCCGGTGCAGTTCTTCGTCGACGCGGCCGACGTACTGGGTGTCGACGGGTCGACCGTGGCCGGGTACGTCGCAGAACTCACCAGCACGTTGGCCGCCGACGTACGCATGGCTTCCACCGCAGTGCCGGCGGCTGAGCTGCTCGAACTGCACCACAGCCGGCTGGAAGGGCACCTGACCGGTCACCCGCTGCTCGTCGCCAACAAGGGCCGCCTGGGCTTCTCCGCGGCCGACAGCGAGCGTTACGCCCCGGAGGCCCGTACGCCGCTGCACCTGGTCTGGCTGGCCGTACGGCGTGGTCTCGCAGAATTCCGCGGTACGCCGGACCTCTCGGAGCACGCCGTCATCGCCCGGGAACTGGACCCGCCGACGATCGAAGCGTTCCGTGGCAGGTTGGACGATCCGGACGCCTACGTCTGGCTGCCGTGCCACCCGTGGCAACTCGACCACGTCATCCGCACCCAGTGGGCCCGCGAGTTGGCGTCCGGGGAGATCGTGGTGCTGGGGGAGAGCCCCGACGAGTACCTGCCGACGCAGTCGATCCGCACGATGGTCAACATCTCGAAACCCTTGCGGTACCAGGTCAAGCTCCCGCTGAAGATCCTGAACACCTCGGTCTACCGTGGCATCCCCGAGCACTGCACGCTGGCCGCTCCGATGATCACCCAATGGCTGCGCGGCCTCTGGTCCCGCGACTCCATGCTGTCCGGCACCGAACTCCTCGGCGAGGTTGCCTCGGTCACCGTTCCGCATCCACAGCTCTCCGCCCACGCCGGCATCCCGTACCAGTGGACCGAAACCCTCGGCTGCATCTGGCGCGACCCCCTCGACCCGCGGTTGCAGGGCGATGAGTCCGCGTGGCCGCTGGCCGCAGTACTGCACCCGGGCTTCACCGCAGCCGCGATCGCCCGCAGCGGCACCGACCCGGAAACCTGGCTCGCGACCCTGCTCGCCACCATCCTGCGACCGCTGCTCCACCTACTCCACCACTACGGCATCACGGTCAACCCGCACGGTGAAAACCTGGCAATCATCTGCGGCCCCGACGGCCTGCCCACCCGCCTGGTGATCAAGGACCTGGTCGACGACATCAACCTCTCCACCGACCCGATCCTTGCCCGCGGCCCCGAACCCGACTCCCACACCAAGGTCCTCCCCAGAAAACCCTGGCCCATCCTCCGCCAGTACGTAGTCGACGCCCTCCTCCTCGGCGTCCTCAACCCCCTCTCGACCCAGAACCTGATCCCCGAAAACAACTTCTGGGGCATCGTGCGCGGCGAGGTACACCGCTACACCGAAACCCACCCTGAATACACCGACCGGTTGGCAGCAACCGCATTGACAGGTCCTACGTTTTTCCGGTTCCCGCTGAACGGATACCGCCTGAAACTCGGCTACACCGACCTCGACACCCGTCCACCGATACCTGTCACCGGCACCATTGCAAATCCACTGCACACCGTCGAACCGGTGTTCGTGAAAACAACCTTGCCAACCGATCAGCAGTCCGCTGACAATGCCCAATGAACTTGTATCCGCCGCGCGGGGGCGCGGCGAACGAGCAGAGTTGGGGGACGAACCGTGCAGCAGTCCGCCCTGGCAGCGGCCCGCCCGGAACGCGGGCCGTGCTTCTCGAATCGCTTCCGCCGCCGCCTGCACGCCTACCGGGCGGCGCTGTCGCTGGAGTGGTCGGATTCCACCGTGCATCCGGATTTCAGCTCCCGGCCGGACCTGCCGCGCTCGGCCGGCCAGTGCGGGGTGACCTCGGCCTGGCTGCTGCAGGAGCTGCCGCTGATCCTGCGGCCGCGCGCCCGGTTCTGCTTCGGCGACATCGTTGTGGACGGCAAAGTTTCGAGTTCCACTGCTGGATCGAGATCGGCCGCGCCACCGCGCCCGGGCGCTGGATCCTCGACGTGACGTGCGATCAGTTCGAGCCGCTGGCCGATCACCCGTTCGTCTGTGACCGGCACAGCAGCCTCGTGGAGCGCTCGATCGAATACCGCGCCTCGACCCGTCAGTCGGTGCGCCGGCTCCGCTCCGATCCGGTCTGGGACCGGGCGCAGGTCCTGGCCGCCGGGATGGCGCGCTGGTTCGCGAGCGGCTCGTGACAGCTGGACGGTGTCGTCAGCGGGTCATCACAACGACGATGTTGTAGAGACCGAAACAGAAGACGAGGACGGCACCTACCAGCACCAGTTTGAGCAGTTGCTTCCACAGCGTTGTCACCAGAATCGTGCCGGACAGCGTGATCAGCATCGCGAGGAGTTGCATCGGACTTCCCCTTTCCGGCCAGTTGTTTCCTGCTTCTATTGCACCGCGGGTCAATCGGCTGACAATGCAGGAATTGGTCGCGGAGATCGCGCCAAAAGGGCAGCGCGCTTTTGCGTGCGGATGAATTTGGTAACCACGCCCGGCGGGCAGCGTGCCACTTGGCAGAACTGGCCGTGCCAGTTGGCACCGAATCGCTGCCAACACACCAAAAGACGTTTGTTTGATGAGTTGTCGTCCGGCCGCGTAGATCCGCTAGCATCCGACGCGTGCAAAGAACTGCTGAGCACTTGTTGGGGCTCGCCCGGCTGTGGGGCGTGGACCGGCGCGCGCTCGACGTCCGGACCCGCTTGCACCTGCCGGCCTACGCCGATCCCGACGGCCAGGTGAGCTACCCGAAGGCCGTCACGGTCGTCGTCAGCAATGCGGCCCGCCTGCGCAAGGACCAGCGCGCGGTCCGCGATCTGCTCCCGCGACGGGACTACGACCTGGCCGACCTCGAGTTCCGCCAGATCGGCGAGGAGGCCGAGCGGGTCTTCGACAGCTTGCACTACCTGCGGAACGCCCGGCGCGGTTCACTCAACTTCGCTCTGGTCGACAAGAACACCGGTACACCGTTGACCTTGTGTAGCGCGTCGCCGTTGGAGTGGCAGCGGGTGGCCGACCAGTTGACGCGGCAGTTCGGCGTACCGAAGGACGCGGTCTGGGACCTGTCCCGGGTCTACTCGTTCGACGGTGCACCACCGAATGCGGTGTCGTACCTGCTGGCTCAGGTACGGAAGTACTTCCAGAAGCGTGGTGACGTTCAACTGCTGACGACCGCGGTCGACCCGAATCTGGGCTTCACCGGGTCGAGCTATCTCGCGTCGAACTGGCAGCAGTGGATGACCGTCCAGGCCCGGCCGTACCTGTACTACAAGCGGCGCTACATGAGCATCCGCGAGATGCGGGCCAGCTTCCCGTCGATCCGCAGCATCGACGCACTGTGCGAGGCGGACAAGCACGC
The DNA here is from genome assembly GCF_006715085.1 of Kribbella jejuensis. Taxonomy (NCBI): domain Bacteria; kingdom Bacillati; phylum Actinomycetota; class Actinomycetes; order Propionibacteriales; family Kribbellaceae; genus Kribbella; species Kribbella jejuensis. Next base: position 60,595 of record NZ_VFMM01000004.1, on the reverse strand, counting down.
GACGAGGAGCTGGGCCGAGCTGGCCGACTCGCTGATCTTCTGCTGTCGCATCCACGGTGCCACTGAGCGGGTGCGACCTGAGGATCAGCGGCGGATCCTGCGCTGAGGCTAGGTCTGCAGGCCTTCCAGGAGGTCCTCGATGCGACGTCTCGTCGGTAGCGAGTTGCGGCGTGGGAAGTCGGAGGCGGCGCAGGACATCGCGGCGGCGGCCCAGTGCGCGACCTTGTCGGAGAACTCGTACTTCGTGTCGATGAGGCGGGCGGCCAGCGCCGCGCAGAAGGCGTCGCGGGCGACCGCGGATTCCTTGTAGATCGCCGGCGGGGCCGCGATGCGGAGTACGTCGCGGAGCGGGCGCGAGTACGCGTTGCAGCCGCCTCTGACGAGCAGGCACAGCGTCTTGACGCCGTACGCGAGCAAAGTCCTGGCCACGGAGTCGGGATCGAAGTCGGCGTCTTGTCCGACGAACGACTCCAGCTCCCAGGCGTGGGCGACCAGGTAGTCGATCTGCGCGAGGGTGTCGGCCGACACCTCGTCGTCCGGGTACGGCTGGCCAGGCGTGACGATGACCACGGGACGCTTCCCCGCATCGTCGTGGACCAGCGCGAGAGTGTCCTCCAGCGTGTCGCGCGGGACTTCGAAGGTCAGCAGAACCGCGTCGCACTCCTGGAGCTCCTTGCGGTGTTTGAACACATCACCGGCGTCCAGATGAATCTGTTTGTCGTTGCGCCAGTTCACCGCGATGCTGTCGCCGAGCTGCTGCTGGAAGACACCGGTGAAAGGTGTGTCGGCGCCGGGCACCCGCTTGAGCAGCGACGTGTCGACGTTCTCCTGCTCGAGGTATTCGACGATCTTGTCGCCGAAGCTGTCGGTGGCGACCGCCGCGATCAGCGATGTCCGCAGCCCCAGCCGTGCCGCCGCCACGGCCTGGGTGAGGCCTTTGCCGCCAGGCGCAAGGCTGAACCCGAGCGCCTCGCTCGACGTCTCCGGAGCCGGCAGATGCTTCGTTCGGAACGTCGCGTCCATCACGGCGCCGCCGATCACGACGACCCGGCCGGACGAAGACAGCTCCGGTCTCGGTCCAGGATCGGTTCGGACGACGTTCTTGGCGCCGACCGAGTACGTGTCGCGGCGGGTCAGCTGGTAGGCGAGCTCACGGAGTGCGGCCAATTCCGTCGTACCGCGCAGGTACCGGTCGCTCGGTGCGGCCTGAGGCGTCACCGAGACGGCAGCGTGCAGCGGATGCCAGTGGTTGAGCAGCGTCTCGCGGCGGCGGCCGAGGTCCAGTTGGTACAGCGCGCGAGTGATGTGTGGGTCGATGCCCGCCGCGCGCAGTGTCTCCTCGAGCACCCCGAGCGCGAGGATGATGTCGGCGACGATCCGCTGGGACTGGGACAGGTCGTCGCGCACGCACTCGCCGACCAACGCGACCGCCGCGTCCGGAAGATCGAGCGCATGGACGTCGGCGTACCGCTGGGTCGCGGCCAGGGTCAGCAGCGGCGCGGAGATCCCGGTCCGGTCGGCTCTGACCCGGTCGGCGGTGAGTCCACTGTGCGTCCGAAGCTTCTCGAGGGCGTTGGCGAGCACGAGGACCTTCTCCGAACGCATCTCACCGCTGTCCGCCATCAGCCCCCGGCACCCCCTTTGAAGACCGCAACGCCCTGCACGCGGCGCAGTTCCGTCATTGTGCCAGCTTGACGTCCTTCGGGTGCACCTGTTCGCGGTTCTGGCGTAGGCTGGCGCGGTCTGTCGGTCGGCCAGGGCGGCGGGACGTACACGGGGAGCAGGACAATGGGTACTGGGCATGTGGAGCTCGCGAGGGCTCAGCAGGAGCGTTGGGATCTGGCGTACGCGCGCCGGCCGCAGTTGCACGGGGCCGAGCCCTCCGTGGCGGCGCGGCGGGCGGTGGAGGTGTTCGGTGCCGCGGGCATCGATGATGTGCTGGAGCTCGGCGCGGGGCACGGGCGGGACGCGCTTTTTCTGGCTCGGCAGGGATTCAGCGTGCATGCGACCGACTTCAGCGAGACGGCGCTCGATCAGTTGCGGCACGAGGCGCAGCGGGCAGGCCTCGACGATCGGGTGACGGCCGCGCTGCACGACGTACGGGATCCGTTGCCGCCGGCTGATCGGACGGTCAATGCGGTGTTCGCGAATCTCCTGCTCAACATGGCCTTCTCGCCGTCCGAGCTGCGTTCACTGGTGGCCGAGGTGCACCGGGTGCTCTGCCCTGGCGGCCTTTTCGTGTACGCCGTGTGGTCCGCGGACGACCCGTGCGCCCAGCAATGGCTGCCGCTGGAGGACGGGTTGTCCGGGCACGACGGGTTCGTCGGGCGGTTCTTCGACCGGGAACTGATCGATGAACTCGGCGAGGACTGGAACCTCGACGAGGTCACGCCGTACCAGGAAGGACAGCGGCTGATGCTGCGGATGACGATGACGAAGTCCGCACCAGGAACCTGAAGCCGGCTCTAGGCGTCAGATTGCAGTCTGATCACCAAAGGGAAAAGCCGGATTGACGTCCTCAGCGCGTTCCGACAGTCTCCTGTTCCGGCGTCAGACCCTCAATCATCGGAGACGAGCTATGCAGTGGTATCTGGATGTCCTCAAGAAGTATGTCGCGTTCGACGGGAGGGCCCGCCGCAAGGAGTTCTGGATGTTCACGTTGTTCAGCGTGATCATCAGCGTGATCCTTTCGATCATCGACCACGTGGCCGGCCTCGACTTCAACGGCGGCCGGAACGGTGTGTTGCAGTCGATCTACGGCCTCGCTGTGCTGCTGCCGACCCTCAGCGTGTCGTGGCGGCGCCTGCACGACACCAACCGCAGTGGTTGGTGGATGCTGCTCTACTTCACCTGCATCGGCATCATCGTGCTGATTGTCTTCTGGGCGATGGAAGGCCAAGCCGGAAACAACAAGTACGGACCGGACCCGAAGGCAGCTGAGCGGTTCGGCGGGCCGGGGCAGGCGGAGCCGGGTTACCCGACTGTCTGACGTAGTACGAACAGAACGCCCCGCCGGTGAATCGGCGGGGCGTTCGGCGTTTGATCAGTTCGCCTGGCTGACGCTGGACATGTTGTAGTCCGGGATGAGCAGCGGCGGTGTCGCGGTGCGGGAGAAGTAGTCGCCCCACTCGCGCGAGAACGACGGCACGGTCGCGCCGGCCGCGGTGAAGCGGGCCAGCAGGTCGACCGGGCTCTCGTTGAACCGGAAGTTGTTGACTGCGCCGGTGACTTCACCGTTCTCCACCAGGTAGACGCCGTCGCGGGTGAGTCCGGTGAGCAGCAACGTCTGCGGCTCGACGACCCGGATGTACCAGAGGCAGGTCACGAGCAGCCCGTGATCGAGCCCGGCGACGAGGTCGTCCGTCGAACCTGACGCGCCGTCGACCGAGAGCACGTAGTTGTCGATGCCGGGCGTCGCCGTCGGTACGTCGATCAGGTCCGCCGTGTACCGGCTGGTCATCAGGTGCTCGAGCTTCCCGCCGCGGATCCAATCCGTCGCCGCGAGCGTGAGGCCGTTGTCGAACACGCTCGACGATCCGCCGGACGAACGTGCCACCGCGAACGCGAACGCCTCCAGTCCGGCCAGCGCCGGATCCGAGTGCAGGTTCACCGGCTGCGGCGACAGCGTGTCGCCGATCCGGGTCCCGCCGCCGGGCTTCGAGAAGACGGTCTGCCCCTCGAATGCGTCCCGGCCGTCGAGGACCCAGTACAGGTACGTCACCAGGTCCGCGACCGCGGCCGGCGGCAGGATCGTCGGGTGCCTACCTGCGTCGACCGAGACCGTCCGGCCGGCCCAGCCGAGGCGGCGGGTCAGCTCGGTGTCCAGCGCGAGCGGGTCGACGTCGGTGAAGTCCCGCGTCGCCGTACCGACCCAGGCCGAATGGGCGCCGACCTTGCCGGTGGAGGACACGTACCCGCGGGGGAGGGCCTGGCGCAACCGCAGCCCGGTGGAGGAGCCGACGTACAACGTCACGACCTCGTGGTCGGCGAACCCGAACAGCCGGCGGTTCTCGGCCGACGCCTGCTTCAGCGACTCCCCGAGCGACGGCGCGAACTTCTCGTAGACGGAGACCGAGGTCTCCTCCGGTTCGAGATCCCAGTCCGGCGAGGCGGTTCCGTCCACGAGTGGTCGCGCGTCCTCGGCCGGACCGGCGGCGCGGGCGGTCGCGATCGCGGCGGAGACGATCTCGCGGAGCGAGTCCTCGGTGACGGACGAGCGGCCGATGACGCCGGCCGCCGTACCCTCGCCGGAGCCGACCGTGGCGATCACGGTCACGTTCGAGCCGCGCATCGCCCCGTTCGTGGTCAGGGTGTTGTTCGCCCAGCGCAGGTTCGTGCTGGAGGTCTCGGCCACGAGTACGACGCAGCCGTCGGCGCCCTCGTCCGCCGCCAGGGCCAGGCCCCGCTCGACGGTGTCCTGCGGGGTGAGCTGTACGGCGGTCACCGGCCGGCCTCCTGAGTGGTGTTGAGAATGCGGACACCGCGGAACAGCGCGGAGGGGCAGCCGTGGCTGACCGCACCGGACTGCGCCGGCTGGGCCTTGCCGCAGTTCAGCGCGCCGCCGAGGACGTACGTCTGCGGGCCGCCGACCGCCTCCATCGAGCCCCAGAAGTCGGTCGTGGTCGCTTGGTACGCGACGTCGCGGAGCTGGCCGTCGAGCTTGCCGTTGGTGATCTTGTAGAACCGCTGCCCGGTGAACTGGAAGTTGTACCGCTGCATGTCGATCGACCAGGACCTGTCGCCGACGATGTAGATCCCGTTCTGCACCCGGCTGATCAGTTCCTCGGTGGACGGGCCGTCCGCGGCCGGCTGGAGCGATACGTTCGCCATCCGCTGGATCGGGATGTGCCCGGAGGAGTCGGCGTACGCGCACCCGTTCGAGCGCGGGGCGCCGAGCACATCCTCGTTCTTCTTCGCCATCCGGCGGTCGACCTGATAGCCGACCAGGATGCCGCCTTTGACCAGGTCCCATTGCTGGGCGGCGACACCCTCGTCGTCGTACCCGACGGTGGACAGGCCGTGCTCGGCGGTGCGGTCGCCGGTGACGTGCATGACGGGCGAGCCGTACTTCAGTGTGCCTAGCTGGTCGAGGGTGGCGAAGCTCGTACCCGCGTAGTTCGCCTCGTAGCCGAGGGCGCGGTCGAGCTCGGTGGCGTGGCCGATCGACTCGTGGATCGTCAGCCAGAGGTTGGACGGGTCGATGACCAGGTCGTACGTACCGGCCTCGACGCTCGGCGCCGCGAGCTTCTCGGCCAGCCAGCCGGGGATCTGGGCGAGCTCGTCGTCCCAGTTCCAGCCGGTGCCGGTCATGTACTCCCAGCCGCGGCCCGCCGGCGGCGCGGTCGACGACATCGAGTCGAAGCGGTCCTCGGCGACGCCGTGCGCGGTGATCGACGGACCGATCCGGACGCGCTGCTGCGTGTACGACGTGCCGGCGGAGTTCTCGTAGAACTTGCACTCGTGGACCGTGGCGACGTGGACGCTGACGTGCGCGACACCGTCGGCCTTGAGCAGGCGGTCGCTGTAGTCGGTGAGCAGTGCGACCTTCTCCGCCCGCGGCACGCTGAACGGGTCGATCTCGTACGACGAGATCCAGCTGACGTCGTCGTACACAGGCTCGTCGGCGAGCTCGATCGTCTCCGCGTTGATCGGGCGCGACACCTGCGCCATGTGCACCGCCTGCTCGGCGAGCAGCACCGCCTCGTCGGCGGTCAGCGCGACCCCGGCCGCGAACCCCCAGGTGCCGTCGTGGATGACGCGCACGGCGAGACCGAGGTCCTCGTCGTCCTTCGCGCTCTCCAGCACGCTGTCACGCAGAGAAATGGACTCGGACCGGATCCGCTCCAACCGGAACTCGGCAAACGTGGCCCCCAGATCACGGGCACGCTGCAGTGCAGCCGCAGCCAACTCGTGACGGGGCAGAGCGAGAAACGCCGCATCGATATCAGGCACAAACCCGACCCTATACACACCCGGGGACACTCAGACCCCCGCAGACAACCAGCGCAGGAGTTCGCGGTAGGTGTTTGTTGGGGGGATGTGGCCGCCGATGTAGTACCTGCGTTCGGCGGTGGGGATTGCTGCGGTCAGGTGGTCGGTGTATTTGCCGGCTCGTTCGTCTGCGGAGCCGTGCCAGAGGGTGATCGGTACGTGGATGTCGGCCAGGTCGAAGCCCCACGGGTTGGCGAAGGCGATGAGGTCGTCGATCCAGCCGTCGTGGCTGGTGACGAAGGTGGCGGTCAATCGCGCCATCGCGGCGGGGTCCTCGCGTGCCGGTGGGCCGGGTTCGGCGCCGGGGTCCGGCGGAAATTCCGGGCCGCCTGCCTCGACGGCGGCCATGATCGAGCGGGCCGTCTCCTCGAGGCTCGGGCGCAGGTCCTCGCGAAGCGCCTTCCAGGACGTGCGATTGCGGCGTGGATCCGCGGCTTCCTCTGCCTCGGTCGGCTCCGGACCGTCGACGATCGGTGGCGCAATGCTCGCGGTCACCGCACAACGAGTCACCCGGTCCGGCAGCAAGGCCGCGCATGCCAGCGCATGCGGCCCGCCGCCCGATCCGCCGGTGACCGCGAACCGGTCCCACCCGAGCGCATCGGCCAAGGCCACCGTGTCCGGTACGACGGACGCCACCGTCCGACCGGGTTGCCGCGTCGACCCGCCGTACCCCGGCCGGTCCGGCACCGCCATCCACAACCCCGACGCGCGCAGAGCCGCGACCGCGTCCGGGCGCTTCCACCGGGTGCTCGGCGAACCGCCGAACGAGATCGCGGGTACGCCGCCCGCGGTGCCGTACATGTTGTACAGCAGAATTCGCTCACCCAGCCGCACGAACCCGTCGTCCATGCCGTCGTCCATGCCGTCGTCCATGCAGCGGAGCGTAACCAAGCGGCAAGAGCTATCCGAATGTGGAGTTATCAACCCGAGATTCTCGGGATTCGAGATGAAGTCCGTGGGGTGGAAGGATGCGGCCTAGGTTTTGTCGGCTGTAACTATCTGACCAGTCGGGAGTGCTTGTGAGTACCTCGGTCGCCGGGGCCGTATCGCCCACCCGGCAAGCGTTGCGCCGGGTCCGGCGCGACCGCAGTGCCCAGGTCGGGTTCTTCCTGGTCGTACTGCTGATCGTGATCGCCGCGGCCGCGCCGCTGCTGGTGCGGCTGGCCGGCCAGGACGCCACGACGTACCACATCGACCTGCTCGATCCGGCCCGCGGCAACGCGCCGCGCGGCGCGGCCGGCGGGATGAGCGGCAACCACTGGTTCGGCGTCGAGCCGCTGACCGGCCGGGACCTGTTCTCGATCGTGGTGCTCGGCCTGCGGACGTCGCTGGTGATCGCGATCTCGGTGACCGTGATCACCAGTGTGGTCGGCACGTTGCTCGGCATCAGCGCGGCCTACTTCGGCGGCTGGTACGACGCGGTCGTGTCCCGGCTGCTGGACTTCCTGTTCGGCTTCCCGCAGCTCGTCTTCATGATTGCCCTCGGCATCATTGTCCCGGCGAAGGTGTCCCGATCGCTGCTACTGGTCGGCGTCCTGAGCTTCTTCGGCTGGGCCGCTCTGGCCCGGCTGATCCGCAACCAGGCACGTTCGCTGGTCACCCGCGAGTTCGTCGAGGCGGCCCGCAGCGTCGGCTCGACCGGCTGGATGGTGATCACCCGCGAGCTGCTGCCGAACCTGCTCGGCCCGGTGCTGGTGATCGCCACGCTCGCGATCCCGGGGTACGTCGGTGCCGAGGCGGCGCTGTCGTTCCTGGGCGTCGGCGTACCACCGCCGACACCGAGCCTCGGCCGGTCGATCTCGGACTCGATCGCCTGGGTGTACACCGGCGCGGACCCGTGGTTCCTGCTGTTCCCGGGCGCGATGCTGTTCATCGCGGTGCTCGGGTTCACCTTGCTCGGCGACGGCGTCCGGGACGCGTTCGACGTACGGCTGCGGAGGACGAACTGATGCCCGATCTCCTCTGGTTCATCATCCGCCGGCTGTTCGGCACGCTGCTCGTGATGCTGGCGCTGAGCCTGGCCGTCTACCTGGTCTTCTACGCGATTCCGGCCGACCCGGCGCACCTCGCGTGCGGCAAGCCGTGTACGCCGGACCGCCTGGAGCAGGCGCGCCACTTCATGCAGCTCGACCAGAGCACCTTGCAGCAGTACCTGAGCTTCCTGAAGGGCATCTTCGCCGGCCGCACGTTCGGTGACGGTACGGCGGCAGTGCACTGCAACGCTCCGTGTTTCGGGTACTCGTTCCCGCTCGCCCGCCCGGTCACCACGCTGATCCTGAACCGGCTCCCGATCACCGCCTCGATCGCGCTCGGTGCCGCCGTACTGTGGCTGCTCCTCGGTGTCTCGCTCGGTGTGATCGCCGCGCTGAACCGGGGCCGCATCCTCGACCGGCTGTCCGTCGGGGTCGCGCTGATCGGGGTGTCGACGCCGTCGTTCCTGCTCGGGCTGCTGGCGATCCTGGTGTTCGGGTTCTGGCTGAACATGGTTCCGGTCAACGGGTACGTCCCGCTCACCGAGAGTCCGGTCGACTGGGCCTGGCACCTGGTCACGCCGTGGATCGTGCTCGCGGTTCTGCAGGCGGCGTCCTACATCCGGCTGACCCGCTCGCAGATGCTCGAGGAGCTGAACCTCGACTACATCACCACGGCTCGCGCGAAGGGCGCGGGCGAGGCGCGGGTGGTGATCACGCACGGTCTGCGCGGCGTCCTGGTACCGGTGATCACCTTGTTCGGCCTCGACCTCGGCGGCCTGCTGGGCGGTGCGATCCTGACCGAGAAGGTCTTCAGCATGCAGGGCCTCGGCGACCTGCTGATCACCGCGGTCGGTTCTCTGGACGTGGCCGTGGTGGTCGGCGTGACCCTGTTCTCGGCGTTCCTGATCATTCTCGCGAACCTGGTGGTGGACATAGTGCACGGTGTGCTCGACCCGAGGGTGAGCCATGGCTGAATCTGTCCTCGAAGTGCATGACCTGCATGTGACCTTTGCGACCGAGAACGGTCCGGTACCGGCCGTGGATGGGATCGACTTCGCGGTCGCGGCAGGGCGGACGCTGGCGATCGTGGGCGAGTCCGGGTCCGGGAAGAGCGTCAGCTCGTCCGCGGTGATGGGCCTGCTGCCGTCGAACGCCGACGTCACCGGCGAGGTGCTGCTGGACGGCCGGCAGCTGAACGGCCTGCCGAACGACGAGCTGCGCAAGATCCGCGGCAACGACATCGCGATGGTCTTCCAGGACGCCCTGTCCGCGCTGAACCCGTACTACTCGGTCGGCTGGCAGGTCGCCGAGGCGTACCGGCTGCACCACGACGTGTCCCGCAAGGTCGCGCACCGGCGCGCGGTCGAGATGCTCGACAAGGTCGGCATCCCGGACGCGGCCCGGCGCGCGGAGAGTTTCCCGCACGAGTTCTCCGGGGGAATGCGGCAGCGGGTCGTGATTGCTATGGCTCTGGTGAACGACCCGAGAGTGCTGATCGCGGACGAGCCGACGACCGCACTCGATGTGACCGTGCAGGCACAGATCATGCGCCTGCTCGACGATGTGCAGGAGGAGTTCGGTACGGCGCTGGTGCTGATCTCGCACGACCTCGGCGTGGTCGCCGAGGTCGCGGACGACGTGCTCGTGATGTACGCCGGACGCGCGGCCGAGCGCGGTACCGTCCGGGACCTGTTCCACCGGGCGGCACATCCGTACAGCATCGGCTTGCTCGGGGCGATGCCGCGGGTCGACGTACCGCCGAAGCCGCGGTTGACGACCATCCCGGGCAGCCCGCCGTCGCCAGGATCGATCACGACCGGGTGCCCGTTCCAGCCGCGGTGCGCGTACACGCATCTGGTGGGGGAGCGGTGCATCACCGAGCGGCCCGAGCTCACGCCACGTCCCGGTGAAGGCGATCACGAGGCGGCGTGCCACCTGGGCCGGCGTCCGGAGGTGCTGCTGTGAGCGACCTGCTGCAGTTGAAGGACGTGAAGAAGTACTTCGGTCTGCGCGGCGCCCCGTGGCAGAAGGCGCAGGCCGTCCGCGCCGTCGACGGCGTGAACCTCGTCGTCCGCAAGGGCGAAACCCTCGGCCTGGTGGGCGAGTCCGGCTCGGGCAAGTCCACCCTCGCCCGGGTCGCGACCCGGCTGCTCGACCCCACGCAGGGCCGGGTGGAGATCGGCGGCAAGGACGTCACCAAGGTCAAGGGCCGTCGGCTGCGCCCGATCCGCCGGCAGATCCAGATGGTCTTCCAGGACCCGCAGGCTTCGCTGAACCCGCGGCAGTCCGTCGGCACGATTCTCAGTACGCCGTTCCGCGCGCAAGGCATCCGGCCGACCCGCGCTCAGCTCGTCGAACTGCTGGAGCAGGTCGGGCTGTCCGAGCAGCACCTCGTCCGGTACCCGCACGAGTTCTCGGGCGGACAGCGGCAGCGGATCGGCATCGCCCGGGCGCTCTCGGTGAAACCCGAGCTGCTCGTGTGCGACGAGCCGGTGTCCGCGCTGGACGTGTCCGTCCAGGCGCAGGTGCTGAACCTGCTCGCGGATCTGCGCGACGAGCTCGGCCTGTCGTACGTGCTCGTCGCGCACGACCTCGCCGTCGTCCGCCAGGTCGCCGACCGGATCGCGGTGATGTATCTCGGCACGATCGTCGAGGAGGGCCCGGCGGCACAGGTGTACGAGTCGCCCGCGCATCCGTACACCAAGGCGCTGCTGTCCGCCGTACCCGTTCCGGAGCCCGGCGTGGTGCGGGAACGGATCGTGCTGACCGGCGACGTACCGACCCCCATCGACCCGCCGTCGGGATGTCCGTTCCGGACCCGCTGTTACAAGGCCGAGGACGTCTGCGCGACCGCACGACCGGTACTCGAACCCGTCCAGGGTTCCGCTGAACACCGGGCCGCCTGCTACTTCCCTGAGCCCCCCACCCCTGAGAGGAAACAATGAAACGCATAACCCGTGCAGTGGCGGTCGCCGCTGTACTGGCGCTGGCGGCCGCGGCCTGCAACGCCAACAACAAGACTGCTTCGAGCGGCAGCACCGCGGCCGCCGAGCAGGGCGGCACGTGGCACATCCTGACCACCAGCAAGGAGATCAGCCTCGACCCGGCCAAGAGCCAGAACCTCGGGATCAGCTCGATCCACCTGGTGCTGCGCGGCCTGACGTCGTGGAAGACGTCGCCGGACAAGGCGGCCGAGCTGGTACCCGACCTGGCCACCGACACCGGCCAGGTCAGCGACGGCGGCAAGACCTGGACGTACAAGCTGAAGCCCGGCCTGAAGTACTCCGACGGTTCCCCGATCGTTGCCGCCGACATCAAGTACGGCGTGGAGCGCTCGTTCGCGCCGGAGCTGTCCGGCGGCCTCGGGTACCACAAGTCGCTGCTCGTCGCCGGTGACAAGTACCAGGGCCCGTACAAGGGCGGCGAGCTGGCCTCGATCGAGACCCCGGACGACTCGACAGTGGTCTTCAAGCTGAACAAGCCGTACGGCGACTGGCCGTGGATCGTCAGCATGCCCGCGTTCTCGCCGGTGCCGAAGAAGGCCGACACCGACCCGGCGCACTACGGCGAGAAGCCGGTCGCGAGCGGTCCCTACCAGGTGAAGTCGTACACGCCCGGCTCGAAGCTCGAGCTGGAGCGCAACCCGAACTGGGACAAGTCCACCGACCAGGCGCGGACCGGTCTGCCGGACGCGATCGAGTTGGACATGGGCCTGCAGCCCGACGTCGTCAACCAGCGGCTGATCGCGGACGCCGGCGACGACAAGTTCGCCGCCACCACCGGTACGTCCGTACCGGCCGCGCTGATCCCGACCATCACCGGCAACCCCGCCGTGAAGGCCCGGGTGGCGACGTCGCCGTCCGGTGCGCTCGAGTACCTCGCGATGAACACGAAGCGCCCGGCGCTGTCGAACCCGGCCGTGCGCAAGGCGATCGAGTACGCCGTCGACAAGCAGGCGGTGCAGGTGGCGGAAGGCGGACCGGAGTACGGCGGTGAGATCGCGTCGACGCTGATCACGCCGGGGATCGACGGCTACAACAAGTACGACCTGTACCAGGCGCCGCCGGCCGGCGATCCTGACAAGGCGAAGCAGATGCTCGCCGCCGCGGGCGTCAGCGGGCTGAACCTGGTGCTGGCTGCCGACAACACGACCGGTTTGGGTGTGGCGCAGGCGATCCAGCAGGGCCTGAAGCGGGCCGGGATCACCGTCACGATCAAGCCGCTCGACAGCGAGCCGCTGACCGACCTGATCACCGGCAACAAGCCGGACTTCGATCTGACGGTCTCCAGTTGGCTGCCCGACTTCCCGAGTGCGATCGGCAACATCCAGCCGCTGTTCGCCTCGTCGGAGATCGGCAACGGCGGGTACAACATCTCCCGCTACTCCAACCCGGCTGTCGACTCGGCGATCGCCGCCGCCACTGCCGAGACCGACCGCACCAAGGCCGCCGGCCTGTGGGGCGCCGTGGACAAGCAGATCATGCAGGACGCCCCGATCGTCCCGTTGATCTACGCCCGCAACGCGTTCCTGCACGGCTCGAAGGTCCAGAACTTCTACCTGTCGTCCTACCCGCCCTACCCCAACCAGCTGATCGTGGGGTTGAGCAAGTAGCTCAGGTGCGTCCTTCGGACTCCTGAGCTTCGAAGAGGGCCGGCTGGGTCTCGGGATCGAGGCCCCAGTCGGCCCTCATCACTGTGTAGCCGGCCTTCTGGGCGGCAGCGACCACCTTGGCGTCGTCGTCGACCAGCACGGCGACCGGGCGCTGTTCGGCGAGGCGCTTGAGGCGGCCGAGTTTCATCAGCATCGACGGGCGGCGGTCGGTGTTGCCGCGCATGTAGACCTTGCCCTCGGGGAAGCCGTTGTCCTTCAGCCATTTCTCGGTGTCGCGGCGGAGTCGCTCCGGGCGGCCGGTCAGGTAGACGATCACGTGGTCCGCCGCGAGCGTCGTCGCGACCGCGAGCCCCTCCTCGAGCACCGCGTCCTCCTTCGCGTGCTCGAAGAACGAGTCCCAGTCCTTCGGCTTCTTCTCGACGAAGTGGATCCGCTTGCTGGTGTCGGACAGCGTGGCGTCGATGTCGAGTACGGCGTACGGCCGGTCGTCACTCATGTCGTCCAGCTTCCCAGGTCGTCCGATCCACCGAGTACAGCACCTCGCCGAACTCCGTCCCCGGCAGTGGATCGTCGAACTGCACGTGGAACACCTTCTCGAACCGCAACCCCGCCCGCCGCATCACCGCCCGCGAGCGGTGGTTGACCGCCATCGTGTCCGCCTCCACCCGCTCCATCCCGAGTGCGGTGAACGCGTGCGCGATCAACGCCCTCGTCCCCTCGGTCGCGTACCCCTTGCCCCATGCGCTCCGCAGCAACCGGTACCCGACGCCCACAGTCGCCGCATCCGAGGTCGGCTGCAGCCCGAACCACCCGACGAACCCGCCGGCGGCCGAGGCCGCGAAGGTCCCGAGCCCGGGATGCTCGGCGTACACCTTCAGAATCCCCGGCAGTACGACGCTCTCGATCTCGGCTCGCGACGTCGGCTGACCGGTCAGATACCGCATCACCTCGGGATCGGAGTCGAGCGCGACCAGCAACTCGACATCGTCCGCGGTGAACCGCCGCAACCGCAGCCGCTCGGTCTCCAGGTACGCATCCACCAGCGGATCGTAGAAGCACCTTGCGCGCGGACCAACCGGTTTCGCACACAGAACCGTGTCCGGAGTGTGGGCGGTGTGGGGTGTCGTGTGTGTTGAGTGTGCGAAGTGTCGGCGGCTCGGGTTAGCGTTCTTCCCGCAATGGACTCGCTCACGTTTCTGCACAGCTCGGACTGGCAGCTCGGCATGATGCGCCGGTTCCTGGGGCCGGACGGCCAGGCCCGGTGGGGTCAGGCGCGGCTGGATGCTGTCGCACGGATCGGCGAGGTCGCGGAACGGACCGGGGCTGCGTTCGTGGCCGTCACCGGTGACGTGTTCGAGCACAACCAGGTCGAGCGGCAGACCATCCTGCGCGCGTGTGAGGCGCTGAAGCGGATCCCGGTCCCGGTCGTGCTGCTCCCGGGCAACCACGACGCGCTGGAGCCGGGCTCGCTGTGGACCTCGAGCCAGTGGAGCGCTCACGCCCCGGACCACGTCACGGTGCTGACCGAAACGACGCCGTTTCAGATTCTCCCGGGTGTGGAGATCCTCGGCGCGCCATGGCGTTCCCGCCGCCCGTTGTCCGACCCCGCCGCGCCCGGGTACGCGGACCTGACGGCCGACCCGAGCAAGATCAGGATCCTGCTCGCCCACGGCCAACTGACCAGCCTGTCCGGCGGCATGTCCGACGTACCGCCGATCGACCAAGCGGCTCTCGAAGCAGCGGTCGCGGACGGCCGGCTGCAATACGTCGGCCTCGGCGACCGCCACTCGACCACGCGCGTCACCGACCGGATCTGGTTCTCCGGCACCCAGGAGGTCACGTCACCGGAGGAGGACGCGCCCGGCAATGTCCTCAAGGTGACGATCGCCGGCGACAGCATCAACGTCGAGCCGATCCGCGTCGGCGCCTGGCACATGGTCGATCACCGCGTCGAGCTCTTCGACGAGGAGTCGATCACGGCGCTGGAGGACTGGTTCGCGGAGCTCCCGGACAAGGAGCGGACGTACGTACGCCTCGCGGGCGACGGCTCGTTGTCGCTGCCGCTGCTGGCCCGGCTGGACTCCATCATCGACGCCCAGGGCGAGGTGTTCGCGAGTGTCGAGCGGTGGGCGAAGTTCTGGACCGTACGCCCCGCGCCGGACGCCGCGGATCTGGAATCGCTGCAGTTGAGCGGCCCGGCCCGTGCCGCGATGGAGGAACTGCGGCAGGCACTGGCCGGCGGTGACGAGAGTGCCGGCGCCGCGCTCTCGCTGATGCACCGACTGGCTCGGGACGCGGGATGAGATTACACAGCTTGGCGCTGCGGGACTTCCGTGGCGTCAAGGACCGTACTGTCCGGTTCCGCGCGCTCGGTACGACGGTCGTGGTCGGCGACAACGAGGTCGGGAAGTCCAGCCTGGTCGAGGCGTTCGGGCTGATCTTCGACCTGCCGGACGACTCGAAGTCGACCCGGATCAAGGACATCCAGCCGGTCGGCCAGGACGTCGGCCCGGCGGTGACCGCCGAGCTGAGCCTCGGCGGCCGCGAGCTGACGTACTCCAAGCGCTGGCTGAAGAACCGGTCCACCGAGCTGACGATCGTCGAGGCCGACGGCCGCCGGCAGTCCTGGACCGGGCGCGAGGCGCACAACGAGGCCGAGCGGTTGTTCCACGAGCACGTCGATCCCGTGCTCTGGCAGACGTTGATGGTCAGCCAGGGCCAGTCGTTGGTGTTGCCAACGCCGGCGGATGCGGAGCCGTTGATCACCGCGGTCACGGCCGAGTCCGGGACGCCGGTCGACGGTGCGTCGATGCCGCTGGTGAGCGCGGTCGAGCACGAGTACCTGCGGTACTGGACACCCCGCGGCAAGCCGACCGGTGACTTCGCCCGGTCCGGGAAGGCGGTCGATGCGGCCGAGCTCGCGTTCAAGCAGGCGCTGCAGGCGATGGAGGAGGTGCAGTCCGACATCCGGCGGGCCGAGCGGCTGAACCTCGACCTCGACGACGTGTCGAACCGCCTCGCGGAGCACCTCACCGGGGTCGAGGCGCTGCGTGAACGCAAGCAGGCGACCGACGAGATCCTGCTCCGCCGGGACTCGGTCAGGTCCCGCGCCGAGACCGCCCGCGCCCGGCTCGAGAACCACACCCGGACCCGGCTGGAGCGGGAACGCCTGCTCGAGGAGGTCGAACGGTTCACGACGTTCGACGCCGACCTGGCCGACCGCCGCGCCGACGCGGAGCTCGTCGCGAAGAAAGCGGCCGAGACCGTCCGGGCAGCCGAGGCCGCACTCGCGGAGGTCGTCGAGCTCAAGGACCTGCGGCGTACCGAAGTACAGGCCGCTGAACGGCGCGTGTCCGATCTGATGGACCGGGCCGAGCTGGACCGGTTGATCGGGCAGCAGACCGAACTGGTCGACGTCCGGGCGCGGATCGCCGCGGCCGGGACGATTCTCGATCGGATCAAGGTCGACGACGCGACCGTGTCCGCGCTCGAGGATGCCCGCGCCGCCGTGGTCGAGGCGCGCGCGGCGCTTGCCGCCGGCGTGCCCGAGGTGACGGTCCGGCGACTCGGCCCGGAGCCGGTCGAGCTGTCCGGGACGGGCCTCGACGGTGACGTACCGGCGGATCTTGGGTTCGACGCGACGGCCAGCCTGCTCGTGTCCGGCGAGCTCGTGGTCGGCGTACCGGGGCAGCTCGAGGTGACCGTACGCGCGGGTGGTGAGGCGGCGACGCTGCGCTCGCGGGTCGACGACGCCGTACGGCGGGAGAAGGACCTGCTCAAGAAGGCCGGCGTCAAGGACGTCGCCGCGGCGCGGGAGCTGCTGCGCAAGGCGGACACCGCGCTCGCCGAGCTGAACGAGGCCCGCCGGACCGAGAAGTCGCTGACGGCCGGTGGCGATCCGGGCGAGCGGATCGCCGTACTGACCGCGCGGCTCGGGGTCGGCGAGGAGGCCGAGCCCGAGGAGGAGAAGACCACCAAGCAGCCGGTGGTCGACGTACCGGGCCAGATGTCGCTGTTCGAAGAGTTCGCGTCACCGCACGACACGTTGTTCGACGACTTCGAGGTGGCCGAGCCGGAGCCCGACGATCTCGCGGCGGCGCAGCGCGCCCTGGAGGAGGCTCGCGACGGGCTGGCCGAGGCAGAGCGGTTGCTGACGGACGCGGAGTTCGCGGCGGCGCAGGCGCGGAAGGCCGCGGACGAGGACCGGTCGGAGGCGCAGAACGCGCGCGCCCGGTCGGAGCTCGCGGGCGAGCGGCTGGCCGCGGCGATCGAGTCGCTGGAGGCCGCGCGCGCGGCGCTCGACGACGAGGCCGTCGCTACGGCGGAGGCCGAGGCGACCGCGGAGGTCGAGGCGGTGATCGAGGAGCTGACGGCCGTCGAGGCGCAGGCCGCCGCGGCCGGGGCGGACGAGATCGCGGGCGAGCTGAACCACGCCCTCGCCGTCGCCAAGCGCCTGCAGGACGAGCGCGACCGGCTGCGCGACGCCCTGCGGACGACCGAAGGCCGGCTCGAGCAGTCCGGCCGGGACGGGCTCGCGACCCGGCGCGATGTCGCCGAGCTGGAGCTTGCTGCCGTACGCACGGAACACGAGAGCCTGTTGCGCCGCGCCGAGGCCGCGCGGCGGGTGCACGAGACGCTGAGCCGGCATCGCGCCGAGGCGCAGACGAAGTACTCCGAGCCACTGCAGAGCCGGATCGAGGCGCTCGGCCGGAGCGTGTACGGGCCGTCGTTCCGGGTCTGGCTGGACGACGACCTCGCCGTGGCCGAACGTGAGCTGGAGGGCGTCCGGCTGCCGGTCGAGGCGCTGTCGACCGGCGCTCAGGAGCAGCTCGCGATCATCACGCGGCTCGCGATCAGCCACCTGGTCAGCACCGGCGAGGGCAGCGTCCCGGTGATCTTCGACGACGCGCTCGGCTGGTCCGACAAGGCCCGGCTGCGGGACATGGGCGCGCTGCTCGGCCGGGCCGGCGACCACGGGCAGGTCATCGTGCTGACCTGCATGCCCGACCGTTACGAGTACGTCCCGAAGGCCACCTTCATCACGCTGGACGGATGATCCGCTCCGGCGCCGAGTAGACGACGCAGCGGTCGCCGCGGGCGAAGCCGGCCAAGGTGATGTTGAACTTCCTCGCCAGATCGACGGCGAGGCTGGACGGGGCGCCGACGGCGACGATCATCCCGAGGCCCGCGGCGACTGCCTTCTGGACGATCTCGTAGCCGGCCCGGCCGCTGACGGCGAGGACGAGGCCCTTGCGGCTGTGCTGGTTGAGGACGGTCCAGCCGACCACCTTGTCGACGGCGTTGTGACGGCCGATGTCCTCCTTCACCACGACCTTGCGGCCGTCGGTGGTGAACAAGCCTGCGGCGTGCAGTCCGCCGGTACGGCTGAACATCGGCTGCGCGTCGCGGAGCAGGTCGGGCAGCCGGCGTACGACATCGACCGGCGCTTCCACCGGATCGACCGGGTCGTACTGGCGTTCCGCGAGTTCGTCGAGGCTCTGTTGACCGCAGACGCCGCACGCTGCCGACGTCACGCCGTACCGCTGGGGTGGTTCGCGGTCCGGGGGACCGTCGAAGCTGACCGTGACGGTGTTGAACTGCTGCTCTCTGGTGAGGGTGACGTCGGTGCAGTAGGCGACCGTGCGGATCGCGTCCGGGCGGACCGCGAAGCCTTCGCCGAGGCAGAAGCCGGCGGCGAGCTCGAAGTCGGAGCCGGGGGTGCGCATGGTGACGACCAGTGGTTCGGGTGGCCGGCCGGGCCACTCGAGCCGGAGCTCCAGTGGTTCCTCGGTGCTGACGACGTCCTCTCGCCGCGAGGTCTTGTCACCGTCGAGCACTTCGACCTTGAACCTGCTGGTGGGCGCCTTCGTCATACGTCTACGGTATGCCACCGACGACGTGCGGCGAGCCAGTCGAGGAACGTCCACGCGTACAGCCGCTGGTGAGCGCGCAGTGCCGGGGTGCAGCCGGGTGGGGGTGGGGCGTCGGCGTTCTTCATCATGTACGCGGCGATGACCGCGACGAAGCTGTCGAGGTAGTCGCTGGGTACGTCGGCGGTCAGTGGGCTCCGGGTGATCGCGGTGAAGGTGTCGATGCCTTGGTACTGCGCTACCGGCAGCAGCCCGACCCAGTCCAGCCAGGCGGGGCCGAGAGTCAACCAGTTCCAGTCGATCGTCCAGCACGTGCCGGCGTCGTCGATCAGCAGGTTGTCGGGTCGCAGGTCCGAGTGGGCGGCTGTATCACCGGCCAGCGCCTCCGGAGCCAGCTGCATCAGTTCCACCAGCTCCGGCAGCACCTGCGGCACCCAACCCTGCAGCCCCGTCGGCAACTCTTGCTCACCCGACAGAACCGCCGCGGGCACGCCGACGTCCTCAGCCACCAGCTCCCCGAACTTCTTCAGCCCGACCAACGGACTCGGCCACAGAGCCTCAGCCATCTGCTCACAGGCAGCAGTCACCCGACCGAAGTCCTCAACCGTCCACGGTCCGCCAGGCATCCGCCCGTCAACCCACTCGGACACAACAGCAAACCACCGCCCACCGCCGCCTCCGGGAGTCGTCGTCCCGGTAGTGCCGGTCGGGGTGGTGTGGGCGGTGGTGATGATGGCGGGTGCTCGGACTGAGTTCGGGAGTTGGGGGACTACTTCGGCCTCGCGTTGGTATGCCTGGTAGGCGTGGAGGCCTTCGGGTGCCGCCTTGATGAAGACTTGGCGGCCGTCGGCCAGGTCTGCTCGGGCTGCGAAGCCGCCCGTGAAGCCGGACGTGACGGGGTTGTGGACGTGGGTGATGTTGGTGCCCAGGGCAACGGTGAGGGACTCGTGGAGGGCGGGCGGGAGCGACGCCCAGGAGGGGCGGAGGGAGGTGGCGGTGTAGTCGATGTCCGGCGCGCGGCTCATGTCCACAAACAATAGAAGTGACAGAGAACCAGCGCCCGTGGATTAGCGTTCGGCACATGGTGTTGCATGTGCTCGACCTGGTCGGGATCTTCGTGTTCGGGATCACCGGGGCGCTGGTCGGCGTCCGGAAGAAGCTGGACGTCTTCGGAATCCAGGTGCTCGCGCTCGTCACCGGTCTCGGCGGCGGGTTCATCCGCGACGTACTGATCGGCCAGACGCCCCCGGCCGCGCTGCGCGACTGGCGCTACCTGGTCGTCCCGATCGTGGCGGGGCTGCTCACGTTCTTCCTCCATCCCGGGATCGGCCGGGTCGAACGGCTGGTGAACATCTTCGACGCGGCCGGTCTCGCCCTGTTCTGTGTCACCGGCGCCCTGAAAGCCATCGACTTCGGCCTGTCGCCGATCTCGGCCGCTCTGCTCGGCACGCTGTCCGGCATCGGCGGGGGAGTACTCCGGGACGTGCTCAGCGGCCGCGTACCCGTCGTACTGCGCTCCGAGATCTACGCCACGCCCGCACTGCTCGGTGCGGGCATCGTCGTGATCGCCGCGTGGCTGGAGTACCACGCGTTGTGGGTGCCGATCGCCGCCGCCCTGGTCTGCTTCACGATCCGCCTGATCGCGATCCGCCGCGGCTGGAACGCGCCGCTACCCCGCAACCCGTGACGGCGGCGCCCACCCGTTGATCACGGCAACCAGTTCCTGGTACCGGTACCAGTCAGGCCCGGCCTCGGTACGACGGAGTTCGATCAGCTTCCGGCGGTACACCGGGTCCGCGCGCAGCGGATCGTCTCCGGCCAGTGCGAGATATCCGGCCAGAAGACGCCGTACCGACTCCTGAAAGTCATGCGACGACACCAGCGCGGTCAGCTCCAGCCAGGCCTCGACCTGCTGCGGGTCGGGGTGCTCGGGCAGTACGGGCGTCAGGTTCTGGCGGACTGCCGGGGCGACGCCATCGAGCGTCGTGCTGAGGAAGTCCTCGATCAGCGCGCGGCGGTCCTGCTCGGACTGTTCGGTCATGAGGTGAAGATCCTCCAGTTCGGGATTTCGGGCCAGGACCGTGAGCAGGGCGTGCTGCTGGCGCAGCGTGCTGATCTGGATCGCGAGCGCGTCCGCGTGGGTCGCGGCGACCTCGGCGAGGGGGCGTTCGTCCCGCAGTACGGCGCGGATCGTCGGCAGGTCCAGGTCCAGCGCACGCAACGTCCGGATCAGCCGCAGCCGTACGACGGCGTTGTCGTCGTACCGTCGATGGCCGGCGGCAGTACGCCGTGACGTCACCAGCCCGAGGTCGGAGTAGTGCCGCACGGCTTTCACCGACACGCCGGCGAGCCGCGCCACCGCACCGATCGAGTGGTCCATACCCGCCACCCTCACACCTCCCGTAACGGGAGATACAAGCCTAGTTGTGCGCGAACCGTTCCTTCGGGCGCGCGAACGTGATCGAGATGCCTGCCACGATCGCACACGCGATCCCGACCCCGAACGGGACCCAGTACGCGTTCGACGGTCCCCAGATGTCGACCGCATGCCCGGCGGCAGCGTTTCCGGGCGCCACGCCGAGCAGGATGCCCGTGACCGTCCACGTGATCGCCTCGGTCAGCCGCTCCGGCGGCACCCACTCCTCGACACACGCGGTGACCGCGACCATCGTCGGCGCGATCGTCATACCGCAGCAGAACAACACCACGCCGAGCAGCGGGACACTGTTGACCCAGGGGAGCGGCGCCAGCGTGATCGCGAGCGCGATGGTGCCGAGCAGCAGCCGGCGCTCGACCGCGGCGCGCCAGTGCACCGAGCCGTACCAGAGTCCCGCCAGCAGGCTGCCGAACGCCCAGATCGCGAGGACCACGCCTGCGAGCCCCGCCTGGCCCTTCTCGGTCGTGAACGCGACCGTGATGACCTCAGCGCCGCCGAGGGTCGCACCAAGGCCCAGACCGATGAGGCTGAGCAGCATGATCGACAGCCAGGGCAGCGGCGCCTGCTCGGCGCCGTCGGACTTGCCACGCCCCGGCGGGTCGGAGGCGCGCAGCAGAGCCAGCCAGATGCCCCCGGCCAGTCCCAGTACGCCGGCAGCGGACAAGGCGGCGTACGGGCTGACCTGGGTGGCGAGAGTGGTGACCAGGACCGGTCCGACGATGAAGACGACCTCGTCGCCGACGGCCTCCAGCGCGAACGCCGTCTGCAGCGCGCGCCCGCGGCCGAGCAGATGCGTCCACCGGGCCCGGACGAACGAGCCGACCTGCGGACGGGTGCCACCGGCAACGAACGACAGCGCGTACAGCACCCAGGTAGCCGCTTCGGCACGGACCGCGACGAGCAGCCCGGCCAGGCCGACCGTACAGGCGACCGAGCCGATCAGGATCAGGCCGCGCTGACCGAACCGGTCGACGAGCCGGCCCTGGATCGGGCCGGTCAGGGCACCGGCGATCACGGCCACGCCGGACACCGCCCCGGCGAGTCCGTACGAACCGCTCTCCTGGGCGATCAGGATCACGATTCCGAGGCCGATCATCGAGATCGGCATCCGCCCGAGGATGCCGGCCGCGAAGAACGCACCGGCGCCGGGGCGGCGCATGAGGTGAACGTAGGGCTTGAGCATGAGAGACCGGGAGCAGCTTAGGTCATCGGCGTCTGAGAAGCTTGGAATATGTCGCCAGCCGCACCTCCCTACGACGCTGTCCTGCTGCTCTCGTTCGGCGGACCCGAGAAACCCGAGGACGTGCTCCCCTTCCTGCAGAACGTGACCCGCGGCCGCGGGATCCCGGACGAGCGGTTGAAGGAGGTCGGTGAGCACTACTACGCGTTCGGCGGCAAGAGCCCGATCAACGACCAGAACCGGGCGCTGCTCGCGGCGCTGCGGACGTCGTTCGACGAGATCGGTCTGGACCTGCCGATCTACTGGGGCAACCGCAACTGGGCGCCGTACCTGACCGACACGATGCGCGAGATGGCCGCCGACGGGATCCGCCGGGCCGTGGTGATCGTCACGTCCGCCTACCCGTCGTACTCCGGCTGCCGGCAGTACCGGGAGAACCTGGAGGACGCGGCGCGCGCGGTCCCGGACGCGCCGCGGATCGACAAGCTCCGGCACTACGCGAACCATCCCGGCTTCGTCGCCTCGTTCGTCGAGTCGACCGCCGAGGCACTGAGCAAGCTGCCGGAAGGGTCAGCGATCGCGTACGTGACGCACTCGATCCCGACCGCGATGAACGCGACCAGCGGCCCGGACGGCAACGGGTACGTCGACTGGCACGACGACGTCGCCGCGTCGATCACGGCGGAGCTTGAGCGCCGTACCGGGCAGACCCGGCGTACCGACCTGGTCTACTGCTCACGCTCCGGGCCGCCGCAGGTGCCGTGGCTGGAGCCGGATGTGAACGACCACCTCGAGACCCTCGCCGCCGAGGGGCAGCCCGGCGTGGCCGTCGTACCGATCGGGTTCGTCAGCGACCACATGGAGGTCATCTACGACCTCGACACCGAGGCCGCGAAGACCGCGGAGAAGCTCGGGTTGCCGATGGCGCGCGCTGCCACGCCGGGGACCGACCCGAAGTTCGTCACGATGCTCCGCGACCTGGTGGTCGAGCGAGCCGCCGCCGAGCGCGGCGAGCAGCCGGAGCGCCCGTGCGTCGGAAAACTCGGCCCGGGCTGGGACGACTGCCGGCCCGACTGCTGCCCCCCGCTCCGCCGACCGACCCCAGCTAAGGAAACCGCATGACTTCCCCCGATGAATTGCTGAAGCTTGCGGTTGACGTGGCGGAGGAGGCGGCGCGGCTGATCGTCGAGCGCCGCCGCGGCACGATCACCGTCGCCGACACCAAGAGCACGATCACCGACGTGGTCACCGCGGTCGACCGGGAGTCCGAGGAGCTGATCCGCGCCCGGGTGCTGAAGGCCCGGCCGGACGACTCGTTCCTCGGCGAGGAGGGCGACGACGTGGTCGGTACCAGCGGCGTGCGCTGGGTGGTCGACCCGATCGACGGCACGGTCAACTACCTGTACGACCTCCCGACGTACGCCGTGTCGATCGCCGTCGAGGTGGACGGCGAGACGGTCGCCGGGGTGGTCGTGGACGCGCCGAAGGGCGAGGTTTTCACGGCGACACGCGGTGGCGGGGCGTTCGCCGACGGCAAGCCGATCCGGGTGTCCGGCGAGACCGAGCTGGCGAAGGCGCTGGTCGGTACCGGCTTCGGCTACGACCCTGCCCGCCGGCAGGTACAGGCCGAGGTGATCCAGCAGCTGATCACCAAGGTCCGCGACATCCGCCGGATCGGGGTCGGCGCGATCGACCTCTGCTACGTAGCGTGCGGGCGGCTGGACGTGGTCTTCGAACGCGGACTGAACCCGTGGGACTACGGAGCGGGTGCACTGATCGCGGCCGAGGCCGGCGCGCGGATCGGCGGGCTGCACGGCGCCCCCGTGTCTCCGGAGATGTCGATCGCGGCCAGTCCCGCACTCTTCGAGCCGTTCCACGACTTGCTCGCCGCCAGCGACCCGCTGCGCGCTTAGACTCTCCTGAGTGTTCGTTTCTGCGCAGTACCGAGCATTAACGAGCATTCTGGTGTTCGGTCCTGACATTTGTGGCGACACGCGGGTCACACCATGGACCCAGTCGTGCATTGCGGGCCTTTATAAGGCACAATCCCGTCCTCGGGAACGGTGAGTGCCGGTCCCGGCCTGGCTGTCAAGGGTTTCGGGGGACGAAGATTCAGCGCGGTGCGCCGACGCGGAATTTCTCGGCCGCTCCACCCGTTCAAGGGCTCAGCAGGCAACACCACGGGTACGAAGAGGGCAGGGAAACACCATGGCGACTGATTACGACGCCCCGCGCAAGACGGACGAGGACGCTTCCGAAGAGTCGATCGAGGAGCTGAAGACACGCCGTCACGACAAGAACTCCGGCAAGGTCGACGAGGACGAGGCCGAGGCCGCGGAGAGCTTCGAGCTGCCCGGCGCCGACCTGAGCCACGAGGAGCTGGCGGTCCGGGTCCTCCCGCGCCAGGCCGACGAGTTCACCTGTTCGAGCTGCTTCCTGGTTCACCACCGCAGCCAGCTCGCCGAAACGAAGAACGGGCAGCTGATCTGCCGCGACTGCGCAGCCTGACTGCTAGCCCTTCTTCGCACAACGCACGGCGGGACCCTCCCACTGCGGTGGGAAGGTCCCGCTGTTGTGCGTCGTGCCGGGTCTCAGTCCTGCTTCTTGACCAACCCGGTGTCGGTGCCCTTGATCAGCGGGGCAGTCGAGTCCTTGACGTAACCGGGCGGCGCGTGGCCCGT
The DNA here is from genome assembly GCF_006715085.1 of Kribbella jejuensis. NCBI lineage: Bacteria > Bacillati > Actinomycetota > Actinomycetes > Propionibacteriales > Kribbellaceae > Kribbella > Kribbella jejuensis. The sequence continues at coordinate 35,851 of NZ_VFMM01000004.1, read as the reverse complement.
GGACTTCAGGTAGTACGCCGCGGCGCGGCGCTCCGCGAACAACCTCGCCGCCGCTGCGGCCGCGGCACTCGCGGCGGCCCAGCTCATGACCTCCAGGTACTCGCCCTGGCCGTCCTTCGGCGGTTTGCCACCGGACCCCAGCTTCCAGGCCGTGCTGACCGCCTTGCTCGCGGCCAGGCCCACCACGATCGTGAATGCGGCCTGCACCAGCTTCCAGCCGATCTTCGCTCCGACCACTGCAAACCCTCCTCGTACGACGGCTGACCTCAGGATCTTCCCACGCTGTGCCCGCTGAGCGCGGCAGCCAATCGATCGGGATGCCGCGTGGCGATCAGCCAGTACGGCGCCGGGTCGGCCGGGTCGGTGATCTGGACCCGGACCGCGCCGGGCAGGTAGCTACGCAGTACCAGGTACGCCTTCGGGTCGCAGTCCCGGCCGAACGCGTTGCGCGCCGCGTCACCGGTCAGTGCCTCGACGTCGCCCAGGTACGTACGGTCGATCTCGGCGCGCCCGGCGCGCAGCCGTTGCTCGTCGACCTCCACCCGCGCCCCGCCGTACCGCAGGAACAACGCCAGCAGCAGTACCGCGGCGAGGCCGCCGACGATCGCGCCGGCGAGGGTGTTGACCGGCACGGCGACGATGACGAACAGGGTGATCACGGTGGCGGCGGCGATGATCCACCACGACACCGGCACCCGCAGACTCTCGCGATACTTGTTCTCTTCCAGGCCCACGGGACCAGCCTGGCATGTGGTCCGCCCGGGCCGCTCGATAGGGTCGCCTCTCGTGACCGAGGTACTCATCCAGCGACTCGACCCCGACCTCCCGCTGCCGGCCTACGCGCACCCCGGCGACGCCGGCGCGGACCTGGTGGCGGCCGCCGACCTGACCCTGAAGCCGGGGGAGCGCGGGCTGGTCGGTACCGGCATCGCGATCGCCCTGCAGGACGGGTACGCCGCGTTCGTGCACCCGCGCTCCGGCCTGGCCGCGAAGCACGGCGTCTCGATCGTGAACGCCCCCGGCACCGTCGACGCCGGGTACCGCGGCGAGATCAAGATCAACCTGATCAACCTCGACCCGCACGCCGAGGTGACGATCCGGCGCGGCGACCGGATCGCGCAGCTGGTCGTCCAGCAGGTGGAGAAGGCCCGGTTCGTCGAGGTGACCTCGCTGCCGGGTTCCGCGCGCGGCGAGCAGGGGCACGGGTCGACCGGCGGTTTCGGCGATGTGACACGCTGAGCAGGTGCACCCGTTGACCTGTCGGATGCGCGAGACTACGGCGCGGTATTTTGCGCCGGTACCAACATCGACGAAGCATCGAGGAAGTAGGCAACAGCTGTGATCTTCCGCCGTAAGGGCAAGAACGACGAGCCCGAGACGAGCGAGACCGTCGAGGAGGCTGAGTCGAACCGGCCGGACGCCCGCGCCGAAGGTCCGTTCGACTCGGCCGAGGTCGAGGCGGCCGACCTGGAGGCCGACGACCGGATCGACCTCGGCGCGCTGCGGGTCGCGGGGATGCCCGGCATGGAGCTGGGGCTGCAGGTCGACGAGCAGAGTGGTGTCGTGCAGGCGGTGTTGCTGATGCTGGACGACTCCGCGCTGGAGCTGCGCGCGTTCGCGGCGCCCAAGACGACCGGCATCTGGGACGAGGTCCGCCAGGAGATCGTCGGCGAGGCCGCGAAGATGGGCGGTACGGCGACCGAGACCGAGGGGCCGTTCGGCACCGAGTTGCAACTGGTCGTGCCGGTCGAGGACCCCGAAGGTCAGGTCTTCAGCCAGACGTCGCGGGTGATCGGCGTCGACGGCCCGCGCTGGCTGCTTCGCGCCACCGTGCTGGGCCGCGCCGCGGTCGAGCCGGACGCCGCCGAGCCGATGATCGACACGCTCCGCAACGTGATCGTGGTCCGCGGGAACGAGCCGATGGCGGTCCGCGAGTCGCTGCCGCTGCGGCTGCCCGAGGGCGCCCAGCCGAACGACGCCGAGCAGGCGTAACCGGACTACACTCGAGACCATGGGTAGCAACAAACCCGCGGGGCTGTGGAAGCGTGCCTTCCGCGGTCTGGCCGGCGACCGCGATCAGCAGGACGCGGAGGTCCTGCAGGACTTCGCGCAGGACTGTGGTGCGCGCTCGATCACCGGCTGCCACGACCGCGAACTCGTCACGCTGTACGGCACGCTGCGCACCATCACGTTCAGCCCGCGCGGCGGCGTACCCGCACTGGAGGGTGAGTTGTACGACGGAACCGGCACGGTCAAGCTGATCTGGCTCGGTCGTCGCAAGATCGGCGGCATCCACGCCGGCTCGGAGCTGATCGCCTCCGGCCGGATCGGCGTCGTCGACGGCGACCGGGTGATGTTCAACCCGCGCTACGAGCTCCGGCCCCAAGAAGCTCATGGCTGAGCCGGCCGCGGCACCGTCCAAGGGACTCGGCAGCTGGGTCGGCATGATGGTCGACGTCGGCCTGCCCTGGATCGCGTTCACCCTGGTGTACGGGTTCAGCGACCACAACCTGAAGCTGGCGCTGATCGTCGCGATCTCGGCCGCTGCGGCCGTGGCGCTGTACCGGCTGGTCCGGCGCAAGCCGATCGCCAGCGTGATCGCCGGGTTCATCGGCGTCCTGATCTCGGCTTGGACGGCACACCACACCGGCCAGGCCCAGGACGCGTTCCTGCCCGGCATCCTACTGAACGCCGGCTACGGCGTGCTGTACCTGGTGACGATCGTGACCCGGTACCCGCTGTTCGGCCTGCTGTACGGCGTGATCACGCAGACCTGGCTCGGCTGGCGCAACGACCCGGTCCTGTTCCGTGGCCTGAACCGCGTCACGATCGTCTTCGCCGGCCAGGTCGCGATCCGGCTGCTGATCATGGTGCCGCTGTACCTCGCGCACAACGTGAACGCGCTCGGCATCGCGAAGATCGGTCTCGGCCTCCCGTTCTACGCCGTCACGCTGTGGGCCGCGTACGCCGTACTCCGCTCGTCGATGCCGGCGGACAAGTGGGAAGAGGTCAAGGACAACTTCGCCCACCTGCTCCGCGGCACCAGGCCCGAGACCAAGCCTGAGGAACGCGCAGGATCCTCTACCGACTCTTGATGATCTCGTCGAGAGTCGGCCAGGGCGCACCGGCGCGGAGCAGGCGGATGAGCTCCTCGCCGAAGTACTCACGGTCTGGGAACTGGTCGCCGATGTCCCAGCGCCAGGCGGCGACCATCGCGAGGACGAGTTGGCGGCAGTCGTCGAGCAGGTCCTGGTCGATACCCGGGTAGTGCTTGCAGACCTCGGCCGGAACGTGCGCGAGATCGAACTCGACCGGCCCGCGGCAACACGTCTCCCAGTCGATGAACCGTGGGCCGCTCGCCGTACTGAGCAGATTCCCCGGATGCGGCTCACCGTGCAGCAACTGTTCCTCCGCTGTGCGGGCCTCGATCGCCTGGCGTAGGTCTCGTAGCCGGTCGCCCAGGAACCGGCGGTCCGCTTCGGCGAGCTCCGGTGAAAGTTCCGGGTCGGAGATGATCGACTCGGCCTCCGCCACCCGATCCGTGAATCGCCCGGCCTGCACGTCGACCTCACGCATGCCGGCGTGCAAGCGCTCGAGCGCCTTCGCGTAGTCAGCAGGCGGGACCTGAGGTGCCGCAGGCGCGTAGTAGCGCCAGAGCGTCACCGCGAACCCGTCGTGCACGTACACCCGCGGCTCGGCCCGAGGCTCCAGCTCCGCCACCGGTGCCCCGACCTCCGCGAGCCGCTGAGCGAGCTCGACCTCGAACTCGGCGACCTCCTGCCCGAGCGGAGCAACTCGGGCCATCACCTCGCTGCCCGTCAATCGCAGGGCCAGCTTGTTCGAGTTGTGCAGGACAACAGCGTCCCCGGCCGCCAGCCCGACCGAGCGTGCAACCGACTCCGCCGCGGCGACCGCCCGTGTGACCTCTGTCGTCTCCATAAGGCCCGCACCCTACCCGCGACCGGCCCCGGAAACCTCCCAATAAAAGGACTACTCGGGGCGCTGCTGGTGATGAGGGGACAGCATGGCTTCCAGCTGCTCTTCGGTTTCGTCGGCCGCGACGAAGAGCAGTTCGTCATTGAGCTCGAGGGTGCCTTCGGGGTCCGGACGCAGCACCCGGCCCTCGCGGAGGATGACCACCAGCGCCGTGTCGAGCGGCCAGTCGACGTCGCCGACGCGCTGGCCGATCATCGGGGAGTCCTCGGGCAGCGTGAGCTCGACCAGGTTGGCGTCGCCCTGGCGGAAGGTGAACAGCCGGACCAGGTCGCCGACCGAGACGGCTTCCTCCACGAGCGCGGACATGATCCGCGGCGTGGACACCGAGACGTCCACACCCCAGGCCTCGTTGAACATCCACTCGTTCCGCGGATGGTTGACCCGGGCAACGGTCCGGGGTACACCGAACTCGGTCTTGGCGAGCAGCGAGACGACCAGGTTGACCTTGTCGTCGCCGGTGCTGGCGATCGCGACCTGGCAGCGCTGCAGCGCCGCCTCCTCCAGCGACGACAGCTCGCAGGCGTCGGCCAGCAGCCACTCGGCGCGCGGTACGGACTCGGCCTTGATCGCCCGCGGATCCTTGTCGATCAGCAGTACCTCGTGGCCGTTCTCGAGCAGTTCGCCGGCGATCGATCGTCCGACGTTCCCGGCTCCCGCGATGGCAACCCGCATCACAGCTCCTCAGGCCTCTTCAGGTTTGGTGCCGAGCTGGGACTCGATCGTGGGGGCGTCCTGCTCCAGCATCACGACGTGCACCAGGTCACCTTCTTGGATGACGGTGTCGGCCTTCGGCAGCATGCCCTCGCCGAGCCGGGTCAGGAACGCGACCCGGGCGCCGGTCGCCTTCTCGATGTCGAACGCGAGCCGGCCGATCCAGTCCGCGTGCACGTGCACCTCGGCGAGCCGGACGGTGCCGGAAGGGTCTCGCCATTCGGGCTCGGAGCCCTCCGGGAGCAGCCGCCGCATCATCTGGTCGACGGTCCAGCGCACGGTACCGACCGTGGGGATGCCGAGCCGCTGGTACACCTCGGCGCGGCCCGGGTCGTAGATCCGGGCCACCACGTTGCTGATCCCGAACGTCTCGCGCGCCACCCGGGCGGCGAGGATGTTCGAGTTGTCGCCGTTCGAGACCGCGGCGAACGCCTCGGCGTCCTCGATCCCGGCCTCGATCAGCACCTCGCGGTCGAAGCCCATCCCGAGGATGGTGCGGCCGGTGTACGACGGGCTCAGCCGGCGGAAGGCGTCCGCGGACTGGTCGATGATGGCGACCGTGTGTCCGCGTTTCTCCAAACCGCGCGCGAGCATCGACCCGACGCGGCCGCAGCCCATGATGACGACGTGCACGTGGTGATCACTCCTTGCCCCGGCGGGGGCCGCTGGCTCATTCGGCAGGGATAGACGCTACACCGGAACTGGCGGCCATCTAACATCACCGGTGTGACTCCCGCTTTAGGCGATATCGGCAAACGGCTGCTGCTCGGGCGCAAACTGCGCAGCACCCAGCTGGGTGAGACCCTGCTGCCGAAGCGCATCGCGCTCCCGGTGTTCGCGAGCGACGCGCTGTCGTCGGTCGCCTACGCCCCCGACGAGGTCTTCCTGACGCTGTCGATCGCCGGCCTGGCCGCGTACAGCTACTCGTGGAAGATCGGCCTGCTGGTCGCGTTCGTGATGCTCGTCGTGGTGGCGTCGTACCGGCAGAACGTGCACGCGTACCCGTCCGGCGGTGGTGACTACGAGGTCGCGACCGTGAACATCGGCCCGACCGCGGGCCTGACGGTGGCCAGCGCGCTGATGGTCGACTACGTACTGACGGTCGCGGTGTCGATCTCGTCCGGTGTCCAGAACGCGAAGTCGGCGCTGCCGTTCCTGGAGGGGCACGAGGTACCGCTGGCCGTCGGCCTGGTGTTGTTGCTGACGGCGATGAACCTGCGCGGCGTCCGCGAGTCCGGCGCGGTCTTCGCCGTACCGACGTACATCTTCATGTTCTCGATCATCGGAATGGCGATCTGGGGCCTGATCCGGCTGGCCGCCGGCAACCTCCCGCCGGCCGAGAGTGCCGGGTTCGAGGTCCGGCCGGAGAGCGGGCACGAGCTGTTCACCGGGCTGGCCGCGGTGTTCCTGCTGGCTCGGGCGTTCTCCTCCGGTTGTGCCGCGCTGACCGGTGTCGAGGCGATCAGCAACGGCGTACCGGCGTTCCGCAAGCCGAAGAGCAAGAACGCCGCGACCACGTTGCTGCTGCTCGGCACGATCGCGGTGACGATGCTGATGAGCATCCTGTTCCTGGCCAGCAAGATCGGCCTGCGGTACGCCGAGGACCCCGCCACCCAGCTGTACCGGAACGGGCAGCCCGTCGGCGACGGCTACACCCAGAAGACCGTGATCGGCCAGATCGGCGACTCGGTGTTCTCGAACTTCCAGCCGGCCTTCTACGTCGTCATCGGCGCGACCATGCTGATTCTGGTCCTGGCCGCTAACACCGCGTTCAACGGCTTCCCGGTGCTCGGCTCGATCCTGGCCCGGGACGGGTACCTGCCGCGCCAGCTGCACACCCGCGGCGACCGGCTCGCGTACAGCAACGGCATCATCCTGCTCGCGCTGTTCGCGATGGCGCTGATCATCGCGTTCGACGCCCAGGTCACCAAGCTGATCCAGCTCTACATCGTGGGTGTGTTCGTCAGCTTCACGCTCAGCCAGTTCGGCATGATCCGGCACTGGACGCGGCTGCTGAAGACCGAGACGGACGGGGCCAAACGGCGGCACATGTTCCGCTCGCGGGTGATCAACACGGTCGGCCTGACGATGACCGCGGTCGTGCTGGTGATCGTCCTGCTGACCAAGTTCACGCATGGCGCCTACATCGCGATCATCGCGATGGCCGTGCTCTTCCTACTGATGAAGGGCATCCACCGGCACTACGAGACGGTCCGCCGGCAGATGTCGGCCGAGGACGACGAGCCGTTGATGCTGCCGTCCCGGGTGCACTCGATCATCCTGGTCTCCAAGCTGCACCGGCCGACGCTGCGTGCGCTGGCCTTCGCCAAAGCGGCCCGTCCGTACACGCTGGAGGCCGTGACGGTCGACGTCGACCGGGAGGAGTCGGACGCGCTCCAGGCCGAGTGGGACGCCCGCGGTATCCCGGTACCGCTCAAGCGGCTGGCCTCGCCGTACCGGGAAATCACCCGGCCGATCCTGCAGTACGTCCGTGACATCCGCAGGCAGTCGCCGCGGGACGTGGTGATGGTCTACATCCCCGAGTATGTGGTTGGGCACTGGTGGGAGCACTTGCTGCACAACCAGAGCGCACTGCGGCTGAAGGGACGGCTCTTGTTCACACCTGGTGTGATGGTTACCTCCGTTCCTTACCAGCTGCTCTCGTCGCAGGGGGCCGAGGAGCGGCAGGACCGGGTGGAACGGGTAGCCGGCCAGGTACGGCGCGGTGCCCGCAAGGCGTCAGGAGATCGGTGACAGACTCAGACAGTCTGGTCGGGGCGGTAGTTGAGCTGGAGGTAGGTCCAGTCGCGCACGGGGGACACTGCGTCGCCCGGCACGAGGGGCAGGTGGTGTTCGTCCGGCACGCGCTGCCGGGGGAGCTGGTGCACGCCCGGATCACCGAGCAGACCGCGAAATACCTGCGGGCCGATGCGGTCTCCGTGCTGACACCGTCACCGCAGCGGGTCGAGACGCCGTGCCCGTACGCCGGTCCGGGCCTGTGTGGCGGGTGTGACTTCCAGCACGCGAATATCGTCGAGCAGCGCCGGCTGAAGGCGACGGTCGTGTCGGACACGCTCCGGCGGATCGGCGGGATCGAGCGGACCGTGGTGATGGAATCGCCCGGCGACGACGGCCTCGGCTGGCGGACCCGGATGCGGTACGCCGTCGTGGACGGGCGGCCCGGGATGTTCGCGCACCGTTCGCACGACCTGATCCCGATCGACCGGTGCCTGATCGCGCATCCGGGGACTCCCGACGTACTGGGTTCGCGCTGGGAGGGGGCGTCCTCGGTGCAGGCCGTGGTCTCGTCCGAGGGCAAGACCGCCGTACAGACCGATCAGGACCCGGGGGAGCGGCTGGTCGAGGTGGTGCGGGAGCGGCGGTTCCTGGTGGAGGCCGGGGGCTTCTGGCAGGTCCACCCAGCGGCGCCTGAGACGCTCGTGGACGCCGTACTGAGTGGGCTGGAGCCTGCTGCGGGTGAGACCGCGCTGGACCTCTACTCAGGCGTCGGCCTGTTCGCTGCGTTCCTGGCTGAGGCTGGTTGTGCGGTGCTGGCGATCGAAGGCGACAAGGACGCGGTACGGAACGCCCGGCGCAACCTGCACGACCTCGACGGGGTGACGCTGGAGAACGGTGACGTCGACCGGGTGCTCAACCAGGCGGCCGGTCAGGGGCTGGAGCACGTGGACCTCGTCGTCCTCGATCCGCCACGGACCGGGGCCGGCAAGGACGTCGTACGGCGGATCGCGGCGCTCGGGCCGCGGCGCGTCGCGTATGTGGCGTGCGATCCGGCGGCGCTGGCGCGGGACCTGAAGACGTTCGGGCGGCTCGGGTACGGGATCGCGTCGCTGCGCGCGTTCGACCTGTTCGGCATGACCCACCACATCGAGTGCGTCGCCGTACTCGAGCCTGTTGACAGTACTGATGCCGCGACTCCGTCGCGGCGGGGCATGGGGCTGTAACTCCCGCCCTTCCCTCGTCGCTGCGCTCCCTCCGCTCCTCAGCCAGGACGGGAGGCCCCACGACCGCCAGGTGGTCAGCGGGGGAGGGCTCGGGTAGCGTCTGGGCCTGGATTCCAAATGCGCTTGGAGACCTGATGCCGCTCGTTGACCTGGACGACCCGGAAGAGTTGCGCGCCCGCTGGACCGCACTCGCCGCGGTCGCCCATGCCACGGGCTTCGACCGCCGGTGGTACGCCGACGCCGACGGATACCACCACCAGGACGAGACCGCCTCCGTGCTGCGGATGACCCGGCTCCCCGACGGGCGGGCCGTGCTGTGGGGCTTCCACACCCAGCACAGCCAGACCGCCGGCGAGGACCTGCTGGCCGGGTCGCCGGACTGGATCGGCCGGCCGGAGGTGCGGCAGCGGCAGGCGGCGGGCGAGCTCGGATTCGTGTACGGCGCGTTCAACTCGACCTGGGCACGCGCGTCGTACCCGGGTGATCCGTGGCAGCCGGTCGACGACGGTTTCCTGCCGATCGGGCAGTGGATCACCTCAGACGAGGCCGCCGCGGACGAGATGATCGAGTGGGTCGCGGAGTGGGCCGACTACTTGGGCGGCCTCGACGAACTCCGCCCGTACGGCGTCGAACTGATCCGGACCGCTGCGTCTCCGGGGTTGACGCCGGAAGCGCTCGGCGCATTCTTCGCTCACTTCCACATCGACCCGAGGTCACCGGTGCAGCCGGACCTGCTCGCCGGGTCCGCGGCCGCCGACGACTTCACCCGAAACTTTGCAGAACCGGCAAGTTTCCCCCAACCCCCTGACACACCCGAGCCCTCGCTCGTTGAACCCCCCGTGACCGGAGTAAACCCGCCCCCGGAGGACGAAGAGTCCTACGTAGTCCCCCCAGGCATCAGCCCCTTCACCGGCCAACCCATCCCCCCCACCCCCACCTCGCCACCCGCCGCGGCTCCACCCTCCCCCGCCGCGCACCAACCCGCCACCGCGCGCGGACCTGCCGACGCACGCCACCCTGCGGACGCTGACGGCCTCGCCGGTCCACACCACCCTGCGGACGGCACACCGAGCCCCCTCACGCCCCACGCCGACCCCGCCATGCCCGGCGCACCCGGCCCCTACGCTGACCCCGCCGCGTACGGCGCCGCGTCCTACGAGGAGTCCGCCGCGTCGGCGACGCACGAGGAGCCGGGTGACGAGGACGACCAGATCCTCGGGTTCCCGGCAGATCGGTCGGACGACTACGGGGTGACCCGAAAGCGGCAGGGTTGGCTGCGCCGCCGCAAGCACGACCCAGCCCCCGCCCCCCAGCCGACTCCCGCGCCCCGCCCCGACCCGGCCGCCCCCGGCACATACCTCCCCGACGACACCCCCAGCTCCGGCCTCCCAATGCGCCCGGCCCAGCCGTACCTGCAAGCCGCCCCACCGCAGCCCCCAGCAACCCTCCAGCAGCACCCGCCCGCCCACGGCCAACCACCCGCCCACGGGCAGCCACTCGCGGCTGGGCAGCCACCCACTCCCGGACAAGCACTTGCTGCGGGAGAGGCACCGGCCGTCGGACAAACACCCGCACCCGCACCCGGACATGCACCTGCTCCCGGGCAAGGCCTCGCGTCCGGACACGCGTCGGTTCCCGGGCAGGCACCCACCGGCGGGCAGGCATCCGGGCTCGAGCAAGGACTTGCGCCCGACTCCGATGCTGCACGCCGTACACCGGCGGCTGGTTCGGCGTTCTCGACGCCGCTGCCGGCGTACGAACACAACCTCCCATCCTCGGAACCACCGCGCGTCGGCGGCGGCCTTTACGAGGGCGAGGACTTCTACAACAGCCTCTTCGCCGACGCCCCCGCAGCCGCGACGCCGACCCGCGAGCAGGACTGGGAAACCACCGAACAACCCTCCTGGTCCGACGAGGAAGCCACCAGCGAGTACACCCCCTTCACCAACAACACCACCAATAGCCACCCAACCCCCGACCCGGCCACCCCCCGCTGGATCAACGGCAAATGGGTAGAACCCGAAGCCGCCACGAGAGCGACCCAGCCGCCCGCCGACTCACCCCTCACCCCAGAAGCCCGCGCGACCCCCGCAGCCGGAGCAGCCCCGAACGCCCCACACGAGGCGCTCCACGAAGCCGCCCCGGACCCACGCGGCCCCGCACCCACCGCGCCCCACACGGCGCCACCGAGCTCGTCCGACACCGACGTACCCCCCGACTCGCCCTTCGCACCAGTCGACCAAGGGGCAACCCGGGGAGCTTCGCCCTTCGCACCGGCCGCGGACGCATCAACCCCCTCCGACCCGCCCTTCGCGCCGGCAGCGGACGCGTCGACTCCCACGGACTCGCCATTCGCGCCGGTCCCGTCGCGCGACGACGTACGTGCCGGATCGTCCGGCGAGCCGCGCGGGTTGGCTGACCATGCGCCGCAGGGTTCGCCGTTCGCCCCGGCTTCCAGCGACGTTCCGACTTCGCACGCGGACCTCGATGACGACGCGCCAACAGCCGAAATCGCGGCAGTACTCGACCCAGAGCCACCAGCCGACGAGGAGGACCTGTCGTCCTTCACCGGCCCCTCACCCTTCGCCCCCACCGCCATCGAGCCGGTCAGCCGGGACGAGTCGGCTGAACCCACGTACGGCCAGCATCCGGGAACGGGGTACGACGGCCCGTCCGCGCATGGGCAAGAGCAACTGGCGGGACGCGGAGAGGACGCCCCGGCGGACAGCCAGGACGCTGGCTCGAGTGAAGGCCAGTACGGTCAACAGGCGGGACCGGCGTACGGCGATCCGCTCGGGCGTGGAAACGACGAGCTGGCGGCAGGCGGGAACGACGAGCCGGCTGTCGGGGCGAGCGACGGGGCGGCAGTCGATGCGGCCGACGAGTCGGCGGAACGCTCGTACGGGCAGCTGGCGGGAGGCGGGAATGATCACCTGGAGATCCGCGCGAGCGACGGGTCGGCAGTCGGTGCGGCCGAGAAGTCGGCGGAACGCTCGTACGGGCAATTGGCGGGAGGCGGGCACGACGAGCCGGCGGTCCGCGGGAGTGACGGGTCGGCGGTCCGTTCGGCCGGCGCGTCGGCCGAACGGGCGTACGGGCAGCTGGCGGGAACGACGTACGACGAGCTGAACGGGCGGGGGTACGACGAGCCGAGCGGGCGGGCCTCCGAAGAGTCGGGCGGACGAGCCTACGACGAGCCGAGCGGGCGGTACTCCGAACCAGGTGGGCGGTACGACCAATCAGGGGAGTCTGCGTACGGCGGGGCGGGCTCTGTCGCGGGGGTTGGTACGGCAGCGGATGGACACGTTGACGGGCTGGGCGCGTCTGGTGGGCAGATGCGTGAGGTCGGTGATGAGCGGGACGTTCGGAGCCGCGACGGGTTTGTGGCGGAGCTGGATGTCGATGAGGACGATCAGACGGCTGAGATTCCTGTCGTAGACGCGCTGTCGGCCGACGGTGACGCGCTGAGCTCCGATGTGCCGGACGGCCGTGAGGCCGGGGGTCGGTACGAGGAGGCTGGCGGGACCGGAGCGGAGGACGCGACCGGTGGTGTTGGAGCGGAGTTCCTGGCCGGGGGCCTTGCGCCTGTGTACGAGGACGAGGCTTTTGGGTTGCCTGAGGAGGTGCGGCGGGGGGAGGTTGAAGGTCAGGTAGAGCCTTACCCTCAGCCGGAGCCTTGGCCGCGGCCTCATCCTGAGCCGTGGCCGGAGCCGGAACCTCGGCCTGCGCCGTGGCCGGAACCCGCGCCGCCGGTGCCTGGTCCCGGGCCAACTCCGGGTCCGGAGCCTGTACCGGGCCCGATTCCAGGACCGGCCCCGGAACCGATGCCCGGTCCCGAGCCCACACCTGGGCCCGCGCCGACGCCTGGCCCGGAGCCAGTGCCCGGGCCGGAGCCAGTGCCCGGGCCGGAGCCAGTGCCCGGGCCGGAGCCAGTGCCCGGGCCGGAGCCGGTGCCCGGGCCCGAGCCGGTGCCTGGTCCCGAGCCCACACCTGGGCCGGAGCCGGAGCCTTCGCCTTCGCCTTTGCCGGATCCGGAGCCGTTGCCTGAGCCGTTCCCACGGCCGGAGCCTGAGCCCCTGCCTCCGTCCGAACGGGAGCTTGAGTCCGTGGCTCCGTCTGAACGGGGGCCTGAGTCCGTGCTTCCGTCTGAACGGGGGCCCGAGCCTGTGCTTCCGTCTGAACGGAGGCCCGAGTCCGTGCTTCCGTCTGAACGGGGGCCCGAGTCCGTACCTCCGTCCGACCCGGTGGCTGAGCCTGTGCCTCCGTCCGAGCTGGGGCCCGAGCCCGTACCTCCGTCCGACCCGGTGGCTGAGCCTGTGCCTCCGTCCGAGCTGGAGTCGTTGCCGCATGCGGTTGGGGCGGTGGCGTGGGGGAGCCCGGGGGCGGTTGTGGGAGATGTGGAAGATGAGACGCCTACTGGGTTTGTGCCGATTTTTGATGATGAGGCGACCGGTGTTGTGGAGGCTGTGGGGTTTGATGATGAGGCGGCTCGGGATCGGGGGGTAGCGGGGGCGTACGGCGGGGGCGGTGCGGGTGCGATGGTGGTGCCTGGGCTGGGGGTGATCGGTGGGGGTGGGCCTCGGGTTGTGCCGGCGGCGGGGTCGTTGGAGGAGGCGATGCGGGCCGAGGTGGAGCGGCCGCGGCCGCGGCCTCGGGTTTCGCGGGCGGAGGAGGAGTTGCGGGGCTGGTGCCGGGCGCGGACGGCGATCGTGCCGTCGGGGTTCACGATCCAGGTGCAGGTGCTGGATCCGAAGGCGCCGTCGTACCGGTTCGATCTGGAGCCGCCGGAGGTGGACGACCCGGAGTTCGCGGCGGAGCGGCTCAGCGAGCTGCTCGGCGAGCTGTGGCTGGCCGAGGCCGACGACGAGCAGGGTGGATGGTTGTTCGCGCGGATCGACGCGGCCGGGCGGACGGTGCGGATCGACCGGTGGTACGACCAGGTGCCCGACTGGTGGGACAACCCGGTCGAGGATCGCCTGGACGTGGACGCGCTGGTACGGCGGCTCTACAACCGCGGCCCGCAATGGCAACCGACGTACCTGGAGAAGCTGTACACGAGCGCGAGATAGCGTTGGCGCCATGCTTCTGAGGATCTTCACCGAACCGCAGCAGGGCGCGTCGTACGACGACCTGCTCGCCGTCGCGCGCAAGACCGAGGAGAACGGGTTCGACGCGTTCTTCCGCTCCGACCACTACCTCGTGATGGGTGATTCCGACGGGCTGCCGGGCCCGACGGACTCGTGGATCACGCTCGCCGGCCTGGCCCGGGAAACGCAGCGGATCAAGCTCGGCACGCTGGTCAGCTCGGCCACCTTCCGCAACCCCGGCGTGCTCGCGATCTCGGTCGCCCAGGTCGACCAGATGAGCGGCGGCCGCGCCGAGCTCGGGCTGGGCGCCGGCTGGTACGAGGCCGAGCACAAGGCGTACGGGCTGGACTTCCCGGACACCCCCGGGCGCTTCGACATCCTGTCCGAACAGCTCGAGCTGATCACCGGGCTGTGGGAGACCCCGGTGGGCGAGAAGTACAACTTCGACGGCAAGCACTACCAGCTGTCGGACTCGCCGGCGCTGCCGAAGCCGGTGCAGCAGCCGCACCCGCCGATCATCGTCGGCGGCGCTGGCAAGAAGCGGACGCCGGAGCTCGCCGCGAAGTACGCCGCCGAGTTCAACGCCGGCTTCCGCAGCGTCGAGCTCACCGAGACGCTCTTCAAGCGGGTACAGGCTGCGTGCGAGGCCGAGAGCCGGGATCCGAAGACGCTCGCGCTGTCGACCGCGCACACCGTGGTCGTCGGGAAGGACGACGCGCAGGTCAAGCAGCGGGCCGACGCGATCGGCCGCGACGTCGAGGACCTGAAGGCGAACAGCATCGCGGGCACCCCGGCCGAGGTCGTGGACCGGCTGGGGCAGTTCGCCGCGGTGGGATCGCAGCGCCAGTACGTGCAGATCATGGACCTGCAGGATCTCGACCACCTCGACCTGATCGCCGCGGAAGTTCTTCCACAGGTTTCCTAGGACGTCACGCAGTTGGCTCGATGTCGTGTATCTTGATGTCGAGAGAGTTTTCCGCCCCGAGGTTAGGTGGACCTGACCTCCGGGGCGGGCGACGCGCTCGGCAGGATGGCTGTAGCGGACACGGACTGGACAGAGGAGCAGGTTGATGGCGAGCGTCGACAGCTTCGGTGCCAAAGGGGCACTCGAGGTCAACGGGCAGTCGTACGAGATCTTCAGGTTGGCGGGCATCGAGGGTGCGGACACGCTGCCGTACTCGCTGAAGGTCCTGCTGGAGAACCTGCTGCGCACCGAGGACGGCGCGAACATCACCGCGGACCACATCCGCAAGCTCGGCAACTGGGACCAGAACGCGGCGCCTGACACCGAGATCCAGTTCACCCCGGCGCGGGTGATCATGCAGGACTTCACCGGCGTACCGTGCGTGGTCGACCTGGCCACGATGCGCGAGGCGGTCGGTGAGCTGGGCGGCGACCCGACCAAGATCAACCCGCTGGCACCGGCCGAGCTGGTCATCGACCACTCCGTCATCATCGACGTGTTCGGTACGCCGGACGCGTTCGAGCGCAACGTCGAGTTCGAGTACGGGCGCAACCGCGAGCGCTACCAGTTCCTGCGCTGGGGCCAGACCGCGTTCGACGAGTTCAAGGTCGTCCCGCCCGGCACCGGCATCGTGCACCAGGTGAACATCGAGCACCTGGCCCGCACGGTGATGGTCCGCAACGGCCAGGCCTACCCCGACACCTGCGTCGGGACCGACAGCCACACCACGATGGTGAACGGCCTCGGCGTGCTCGGCTGGGGCGTCGGCGGGATCGAGGCCGAGGCCGCGATGCTCGGCCAGCCGGTCAGCATGCTGATCCCGAAGGTCGTCGGCTTCAAGCTGACCGGTTCCGTGCCGGCCGGTGCGACCGCGACCGACGTCGTCCTCACCATCACCCAGATGCTGCGCAAGCACGGTGTGGTCGGCAAGTTCGTCGAGTTCTACGGCGACGGCGTCGCGGCGGTGCCGCTGGCGAACCGCGCCACGATCGGCAATATGTCCCCGGAGTTCGGCTCGACCTGCGCGATCTTCCCGATCGACGACGTCACGCTGGACTACCTGCGGCTGACCGGCCGCTCCGACGACGACGTGGCGCTGGTCGAGGCCTACGCCAAGGAGCAGGGCCTGTGGCACAACCCGGCCGTCGAGCCGCGCTTCTCGGAGTACCTCGAGCTCGACCTGTCCACGGTCGTGCCGTCGATCGCCGGTCCGAAGCGCCCGCAGGACCGGATCGAGCTGAGCAAGGCCAAGGAGTCGTTCCGTGGCGTGCTCGGTGACTACGCGACCGAGGAGCTCGACGTCGACCCGTCGGAGCTCGGCAGCTTCCCGGGCAGCGACGCGCCGAACGGCCACGGCCACACCGACGACAACCCGCACGAGGTGCAGGGCGCCAAGGACCGGCCGTCGAAGAAGACCACGGTCAGCCTCGACGGCCAGGAGATCGAGCTCGACCACGGCCACGTCGTGATCGCGAGCATCACCTCCTGCACCAACACGTCGAACCCGTCGGTCATGCTGGCCGCCGCGCTGCTCGCCAAGAACGCGGTCGACAAGGGCCTGGCGTCCAAGCCGTGGGTGAAGACGTCGCTCGCACCCGGGTCGAAGGTCGTCACCGACTACTACGAGAAGGCCGGCGTCACGCCGTACCTGGAGAAGCTCGGCTTCCACCTGGTCGGCTACGGCTGCACGACCTGCATCGGCAATTCCGGCCCGCTGCCCGAGGCGGTCTCGGCCGGTGTCCAGGAGGCCGACCTGGCGGTGGTCTCCGTGCTGTCCGGCAACCGGAACTTCGAGGGCCGGATCAACCCGGACGTGAAGATGAACTACCTGGCCAGCCCGCCGCTGGTGATCGCCTACGCGCTGGCCGGCACCATGGACTTCGACTTCGAGACCGATGCCCTGGGCAAGGACAAGGACGGCAACGACGTCTTCCTGCGCGACATCTGGCCGAGCGCGGACGAGGTCGAGCGGACGATCGCGAGCTCGATCAACAAGGAAATGTTCACCAAGGACTACGCCGACGTGTTCGCCGGTGACGAGCGCTGGCAGTCGCTGCCGACGCCGGAGGGCAAGACCTTCGCCTGGGACCCGGAGTCGACCTACGTCCGCAAGCCTCCGTACTTCGACGGGATGGCGAAGGACCCGTCGCCGGTCACCGACATCGCCGGCGCCCGCGTGCTGGCGAAGCTGGGCGACTCGGTCACCACCGACCACATCTCGCCGGCCGGTTCGATCAAGGCCGACAGCCCGGCCGGCAAGTACCTCGCCGAGCACGGTGTGGACCGGAAGGACTTCAACTCCTACGGTTCCCGCCGCGGTAACCACGAGGTGATGATCCGCGGTACGTTCGCGAACATCCGGCTGCGCAACCAGATCGCGCCGGGTACCGAGGGCGGTTTCACCCGCGACTTCACCAAGGACGACGCGCCGGTCACCACGATCTACGACGCCGCGCAGGCCTACGCCGAGCAGGGCACCCCGCTGGTGATCCTGGCCGGCAAGGAGTACGGCTCCGGCTCGTCGCGGGACTGGGCCGCGAAGGGTACGGCGCTGCTCGGCGCGAAGGCCGTCATCACCGAGTCCTTCGAGCGCATCCACCGGTCGAACCTGATCGGCATGGGCGTCCTGCCGCTGCAGTACCCGGAGGGTGAGACCGCGGAGACCCTCGGCCTGACCGGTGAGGAGACGTTCGACATCACCGGCGTCACCGCGCTCAATGACGGCTCGATCCCGCGCACCGTGCACGTCAAGGCCACCTCGCCCGACGGCGGCGTGAAGGAGTTCGACGCGGTCGTCCGGATCGACACGCCCGGTGAGGCCGACTACTACCGCAACGGCGGCATCCTGCAGTACGTGCTCCGTTCGCTGATCGCGGGCTGACACGTGGAACTCGGTACCGGTGAGGACGACGGCGTCGTCCGCACCTGGTACGACGACGAGGGCTGGGGCGTCATCGACTGCCCCAGCACTCCCGGCGGCTGCTGGACGCACTTCTCGGTGATCGAGGCCGAGGGGTTCCGCTCGCTGCCGCCGGGCGGTTCGGTGCGAGTCAGGTGGGAGTCGCCGGGCCAGGACGGGTACGACTACCGCGCCGAGTGGGTCAAGGAGCGGTAACTGTCGGAGGCTCGCGGTTTACTGAGCGCATGAGGGATTCACCGCGGGACGTGGTCCGGGCCGCCTGCGCGCGGTACGGCGAGGACGTCGTGATCGACTGGTGCGTGGCCTTCCTGTCCGGGGAGATCTCGGGCGAGGAGGCATACGGCGCCGAGCTGCCGAAGCTGGTGGCGATCACCGGGTCGGACAATCCGGGCGGGTGGAAGTCACCGGTCGATCCGGTCAACTACTACTGGATCCGGGTGTGGGCTGCTCGGGTGTTCCTGTATGTGTGGCGCGACGACCTCGTCGACGTACTGCTGAAGGCGGCGAGCGATCCGGCGTGGCGGGTGCAGGAACACGTCGCGAAGATCACCGCCCAGCGCGAGCTCGGTCAGTTGGTCGACGCACTCCTTCCGCTGCTCGACCACGAGCTCCCGCGGGTGCGTGCGGCCGCCGTACGAGCGGTCGGAGCGGCCGGCGAGTACGAACACGCCGAAGCAATCCGCCCCCTCGCCGACGACCCCGACCAGACGGTCCGAGCCGCGGTAGAACGATCCCTCGAAAAACTGGAGACCCGCCTTGACCGCCCCGTTCGCTGACAACCCGTCCCCAGGACCGCTCCGTGCAGGCGCTGGCGTGATCTCCGCGCGGGTGGCGGCGGTGGCGGATGGTTCGGCTGTTGGGGAGGTTCATGCTGCGTCGTGGGGTGCGGCGTATGGGCCCCTGTTCTCCCCCGAGATGGCGCGGGAGGGGGTGGCGAGTCGGCTGGAGAGGTGGCACGAGCGACTGGCGACTGGTAACGGGCTGGTGATGCTGGGATTTGTCGATGAGCGGCCGTTGGCCATGTCGTGGAGTTTGGCGTCCGAGACGCGTGCAGGCTTCGCGGAGATCTACAGCTTCTACACGCACCCCGACGGGTGGGGGAGCGGTGTATCGGTCGCGTTGATGGATGCCACGCTGAAACACCTGCAGGCTGACGGATTCGAGCGCGTGCATCTCTGGACTCTGCGGGACACCCCCCAGTCGCGTCGGTTCTACACCAAGTGCGGCTTCGTCGAAACCGGAGCCACCCAGTTCAGGGACTTCGGTGACGGGAACCCGCTGCCGCAGGTGGAGTACGCGCTAGTCCGCGAGGGCGGCGCGTAGTTTCCCGGCGTACTCCTCGGCCTCGGCGGTGTCGGCGTACTTCGTGCGCGGCCAGAAGAACCCGCGCAACCCGTCACCCTTCGTGCGGGGTACGACGTGGACGTGCAGATGCGGCACCGACTGGGACACAACGTTGTTGACGGCAACGAACGAACCCTGCGCGTCGAACGCGGGACGGACCGCGGCCGCGACCGACCGGGCCGCGCCGAACAGCGGCACGGTGAGCTCGTCCGGCAGTTCGACCAGTGTCGGCACGTGGGCCCGCGGCACGATCAGCGTATGACCCTTGAACACCGGCCGGATGTCGAGGAAGCCCACGATCTCCGGGGTGTCCAGGACGATCTGCGCGGGCGTCGTTCCCGCGATGATGGAGCAGAACAGACAGTCAGCCATTAGCCCAGCTTCTCGTCAACGAAGCACCAGCGCCAAGTTTCACCCGGTTCGAAGCTGCGCATCACCGGATGCCGGGTCTCCGCGTTGTGCTTGCTCGCGTGCTTCATCTCCGAGGAGTCACAGCACCCGACGTGCCCGCAGCCGAGGCACAGCCGCAGGTGCACCCAGGTCCCGCCGTCGGCCAGGCACTCCTCGCAGCCGTCCGGCGTGTTCGGAGCGACCACCACCGGCGCTTCGGCGAGGTGCTCGCACTCACCGCCCGGCAGCACCTTCGGCCGCAGATCCTCGGAGCGGCCGCCGACGTCGTCGTCCTCGTCGCGGTCCAGGATCGACTCCTCGATGTCGAGCGCGTTCTGCGCCCGCTGCAGCACCTCGTCCGCGACCAGCCCGGCATCGCGGACCTTGAGGATGTGCGAACGTTCCGCCTCGAGCATCGCGATCCGCAACCGGCGGTACGCCTCGCTCGGTGTCTCGTACTCGCTCTCCGGCCGCCCGAGCCGCTCCCAGGCCGCCTGCGCGCGCGCCTCACCCCGCTGCCGCAGGACGTCGAGCACGGCCGGCGGGTCGGACGGGGTCGCGATCTCGTCGAGCTTCGCGATCGCGGCCCGATGAGCTCCCTGCAGTACGGCGGCCTCCTGCAGCGCGTCCTCCGCCGGATCGGGGCCGGGCAGCCGCAACCGCCGTACCAGCCAGGGCAGCGTGGAGCCCTGGACGAGCAGCGTGCCCGCGGTCACGGTCAGTGCTATGAACACCAGTACTTCGCGATGCGGCGTGTTCTCGGGCAGCGTGAACACCGCGGCCAGCGTGACCACGCCGCGCATGCCGGCCCACGACACCACGATCAGACCGCGGCTCGACACCGGACCGGGGCGCGACGGGCCGAGGAATTTCCGGGACAGCAACGTGGTCGGGATGATCCAGATCGGCCGCAGCAGGATGACCGCGACGAACGCCGCGACCGTCGCGGCCGCGATCAGCCAGCCGGGCAGCGGGCTGGCGCTCAGGTCGTCGAGGATCCACCGCGTCTGCAGGCCGATCAGCAGGAAGACCGTGTTCTCCAGCAGGAACTGGAAGGTCCGCCAGTTGGTGCGCTCGGACATCCGCGACTTCGCCGACTGGATGATCGGCGCCTTGTGACCGAGCAGCAGACCGGTGACGACGACCGCGAGGACACCGGACGCGTGCACGTAATGGTTCTCGGCCGCGATGTATGCGACGAACGGGGCGGTCAGGCTGAGCGTGGTGTCCAGTACCGGGTCGGTGAACCGGCGGCGCATCTTCGCGAGCACGAACGTCACGACGAAGCCGACCAGTACGCCGCCACCGGCCGCGCGCAGGAAGTCCAGGCCGACGTGCAGCACGGTCGGCGCGACGACGGCCGCGGCCACCGCCGTCCGCAGGCAGACCAAGGCGGTCGCGTCGTTCATCAGGCTCTCGCCCTCGAGGATCGTGACGATCCGCCGGGGGAGACCGACACGCTTGGCGATCGCGGTGGCGGCGACCGCATCGGGCGGCGCGACCACCGCACCGATCGCGAACGCGGCCCAGAACGGCAACGGCTGCTGACCGATCGACTCCGCGACCTGGCCGAGCACCCACCACGTCACCACCCCGACGCCGAGGGCGGTGAAAACCACGAGTCCGACGGACAGCAACCCGATCGACCGCCGGTGCTTGGTGAAGTCGACCAGGCTGGTCTTGATCGCGGCCGAGTACAGCAGCGGCGGCAGGAACCCGACCAGCACCACCTCGGGCGAGAGCTCGACCCGCGGGATGAACGGCAGGTACGACGCGGCGATCCCGATGACCACCAGCAACAGAGGGGCCGACAGCCCGATCCGCCGCGCCAGCGCGGCGCCGGCCGCGACGACGGCGACGAGGGCCACGACCTCGATCGCGATATGCACGCGCACAGTGTCGCAGCGGCGGCCGCATTTCGCCCCTCGGTTCGCCGACGGCTGAGGACGCGATCTGGTCAGGAAGCGGGGAGTCCTCTAGCGTGTGCGAAGCGAGATTCGTCGATCACCTGGAGTGACAGATGCGTCGTGTGCTTGCTCTGGTCGGTGCTGTCGCCCTGCTGCTGTCCCCGGTCATCCCGGCCGCGGCGGCCGGTACTGTCACCAACGGCTGCGTCAACTCGGTCCCGGAGCCGGGTACGACGGCGCCCGTGAAGATCTGCTACACGCTGTTCCGGCCTGCCGACGCGACGAAGCACCACACCGTCCCGCTGATCTTCCACAGCCACGGCTGGGGTGGGAGCCGGACGACGGACCCGGCTGCGTTCAAGGCTTGGCTCGACGCGGGCTTCGGCGTCCTCAGCTTCGACCAGCGGAGCTTCGGGCAGAGCACCGGCGTCGCGCACGTGATGAACCCGGACTACGAGGGCAGCGACGTGGTCAAGCTCGTCGACCTGGTCGCCGGGCTGGACTGGGTGACGAAGCAGCGACCGGGTGATCCGCTGATCGGGGCGATCGGCGGGTCCTACGGCGGCGGGTACCAGTTCGCCGGCGCCTTCACCGAGCTCCGCGACCGCGGGGCGACCCGGTTCGACGCGCTCGCGCCGGAGATCACCTGGTGGGACCTGAAGCAGAGCCTCGCGCCCCAGGAGGCCGCCCGTACGATGTGGCTGTCGCTCCTGTTCGCGGGCGGCGGGACGCACTTGCCGCCGGCCGTACAGAAGGCGTTCGTCGCTCTGATCGCGACCGGTGCCTGGCCGACTGGCAAGGCCGGTCGCGAGCTGACCGCGTTCTTCGCGCACAACGGTCCCGCGTGGCAGGTGTCCCAGGGCCGCAAGCTCGACATTCCGGTGCTGTTCGGTCAGGGCATCTCCGACAACCTGTTCAACCTCAACCAGGGCCTGATGAACTTCGACCACGCGCTGACGGCGAAGGCTCGGGCGCGGTCGATCTTCGTCGGGTACAACGGTGGCCACACGCTGCCGGCCGTCGTACCGCCCGGCTACGCGACCCCCGGCGACCCGTGCTCGATCGCGCTCGGTTCGCCGACCTTCTCCGACCTGTCGATCCGGTTCATGCGGCAACAGTTGCTGCACCAGCCGAGCGGTCTGGAGGGCTTCGGTACGTACCACCTGTCGACCGCGGCAGGTCGGTGCCTCACGCAACGGAGTCTGGCACCGAACACGGCGTACCGGCTCGGCAAGATCGTCGCGCCGACCGGCGTCGGCCTGCCCGTGAACCTGCCGATCGCGAAAGGCCCGCTCACGATCGCGGGTACGCCGACCGTGACCGCCAACGTCTACACGGTCATCCCGCAGTCGGCGGCGTACTTCGCCCTGAGCGTCGGGAAGAGCCCGCTCACGGCGAAGGTCGTGCAGAACAACACGATGCCGCTCCGCGAGAAGCACACAGCCCGGGGAGTACGGCGTACCTTCGAGCTGCCCGCGATCGCCGTCGACGTCCCGGCCGGGCAGAACCTTTACCTGACGGTCGCCCCGGTCGCCGACATGTACGCCGGGCAGCGCGGCCCGCTACCGGGCGTGATGATGCTCAAGAACGGAACCCTGCGCGTCCATGAGGTTCGCTAGCGGATCTTGTCCAGGTGGGTCTTGTAGACTGTGAGGAACGGCTCCTCGGTCGACACGGCCCGGAAGAGCCAGTCGCAGGTCTGCCGGGCGGTGGCGATCACGTCCGGAGGGTACGCGTACTTGACCTGGTGCTCGGCGAACTCGTCCTCGTCGTCGATGAACACGGTGCCGTCGCGCCGCTTGATCACGTCCAGGTCGAGGTCGATCATCGTCAGCACGTCGTCGGAGAACTCCACCGGCGTGGTGATGTCGGCGTAGATCTCGGTGTACCGCGGCTCGTCGTTGAAGATCGCGGTGAACCACTTGTCGTGCGGGAACAGCTGGACGTGCGCCTGCTCCTGCGTCACCACAGGCTCGTCACCGCGCTGCGACACCGATCCCGCGGGCGCTCCGAGCCAGACGCCGTACTCGTCCTCGCCGAGGTAGCGCATCCACTGGTGCCAGTGCAGCTTCTCGTCGTACTTGCGGTAAACCACCCTGACGTCACGCATGAGCGTCAACTTATCCCGGCACGGGTGCGACTGCAGGTTCATGCAACTTTGCGCTGGGCAGTGGACCTGTCGCGGTATGCCACCGCACGATGGAGAGGTGCCGGCCCACGCCGTCATAAGACCGGTCCCTGGAGGCTCAGGGGGGCTCCTAGCCTCCGGGACCGGTCGCCGCCGTGGGTCAGGCCGTCAGCGAGCGGATCTGCTCGAGGTACGGCTTGTACGCCGTCAGGAAGGGTTCCGTGGTGGTGATGGTGGCCGCCAGGTGGTCGCAGACGGCCTGGGCGGTGGCGACGACCTGCGGCGGGTAGTCGTACCGGACCTGGTGTTCGTGGAACTCGTCCTCGTCCATCACCTTGACCGTGCCGTCGCGGAGCAGCCGGATGTCCAGGTCCAGGTCGACGGCGGTGACCGAGTCGACGCCGAACTCGGGCGGCATGGTGATGTCGCAGTAGATCGCGGTCTGATGCGGGGTGTCGTTGAACAACGCGCTCCACCACTGGCCACGCGGGAACAACCGGACCCGGTGGTAGTCGATCGACTTCCAGCTGCCGTCGGCGCGCTGGCCCTGGCTGCCCGGGAGTGATCCGACCCACAGCCCGTGCTCGTCCTCGCCCAGCCGGATGGCCTCGACCAGGCGATGCGGCTGCCCGTCGTACTTCCGGAACAGCGTCCGCACTGTCCTGATACCTTCCCCGCCCCACCAGCCCCGGTCCTCCATGTCTGTCACCCTAGGTGAGACCCACCACAGGGCCGAACGAGGCGCACCCGGGTAGCGTCTTGAAGTGTGAGAGCATTCGAGGACGACCGCGGGAGGAGCTCGATGCGCGTGCTGGAGACGGTTGAGGGTCCGGAAGACCTCAAGAAGCTGACCGATCAACAGCTGACCGATCTGGCGACCGAGATCAGGGACGTGCTGGTCGAGACCGTGACCCGCACCGGGGGCCACCTCGGCCCGAACCTTGGCATGGTCGAGATCACCCTGGCGATGCACCGGGTGTTCGACTCGCCACGGGACCGGCTGGTCTTCGACATCGGTCACCAGGCGTACGTGCACAAGCTGGTCACCGGCCGCGCGCGCTCGTTCGGCACGCTCCGTCAGGAGGGCGGCCTGTCCGGGTACCCGAGCCAGGCCGAGTCCGAGCACGACATCGTCGAGAACTGCCACGCCTCGACCGCGCTGTCGTATGCCGACGGCCTCGCGAAGGCGTACCGGCTGCGCGGGGAGAACCGGCACGTGGTCGCGGTGATCGGCGACGGCGCGCTGACCGGCGGGATGGCCTGGGAGGCGCTGAACAACATCGCCGCCGCCAAGGACCTGAACCTGGTCATCATCGTCAACGACAACGGGCGCTCGTACAGCCCGACCGTCGGCGGCCTGGCCACGCACCTGACCAGCCTGCGCACCAACCCGCGGTACGAGAAGATCCTCGACCTGATCAAGAAGAACCTCGGCCGGACGCCGTACGTCGGCCCGCCGATGTACGAGGTGCTGCACGGGGTGAAGAAGGGCCTGAAGGACATGCTCGCCCCGCAGGGCATGTTCGAGGACCTCGGCCTGAAGTACGTCGGCCCGGTGGACGGCCACGACCGGAACGCGCTCGAGGACGCGCTGCGCAACGCGAAGTCGTTCGGCGGTCCGGTGATCGTGCACGCGGTCACCAAGAAGGGCTTCGGCTACCCCGCCGCGGAGCAGGACGAGGAGGACAACCTCCACCAGGTCCGCCCGCTGAACAAGCCGCGCGGCTGGACCGACGTGTTCTCCGACGAACTGGTGAAGATCGGCCACCGGCGCCCGGACGTGGTCGCGATCACCGCGGCGATGCTGCACCCGACCGGCCTCGCGCCGTTCGCGGAGGAGTTCCCGGACCGGACCTTCGACGTCGGGATCGCCGAGCAGCACGCGGTGACCAGCGCCGCCGGCCTCGCGCTGGGCGGCCTGCACCCGGTCGTCTGCCTGTACTCGACGTTCCTGAACCGCGCCTTCGACCAGGTTCTGCTGGACGTCGCGCTGCACAAGTGCGGCGTGACGTTCGTCCTCGACCGCGCGGGTGTGACCGGTGACGACGGCCCGACCCACAACGGTGTGTACGACATGTCGCTGCTGCAGCTCGTCCCGGGCCTGCGGCTCGCGGCGCCACGGGACGGCAAGCGCCTGCAGGAACTGCTCGACGAGGCGGTCGACGTGGACGACGTCCCGACGGCGCTGCGGTTCGCGAAGGGCGAGGTGTTCCCGGACATCGAGGCGATCGACCGCGTCGGCGACATCGACGTGCTCAAGCGCTCGGGCAACGACGTCCTGCTGGTCGGTATCGGTTCGATGGTCGCGACCGCGATGGACGTCGCGCAGCGCCTCGAGGCCCATGGGTACGGCGTGACTGTGGTCGACCCGCGCTGGGTGAAGCCGGTCAACCCGAAGCTGGTCGAGCTGGCAAGCGGCTTCAAGCTGGTCGTGTCGATCGAGGACAACGGCCGCTCCGGCAGCTGCGGCGACCTGATCGCGCAGGCGCTCCGGGACGGGGGCGTACAGGCGCCGTTCCGCGACTTCGCCGTACCGCAGGTGTTCCTCGACCACGCCAAGCGCGCCGCGGTCCTGCAGGAGATCGGTCTGACCGGCCAGGAGGTCGCTCGGGAGATCACCGAACAGCTGACCCAGCACGCCGGTCACGCGTTCAACGAGCCGGCCGGCGGCCGGAACGCCTAGCCAGGACCCATGGCCGAGGGGGTAGGGCGGCACAGCCGGCACGCCGCCGACCGCCGCAGGAGGTCGCGGCTCTGGCCGTTCCTGCTGTCGCTCGTCCTGGTGGTGGCAGCGGTCGCGGGCGGTCTCGCCCTGCACCGGTCGAGTCAGAACCAGGACGCGGCCGCGAACGCCGGTACGAGTACGCCGACGATCGACCTGGCCGCGCGGTCGGCCGCCGTCGACCAGGTGCTGAAGCGGCGTTCGCAGGCGGTCCTCACCGGCAACGAGCAGGAGTTCGTCGCCGACGTCGACCCCGCGAACACCAAGCTCGTCGCACGCCAGCGAGTGCTGTTCACGAACCTGCGCCAGTTCGGTTTCGCGAAGCTCGCCTACCAGCAGCTCGCCCAGCAGTACGACGACACGATCGCCCAGAAGTACGGCCCGTCGACGTACCTGGTCGCGGTCGCGATGGAGTACCAGCTCCGCGGCATCGACCTGGTACCGGTCCGCGCGATGCTCGGGTACACGTTCAGCAGGCGGGCCAACGGCACCTGGATGCTGGTGTCGGACTCCGACCTCGACCAGCGGCTGCCGCGCGGCTCGCACCAGGAGGCCTGGGACTTCGGGCCGGTCCTGGTGAAGCGCGCGCCGCGGGTGCTCGTGGTCGTCGACCAGGGGCAGGACGCGCTCGCGACGAAGTTCGTCACGATGTCGCAGAACGCCGTACAGGCCGTCTCGACGAACTGGCCCGGCGGCTGGAACGGCTCCGGCCTGGTGATCGCGCTCGACCAGAAGGTCGTCCGCGGCGCCGACTACACCCAGCCGAAGAACGCCGAGGACGCGCTCGCGATGGCGACCTGGGTGTACCGCACACTGCCCGGCGAGGTGACCGGCGAAGGCGAGCGGGCCGACTCGTACGTCGTGGTGAACCCGAACAACCGGGACAAGGTCGACACCCGCACGCTCGCCCACGAGTTCACCCACGTCGCCACCGCGCCGTACGGCCCGTATGCGCCGCGCTGGCTGGTCGAGGGCTCCGCGACGTACGTCGAGTTCCTGCACATGCCGGGCCAGAACGACCTCGCGATCCCGCAGTACCGCCAGGACGTGCGCACCAAGTACCTCGCGAAGGCGACCGGCCTGCCGCCGGACGCCACCTTCTTCGACCACGCGGACAGCTCGTACCCGCTGTCCTGGCTGGCGCTCGACTACCTGTTCACCCGGTTCGGCGGGACCGAGGTCGGCACGCTGTACCGCGAGCTCGCGTCGCTCGGCAGCACCCAGAAGGACCGCGACCGGATCATGCTCGAGCACATCGGGATGACCGAGGCCGGACTTTTCCGCGCGCTGAAAGCTGCCGCGGCAGCGTAAACCGGCGGCGTCGAGTAGGGTAGCCCGGCTGCGAACCATCGGGTACTCGGAGGGGAACCGCCCGTAGTGAGTGCAACGACGCCCATTCTCCGCCGCTGGTCGGGTCTGCTGCTGGCGGTGGCGCTGGTCTCGGGCGGCGTCGTCTACACCGTTGAACAACGGCATCAGGACGCCCGCGCCCGGCTCGCCGTCACCACCCCGGCACCGCCGTCGACGACACCCAAGCCGTCCCGGATCGCGGCCGCGGTCGCCGCCCGGCGGCTCGCCGTCGACCTGATCCTGGTGCGCCGCGCCCAGGCCGTGCAGACCGGGAACGAGCAGCTGTTCCTCGCCGACATCGACCCCACCAACAAGAAGCTCGTCGCGGCGCAGAAGATCCTGTTCGCGAACCTGGTCGAGATCGGCTTCGACGAGCTCGGCTACAGCCAGGCCGAGGAGCGCTTCAACCCGGAGATCCTCAAGGCGCACGGGAGTACGACGTACCTCGTCCGGGTGCTGATGCGGTACCAGATCCCCAAGGTCGACTTCACACCGGTGACGACCGAGCTCGGGTACACGTTCATCGCCCGCGGCGGGCACTGGCTGCTCACGTCGGACAGCGAGCTCGACAACGACCTCGGGCCGGGCGCGCACCGGGAGGCGTGGGACCTCGGCCGGATCGAGGTACAGCGTTCGCCGCGGGTGATGGTGATCGTGGAGAAGGGCGACACCCGGCGCGGGCGGGCGATCGTGCACGCGGCGAACGAGGGCCTGGCCGAGGTGACGGCGTACTGGCCGTTGAAGTGGACCGGGTCGGTGCTGGTGATCGCGCTCGACGAGACCGATGTCCGGGACGCCCGGTTCGCCGACGAGGACATCGAGTCCGCGGCCAGTACCGGTTCCACGTTCTCGTCGCTGCCCGGTCAGGAGACCGTCGACGGTACGGTCGCCGGCGGGTACATCGTGATCAACCCGAACCAGCGCGACCAGGTCGACGAGATCCTGCTGTCGCACGAGATCACGCATGTCGTGACCGCGTCGCTCGGCGGGTACGAACCGCTGTGGCTGGCCGAGGGATCCGCGGAATACGTGTCCTGGCGGGGGATCGAGGCTCTCAGCGGACCCGGGCAGGTCGCCAAGTGGGAGCAGGAGGTCGTCGACACCGCCGTACCGCAGCTGACCGCACTGCCGAGCGACGCGGGCTTCTACCAGAACTCCGCGGACGTGTACGGCGTGAGCTGGCTGGCGGTCCGTTTCCTCGTGCGGCGGATCGGGCTCGACAAGGTCGAGGAGCTGTACGAGGACATGGCGCGCAACGGCACCGACCAGGCTGCCCGCGACCGCATCCTGCAGGACCGTACGGGTCTCACCGAGGCGACGTTGTGGACGTCACTGACAACATACCGGCCACAACGCTGAGTGGCGGTTTGACCTCATCCAGTCAGAGGTACAGGCTCGGAGGGTTCCGTCCACCTGAAGGAGGCGCTGATGAGTCTTGTGCGGAAGAAGACGATCGAGCAGTCGATCGCCGACACGGACGAGCCGGAGTTCCAGCTCAAGAAACGCCTCACCGCGATCGACCTGACCGTCTTCGGCATCGGCGTCATCATCGGTGCGGGTATCTTCACGCTGACCGGCCGCGCGGCCAAGCTGTACGCCGGTCCGGGGATCGCGCTGTCGTTCGTCCTGGCCGCCGTCTGCTGTGCGCTCGCGGCGCTGTGCTACGCCGAGTTCTCCTCCACCGTGCCGGTGTCGGGATCGGCGTACACGTTCTCCTACTTCTCGCTGGGCGAGATCTTCGCCTGGATCATCGGCTGGGACCTGCTGCTCGAACTGATGCTCGGGGCAAGCGTCGTGGCGCAGGGCTGGTCGACGTACGCGAAGCTGTTCCTCGAACAGATCGGCCTCGGCTGGCCGGATTCGATCGGCCCCGACAGCCACGTGAACGTGCTCGCGATGCTGCTGGTGCTCGTGCTGGCCACGCTGGCGACGATCGGCATCAAGGAGTCGCTGCGGGTCAACCTGGTGCTGGTCGCGATCAAGCTGTTCGTGGTGCTGTTCGTGATCATCGCCGGTCTGTTCTACATCAAGGGCTCGAACCTGACGCCGTTCATCCCGGACAGCGTGCCGGCGCCCGGCGGGCACGTCGAGCTGACCACGCCGCTGTTCCAGGCGATCCTCGGCTTCACCCCGTCGACGTTCGGGATCATGGGGCTGGTGTCCGGCGCGTCGCTGGTGTTCTTCGCGTTCATCGGGTTCGACGTGGTCGCGACCACGGCCGAGGAGGCGAAGAACCCGCAGCGGGACCTGCCGCGCGGCATTATCGGCTCGCTCGCGATCTGCACCGTGCTGTACGTCCTGGTCTGCATCGTGATCACCGGCATGGTGAAGTACTCCGACATCAACGGTGAGGCCGCGCTCGCGGAGGCGTTCAAGTCGGTCGGCCGGGGCGGCTTCGCGACGCTGATCTCGGCCGGTGCGGTCGCCGGTCTGACCACCGTCGTCCTGACGCTGATGATCGGTGCGGCCCGGGTCGTGTTCGCGATGAGCCGCGACCACCTGATGCCGAAGCAGCTCGGCAAGACCCACCCGAAGTGGGGTACGCCGTACCGGCTCACCATCGGGATCGGCGTCGTGGTCGCACTCATCGCCGGGCTGACCCCGATCGGGAAGCTCGAGGAAATGGTGAACATCGGCACGCTGGCCGCGTTCACACTGGTGTCGATCGCGGTACCGCTGCTGCGCCGCAGCCGGCCCGACATCCAGCGCTCGTTCCGGGTGCCGGGCAACCCGGTGATCCCGATCCTGGCCGCGCTGATCTGCATCTACCTGATGCTGAACCTGTCGATCGAGACCTGGATCCGGTTCCTGGTCTGGATGGTGCTCGGCTTCGCCCTCTACGCGCTGTACGGCTACCGGAAGAGCCGAGTCGGAATCGAGCAGAAGACCGGCGAGGTCCAGAAAGCCTGATCCTCGTCCCAGGGACGGTCGGCCGGCCGGTAGGATCGGCCGACTGTCCTAGGGGGCCACCGATGAAGCACCACAAACGCCTGTACGCGGGCGTTGCCGCGCTGGCGCTCGCTGCGTCCGGCGCGGTTGTCGTCGTCCGGAGTCGCGACGTACCGCCTGGTGACGCGGCCGCCGCAGTTGCGGTGACGCCTTCTCCGACGGCGGCCGCTACGGAGGACGCGGCGCGGAAGAAGGCGATCGACGTACTGCTGGCTGCGCGGGCGGCCGCTGTGCTGAAGGGGGATCTGAAGGGGTTCCTGGCCGCGGTCGATCCGAAGCAGCCGGTGTTGGTCGCGCGGCAGAAGTTGTTGTTCACGAATCTGCGGAAGTTCGGGCTGAGTTCGCTGAAGTACTACAGCGCGGACGTGTTCCGGCCGATCCCGGGGCTGGTGGACAAGTTCGGGGCGGCGACGTTCTCGACGCGGGTGATGATGCGGTACCAGGTGAGCGGGCTGGATCCGCGGCCGGTGCAGACCGATCTCGGGTACTCGTTCGTGCATCGGTCCGGTGGGTGGGTCCTGGTCGACGACTCCGCCGCTGACGAGTTGCTGAGCGCGGACGGGCATCACCAGCCGTGGGACTTCTCCGAGGTGGTCGTCGTACGGCGGGGAACGGTCGCGGTGGTGGTGGACAAGAAGGAAGCCGGCATCGGGACGAAGGTCGCGCAGGTCGCCGAGAAGGCGGTGACGTCGGTACGCAAGCACTGGAAGCGGCCGTGGAACGGGGCCGTGATGGTGGTCGCGATGCCGCAGAACAGCGTGATGTCGACGCTGTGGACCGCTGGTAGCGGTGACGGTTGGACGATCGCCGCGAAGGCGGTGACGCTGTTCGAGGGGCAGCAGATGGGGCGACCCATGGGGCGGCCGATCGGCAGTCGGATCGTGGTGAACCCGGCGCTGCGGAAGAGGCTTGACAAGGACCTGCTGGTGCATGAGATGACTCATGTCGCCACGGCTACTTTGGGTACGAACGCTCCGATCTGGGCGGTCGAGGGGCTGGCGGAGTACGTCCGCTGCCGCTCCATCGAAGATGACCCGCACTGGTCCGTCGATCCGTACCGCAAGCGGGTGAAGTCGCAGTACCTCCCGAAACTGAAGACGCTGCCGGACCGCACTACGTTCGACGGCAACGCGGATCTTGCGTATGGGACGAGCTGGTGGACAATCGAGTACCTGGCCCACAAACTCGGCGAGAAAAAACTGGCCGCTCTCTACACCGACCTGGCCCAACACGGCGAATCCGTGGTGAAGAAGGACACCGGCCAAACGGCTGCTCAAATAGCCGCCTCCACAAAAACCTTCAAAGGCTGACAACCAACCACCTACCGGGCGGCCAAGAGCTGCCAGCCGAGCGGCTACCGGGTGGAGCAACAGCTGTCAGCCGAGCACCTACCGGGTGGGGAAAGAGCTGTCAGCCGAGCGGCTACCGGGTGGGGAAAGAGCTGTCAGCCGAGCGGCTACCGGGTGGGGAAAGAGCTGTCAGCCGAGCAGCTACCGGACGGTGGATGGAGCTGACGGCCCCGCGTCCGCCAAGTAGGTCGGTAGGCGGGCGCGGGCCGCCGGTGGGCAGAGCTGTCCGCGGGGGACGCGCCAGGTGGGGAAGAGCTGACAGCCGAGCATCCGCCAGGTAGGTCGGTAGGCAGGTGCGGGCCGCCGGCCGGGGGCTGTCGGCGCAGGATGCGCGAGGTGGGCTGGTCGGCAGGTGTGCGTGCCGCTGGGTGGGGGAGAGCTGTAAGCCGAGCAGCTACGGGCGGTGGATGGAGCTGACAGCCGAGCATCCGTCAGGTAGGTCGGTACGCAGGTGCGGGCCGCTGGCCGAGGGCTGTCGGCGCAGGATGCGCGAGGTGGGTTAAGTCGGCAGGGTGGGTGTCGCTGGGTGGGGGAGAGCTGTAAGCCGAGCAGCTACGGGCGGTGGTTGGAACTGGCAGCCGAGCATCCGTCAGGTAGATCGGTAGGCAGGTGCGGTGCCGCCGACCGGGGGCTGTCGGCGCAGGATGCGCGAGGTGGGTCGGTCGACCGGTGTGGGTGCCGCTGGGTGGGTGAGAGCTGTCAGCCGAAGAGGCGCGAGGTGCGTTGGTCGACAGGTGCGGGGCGCCGGGGGCACGCGCGTTGGCGGGGCGGGCGGCTACCACGTGGGTGCAGTTGTCGGCCCACCGCCACCTGCAGGCAGAGTTGACAACCGAGCAACTACTGGGCGGGGGAAACCCCACCCGAGCTGCGTCCCGGTGAGTGGGTGCACATTCGCGGGTTCACGGACTCGATGGGCGCGAATCCTTCGGGGTGGACTCAAGCGCCGTGGTGTTGAGGCGAACCGCCGGTGATGTGACTAAGCCAGTCACCAATCTGAAATTTGTTTCTTGGCGTGCTTTGGTTTTTGGTCTTTTGTTCTTGGGGTCGGGTTGGTTGTTGCTGGGGGCCGGGGCGGGCTTCCGGCGCCGCACTGGCCCCCAGCGGATTGTTAGAGGCTGGCTGTGCCTCGGGGGAGGAAGCGGGTGCCGTTGACCTTTTCGGCGATGCCTGTGCGGTCGAGGTACGGGGTGATGCCGCCCAGGTGGAAGGGCCAGCCGGCGCCCAGCAGCAGGCAGAGGTCGATGTCTTGGGCTTCGGCTACTACGCCTTCGTCGAGCATGATCTTGATTTCTTCGGCCAGGGCCGTGAGGACTCTTGTGCGGAGTTCGTCGGGGGTGGACGGCTTGTCGCCCACCGTGACCAGTGCCTCGACCTCGGGGTCGACGACCGGCTTGCCCTCGGGCCAGATGTAGAACGAGCTCTTGCCGGCGGCAACGACCTTGGCGAGGTTCTCCGAGACGGCGTACCGGTCGGGGTACGCGCGGTTCATCGTCTCCGCGACGTGCAGCGCGACCGGCAGGCCGACCAGCTGGAGCAGCACGAACGGCGGCATCGGGAGACCGAGGGCGGACAGGGCACGGTCCGCGGAAGGGATCGGCGTACCCTCGTCGACCGCCGCGCTGACCTCGCCGAGGAAGCGGGTCAGGAGCCGGTTCACCACGAACGCCGGCGCGTCCTTGACCAGTACGCACGACTTCTTCAGCTTCTTGCCGACCGCGAACGCCGTCGCCAGCGACTCGTCGTCGGTGCGATCCGCGCGGATGATCTCCAGCAGCGGCAGCACCGCGACCGGGTTGAAGAAGTGGAACCCGACGACCCGCTCCGGGTGCTCCAGGTCCGCGGCCATCTCGGTCACCGACAGGGACGAGGTGTTCGTCGCCAACACAGCATCCGGCCGGATGATCTTCTCCAGGTCGGCGAAGATCGTCTTCTTCAACTGCAGCTCCTCGAATACGGCCTCGATGACGAAGTCCGCGTCCGCGAACACGCTCTTGTCCACCGACCCGGTGACGAGCGTCTTCAGCTGGTTCGCCTTGTCCGGGCGCACCCGGCCCTTCGCGAGCAGCTTGTCGATCTCACCGTGCACGTACCCGACACCGCGGTCGACCCGCTCCTGGTCCAGATCGGTGAGTACGACGGGAACCTCGAGCCGGCGGGCGAACAGCAGCGCGAGCTGACCCGCCATCAGACCTGCACCGACGACGCCGACCTTGTTCACCGGCCGCGCCAGCGACTTGTCCGGCGCACCGGCCGGCCGCTTGGCCCGCTTGTTAACGAGGTCGAACGCGTACAGCCCGCTGCGCAGCTCCTCGCTCATGATCAGGTCCGCGAGCGCCTCGTCCTCGGCCGCGAAGCCCCGGTCGCGATCGTTGTCGCGAGCCGCCGCGATCAGGTCCAGAGCCCGGTACGGCGCCGGCGCCGCGCCGCTGACCTTGACGTCGGCGAAAGCCTTGCCTCGGGCAACGGCCGCGTCCCACGCCTCGCCGCGGTCGATCGCGGGTCGCGCGACAACAACGGCGCCGGTGAGGACGCGCGAGGCCCACAGCAGCGACTGCTCCAGGAAGTCGGCCGAGTCGAGCAGTACGTCGCCGATGCCGAGCTTCACGGCCTCCGGGCCGCTGAGCATCTTGTTCTGGTTCAGCGCGTTCTCGACGACGACCTTCACCGCGTTGTCCGCACCGATCAGGTTCGGCAGCAGGAAGTTGCCGCCCCAGCCCGGGATCAGCCCGAGGAAGACCTCCGGCGTCGACAGCATCCCGGCCGCGACCGACACGGTCCGGTACGTCGCGTGCAGCGCGACCTCGAGCCCGCCGCCGAGCGCGACGCCGTTCACGAACGCGAACGACGGCTTGCCGCCGTCGACCAGCTTGCGCAGTACGCCGTGCCCGATCTTGCCGAGCGCCAGCGCCTGCTCCCGGTCCTTCAGCTTCGGTACGCCGGTCAGGTCCGCGCCCGCGGCCAGGATGAACGGCTTACCGGTGACACCGATCGCGACGATCTCGTCCCGCGCCAGCGCCGCGTCGAGAGCCGCGTTCAGCGAGCCCAGGCCCTTCGGCCCGAACGTGTTCGGCTTGGTGTGGTCGTGCCCGTTGTCCAGCGTGATGAGCGCCATCAGGCCGGCTTTCCCAGGGAGTGCGACGTCCCGCGAGTGCGCCAGTGTGACAACCTCGTCGGTCGACAGGGCGGAAGCGCTGTCGATCAGTTCCTGCAGACTCATGCGGCCGCACCTTCCCAGTTGGGGTTCTCCCAGATGACGGTCCCGCCCATGCCGAGGCCGACGCACATGGTGGTGAGGCCGTAGCGGACCTCGGGCCGCTGCTCGAACTGCTTGGCCAGCTGGTTCATCAGCCGCACGCCGGACGACGCCAGCGGGTGGCCGAACGCGATCGCACCGCCGTACGGGTTGACCCGCGGGTCGTCGTCGGCGATCCCGTAGTGCTCCAGGAACGCCAGCACCTGGACGGCGAACGCCTCGTTCACCTCGAAGGCCTGGATGTCGTCGATGGTCAGTCCGGCGAGCCGCAGCGCCTTCTCGGTCGCGGGGATCGGGCCCTCGCCCATCACCTCCGGCTCGACGCCGGCGAACGCGTACGAGACCAGCTTCATCTTCGGGGTCAGCCCGAGTTCCTCGGCCGCCTCGGCCGACGTCAGTACGCACGCGGTGGCGCCGTCGTTGATACCGGCGGAGTTGCCCGCGGTCACCCGGCCGTGCGGGCGGAACGGGGTCTTCAGTCCGGCGAGGTCCTCGGCCGTCGTGCCCGGCCGCATCGGCTCGTCGGTGGTGGCGTAACCCCAGCCCTGCTCGGCGGACCGGGTCGCGATCGGTACCAGGTCCGGCTGGATCAGGTCGTTCGCGTAGGCCTTTGCCGCCTTCTCCTGTGAGGCGACGGCGTACGCGTCGGCGCGCTCCTTGGTGATCGTCGGGTACCGGTCGTGCAGGTTCTCGGCGGTCGAGCCCATCACCAGCGCCGAGGTGTCGACGAGCTTCTCGGCGATGATCCGCGGGTTCGGGTCGACGCCCTCGCCCATCGGGTGCCGGCCCATGTGCTCGACGCCACCGGCCACGACCACG